>CAVTLI010000003.1:0-202840 GCA_963735585.1 uncultured Gaiellaceae bacterium | reverse complement strand
CGCGAGACGGCGACGAGGACGAGTGGGCCGGAGCCCACGCTGCGGAGGTGGGCTGTCGGAAGCCGTGCGATCGGGATCATCGAGCCGCGCCCGAAGCGCCTGCGCGTCCCCGACCGGCACTCGAGCTCGAGCTCTCCCTGCTCGACGACCCACATGGCGTCGGGCAGGCGACCCGGCTCCAAGCCGAGCTCGTCCCCGGGAGCAACTCGGAAGACGCGCCTGGCGAAGCCCTCGGGGAGAGGATCGCGAAAGAGCGCGTCGCCGGCGCTCTCGTCCGCGGTCATCCGAGCGTGTCGGGGAGACCGAAGGCCGCGAAGAGCTCGGGGTAGAGGAAGAAGTGCATGTCGGCTACCAGGCCGGACTCGATCCCGAGCACGTGGATCGACGATGGTCTCGCGTCGGCGCCGACGCCGTGATAGATGCCAAAGGCCGGCTGCTTGTTCGCGCGCGTCAGCATGAGCCGACGCGCTTCTGCGCCGGGCGCGAACAGGACGCCGGCAAGGAACGCGGCCACCGCCTCGCGTCCCTTGTACCAGGTCGGGTGCGGCGGCATCGCCAGCCGCACGTCCTCGCGCAGGAGCGCGACCAGCTGACGGTCGTCGTGTCGCTCGAACGCCTCCATGTACGTCTGGAGAAGCGACCGCTCGGCGTCCTCGGCGTCGGCGGCTGTCGCCCACTCGAGCCGTCTCGCCGGGAGCTGCTCCTTCATCGTCGCGCGCCCCCGCTGCAGCGCGCTGTTCGCGGCGGCGAGGCTCATCTCGAGCACCGCGGCGGTCTCGTCTGCGGACCAGTCGAGCGCGTCGCGGAGGATCAGGACCGCGCGTTGGCGCGGCGGCAGATGCTGGATCGCCGCGAGAAACGCGAGCTCGATCGTCTCTCGCGCGACGACGGCGTCACCCGGCTCGGGGCCCTCGTCGAGCAGGAGGTCGGGGTATGGCTGAAGCCAGGGGAGGTCGGCCGGCGGCAACGGGCGCGTCCCCAGCTCGGCGGCAGGGCCCTCCTCGTAGGGCACGAGGCGCCGAGGCTTGCGCTCGAGGATCCTGAGGCAAGCGTTGGTCGTGATCCGATAGAGCCAGGCTCGGAACGTCGAGCGCCCGTCGTAAGTCGCGCGGCTACGCCAGGCGCGGAGGAGGGCGTCCTGCACAGCGTCCTGGGCGTCCTCGAGCGAGCCGAGCATCCGGTAGGCGTGCACCTGGAGCTCGGCGCGATGCCGTTCGACGAGCGCCGAGAACGCGGCGGCGTCGCCGCTCGTCGCCGCGGCGATCAGCCGTTGGTCGAGCCCCATGGACGTCACTGCAGTTGAGATCCCTTCTGGGGCCGAAACTCATCGGCGACCGATGAGTCAAGGCGGTGGCGGTCCCGCGGCCGAGGCCGCGACTCGCACTGACGACGATCGCGGTCCTGCCGGACAGGTCGCTCGTGGTTTCCGCTCCAGTTCGTGGGGATTCAGCATGCTCACGTTGGGAGTTGCTCGGGCAGGTCGAAGAGGGGGAAGAGCTCGGGCGAGCGGAAGGCGGTGATCTCCTCGATGCTCGCGGCACGCAAGGTGAGCACGATGATGCTCTCCGCTCCGAAGACGCCCCTTTGCTCGTCCCACAGGTAGCCGGCGACGGCGGGTTGGCCGTTGGCGCCGGTCGGGAGGAGACGCCAGCGTTTGCGGGCGGAGAGTGGCCAGCCGTGGAGGAAGGTCGCGACGGCGTCACGGCCGCTGTACCAGCTCGGCCACGGTGGCATGGTCAGGCGGGCGTCGTGGGCAAGCATCGCGACGACGGCATCGACGTCGTTGCGTTCCCAGGCATCGGCGAAGCGTTTGACGAGCTCGCGTAGATCGGTGTCGCCGAGCGCGCGCAGCGTCGCCTGCTGCGTCTGGCCAGGGACGCGCTCCTCGACTGCCTTGTGGGCTCTCTGTAGCGCGCTGTCGACGGAGACGGGCGTGGTCTCGAGCGCCTCGGCGGTCTCCCGGGCCGAGAAGCCCAGCACGTCGCGGAGGATCAAGACGGCACGTTGCCGCGCAGGGAGGTGCTGGAACGCGGCGGCGAAGGCGAGCTCGATGCTCTCGCGCTGTTCGTAGCGCGCGTCCGGGCCAAGCAACGCGGCGTCGACTCCGAGCTCCGCGTCGGGGTAGGGCTCCAGCCAGATCGACTCGGTGAGCGGCTCGTCGAAGGCCACGTGTGGATCGGCCGCCGGGCCGTAGTCGATCGGGAGCACGCGCTTGGGCCGCTTCTCGATCATGCGCAGGCCGGCGTTGGTGGCGATCCGATAGAGCCAGGAGCGAAGCGAGCTTCGACTCTCGAAGCGGGCGAGTCCGCTCCAGGCGCGGAGCATCGTCTCCTGCAGCGCGTCGTCGGCGTCGGTGAGTGAGCCGAGCATCCGGTAGCAGTGCGCGCGAAGCTGGGCCTGGTAAGGCCCGACGAGGAGCGCGAAGGCCTTCTCGTCGCCTGCCTGTGCAGCTTCGAGCAGCTGGCGCTCGTCGCTCATCGCCTCGGCGCCCAGAGCGCGACCTCCCCTGCTTGTGGGCTGGAGACGACGCTGCGCCAGCCCGACGGCCCCTCCCGCGGTTCGAGCAGCACGATCGCTCCGAGCTCGCGGGCACGCTCGGTTGACCGGTCGACCCGGTCGACCTCGACGTAGGGGAGCCAGAGCGGCCGCCGCGTGCAGCATTCGACGACCCCGCCGCCCAGGTGCGCACCCGTGTCGAGCGCCAGGTAGGAGCCGGCTGCGGCTCGTACCACCTCCGGGCGCCAGTACAGCAGCTCTGCGTAGAAGGCGCTTGCCCGCACCTGATCGGGCGTGTGGAGCTCGAGATGCACGACTGGTCGCGGCGGTATCTGGTTCGCGCTCACATCAGTCGCCTCCTGTCGCAGTCGTCAGTTGCTCTCGTACTCGTCGTGTCGGCGGAGCCAGAGCTGCCAGGCCTCGCCCTCGTCGCGGCCCTTGGGTGCGTGGTCGAGGATCGGGTAGTAGCCCATGAGAAACTCCAATCCGCGCCACGTCGTCGAGTACGTGTGGTAGACGGCACCGTCGTCGTGCACGAACGTACTGAAGCCGGGGCTCTCGGTGAGGTAACCGACGACGTCGGTGCCCGACGAGCGGGCGTTGTGCTCGACGATCGGCGGGAGGCCGGTCGAGGAGCCCGATCGGAATGCCTCCCGACCGGTCGGCGTCATCTGGGCGACAGCCTCGCGGGCCTGTCTCTCGGTGTGCGAGAAGCCGAGGTCGAAGTTGAAGTCGGTGGGCGCGGAGGAGACCCAGGGAAAGCTCCAACCCATGCGGCGCTTGTAGGCCTGCAGCTTCTCCAGCGGTGCTTGTGAGACGAGGAGCAACGTCGCGTCCCGCGCGTGCAGGTGCGGCAGCACACCGTTGACGGCGTCGGCGATCGACGAGTTCACGGGGCAGCCGGCCTCGTAGCTCGGGCCGAACATGAAGTGGTAGACGAGCAGCTGGGTTCGCCCGTCGAACAGCTCGATGAGCGCCTTCTCGCCATCGTCCGTGTCGAAGCGGTACTCCTTCTCGACCTGCACCCACGGCAGCTCACGCCGCTCGCGGGCGAGGTCGTCACCCAGCCGTGTGTGCTCCTTCTCGCGCTCGAGCAGCCTCTCGCGTGCCGCCAGCCACTCTTCGCGACTTCCGATCTTGCCGATTGTCGTACTGCTACTCATGACTGATCCTCCTTCTCGTTTCTTGTAGAGATCCAACGAGGCGGCGAAATCCATCGCTTGCCGCGGTGGGAGCGCGTGCGGTCAGGCGATCGCGGCAGCCTCTGCCGCGATCTCGGACAGCTTTGCCTCATGAGCGCCGTAGAGCTGGTTCATGAGGAACCCCGCGAAACTGACCCTGGCGACACCGAGCTCGGCCAGACGCGCGAGCGGGGGAGCGCCCGCCCCTACGACGTTGACCGGGCCCTCGACCCGCCGGACGAACTCACCGATCAGCTCGTCGTCCGTGAGCCGGATGGGGAACACGCAATCGGCCCCCGCCTGAAGGTAGAGACGCGCGCGTCGCATGGCCTCCTCGAACAGCTCGCGGCGATCGCCTTCGCGGCGCAGCACGTCGATCCGCGCGTTGAGGACGATGTCGACGCCGGCCTCAGTCGCGGCGTGACGGACGGCGCGTAGGCGTTCGGCGTTCTCGTCGGCCTCAACAAGGCCGGCAGCGCCGTGATGGTCGGTGTCCTCGAGGTTGCAGCCCACGGCTCCCGCCTCCAGGAGTCGTTCGATCAAGTCTTCAGGCGCGAGCCCATAGCCGGCCTCGACGTCGGCCGTGACAGGGACCGACACGCTCCGCGTGATCCGGGCGATGACGCCGAACGCGTCGTCCACCGGCATCGAATCGCTGTCCTCGTATCCGAGGGTCGCGGCGATCGCGCCGCTCGAGGTGGCAACGATGGGGAATCCGGCCTTCATCACCAACCGCGCGCTCGCGACGTCCCACGCGTTGGGCAGGACCAGCGGTCGCGGATCCATGTGTAGGCGGCGAAGAGCGTCCGCCCTTTCGGCCAGAGCGGTGAGGTCTCGCCCTGCGGCGGTTGTCATCCGTGTGCCTCCGCGAATCGTGTGTCGTGTGCGGCGGCGC
The DNA here is from genome assembly GCA_963735585.1 of uncultured Gaiellaceae bacterium. GTDB lineage: Bacteria > Actinomycetota > Thermoleophilia > Gaiellales > Gaiellaceae > Gaiellasilicea. The sequence continues at coordinate 198,268 of CAVTLI010000003.1, read as the reverse complement.
GTCTGCGCTCGAGCACGACGACCGGAATCTCGCGGTCCGTCCCCGCCTGGAACCTGTCCCAGTCGGGGTGCTGTCGTGCCTCGAGCACTTCGGTCATTCGAATCCGTCCTTTCTATTGAGCGTTTGACTGCTCGTCCATCAACGAGTAGAGATCCCAGCGCGAGGCGGAATCAATCGCAGCCCACGACAATCGGCGCCGCACGCTCGACGTCGGGTCTCGGGCGTCCGTGCGCGGGGTCTTCCATGACACCATGTTCGACCGCCGGTCACCTTGACCGGGCGTCCTGCTTGCGGGAATCACCGGCCACAGGCGGCTCTCTGCGGGGATTCCCGTTGCGGGATGTGCGCAGGGATGAGACGGAAGCCGGCGGTCGTTAGCGCCTGGACAGGCAACAAAATAAGTTGATGTGCAGGGTCTTATACGAGAGAAACACGGGAGCGACGGGACTCGAACCCGCGACCTCCGGCGTGACAGGCCGGCGTTCTAACCAACTGAACTACGCCCCCAGGGCCGGGGCATTCTAGCCTGAGCCTGTCGGATGCCGTTTGTAGGGTGGGACGGTGACGACACTCGACTGGATCGCCGCCGGTGTGATCGCGCTGGCGGCGCTCAACGGCTTCCGGCGGGGGCTCGTCGCGGGGGCGCTCTCGCTCGCCGGGATCGTCGTCGGCGCGTACCTGGGCGCCAAGGTCGCGCCGGAGTTTTTGTCCGGCAGCGAGTCGGCCTACACCCCGCTCGTCGCGCTGGCCGGAGCCGTCCTGCTCGCCGGGCTGCTCCAGAGCGTGGGCGGGATGGCAGGCGCGACGATCCGGACGAGCCTGCTCGCGTTGCCGCCGCTCCGCCTGGTCGACTCGCTCGGCGGGATCATGCTCGGCGCGGCCACGGGGATCGCCCTCGTCTGGGTCGCGGGCGCTGTGGCCCTGCACGTGCCCGGACAGGTGCGGCTGCGCGAGGAGGTGCAGCGCTCGCGCATTCTCGGCGAGATCAACGAGCGCGTGCCGCCGGGACGGCTGCTCGACGCGATCGCGCGCGTCGACCCGTTCGCGCAGATCGCGGGACCCCAGGCGCGGGTCGCCCCACCCGACCCCGCGCTGCCGGCGAACCCCGGCGTCCGCCGCGCGCGCGCCAGCGTGCTGCGCGTCACGGGTACCGCCTGCGGGCTCGGCATCTCCGGCTCGGGCTGGATCGCGCGCCCCAACATTGTCGTCACGAACGCGCATGTCGTCGCCGGCATGAAAGACACGCGCGTCGGCCGCGGCAACGGAGGCACGCGCGCGGCGCGCGTCGTCTCGTTCGACGCCAAGAACGACGTCGCGGTGCTGCGGGTTCCCGGGCTGGGCGGCCGGGCGCTGCCGCTCGTGGAGCCCGAAGAGGGGATCGCCGTGGCGATCCTCGGCTTTCCGGAGAACGGCCCCTTCACGGCCGAACCGGCGCGGATCGGCCAGACGGGGAACGTGCTGACCGACGACGCCTACGGACGCGGGCCGATCTCGCGCGAGATCACGACGCTACGCGGCCTCGTCCGCAGCGGCAACTCCGGCGGGCCTGCCGTCGACTCGGCCGGCCGCGTCCGGACCACGATCTTCGCCGCGCGGATCGGCTCGCCGGCCGGCTACGGCGTTCCCTCGGGGATCGTCCGGGCCGCGCTCGCGCAGGCCGGAACAGCCGCGGTTCCGACCGGCCCCTGCGTCCGCTAGCCGCTCGTCGAATGGACTGGTGGGCCGCGAAGCGGCCCTTCAGGGATCTTTGCGCGAGCGCGATCCGCTTCCGCGGATCGCGCTCTTGCGTGGCAGAGCTAGAGCAGGTCGAGGATGCCGAGCGGCTGCTTGAACGGCGCCACGACGTAAACCCCCGCCGCCTTCTCGCGGGCCTCCGCGAGCAGGTCGCGCGCGATTCCCGTGCCGACCTCCGCGGCGGACGACCCCGCGTCGCGGAGGCGGTGCTGGACGACGTCGGGGACGACGATGCCCGGGACTTCGTTGTGCACGCGCACGGCGAGCTGGTGGCTGCGCAGCGGCCAGATCCCGACGAGCAGCGGGATCGGCGAGCGGCCGCCGAAGTGGGCGAGAAAGGCGTCGAGGTAGGCGAAGTCGTAGAGGATCTGCGTCATCGCGAACTGGGCGCCTGCGACCAGCTTCTGCTCGAAGCGATGCAGCTCGACGTCGAGGTCGTCCGCTGAGGGATTGACGGCGACGCCGGTGAAGAACGAGGTGGGGGCGTCGATCGAGCGGCCGTGGTAGTCCTCGCCCCGGTTCAGGCTGGCGATCAGCCGCGTGAGCCCAATTGCATCCACCTCGTAGACGCCGCGCGCGCCGGGGTAGTCGCCCTCCTCCGGCGGATCCCCGGTGACGGCGAGGACGTTGCGCACGCCCTCGGCGTGCGCACCCAGGAGCAGTGACTCCAGCCCCGCGATGGCCATATCGCGCGGTGTCAGGTGCGGAATCGTCTCGATCCCGCACGCGCGCTCGATTGCGACCGACGCCATCACGCCGCTCATCCGCGCCCGCGCGCGCGGGTTGTCGTTCACGTCGACGAAGTGCGCCTTGCCGGTCTCCTTCAGGACGCGCGAGACCTCGAGGAGCGCGCCGTTGTTCGCGCCGAGCGGCGGGTCGAGCTGTACGGAGATCACGAACTCGCCCTCGCGCAGCATGCGTGCGAGCACGGTCTCTTCGGGGAGATCGTCGCTCGCGGCGAGCAGCTCGCGCTCGCGGACGACGAGCGGCGCCGATGGCGCCCGACCCTCGTCGACCGCGCCTCGGATCGCAGCGATCTGGGCGGGCGTCGTGCCGCAGCAGCCGCCGATCAGACCAGCACCGAGCCGGCGCGCCTGCGCTGCGAACTCGGCGAAGTAGTCGGGCGTCGCGTGCGGGAAGATCACCCGCGAGCCGGCCAGGCTGGCGAGGCCCACGTTCGGGAGCGCGGCGAGCACGACTCCGTCGGTCTGCATCTCGGCCAAGGCGTTCAGGGCCGCGGCCGGGCCGGCACTGTGGTTCGCGCCGATCGCGGCGAGGCCGAGCGGGGCGAGCCGTTCAGCGGCGTCGCGTGCCGGGACGCCGCCGAGTGTCTGGCCGTCCGCGTCGAAGGTCATCAGCGCCACGAGCGGCAGCTGCGAGACGGAGCGCACGGCCTCGACGGCCGCAAGGAGCTCGTCCAGGTCGTAGAAGGTCTCCAGCATCAGCAGGTCGACGCCGCGCCCCTCCAGCAGCTGGGCCTGCTCCGCGACGAGCGGCGCTGCCTCGGCGGAGTCGAAGTTCTCCACCTCGCCGAGCGGGCCAATCGCACCGGCGATGAAGACCTCGCGGCCGGCGACCTCGCGGGCCTCGCGGGCCAGCCGCACGGCGGTCGAGTTGATCCGCTCGAACTCGTCCTCGAGGTAGAAGCCCGCGAGCTTGCGCCGGTTGGCGCCGAACGTGTTCGTCTCGATCAGGTCGGCGCCGGCGCGGATGAAGCTCGCGTGCAGCGCGACGACGCTGTCCGGGGCGCGCAGGTTGGCCTCCTCAGGGCAGCGCAGGCGCGCGACGGCACCCGAGATGAGCGCGCCCATGCCGCCGTCGCCCACGAGCGGCGTGCCCGAGTTGAGGCGGTCGAGGAAGCGGGCTGGACATGCCGGTGACTGTAGGTGAAGCCTGGGAGTCAACTCCGATCGAGGGACGAGTCAACCGCAGACGGGTGATTCCCGGTGGAGGGACTGGCGCGATACTCAGGACATCTTCCGAGCGCCCCGGCGGCGGGCCGCACGGAAGAAGAACCGGCTTCCGAATGGGAAGCCAATCCGGACGGGGCCCAGGCGGCGGGCCCCGTCCTCATTTCTAGTCGGCGCAAGCTGAGGCACCCGCAGAAGCGGATGCCTCAGCGCGCGAAGACCCCTGAAGGGTCGCTTCGCTCCCGGGTTCGCTCACCGGCGCCGGCTCGTCACCCCCTCAAGGTCGGGGCCGTCGCTGCCGATACGGCGACTGACTCTTCCTCGTCGGGGACTGACGGCAATCATCCTGCGGCCTGGCGGAGCCTGAAGCGGCGATCCTCGGGTCGCCGCTTTCGCGTTCCGGGTCAGTGCTCGTGCAGGACGCGGCCCTCAAGGCCACCCGCGACGGTGACGACCTGGCCGGTGACGTGGCCCGAGAGCTCGTCCGAGGCGAGCACGACGACCTGCCGCGCCACGTCCACCGGCCGGGCCACCTTGCGCAGCGCCATCGTCCGCGAGACGCGTCGTACGGATTCCGGATCGACGTGGCCACGCGTCATCGGCGACTCCGTCCAGCCCGGCGCGACGGCATTCACCCGTCCGCGCGGCGCCACGCGCACGATCTCGTTCTTCAGGCTCAGCAGCAGCCCGCCCTGGATGGCCGACTTCGCCGCCGCGTAGTCGGCATGGCCCGCCTCCCCGACGATTCCTGCCGTGGAGCCGACGAGGACGAGGGAGCCGGCCCCGTTGCGCTCGACCTCGCGCAGGAAGCCGCGCGCGGTCAGGAAGGAGGAGGTGAGGTTCTGGCGCAGGGTCAGCTCCCACCGCTCGAGCGGCAGCTGCCACACCGGCACATCCTCCGATGGCCAGACCCCGGCGACGGCGGCGCACACGTCGATCCGGCCGAGCTCCTCGCGCGCTGCCGCGAAGAGGCGTTCGGTCTCGCGCTCGTCGGTGAGATCGGCTCCGATGACCGCAGCCCCGCCGAGCTCGGCCGCGACGTTCCGCGCGCGCTCCTCGCCGCGGTGGAAGTGGACGACGACGCGAGCGCCCTCGGCCGCGAACGCCCGCGCGCACGCCGCCCCGATCCCGCCCGACGCGCCCGTGACGAGGACGCCCTTGTCTTCGAGGCCGGTCTGCATCCGCGGAGCCTACGCCACGGACCTCAACGCGACCGCGGTGCGTAGTTACCGGCGTGAGCGCTCTCGGAACCGATCTTCGCACCGAGTTGGAGACGCAAGGGCTCGTGGTGCTGGAGGGCGCGCTCTCGTTCGACGAGACCGCCGAGCTCGTGGACGCCGTCGACGGCGTCATGCGCTCGCGGCCACCAGGCGCGCTGCACGAGCTCGGCTTTCTGGGGCTCGACGAGCGCTTCCTCGAGCTCGTCGACCATCCGGCGGCGTTCCCGCTCGTGACCGACGTGCTCGGCCGGGACATCTACGTCTATCACTGCCACCTCGACGTTCACCCGCCGTCACGCGAGCCGCCGCGCTGGCGCTGGCACCAGGACGGCGGTCGACAGAATGTCGAGCTCGAGTCGCCGCGACCCCTGCTCTCGCTCAAGGTCGGCTACTTCCTCACCGACGTCGAAGCCGCCGACATGGGCCCGCTCTGGGTGCTCCCGGGCAGCCACCGTCACGACACACTCGCCCGGCCTGCAGACGGGTCGCTGAGACCACCCGGCGCCGAGCCGCTGCTCGTGCCGCGCGGTACCGCCGTCGTCTTCGATCGGCGGCTCTGGCATGCGCGCGGCGACAACATCTCGGAGGTGACGCGCAAGGCGCTCTTCGTCGCCTACAGCTACCGCTGGGTGCGGCCGCGGGACGATCTCGGAGTCGACAGCGACCTGCTCGAGCGCGTCGACCCCGTGAGGCGGCAGCTCCTCGGCGGCGGCACCGGCATCCTCGGCCATTGGCTCCCGACCGACGAGGACGTCCCGCTCCGCATGCGATAACGTCGCGGCCCGTGCGCGTGCACATCATCACCGACATGGAGGGCGTCTCCGGGATCGTCAGAGGAGCGCAGACCGCCGGCGGCGCGCCGATGTACGACGAGGGCCGCAAGCTCTATACCGAGGAGATCAACGCGGCCGTCCGGGGCGCGAAGGCGGCAGGTGCGACCGAGATCGTCGTGATGGACTGCCACGGCGCCGGCAAGGAGTGGTCGTTCAACTCGCTCGTGCCCGATCTGCTCGACCCGGCCTGCGAATGGGTCGTGCAGGACAACTGGACGGAGTACACGGAGTTCCTGGAGGAGGGCTGCGACGCGACGCTCCTCGTGGGCATGCACGCGAGGGCCGGGCAGCGCAGGGGCGGGATGAACCACACCGTCTCCGGGATGGACTACTACAACCTCTCCTTCAACGGCACGCTCGTCGGCGAGACCGGGATCCACGCGGCGCTGTGCGGCACGTGGGACTGCCCGGTCCTGCTCGTGACGGGCGACGACGTCGCGTGCGATGAGGGCCGGGAGCTGCTCGGCGACGGCGTCACGACGGTCGCCGTCAAGCGCGGCCTCGGCGCGAACTCTGCGCGGCAGATTCCGCCGGTGCGTGCGCGCGAGCTGATCGAAGCGGGCGCGCGCGCGGCGCTGTCCGACCTGAAGGCCGTTTCACCGTGGAGCCCGGGCAGTCCGTGTGAGATCCGCGTCGAGTTCAAGCACACGAAGGCGGCGGACGACCTGCGCTTCCGCGACGGCGTCGAGCGCGTGGACGACCGCACGATCTCGGTCACGGCGGACACCTGGTGGGAGGCCTGGAAGCGGTTCTACTTCTAGGTCGAAGCCGCGGCGGGCTCGACGATCCCCAGCTCCTCGATCAGGGTGAAGAAGGCGCGCGCGAACGGTGACGAGCCCGTGCGCTCGCGGACGAAGTCCCAGTCGATCTGCTCGCGTAGCGAGCGCGCCAGCTCGAGCACGCTCGAGAAGTCGGGCGACTGCTCGCTGATCGCCAGCAGCTTGGTCGCGACGACGTCGTCGAGTGACGCGACGAGCATCGGCTGCGCCATCACCTCCAGGGCCTCGGCACGGTCGAAATGCTGCTGACCCACGGGACCGCCCGCGGGGTGGAAGATCAGGTCGATCAGCGTCTCACCGTGCCAGGCCTTCACCAGCCAGCCCTCGGGCGGGCGCTCCGGCGTCATCCCTGCCTCGACGAGTGCGGCGAGCGCCCGTTCGGCGTCCTCCTCCTTGACGAACAGGTCGACGTCGTGCTCGGTGGGCGGTCCGCCGCGCGCCCAGGCCGCGAGCCCGCCGCCGAGCAGGTAGGGGACCTCGGCGTCTCGCAGGGCCGCGGCTGCGACCTTCATCGCCTCGATCAGGTCGGGGAAGTTGTCGGGCGGGGTGTAGGGCACGCGTCGCCCGTACCCGTTTCGTCGTTTGCAAAGCGCCGCGGCGGTGGTAGACGGAGGGGATGAGCAACCCCGTCCGCATTGCCGCAGCAGGCGACATCCATTGCTCCGAGCCGCTGCGAAAGCACATCACCGAGGCGTTCGGGAAGGTCGCCGAGCAGGCCGACCTGATCCTCCTCGCCGGCGACCTGACCACCCACGGCGAGCCCGAGCAAGCGGCGGTGCTGGCGGATGCCTGCCGAGACCTCGCGATCCCCGTCGTCGCCGTCCTCGGCAACCACGACTACCACGCGAATCGCGGCGACGAGATTGTTTCCGTGCTGGAGGACGCAGGAATCACAGTGCTCGGCCGCAGCTTCTCGATCCACGAGGTGAGCGGGCTCGAGGTCGGCATCGCCGGGACCAAGGGGTTCGTGGGTGGGTTCCCCGGCGCCGAGCTGCCCGACTTCGGCGAGCCGCTCCTGCGCCAGGTCTATCGCGAGACGACGGACGAGGTGGCGGGCCTCGAGTCGGCGCTCGAGGCGATCTCGGGCTGCCACCTGCGCATCGTGCTGCTGCACTACGCGCCGATCCCGGAGACGCTCGTCGGGGAGCCCGAGACGATCTGGGCGTTCCTCGGCTCCTCCCGGCTCGCCGCGCCGATCGGCGCGCACCGGCCGGATCTCGTCCTGCACGGTCACGCGCACCGCGGCTCCTTCGCGGGCGCGCTCGGGCCTGTGCCGATCCGCAACGTCGCCGTCCACGTGACCGGCAAGGACTTCGAGCTCTTCGAGCTCTAGCTAGCCCGCAAGCGAGCACGGGCAAAGCCCGCGCTCGCGCCAAGTCAAGTTCTGCTTGGGCATGGTAGAGCCATGCCCAAGGCAAGACCCCTGAAGGGGCCGCTTCGCGGCCCGGCGCTCTTACGACCGCTCTACGAACACGCGGTGCTTGCCCACACCGGCGACGAGCTCGCCGGTGTGGATGTGATCGCCGTGCAGCTCGTACGGAAGCGCGATGTCGACGGGGTCGTCGTCGCGATGCTCGAGCTGGACGACCGCGGCCTCGGCCTCGCCGCCCTCGCCGGGGAGCGTCACGTTCGCGCAGACCGCGGACGCACGGATCTCGCCCCGCTCCGCCGCGGCCGCGAGGCTCTCGACGAGCTGGTCGACGATCTCCTGCGGCGAGGGGTCCTCGCTCTCGGGCTCCAGCCCGACCATGCGCAGCTCGCCGTCCTCGTCGATCGCCGCTGCGAAGGGGTGGAAGTCACCTTCGGACTCCAGCCGCTCGACCGCGTGGGCGAGCAGGTGGTCGAGTAGGGCGTCCAGGTCGTCGCCCGGTGTCTGGTCGGGCTCGGTCGTCATCGCGTCCGCACCCTAATACGTCTCCAGCGACGCACGCCGCCGGCCCTCGGCCTCGAAGAGCCGGAAGAGCGCATACGCCGCCACGGCGTAGACCGTGCCGATCAGCGCCTCGGTCGCGACGAGCCCGCCGACGTCACCGAGCGTCTCGCCCGCCACGACCCGCCGCGCGGCCTCGATCCCGTGCGTCAGCGGGAGCGCGCGGCCGATCGCCTCCATCCAGCCGGGCAGGTCGGTGACGTCGACGTTGACGCCGCAGAAGAGCAGCATCAGGAAGTAGACGAGGTTGGCGGCGAAGAAGACGTCGCGGGCGCGCAGGCCGATCGAGCCGATCAGCGCGCCCAGCGCGGTGCACGAGACGACGGTGACGGTGACGACGAAGGCGAGTGCGGGGAGTACGGACGAATCCGGGCTGAAGTCGAGCAGCGCCCAGGCGGAGAGGAAGCCGAACGCCGATACCGCGAGCCCGTTGACGATGAAGGGCAGCCCGCGGCCGGCGAAGACCGCGAGGCGGTTCGCCGGCGTCGCGAGCAGCGGCGAGAGCGTCCCGAACTGGCGCTCGTTGGCGATCCCCATCACCATCCCGTAGATCCCGGCCATCGCCGACACCTGCACCGCGTTCCCGACGATGAAGAAGTCGTCCCCCTGGCTGCCCGCGTAGCGCCCCAGGTAGGTGAAGAAGAGGATCTGGAAGAGCGGGCTGCCGAGCATGGTCGTCACGTACATGCCGGGGCTGATCCAGTTGAAGAGCGCGCGATACGAGATCCGCCCGCCCACGAAGAAGACGCGCAGCGCGGGGCTCACGTCAGTGCCGTCACGTCAGGGACAGCGTCGCGCGCTGCCGCGCCAGCCGCTCGAAGTTCTGCATCAGCAGCGAGCCGAGCGCGAGGTAGATGACGCCGAGCAGGACGCACATGCCGATCCCGGGCCACACCTCGCCGCCCAGCGCGGCGTTCCGTACCGCCTCCATCCCCCAGGTCGGCGCGAGCACCCACGAGAGCGGCTCGACCCAGCCGGGCAGGAGCGAGAGCGGCACGAGCAGGCCGGTGACGAGCCAGATCGGGTACTCGAGCAGGTTCGAGAAGGCGCTCGCCTGCCGGTAGAGCACGAACGTTGAGGCGAGCACGAGCCCGAGCAGGCCGAGGCTGAGCACGGTCACGGGCAGGGCGAGTGCGAACAGCCACGGGTGCACGAAGTCGAGCGGCATGCCGAAGAACACGCGGCCCCAGAAGAGCGTGGCGACGATCGAGTAGAGGCCGATCGACGCGGTCGAGACGGTCAGCGGCAGCATCACCCAGAGGAAGCGCGCGGGCGCGGCGACGACGATCTCGAGCGTGCCCTGCCAGCGCTGCCACTGGATCGCGCCGCCCGAGCCGAAGAGCGTCGACGACCAGATTCCCATCAGACCGGCTCCGAGTGCCGCGTAGAGGAGCCCGCCGGAGCGGGTGCCAGCGTCGAACATGAAGAAGGCGATGGTGGCGAAGATCACCGGCTGGAGCACCGAGATCAGCACGAAGAAGAGCGAGTTGGTCAGGTTCTTCAGATGGAAGAGCCAGCCGATCGCGAGCAAGCGAACCATGGTGAAAATCTAGCTGTCGGGCGCTCGGCCCTTCGGCCGCGAAGCGGCCCTTCAGGGGTCTTCGCGCGGTGTATCCGCTTCCGCGGATGCCCACCTTGCGCCAACAAGCGTTGCTAGGCGCGGTCGAGCGTCGCGTAACGGCGACTCAGCCACTCCGCGCCGCGAATGGCCCCGTAGCCCAGCGCCGCGTAGACGACGCCGATCAGCAGCTCGGTCGCGAGCAGCCCACTGACGTCGTCGAGGGAGGCGCCGTCGGCGAGCCTCCGCGCCGCTTCGATCCCGTGCGTGAACGGCAGCACGTTCGAGACGGCCTGCATCCACCCGGGCAGCGTCTCGATCGGCACGTTCGCGCCCGTGAACACGAGCAGCAAACCGAAGAGGACGTTCGCGAGGACGGCCTGCTCGCGCACCAGCAGGCCGATACCGGCTCCCAGCAGGCCGAAACCGGTGCAGCTGAACGCGCTCACGAACATCGTCAGCGCGATCGGGGCGACCGCCGACGCCGGCAGCTCGACGCCCACGATGAGCCCGCCGACCGCGAGCGCGAAGCAGCCGACCAGGAACCCGTTCACGACGACCGGCAGCGCGCGGCCGAGGAACAGCGGCAGGCGTGGCGCGGGTGTCACGAGCAGGTAACCGAGCGTGTGCTGGAAGCGCTCGCCGCCGATCGTGAACGTCATCGCGAAGAGACACGGGATCGCCGCGTACTGGATCGCGTTGCCGATCACGTAGAACTCGTCCGACTCCAGTCCCGCGCTACGGCCGATGTAGACGAAGAGCAGGATCTGGAAGATCGGCGCCACGAGCATGCTCGGGACGTAGATCTCGGGGCGCAGGAACGAGAAGAGGGCGCGGAAGCTGATCAGCCCTCCGAGGAAGAAGATCCGAATGTACGAGGTCACGCGAGCGCGAGCGAGCCGTCGCGGCGCGCGGCCCGGAGCGCCCGCTCGAGCACGAGCGCGCCGGCCGTGACGTACGCGGCGCCGAGGACGACGCAGAGTGCGATCGAGCCCCACGGCGCGCCGCCCATCGCGGCCTCGCGGATCGCGTCCACCCCCCAGGTCGGGGCGAGCACCCACGAGATCGGGCGCACCCACCCGGGGAAGAGCGAGAGCGGCACGAGGAACCCCGAGACGAGCCAGACCGGGTACTCGAGCATGTTCCCCAGCGCCCACGCCGTGCGGTAGCGGACGAACGAGACAGCGAGCAGGAACCCGAGCGCGCCGATGGAGGCCACGGTGACCACGAGCGCGACGGCGAACGCGAACGGGTGCTCGAGCGGCACCTCGATCCCGAACGCGATCCGGCCCCAGGCGAGCGTCGCGATCATGGAGTAGAGGCCGATCGTCGACATGGCGATCGTGATCGGCAGGAGGACGAACGCGAAATGCGCCGGCGCGCAGACGAGGAGCTCGAGCGTCCCGTGCCACCGCTCGCGCTGCATGGCGGCTCCGGCGGTCGTCGCCGTTGCGGACCAGATCCCCATCACGGCCGCGCCGATCGATGCGAACACGAGCGTCTCGCCGCCCGCGCCCGCACGGAACATGAAGAACGCGACGGTCGCGAAGAAGAGCGGCCAGAGGACGCCGAGGAAGCCGTCGAACCAGGACTGCGACAGCATCTTGAACTGGAGCTTCCAGCCCAGCCAGAGCAGGCGGAGCCCTCTCACGCAGCGGTGACGAGCTGGACGTACGCGTCTTCGAGCGTCGGCTCGCGCGAGGAGACGCGGCCGATCGAGGCGCCGTTCAGTTGCGAGAGGATCGCGTGCGTCAGTTCGAGCCCCGGCGCCGTCTGCACGATCAGGAGCTGCTTCTGCTCGCGGTCCTCGAGCGTCACGGTGCGGACGCCGTCGAGCGCGCGCACCCGCTCGACCGAGTCCTCCTCGACGCCGAAGAGCTCCACCTCGACGACGCTGCCGTCGGCGACGCCGGCCTTCAACTCGCCCGGCGTGCCCTGCGCGACGATCTCCCCGTTCGCGATCACCGCGATCCGGTCGCAGAGCGCGTCGGCCTCGAACATGTAGTGCGTGGTCAGGAGCACCGTCTTTCCGGACGCCGTCAGCGAGGCGATCGTCGCGCGCAGCTCGCGCGCGCCCACCGGGTCGACGCCGATCGTGGGCTCGTCGAGGAAGACGACCGGCGGGTCGTGCAGGAGCCCGCGGGCGATGTGCAGCCGCTGGCGCATGCCGCGCGAGTAGCCCTCGACCCGCTCCTTCTCGCGCCCCTTCAGCCCGACGAGCTCGAGCAGCTCGTCGATGCGCGCGCGCTGGCCGCGCGGCTCGACGGCGTACAGCTCGGCGAAGTAGCGCAGGTTGTCGAGCGCGGACAGCCGCTCGTAGAGCCCGCGGTCGCCGCCGAAGACGTAGCCGATGTGCTTCCGCACCCAGCGCGCGTCCTCGACGACGTCGTGCCCGAGCACGCGGGCCGAGCCCGAGGTGGGGATCAGCAGCGTGATCAGCATCTTGATCGTCGTCGTCTTGCCGGCGCCGTTCGGTCCGAGCAGCCCGAAGAGCTCGCCCTCGGCGATCTCGAAGCTGACTCCACGCACCGCTTCGACCTCGAGCGAGCGCCGCCGGATCGTCCCGGTGGTGGTCTTGTAGGTGCGGCGGAGGTCGATCGCTTCGACGACGTTCACGCGCCCGAGTCTAGTCAGGGCGTGCGCCCGCGTTTGACATGACAGGCGGGACGCGGTTCGATTGACGAATGCGGCACCGATTCGTGGTCGCCGAGGCCGACGTCGACGGACGGCGCGCCGAGGGCGACACCGTGCTCGAGAAGACGACCATGGGCCGGTCTTCCGGCTCCGAGCTGCTCGAACAGCGGGTGCTCCGCTTCGGGCCTGGCCGCTCGCACGCGCGAGGGGAGGACGGCCGGGACGAGCTGCTCTACGTCGTCTCGGGCTCGGGCACGCTCGATGTGGACGGGGAGGCCCACGGGCTCGAGCCCGACACGGCGGCGTACGTTCGCTCCGGTGAGCGCTGGCGCGTGGAGCACGATGGTGCCGACGAGCTCGTGCTGGTCGCGGTCTCCGTGCCGGCCGACCCGGACCCGCCGGAGGAGCGGCGGGTGCTCGTCCGCTTCGACGAGCAGCCGGAGCTGCGCGCCGACGACAAACGCACGTTCCGCTACCTCGTCAATCAGGACGCGGGCTGCGTCGACGCGACCCAGTTCCTCGGGGTCGTGCAGCCGTGCCGCGCGCCCGATCACAGCCACACCTACGACGAGGTCGGCTACATCGTCGAAGGCAACGGCTTCGCTCATTCGGACGGCGAGTCGACCCCGCTCGGGCCCGGCTCGTGCTTCCACTTGCTGCCGGAGCAGGTGCACTGCATCGAGAACTCGGGGCCGGGCGTGATGCGCATCCTCGGCGTCTTCCACCCGTCCGGCGATCCGGCGTCTCGGGCCTATCAGGACGCAGGCGACAACACCGTCGCGATCCCGACGTCCTAGTACGAGTACATCCAACAGGAGGGCATGGAATGCACGGAATCACCAGGAAGGCTGTCGGCGCGCTCGCCGTGCTCGGCATCGTCTCGCTCGCGGTCGTGGCGTCCGCGTTCGCACGTCCCGACGGCTCCGCAGCGGTCGCCGCTCCGAGCGTCGACTGCGACAACGCCAGGATCGGCTTCATGGGGCCGATCACAGGCGACGCCGCGTTCATCGGCAAGGAGCAGCTCGGCTTCGCCAAGTACGCGGTCCGGAAGCTCGGCAAGGGCAACATCACCCTCGTCGAGGGCGACACCCAGCTCGATCCGGCCCAGGCCTCGACCGTCGGCGCGAGGTTCCACGCCGACTCGAACATGGTCGCCGTCGTCGGACCGGCCGGCAGCCAGGAAGTGCTCGCCGTCGCGCCGATCTTCAAGAAGGCGGCCCGGCTGCCGTTCATCTCCGGCTCGGCCACGGCCACCGCACTGACGAACGGCTCGATCCCGAGCTTCTTCCGCGTGGTGCCGAACGACTCGGTGCAGTCGCCGACGATCGCGCGCTACATCCGGATCACGCTGAAGGCCAAGAGCGTCTTCATCGTCGACGACCAGACCGCCTACTCGCGGCCGCTGGCGAGCGGCGTCCAGGCGAACCTGCGGGCCGGCAAGGTCAAGGTCGAGCGGACGTCCGTCAACCAGAAGGTGACCGACTTCTCGGCTCTCGTCTCGAGGATCGACGATGACGTCGACGTGGTCTTCCTCCCCTGGCAGATCGCGGCAAACGCCCAGATCTTCGGGCAGCAGATGAAGGAGCAGGGGAAGGACGCAATCATCTTCGGCTCCGACGGCCTCGACTCGGGCGACTTCAAGATCCAGGGCTCGTACGTCTCGGCGTTCGCGCCGGACATCCGCGGGATCAAGGGCAACGCTGCCTTCATCCGCGGTTACCGCGCGAAGTTCGTCTCGAACTTCGGTCCTCCGAGCTACGTGGCCACGCAGGCCACCATCCTCGCGATCGAGAAGGCGTGCGCAGACGGCGACGTCACGCGGGCCGAAGTGCAGGCGAACCTGAAGAAGACGTCGATCGCGAAGACCGTGCTCGGCGCGAAGCTCCAGTTCACGAACCGCGGTGACGTGAAGGGCTCGAAGTTCTACATCTTCAAGCTCGGCGCCGGCGGGAAGAAAGTCCTGGTCGGCTAGCTCTCTATCCCCAACCACGTTCTGCTGCTGCGGCCGCCCCCTGTGCCTTCCAAGGCGGGGGCGGCCGCAGTCGTTAGGTGGGGCCGCGAACCGGGCATGGGTCGAGAAAAGCGCGCTTTCAAAAGGAAAGGGTCTTCCCATGAAGAGAGCTCTACTACTCGCACTCGTGCTCGCCCTCAGCCTGCTCGCCACCGGCTGCGGGGGCGACGACGAGGAGGCCGGCGATACGACGACCGAGGCGACCACCGAGACGGGCGGCGGCGGTACGGCCGCGGACTGCTCCGGCGAGATCGGGGTCATGGCGCCGATCACCGGCGACGCCGGCTCGATCGGCACCGAGCAGCTGAACTGGGCCAAGTTCGCCGTCGACACCTTCAACGACGAGAACGGCACTGACTTCACGATCGTCGAGGGCGACACCCAGCTCGATCCGGCGCAGGCCTCCACGGTCGGCCAGCGCTTCGCGTCGAACCAGGACATCCTCGCCGTCGTCGGGCCGGCCGGTAGTCAGGAGATCGAGGCGGTGGGGCCGATCTTCACGCCCGAGAATCTCGCGTTCGTCTCGCCTTCGGCAACCGCGACGTCGCTCACCGACGGGCGCTTCGAATCGTTCTTCCGCGTCGTCCCGAACGACGACGCGCAGGCGCCCACCGCAGCTGCCTACATCGCGGACGAGCTTGGCGCCGCCAAGGTCGTGATCATCGACGACCAGACCTCTTACAGCCGCCCGCTCGCAGACGGCGTGCAGGAGGCGCTCGAGCAAGCCGACGTCGCGGTCTCGCGCGAGTCGGTCAATCAGGACACGACCGACTTCTCCTCGCTCGTCGCCGGTGTGGACGACGACGTGGACGTCGTCTTCCTGCCGTGGCAGATCGCCGCGAATGCTCAGATCTTCGGACAGCAGCTGAAGGAACAGGGCAAGGACGCCGTCATCTTCGGCTCGGACGGGCTGTTCTCGCCCGACGACTTCACGATCGACGGCTCGTTCGTGTCGTCGTTCGCTCCGGACATCACGAGCATCGAGTCGAGTGCCGATCTCGTCGAGGCCTACACGGCCGAGTACGGCGACTTCGGCACGTTCGGGCCGCCGACCTATGCAGCCGCGAACGTGATCCTGACGGCGATGAACGACCTCTGCGGCGAAGGGGAGGAGCTCACGCGGGAGGCCATCGTCGAGCAGGTCGGCCAGACGTCGATCGACGACTCGATCCTCGGCGGGAGCCTGGCCTTCGACGAGAACGGCGATCCCGAGGGCGCGGAGTTCTACATCTTCACGATCGAAGGCGGCGAGTACGCGCTTGTGAACTAGCTGGCGCAAGGAAGGGCATCCGCAGGAGCGGATGCCCTTCCGCGCGAAGATCCCTGAAGGGGCGGCTCCGCCGCCCACCTGGCGCATTCCTCCGGGTTGCGTGCCCGCCGCTCGCGGGCCGTTACGTCCGGCCGAGATCCCGGACGCGCGGCCACGCGGCTCGCCGATTCTGAGATTGTTTGCCGGTGGACGTCGACTTCTTCGTGCAGCAGCTCGTCAACGGGCTCACGCTCGGATCCGTCTATGCGCTGATCGCCCTCGGCTACACGATGGTGTACGGGATCCTGAAGCTGCTGAACTTCGCCCACGGCGAGGTCTACATGATGGGCGCTTTTGCGGGGTACGGGATCCTGACTCTGTTCGGTGGGCCGCTCGCGCTCACGGTGCCCGTCGGGGTGCTGATCGTGCTCATGCTGGTGGGGGCGATGGCGGGGGCAGGCTTTCTCGGGGTCCTGATCGAGCGCGTCGCCTACCGTCCACTCCGCAACGCCCCTCGGATCGCCCCGCTGATCTCGGCCCTCGGCGTTGCGTTCTTCCTCCAGGCGTCGGCGCTGCTGCTCTTCGGCGCCGATTTCCGCACCTACGAGACCTACGAGTACATCGACCTCGCGAAAGGCATCCACTGGGGGCCGCTGCACATCTCGGTCGTGCGGATCCTGGTCATCCTGACCTCGTTCGCGCTGATGATCGCGCTCACGCTGCTGGTCGCCAAGACGCGACTCGGCAAGGCGATGCGTGCGACGGCCTTCGACCGCGAGGCCGCTGCGATGCAGGGGATCGACGTCGACCGGGTGATCGTCTCCACCTTCCTGATCGGGTCGGCGCTGGCGGGCGCGGCCGGCGTGATGGTCGGGCTCGTCTTCTACAAGGTCTTCTTCCTGATGGGCTTCATCGCCGGCCTGAAAGGCTTCACGGCCGCGGTCGTCGGCGGGATCGGCTCGATCCCCGGCGCGATGCTCGGCGGCCTGCTGATCGGCTTCGCCGAGGCGTTCATCACCGGCTACGTCTCGTCGACCTTCCAGGACTTCTTCGTCTTCTCGATCCTGATCGCGATCCTGCTCGTGCGGCCCACCGGGCTGCTCGGGCGGAAGGACATCCAGAAAGTCTGATGGCCGGGCGCGAGGACAACGGCGCACCGAAGGTCCCCGAGCCGGAGACAGGCCCACGGATCGGCGCCGACGAGTGGGTGGCGCGCGCGGGCGAGCGGACCGCGCTGCGCTCCGGCTGGACCGCGCCGATCGTCCACGCGTTCGACCGGGTGCCGCCGTGGGCGCGACTGGCGATCGTCGTCGGGCTGACCGCGCTCGTGCCGTTCGTGACCGACTCGGACTACATCGTCCGAGTCGCGGTCAACACCGTCCTCTTCGGGCTGCTGGCGCTCGGCCTGAACGTCGTCGTGGGCTACGCCGGCCTGCTCGACCTCGGCTACATCGCCTTCTACGGGTTCGGGGCCTACGCCTACGCGATCCTCTCCTCCGAGCAGTTCGGCATCCACTGGCCCACCGAGCTGGCGATCGTGGTGGTGGTGATCGCATCGGCGCTGCTCGGCTTCGTGCTCGGCCTGCCCTCGTGGCGCCTGAGCGGCGACTACCTCGCGATCGTGACCCTCTTCTTCGCGCAGATCTTCGTCGTGCTGACCACGAACGCGGACCGGATCACGCTGCCCTGGAACGATTCGCCCACCGATTTCACCGGCGGCCCGAACGGGATCGCGGGGCTCGATCCGATGAAGATCTTCGGGATCCAGTTCGGCTCCACGCAGAGCTATCTCTGGCTGGCGCTCGTTGTGTTCGCGCTCGTGTTCACCGGCCTCCGCCTGCTGAACGAGTCGCGAACCGGCCGGGCCTGGCGCGCGCTGCGGGAGGATTCCCTCGCAGCCGAGGTGATGAGCATCCCGGTCAACCGAATGAAGCTGCTCGCGTTCATGTTCGGCGCCGCCACGGCCGGGCTCACCGGGACGATCTTCGCCGCCATCCAGCTGGGCGTCTTCCCGCAGAACTTCGACCTGCCGCTCCTGATCACGATCTACGCCATGGTCATCCTGGGCGGCGCAGGCAGCCTGCCGGGGGTCGTGATCGGCGCGGTCGTGATCAGCGTCTCGCTCGAGCTCCTGCGCGACCCCGCCAACGCACGCCTCCTCTTCTACGGCGCGATCCTGCTCAGCCTGATCGCGTTCATGCGGCCCTGGAAGAAGCTGGCCGCGGTCCTCGGCGGGACGATCCTCTTCGGGATCGTCACCTACCAGCTCGTGGATGCGATCCGGCCCGCCTGGACGTCCGGCACCATCGAGGGCGGCAGGTTCGCCGACCTTCTGGACGGCTGGGTCGTGCACCCGCTCTACTCGACCCGGCTCGGCAACATCGGCTTCGTGCTCCTGATCGCCGCGGTGATCGTGCTCACCCAGATACGCGGGCCGGTGCGCACCGTGTTGCTCGTGCCGACGCTCTACCTGGCCGCGTTCGTGTGGGAGAACCGGCTCGTCGCCGAGCCGAGCGTGACGCGCATCCTGTTGCTCGGAGCGCTGCTGATCGCGCTGATGACCGCACGCCCCCAGGGCCTGCTCGGAACCCCCCGGGTGGAGATCGTCTAGGTGGCGACCCGCCTGCTCGAGCTGAAGGGGATCTCCAAGGCGTTCGGCGGCCTGCAGGTGATCGACGAGCTCGACCTGCATGTCGACGAAGGCGAGATCGTCAGCGTGATCGGGCCGAACGGGGCCGGCAAGACCACCCTGTTCAACCTCGTCACGGGCATCTACCGGCCCGACGAGGGCGAGATCCTGCTCGAGGGCCAGTCGCTCGTCGGCCTGGCACCGCACACGATCACCAGGCGTGGCGTCGCGCGGACGTTCCAGACGCTGCGGCTCTTCCTGAACATGACGGTGAAGGAGAACGTGATGGCCGCTGCGTACGGCCACACGAAGGCGCGCGTGTGGCAGTCGATCCTGCGCACGCCCGCGGCGCGGCGCGAGGAGCGCGCGATTCACGCGCTCGCCGAGGAGAAGCTCGGCTTCTTCGGCCAGCGGCTGATGGGCTACCGCTGGAACCAGCCGGCGTACTCGCTCTCGTATGCGAACCGCCGCCGGCTCGAGATCGCGCGCGCGACGGCGACGAACCCGCGCATCCTCCTCCTCGACGAGCCCGCGGCCGGGATGAACCCGTCCGAGACGCACGAGATCACCGGCCTGATCGAGCAGCTGCGCTCGGAGGGCGGCTACACGATCCTCGTGATCGAGCACGACATGCACGTCGTCGAGGGCATCTCCGACCGCGTTGTTGCCCTCGACCACGGCGTCAAGATCGCCGAGGGCACGTTCGAGCAGGTCGCGACCTCGCCGCGCGTCGTCGAGGCGTACCTCGGCACCAAGGCGGCGGCGACGAAATGACATCTATTGGGAGCGAGACCCCGGCCCCGCCACTGCTCGAGCTCGACTCGATCGACACCTACTACGGGCAGATCCACATCCTCCAGGACATGAACCTGCACGTGAGTGCGGGCGAGCTCGTCTGCCTGCTCGGTGGCAACGCGTCGGGGAAGTCGACGACGCTGAAGACGATCCTCGGCATCGTCCCGCCGCGGAACGGCGTCGTGCGCTTCGCCGGTGAGGACGTGACGCGGCGGCCGACGGCGCACCGGATCGCACGCGGGCTCGCGATCGTGCCCGAGAACCGGCGCGTGTTCGCGCCGATGACCGTGCTCGAGAATCTCGAGATGGGCGCCTATCTGCGCCCGCGCGCCGACCTGAAGGAGGAGTTCGAGCGCGTCTACACCCTCTTCCCGCTGCTCCACGAGCGACGCAAGCAGCTCGCGGGCACGATGTCGGGCGGCGAGCAGCAGATGCTCGCGATGGGCCGCGCGCTGATGTCCAAGCCGAAGCTCCTGCTGATGGACGAGCCGTCGATGGGGCTGGCGCCGATCCTGGTCGAACGCAGCTTCGAGATCATCAAGCAGGTGAACGAGTCGGGCGTCGCGATGCTCGTGGTGGAGCAGAACGCGAACGTCTCGCTCTCGATCGCCGACCGTGGCTACGTGCTCTCGACCGGACGCGTCGTACTCGAGGGCGGGGCCGCCGCCCTGCTCGAGAACGAGGACCTGCGAAAGGCCTACCTCGGCCGCTAGCGGCTGCGGTAGCAACCACCGGTGTCAGACTCGTGCCAGAGACGTGCCAGACTCGTGTCAGGGACGGTGCCAGACTCGTGCCAGAGACGGGTGATCGTTCGGTGACGGTCTTGCGCGGCTTTCGCGAGCGTCGGCGCTGGTGAGCGGCGTCGGGAACGCGGTGCGCGGGCGGTTTCCCGTCCTCGCGTCCAAGGTCTACGTCAACTCCTGCTCGCAGGGTGCGCTTTCCGACGCCGTGCGAGCCGCCTACGAGGAGTACCTCGAAGGCTGGGACGCGAACGGCGCCGAGTGGGAGTTCTGGGTCGAGCGCGCCGAAGCCGCCCGCGCCGCGTTCGCCGGGCTGCTGAACGCCCGGACCGACGACGTCGCCATCCAGACCTCGGTGTCGGCCGCGGTCAGCGCGCTCGTCAGCGCGCTCCGCTTCGACGGCGAGCGCAACCGGATCGTGATCACCGACTACGAGTTCCCCGCGATCGGGCAGATCGCCCATGCCCAAGAGCTCCGCGGCGCCCAGGTCGTACAGGTCGAGGCGACTCCAGAGGCCGTCGCCGCTGCCGTCGACGAGCGCACCGCCCTCGTCTGCGCGACTTTCGTTTCCTACCGGACCGGCGCGGTGCACGACGTCGAGGCGATCCACGCGATCGCTCGGGGGCACGGAGCGCTGACGCTCGTGGACGGATACCAGGGAATCGGCGCGTTGCCGCTCGACGCGGGCCGAGCCGGCGACGTCGTCGTCGGTGGCACCGTCAAGTACCTGCTGGCCTCAGCCGGGCTCGCGTTCATGGCGCTCCGGCCCGGCCTCGTCGAGGAGCTCGTGCCGACGCAGACTGGCTGGTTCGCCGACGAGGACATCTTCGAGATGCAGATCGCGCGCTACCGCCCGCACCGCAGCGGGCGCCGCTTCGACGCCGGTACGCCGCCGGTGCCGAACATCTACGGCGGTCTCGCCGGGGTGCGACTCATCCTCGAGGCCGGAGTGCCGGAGATCCAGCGGCACGTCGCCGGCCTCGTCGAACGGCTCCTCGCAGGCCTCGACGAGCTCGGAGCCTCCGTCGCGGCGCCGCCGCGCGGCCCACTCGTCTGCGTCCGCTCGACCGACGCGCCGGGTCTGGTCGACGCCCTCGCGGCCGAGAACATCGTCGCCTCGGAGCGGGACTCGAACCTCCGTGTCTCGCTCCACCTCTACAACAACGAGGACGACATCGACGCCGTCCTCGCCGCCCTCGGGCGGCACCGCAAGCTGCTCGCCTAGCTCCGACAGATTGGCGCAGATTGGGGGTGAACCGGCGCGCCGCGAGTCGGACAATCGGCTCTCGCGCCACGACGACTCGGAGGTATGCGGTGTTGATCCTGCGGAACCACCTGACGGCGTCCTTCGCGGCCGTGCTGGCCGCAGGAGTGCTCATCGCGGGCTGTGGTGGCGACGACGACGACGGCGACTCGGCCGGGGGTGCCGGCGGCACTTCGCAGACTCTGCGGATGGCGCTCGGGGCCGAGCCGCCGTCGCTCGATCCCGGTCTGGCGACGGACATCACCTCCTTCTACGTCGTCCAGGCGCTGATGGACCCGCTCGTAAAGCTCGACGAGGAGCTCGAGCCGGCGCCCGCGGTGGCGGAGAGCTGGGAGGTGACCGACGGCGGCGAGACCGTGACGTTCTCGCTTCGCGAGGGCGGGAGCTGGACGAACGGCGACCCGGTGACCGCCGGCGACTTCGAGTACGCCTGGAAGCGCGCGATCGCGCCCGAGACGGCGGCCGGCTACGCCTACCAGTTCTTCGGCATCTCCGGCGCGGCCGAGTTCAACGGGTGCGATCCCGCCAAGGCCGACTGCGACGCGCTTCGGGACGAGGTCGGGGTCACGGCGCTCGACGACCGGACGCTCGAGGTGAAGCTGACCTCGTCGCAACCGTGGTTCGTGGCGCAGGCCGCCCACCTCTCGTTTCTGCCGGTGCACCGCGCCACGCTCGAGCGCTTCGGCGACAAGTGGACGGAGCCCGAGAACATCGTCACGAACGGCCCCTTCCGGCTGACGAAGTGGAGTCATGACGAGTCGTTGACGCTCGAGGCCTGGCCGGAGTGGCGGGGGGCGGACACGGTCGGGCTCGAACGCGTGCAGATGAGAATCATCCCGGAGGCCACGACGGCGATCCAGGCCTTCGAGGCCGGCGAGATCGACGTGTGTCTCGAGCAGCCGGCGTGCATTCCGAGCGGCGACTTCGACCGTCTGCAGGAGACGCCGGAGTTCGAGGAGTTCCCGGCCCTGCTCACCGGCTACCTGGGCGTGAACGTGAAGAACGTCCCGCTCGAGCAGCGCCGCGCGCTCGCCCTCGCGATCGACCGCACCGCGCTGATCGAGAACGTCACCAAGACGGGGACCCCGGCGACGAGCTTCACCCCCAAGGGCATGCCCGGGTTCGATGAGATCGTCCAGGACTTCATCTCTCCCGAGGCCGATCTCGAACGGGCGCGTGCGGAGCTCGGCGACTCCAAGCCCGGCAAGCTCACGGTCTTCGCGCCGAGCGACCAGCTCTCGCGGGAGACGCTGGTCGCGATCCAGGCGATGTGGCGCGAGCTCGGGATCGAGTTGGAGATCAAGACGCAGGAGTGGGCGCAGTTTCTCGAGTTCCTGGGCCCGCCGCCGAACCAGGCCGTCGACCTCTTCAACATCGGCTGGATCGGCGACTACGTCGACGACATCAACTTCCTCGAGCTCTGGACGTGCGAATCGGGGAACAACACCACGAACTACTGCGATCCTGCGTACGACCGCATCATCGAGCAGGCACGCTCGACGCCGGACGATCCGGCCCGGCACGAGCTGTACGCGCAGGCGGAAGCGATGCTGACCGGGCCGGAAGGCGCGTTCCCGGTCATCCCCCTGGGCTGGGGCACCGCGCCGATTCTCAGGCGCGAGACGGTGCAGGGGCTCGAACTGAACCTGCTCGGGCAGTTCGACTGGACGAAGATCTCGATCGTGGAGGTTGACTAGGGAGCAAGCCTTCGACGCGTCAGCTTGAGGCACATGTCACATGGTGCTAGCGTCCGCGTGTGCTCGTTGGGCGGCGGGACGAGTTGGGGTTGCTGCGCGACCGGCTGCGCGCCAGTCGCGCCGTGGTCGTCGTCGGCGCGGCCGGCATCGGCAAGACGACTGTGCTGCGGGCCGCGGCAGCTGAGCTCTCGCGCACCTCCTTCTTCGGCGGCGCGCTCTCGACGCTTCGCTGGATCCCGTATCTCCCGCTGACGCGCGCGCTCGGCGACCGTGGCCTGAACGGAGACCGAGCTGCAGCTGCGGCTGCCGTGCGCGACGCCGTCGGCGACGGGCTGCTCGTGCTGGACGATCTCCACTGGGCGGATCCCGAGACGCTTGGCCTCCTGCCGCTCTTGGTCGGCCAGGTCGAGCTGCTCGCCGCGATCCGCACGGGCGACCCAGGGAGCTCCCGCGCCCTCGCCGCCGTCGACGCGGTCGGGTTCGAGCGCCTCGAGCTCGACCCGCTGGGCGACGAGGACGCACGAAGCCTCCTGGCGGGGAACCGCCCCGGTCTCGGAGCTACGGGGACGAGCCGCATCCTCGCCGGCGCGCGGGGCAACCCATTGCTCCTCCTCGAGCTCGACGCCGACGGCGAGGCCTCTCCCTCGCTTCGCGTCTCGCTCGAAGCGCGACTCGCCCGCTGCTCGCCGAAGGCGACGGAGGCCTTGGAGCTACTCGCCCTCGTCGGTCGTGCCGCGGAGCCCGACCTTCTGGGGCCTGGCGCCGGAGAGCTCGTCGCGGCGGGCCTGGCGCTCGAGGACGGCGGTCGCATCATCCCGCGCCATGCGCTCATCACCGAGACCGCCGCCGCCCGTCTCGGTCGGCGGCGCCGGCGGAATCTCCACGAGCGGCTCGCCCGGGTCCTGGAGGACTCCGGCGAAGCGGCACGGCACTACGAGGCGGCGGGCCTTCGTGATCTCGCCCGCGAGCACGCATTGGCGGCGGCAGCCTCCACCCGCCGCCCGGGTGAGCGCGCCGAGCACCTCCGGGTCGCGGCCAGTTGCTCCGCCGGTCCGGCTTCCGACCGCCTCCGGTTGGAGGCCGCCGACGCCCTGATCGAAGCAGGTCGCCCGTCCGAGGCACTGCAGCTTGCAGAGCTCGTGCAGGGCACCGGACGCGCGACCCGCGCGAGCACGTGTCTCGCCCGCGGGCGCGCGCTGTGGGCGATGCGGGACGGGGACGGGGCGGTGCAGCAGTACGAGGAGGGAATCTCCGTCGCCGGAGCTGCGGTGACGCCCGTGGCCGTCCGCCTCCAGCTCGGGCTCGTCTACGTCGCGCTCTGGTCTGGGAATCCGCAGATCCACACGCTCGCACGAGAGGGGCTGGCTCGTGCGACTGCCGCCGGGGCCCATGTGGCCCTCGCGCACTACATCCTCGGCTGCTCGCTCTTCTATCCCGTCGGCTCGGTCGAGTCACTCGAGCATCTGGAACGATCCCGCAGGCTGTCCGAGGAAGCCGGCGACGAGAACCTAGCGCTCGAAGCCGTCGCGGCCCTCGTCGCGGCATTGCTCCAGGTCGGCCGCGATCCGCGGGCGGCGCTCGGGCTGGCCGAGGAGGGCCGGGAACGTGCGTCCACCCTGAACCTTCGTGCTCGCGAGACCTGCTTTCGCTGGCTGGCGGCGCGGCTGCTCTTTCTGCATCGCGGCCAGCATCTGCGCGCGATCGACGAGCTCCGCTCCCTGCTCGACGAGCCGCTGTTTGGCTACCCGAGCCGCGACCAGATCGTTGCCGACCTGGTGCTGGCGCTCGTTCACGTCGGGCGCATCGACGACGCACGCGCGATTCTGGAAAACGAGGAGCTCGGCAGCTCGGGCTGGTGGAGCCGGCAGACGCTCGCCGAGGTCAGCGCCGAGCTGGAGCTTGCCGCCGGTCGTCCGGAGCGCGCGGTCGCCGTGGTGGACGCGGCGCTCGACGAGGCCGTCGGCTCGATGATCCACACCCTTACCCTCATGCGCGACTTCGCGCGCATGGACCTCGGGCTCGAGCCGGGACCGCCACCGGTCGACGCCCCGGCAGACGCGTTCTCGGAGCACTGCCCCACGGCCCGCGAAGGACTCATTTCGTTGGCGGACGGAAGGTTCGGCAGGGCTGCTCGTCTCTTCGAAGAGGCTGCTGCGACGATCGCCCCGGTGTACCAGCCCGAGGAGCTGCGGTGGTGTTGGGCGGCCGGAGAGGCGGCACGCAGAGGCGGCGATCTCGTGCTCGCGAGACGCCATCTGCTCGTGGTCGAGGAGCGCGCGACGGAGCTTGGGCTAGCGCCCCTGCTCGCCCGGACGCGTCGCTCGCTGCGGCTTGCGGGCGAGCGACGCTCGGCGAGCGGGCAACGGACCGCAAGCGACCTGCTCACCTCGCGCGAGCGCGAGGTGCTGAGGCACGTTGCCGGCGGTCAGACCAGCAAGCAGATCGCACGGAGGCTCGGCGTCGCCCCGACCACGGTGGACGGCGTCGTGAAGTCGTCCATGTCGAAGCTCGGCGCGCGGACGCGGCGGCAAGCGGCCGCACTGGCCTCGCGCTCAGCCGACTCGGGTTGACGAGTCGAGCGGTAGGCGAACCAGCGCTTCGGCAGTGCTCGTCGCGCCAAGCGCCTGCCTCGCGGCATTGAGCCGGCGGTCGGCCGTTCGCCGGGAGAGGTGGAGCCGGCGTGCAGCCTCGGCGAGCGAGAGCCCCTCCGCCAGGCACTCGAGGAGGCCGCGCTCCTCCGCGCCGAGCGCAGAGCACGCCGGCCGCTCTCGCCATTCCACGCATCCCAACCGGCCCAGGTCCTCCAGGAAGCCAGGCGACGCGCCCTTCGGATCGACGAGCACGATCAAGCCCGCGCCGTAGGCAGCCGCCACCAGCGCGGCCTGCTCGTCGTCCTCGCCTCCCAGCCGCCCAAAACAGATGAGTCGTCGCGCGACGGGGCGGTCGACGCCGAATCCGTCCTGCAGCGGCTGCGTCGTCCGCCTCGCCGATACCTCGGCCTCGAAGGTCGCCTCGTCCCGGCAGAGGAGGAAGTGCCCGCTCACTGCTGCCGTGCCGGATCGCCCGCGGGCAGGACGTCACGTGCCCACTCGCGCCGCTTCCAGTCCGGCACCGGCGGCTCGCACGCAGCCCGAGGCACGAAGCGCGAGCGCTCCACGAGCTCCAGTTTGTGGATGTAGCGGGGGCAGTTCGGGAAGACGTGCGTCGCCCGCACCCGCACGACGAACTGCGCGCGCTCGTACTCGGCGACGAGCGGGTCGTTCGCGTCGATCGACGCGATCCCGTTCAGGCGCAGCCGGCTCGGCCGGTCGAAATCGACGAAGAGCAGGCCGACCTGCGGGTTCGCGAGCACGTTCCCCATCGAGAGGAACATGCCGTTGCCGTCGTAGCAGGGGAAGGCGATCGTGCTCTCGTCCAGCACGCGGACGAAGCCGGGGTCGCCGCCCTTGTACGAGCACTGGGGAGAGCCGTGCTCGTCGGCGGTTGCAAGGAAGAACATGTCGCGCGCCTCGATGAACGCCCGGTCGTCGGCGTCGATCGTCGCGCGCACGGTGCGCTCCTCGAGCCGGTCGGCCAGTCGCCGCGTGTCGAATCGGTCCTGCCAGCTCCGGTTGCCGTCGTGGTAGACGGACATCGCCTGCATCATGCGCGGGATGAAGCCGCCTGTCTACGTCACGACACCCGTCCCGGCACGCGTGCTCGTGGAGCTGCAGCGGGACTTCGAGCTGCTCGACGGGCCGGAAGGTGCGGCCGGGCTCGTGGCGATTCCCAGCGTGCGCGTCGACCGCGATTTGCTCGACCGCGCCGGCCCCGGCCTGCGCATCGTCGCGAACTACGCCGTGGGGCTCGACAACGTCGACCTCGACGCCGCGCGGGAGCGCGGGATCGTCGTCACGAACACCCCCGACGTGCTCACGCGCGCGACCGCGGAGCACGCCCTTGCATTGCTGCTCGCGCTCGTGCGCCGCGTCGCGGAGGGCGACCGGCTGCTGCGCCGGCGCGAGCCGTGGCAGCTGCGGCCGACGTTCCTGCTCGGGCACGGGCTCGACGGCCGCACTCTTGGAATCGTCGGGCCGGGCCGGATCGGACGCGAGTTCGGCAGGCTGGCGGAGGCGCTCGGCATGCGCACGATCACCGCCGGGCGCGGCGAGCCGCTCGACGACGTGCTCCGCGCGGACGTCGTCAGCCTCCACTGCCCGCTCACGGACGAGACGCGCCATCTGATCCGGAAGGAGACCCTGGCGCGAATGAGGACCGATGCGGTGCTCGTCAACACCTCGCGCGGGCCTGTCGTGGACGAGGCGGCGCTCGTGGACGCGCTCCGCGACGGCGCGATCGCCGGCGCCGCACTCGACGTCTTCGAAGACGAGCCGGCCGTCCATCCGGGTCTGCTCGAGCTGGAGAACGTCGTGCTGACACCGCACATCGCCAGCGCGACGCACCGGGCCCGCGAGGCGATGGGCTTGCTCTGCGTCGACGCACTCCGGGCCGTTCTGCTCGAAGAGAGACGTCCGTCGAACGCCGTCTGAGGCTGCTCGGCTACGTTCTGCTCACGTTGGCGGCCGCAGGGCTACCGCGGGATCGTGAGCTCGCGTTCAGGCTGCCGCCCGGGTAACCTCCGCGCCCTTGGCCTCCTCAGACGAGATCTTCGCGGCGATCGGCGCCGGGGACGACGAGCGCGTGCGGGAGCTCGTCGAGTCGAGGCCCGAGCTGGCGGCAGCGCGCAACGCCGACGGCCTGTCGGCCGTCACGCACGCGGCGTACGCGGGTCAGGAGGAGATCGTCGAGCTGCTGCTCGACGCCAACCCCGCTCTGGACGTCTTCGACGCGGCCACGGTCGGCAGGGCGCGGGGGCTGGAGGAGCTGCTCGCCGCCGAGCCCGAGCTCGCGCGCTCGTGGTCGCCCGACGGCTTCACACCGCTCCACCTCGCGGCGTTCTTCGGCCACGAGGATGCGGCGCGCCTCCTGCTCGAGCACGGCGCGGACGCAAACGTCGTCGCACGCCACGAGAGTCTCGAGGTGGCGCCGCTGCACAGTGCCGCCGCCGGCGGGCACGCGAGCATCGTGCAGCTCCTGCTCGAGGCCGGAGCCGATCCGAACGCTCGGCAGGCGGGCGGGTTCACGCCGCTGCACTCGGCCGCCCAGAACGGCGATCGTGAGAGCGCCGAACTGCTGCTCGAGCGCGGCGCCGACCGGTCGGCAACGAGCGACGACGGGCAGACGCCTGCGCAGCTGGCCACCGCCGCCGGCCACGACGAGCTCGCGGATTTCGTGACGCCTACCCCGATGCGCTAGGGTCCTCGCGTGCGTCGGATCGCGGCAGTCCTGGCAACGTTCCTTCTCGCTGTCGCGGGTTGTGGCGGGGACGACGATGGTGGCAACGGCGACGCGGCGCCGAGCGACCGCACCGTCAAGATCGGCTCGAAGAACTTCACCGAAGCGGTCATCCTCGGCGAGCTCTACCGGCAGGCGCTCGAGGCGAAGGGCTACACCGTCGAGTTGAAGAGCTCGATCGGCTCCACCGAGATCATCGACCAGGCGCTCACGAGCGGCCAGATCGACATGTATCCCGAGTACACGGGCACGATGCTGACGGTCGTCTTCGGCAACGACGAGCCGCAGGAGGACGCCGAGGCGACATATGAAGCCGCCAAGGAGCTGTACGAGGAGAAGGGCTTCACGCTCTTCGAGATGACACCGTTCTCCGACTCCGACGCCCTCGCCGTCACCACCGCATTCGGGGAGGAGAACGGGCTCGAGTCGATCGGCGATCTCGCCCAGCTCGACACCTTCAAGCTCGGTGGCCAGCCGGAGTTCGAGACGCGGCTCCAGGGGCTCCCCGGCGTCAAGGAGCGCTACGGGATCGAGAACGTCACCTTCGTCCCGTTCACCGGGATCAGCCCGTACGAGGCTCTCGACCAGGGTGCGGTCGATGTGGCCGCGATCTTCTCCACCGATCCGCCGCTCGCGTCGGGCGACTACGTCGTGCTCGACGATCCCGAGGCGAACTTCGGCTTCCAGAACGTCGCTCCGGTCGTGAACCAGGAGTTGGCGGACGAGCTCGGCGACGACTTCCGCAACACGATCGACGCAGTCAGCGAGAAGCTGACCGAAGAGGCGATCATCGCGATGAACTCCGCGGTCGCGATCGACCAGCGCCCGGCGGACGAGGTCGCGCGCGAGTTCCTCGAAGCGAACAACCTTTTGAGCAACTAGCTCGGTACGGCGGCACCGCCCTCGTCCAGGCTGAGCTGGCGGTGGTCCGAGAGGCCGGAGAGGCCGACGCCCACGAGCCGGAGCGCGCCGGGGCGGTCGCGGAGACCTCGGTCGAGGAGCGCGCAGGCGAGCTCGCCGATCCGGGCGGCGTCGTCGATGGCGACGTCGAGGCTCGTCGACCGGCTGCGGATCGAGAAGTCGCCGTAGCGGAGCTTGGTCGTGACGGTGCGGGCGGAGAGGCCGTCCCGGTTGAGGTACTCGCCCAGTCGATCCGCCATCCGGCGCAGCTCCGCGTGCAGGAGCTCGCGGTCGTGGAGGTCGCGCTCGAAGGTCTCCTCCACCGAGATCGAGATTCGCTCGGACGTGGTCTCGAGGCGGCGGGGGTCGACTCCGAGCGCGCGGTCGCGGAGCATGCGACCGACCTGACCGGGGAGGAGGGCACGCAGGTCGAGGTCGGAGAGCGCGGCGAGCCCGCCGATCGTCGTCACCCCGGCGGCGTGCAGGCGCTCCTCTGCGCGCGGGCCGACGCCCGGTAGCGCGCGCACGGCGAAAGGGGCCAGGAACGCCGCCTCCGTGCCCGCGGGCACCACCGTGATCCCGCCCGGCTTGCGGCGGTCGGAGGCGATCTTCGCCACGACCTTGGACGGCGCCACGCCCAGAGAGCACGAGAGGCTCGTCGCCGCGCGCACCGACGTCTGCACGGCCTCGGCGACGGCGCGCGCACGGCCGAAGTCCGACGCCAGCCCTGCGAAGTCGAGGTAGCCCTCGTCGAGCCCGGTGCGCTCGACGGTCGGCACGACCTCGCGGATCGCCGTCCACACGGCTCCGGAGTACTCGCGGTAGAGGGTGTGGCGCGGCCGCACGAAGACTGCGTGCGGGCAGCGACGCAGCGCCTCGGCACAGCTCATCGCCGAGTGGATGCCGAAGCCGCGCGCGACATAGTTGGCAGTCGCGACGACGCCGCGGCTGCGCGGATCGCCGCCCACAACGAGCGGCAGCGAGCGCAGCTCCGGCTGCTCGAGCTCCTCGACGGCCGCGTAGAACGCGTCCAGATCGAGATGCGCGAGCACGGGCATCCTCCAAGGCTACGGAGCGAGCATGATGGGACGGTGATCGACGCTCCCGTTCCGCCTCCCCCCGCCGTTGTGGCACCCGCGCCCCGGGAGGTCTCCTTCGGGCTGGTGGCGGGCTCCGCGCCGGCGGGAACGCAGCGCGTGATCATCCGGATCGGCGAGCAGGTCCTCGCCGATATGCCGCTGCGCGGGCGGCGCTTCTCGCTGCGCGTCGAGCTGCCTCGGCGTCAGGTCGCGGTGCGGGTCACGGCCGTGACTGCGGCCGGACGCCGGTCCTCGACCGTCGTGCCGAACGTCTTCGGGCTGCCCTCCGCGGCCGCGCCGCGCGTCGCCGCACCGAGGCTTCACCCCGGCCTCGGCCGCAGCGTCCGCGAGCTGACGCGGGCATTTCCGGGTACGAGCGCGGTGTACGTCGAGGATCTCGCCAGTGGCTACGGGGCGGCCTGGAACGCGCGGGCACGCTTCCCGGCAGCCTCGACGCTCAAGCTCGCCATTGCCGTCTCAGTGTTGCGTGCGGAACCGGGGAAGCCCGCTGCCCGAAGCGAGGCCTCGACGCTCCTGCACGAGATGCTCGTGCGGTCCGACAACGAGGCCGCGAACCGGCTGATCGCCCGGATCGGCGGGTCGCGGCGCGTCGAGGAGCTGCTGCGCACTCTCGAGCTCCGCGACTCGCTGATGTACGGCGGCTACGAGGTCGCGGAGGTGCGGCGACCGGCCGGACGAGCGCCGATCCCGATCCGGGTCGACAGCCAGCCGGCGTTCGGGGTCGGCAAGTACACGAGCGCGTGGGATCTCGCCCGGCTGGCGCGCGACGTCTATCTCGCGGCGGCCGGACGCGGTCCGCTGCCGCGGCTCGGAGTGACGCGCTCGGAGGCCCGGCACCTGCTGTGGCTGCTCGCGCAGGTCGGCGACGGCGCCAAGCTGGGCCGGTTCCTCGGCAGCTCGGCGACGCTCCTGCACAAGGCCGGCTGGCTCGCGACGGCACGGCACGACAACGGCCTCGTCGTCTGGGACGGGGGCGTGTTCGTCGCGGCGGTGCTCACCTGGCACGCGGGCGGGGCCGGGACGGCCGCCGACGTGCTCGCCGGCAGCGTCGCCTTCAAGGCGCGTGACGCCTTCCGAAGGGTCGGCTAGCTGGCTGCGGAGCGGGCGTCGACGCCGGCGAGCGCACCGAGCGCCCAGAGGCGCTCGAGCGCGGCCACCGCGCCGGGCGCGAACTGCGTTCCGGTCTCCCGACGGCACTCCGCGAGCGCGTCTCCGACGGAGAGCGCCGCGCCGTAGAGCCGGCTGGAGGTCATCGAGTCCCAGGCCTCCGCGAGCGCGAGCAGCTGCGCCCCGGCGGGAATCGCGTGCGCCGCCAGCTTGCCCGGATATCCGGCGCCGTCCCAGCGCTCGTGGTGATGACGTACCCACGAAAGCTGCTCTTCGTCGAGAGCATCGACTGCGATCTCCGCGCTCGTCGCCGGGTGGCTGCGGATCTGCTCGAGCTCGTCTGCGTCGAGCGGCCCCGATTTGTGCAGGACCTGCTCGTCGATCGCGAGCTTGCCGACGTCGTGGACGTAGGCCGCCTGCGAGAGCCGTACCGCAGCGTCCGGCTCCCAGCCCGCCGCGACGGCGAGCTTCTCCGCCAGCAGTGCGACGCGATCCGAATGTCCCTCCGTTCCGGGCTCTCCGGCGTCGAGCCTGCGGGCGAGCGCGCGCAGCCGTTGCAGCCCTTCCCCCTCCTCGCGGTCGGGGGCGAGATCCGCGTCGAGCTCGTCCGAGTAGCGGAAGGTGGCATCGCCGCCCGACGCTTTCGCGTGCACGACCGCAACCTCGGCGAGCCCGAGGAGCTCCTCGGGCCCACCCACCTCGTCCAGGTCGCAGACGCCGGCCGAGCCGGTCACGACGCCGACGCCCTCGAACGGTGCCGAGGAGATGGCGCGGCGCGCTCGCTCGGCGGCGATCCAGCCGTTCAGGCCTTCCGTCTCCGGCAGGAGCCAGGCGAAGTGGTCGGCGCCGAGCCTCGAGACGACCTCGCCCGCGCGAACCGTCGCGCCCAGCCGGCGCGCCGTCTCCGCGAGCACCCGGTCGGCGGCGAGCCGGCCGTGCTGCTCGTTCAGCTTGCGGAAGCCGTCGAGATTGACGAGCACGAGCGTGAGCGCCCGTTCGTGCCGTTGCGCCCGCCGGACTTCCGCCCGCAGCTGCTCCTGGAAGGCCCGGTGGTCGGGCAGGTTGGTGAGCGGGTCGCGGGTGGTCAGCGCGCTGAGCCGCGCCGTTGCGTCGGCGTAGGCGACCGCCCCGTGCACGAGCTCGGCGAGCTCCACGAGCGCGGTGGTCTCGGCGCCTTCCGCAACGAGAGCGCCCCACAGGCGGGCGCCCACGCGCAGCGGTGCAGCACCCGCCGTCGCCTTACCGTCCACGAAGACCCGGCCGGCGGAAGTGGTCTCGTCCAGGTCGATCGTCGTGCCCGTGAGCCAGGCCGAGTCGGCCGACTCGGCGCAGGCCCCGACGACGGTGCCGAACCCGGTGGCCTCGAAGCGCACGAGCGAGACAGCGGGCACCTGGAGCTCTGCAGCGACCTCCTCGGTCACGATCGAGAACAACTCGATCGGGTCGGGCTCGAGGGCAACGGCGTCGGCGATCCGCTGCGCCGCCGTGCGCAGGAGCGCGTCCGGGCCGAGCTCGCGGAGAACCGTGACCACGTCGCTCGTGAAGCCGAGTGCGTCGTGGCGCGTGAGCCGCGAGGTCTCGAGGATGACGAAGGTGCCGTCCCGGCGGCGGTAGCGGTGAGGGCCGCTCGGCGGCGAGAGCAGGTCGTCAGGATGAAGCAGCTCGTAGATGGTGCTGCCGACGAGCTCGTCCGGGTCGTAGCCGAGCAGCCGCTGCGCCGCGGCGGAGCAGCTGACGATGTTCCCATCGCGGTCGACGTCGAGCACGACCGCCGAGGCGGCGTCGGCGATCAGGGCGACCGCGCGCTCGGTTTCCCCGACACGCTCCTCGACTGCGCGGAGCTTCTGCTGAGCGCGCTTGCGTTCGCGCACGAGCGTCGACTGGAGCTTGCGGCCGGCAGCGCTCAGCCGCGCGAGGCGACGGTGGAAGAGCCCGAGCAGGAGGGCCAGCACGCCCCCGACGAGCGCAGCGGCCAGTGGAGCGAAGGGCGAAGGAGAGCCGGCCGCCACGGCGACGGTCCAGGTGCGGCCCCCGACGGAGGCCTGTGCACGGGCTCCAGAGCGAACCGGATCGCCACCGAGAACCGCGGCGCCCTCCGTGAGTCGCACGGTTGCGCCGTGCGCGAGGCCCGCGGTCGCCTCGGCGACGAGGACGTCGGTGGCGAGCGCGCCGACGACGACGCCGCGGAGCGCGTCACGGCGCTCGCCGGGGGTGGTGGCCGGAAGGCCGGGCGCGTAGACGGGGACGAAGACGTAGGCGCCGATCCGGCCGTCGCCGGACAGGCGGACAGGTGCCGAGAGCTTCGGCTCACCCTCAGTCCGCGCGAGCCGCAGCGCCGGGCCAAGGGTGGAGTCGGAGCCGAGGTCGGGAACGTCGCTGCCGGCGAGTGGGGGCTCCCGGAGCAGCAGTGGGTAGGTCGCGACCGCATCGATCGGTGCGCCGATCCGAATCTGCGCGGCGGCCTCGAGCGCGGCGCGCTCGGCTGCGTGGACCCGCGGTGCCCAGCCGACCGCGACCACCTCGGGCCGGGCGAGCGGCAGGCGCGCGAGCCGCACGAACGCGGCCCGCTCGACGGGGCCGGAGTCGTAGGCCGCACGGACGCCCTGGATCGCGAGGGTCGCTGCGGCGGCGCGCTCCTCGATCGCCGCGGCGGCGGCGCGCGCGTTCGCCTGCGACGCGCGCTCCACGGAAGCCGTCTCGTTCCGCCAGAGGACGGCCGACACGAGACCCGTGACGGCGAGGCAGGCGAGGAGCGCGGCGGGAAGGCGAAGGCGAGCGGGCATGGCTCTGCCGGCGTGATCGGCCCGCGCTGCCCGCTTCTTGAGCGCCCAGGCTGCCTGCTTCGCTGAGACGCTGCCCGCTTGGGGCAGCGAAGCTGCCGCCCCTTCAGGGATCTTTCGCGCGCTGAAGATCCGCTTCTGCGGATCTTCAGCTTGCGCCAACTAGTACGGATTCGGAACGGAGACCCAGAGCACGCGCAGCGTCTCGGTCTGGGAGGCGTTGCGCCAGGTGTGCGGCTTCGTCAGCTGGTAGGTGAGCGCGTCGCCGGCCTCGAGCAGGTGCGTCTCCTCCGAGACCCTCAGCTCCAGCGAGCCCGCCAGGACGTAGACGAACTCGACCTCCCCCGGCAGCGAGTTGAGCTCGTCGCCCGCGCCCGCGCCGGGCGCGATCTCGGACTCGATCGCCTGGAAGCGGGGCTCCTCGCGGGAGGAGAGCAAATAGTTCTGCGTCGGGTAGCGCTCGTCCGCAGTCGGCCGTTCGCCCCTGCGCACGAGCGCGGGCTCGGGCTCGTGCTCGAAGATGTGGCTGAGGCGCACGCCGAGGGCGTCGCAGATGCGGGCGATCGAGGAGAGCGACGGCGCCGTGCGGTCGCGCTCGAGCTGGCTGATGAACCCCTTCGTGAGCCCGGTCGCCGCCGCGAGCTGCTCGATCGTCAGGCCGCGCTCGCGCCGGAGCGAGCGGACGCGCGCGCCAACCTTGGGCGTCTCGTTCCGGGCCGCCAGTGGAGTTGCGCGGGGCACCCCACGATCATACGCAGGTTTAGCGTCAAAAGATGCGTGCCGCCCGGGAATACCGGTATCCTTTTTGTAGTTGATACCGGGTAGAACCTAGCCAAGGAGTGTTGCCCGTGAGCAAGTTGTTGCTCGTTCCGCTCGAAGACATCGTCGTCTTTCCCAACATGAACGTCACATTGACCGTGGACGTCGGCTCCGAGGACCGCGTCCTCCTGATCCCGCGCCACGAGAGCGACTACGCCCGAGTGGGCACCGTCGCCGAGGTGACCGACCGCGTTCGCCTTCCCGGTGGCGGTCGCGCGGTCGCGCTGAACGGTCTCCATCGTGGGATCGCCGGCGCCGCCGAGACCGACGCCCGTGGCCAGCTGCGGATCGAGGTCGAAGAGCGTCCCGACTCGGAGGAGTCGGACGGGCGTACGCGCGAGCTCGAGCGCGAGTACCGCGCCGTCGTCGAGGAGATCCTGGAGCTGCGCGGCGACGACGGCCGCATCTCGGCCTTCGTCCGCTCGATCACCGAGCCCGGCGCGCTGGCCGACACGGTCGGCTACGCGCCCGACTTCACCTTCGAGCAGAAGGTCGAGCTGCTCGAGACGCTCGACGTGAAGGAACGCCTGGAGCTTGCGATCTCGCTCCAGCGCGACCGGCTCGCCGAGATGGAAGTGCGCCGCCGCATCCGCGAGGACGTCGAGTCCGGCGCGCAGAAGCAGCAGCGCGAGTACATCCTGCGCCGGCAGATGGAGTCGATCCGCAAGGAGCTTGGCGAGGACGAGGGCTCCGTCGTCGACGAGTACCGGACGAAGATCGCAGAGGCCGAGCTGCCCGAGACCGTTCGCGAGCAGGCCGAGCGCGAGCTTTCGCGGCTGGAGCGCCAGGGCGACAGCTCCCCCGAGGCGTCGATGATCCGCAACTACCTCGACTGGCTGCTCGCGGTGCCGTGGGGGAAGCGCTCCGAGGAGCAGCTCGACCCGACCGCGTCGCGCGAGGTGCTCGACGCGGACCACGCGGGCCTCGAGGACGTCAAGGACCGGATCGTCGAGTACATCGCGGTGCGCAAGCTGCGCGAGGAGCGCGGGATCGAGCCGGACAAGCGCTCTGGCGCGATCCTCACGCTCGTCGGCCCGCCCGGAACAGGCAAGACCTCGATCGGCGAGTCGGTCGCGCGGGCACTCGGTCGCGAGTTCGTGCGCATGTCGCTCGGCGGCGTCCGCGACGAGGCCGAGATCCGCGGACACCGGCGCACGTACATCGGCGCCCTGCCCGGCCGCCTCGTCCGCGCGCTCCGCGACGCCGGCACGATGAACCCGGTGATCCTGCTCGACGAGGTCGACAAGGTCGGTGCCGACTGGCGGGGCGATCCGTCGGCGGCGCTGCTCGAGGTGCTCGATCCGGCACAGAACCACTCGTTCCGCGACCACTACCTCGACGTCGAGCTCGATCTCTCCGAGGTCGTCTTCATCGCCACGGCGAACGTCGCCGAGACGATCCCGGGGCCGCTGCTCGACCGGATGGAGATCATCCGCTTCGACGGCTACACCACCGACGAGAAGGTCTCGATCGCGCGCGGCTACCTGTGGCCGCGTCAGCGCGAGCGAAACGGGCTTCGCGAGGAGGAGGTCTCGATCACGGACGTCGTGCTCGAGACGGTGATCTCCGACTACACGCGCGAGGCGGGCGTGCGGCAGCTCGAGCGCGAGCTCGGCAAGCTGCTGCGCAAGACCGCGACGCGGATCGCGTCGGCGAGCGTCGAGACTCCCGTCGAGCTGGACATCGACGCGGCGCGCGACGCGCTCGGCCGGCAGCGCTTCTACCGCGAGGCGGCGGAGCGGACGGCCGTACCCGGGGTCGCGACTGGGCTCGCAGTCACCGGAACCGGCGGCGACGTCCTCTTCGTCGAGGCGACTGCGTCCAAGGGCGACAAGCTCGTCCTCACCGGTCAACTCGGCGACGTGATGAAGGAGTCGGCGCAGATCGCGCTCTCCTCGCTGCGCTCGCGGGCCGGCGAGCTCGGCATCGACGAGGACGCGTTCGAGCGGACCTTCCACGTGCACGTCCCGGCGGGCGCGATCCCCAAGGACGGGCCGAGCGCGGGCATCACGATGGCCACGGCGCTCGCGTCGCTCCTGTCGGGCCGGCCCGTGCGGCACACCGTCGGAATGACCGGCGAGGTGACCTTGCAGGGTCGGGTGCTGCCGATCGGCGGGCTGAAGCAGAAGGTGCTCGCCGCGCATGCGGCCGGCCTCACGGACGTGATCCTGCCCGAGCGGAACCGGCAGGACCTGGACGACGTGCCGGCGCACGTCCGCGACGAGCTGACGTTCCATCCGGTGATGTCGCTCGACGAGGTGCTCGACCTCGCGCTCGAGCCGGCAGCTCGGTCGTTGCATGCGCTGTAGAAGGTGCGTTCCGGTTCCCGAGGAGGTCCGCCGGGCGGCGGGCCTCCTCGAGCGGCGCTGGACGGTCTCGATCCTGTGGGCCTCCTACGAGGGCGCGATCCGCTTCAACGAGATCAAGCAGTCCGTCGGAGAGATCCCGCCGCGCACCCTCGCCCAGCGGCTCGTCGAGCTCGAGGACGCGGGCGTGCTCGAGCGGCGGGTGATCGACGCGAGGCCGCCGCGGGTCGAGTACGTGCTCACTGCCGAGGGGCACCGGTTGAAGCACGTCGTCGACGCCGTCGTTCGTTTCGCCCGCGCCTGAACGGGACGTGCCCGGGGCCAGCCCCTGGACACGTCCCGTTCAGGCGGTGTGGCTAGATGGCGAGCGCGACGTCCTCGGCGGACTTGCCGTCGTAGGTCGGCTCGTAGCCCATGAGGCGGCCGAGCGGCGCGCCCATGGCGAGGCCGGCCTTCTGCACCCACGCTGGCGGGAAGGGCAGCTGCACGTCGTCGAAGTGGGCGTTCGCGATCACCGCGAGGCGGAGCGGGTTCGGCATCCCCTTGCGGTTCGTCTTGCCGTCGTTCGCGAGCGCGAACATCGTCTCGAGCAGCCGCTCGAACTGGAGCGCGGGGCGCACCTCGCAGACGAACCGGGCCTCGGTCTCGCCCAGGTTCCAGAACTTGTGCGAGCTGCCGGCCGGGACGACGACCGTCTCGCCGGGACCGGCCACGATCTCCGCGCCGTCGAGGCGGAAGCCGAGCGTGCCCTCCTCGATCTCGAAGCGCTCGGTCTGCTGGGGGTGCATGTGCGCGGCCGCGACGAAGCCGTTCGGCTGCACCGTGCACTCGACGAGGACGTACTCCCCGTTCGTGTCTCGCGAGGTCTCCAGGAAGAGCAGGCGCTCGCCGGTGACGGGGTTCTCGATCGCATCTCCCTTGCGGATCATCTCTGCTTCCTTTCTGTCGGTTTGCAGCGGAATCTCTGCAAGGGAGTCTCGTGTCTCGCTCGTGCCGTTTCGTCGGCCGAGCAGGCGATCTTGGCCGCCCGTCGGGGTGACCCTCGACGGGCCGTCGTCATCCCTGCGGACGACTAGCCGTCGAGCTGGAGGACGAGCTGCATGCGCGGCTCGAGCGGTGGCGCTCACGGCGGGACCACGCGCCGACCCTGACCACCCGCGGGCGGTCAGGGTCGGCGTTCCGGTTGCCGCCGGAACTGGTTGCCGCCAGGCGCTATTCGTACTGGAGCGCGTTCAGGACGTTCAGGCGCGAGGCGCGCCGTGCCGGAGCGACGGCCGCGAGAATCCCGGCGAACACCGCCACGATCGCGAACACGACGAGCGTCACGACCGGCAGCGAGAACGAGACGCCGTACTCCGAGACGGACTGCGTCACGAGCGCCGCGAGCGCGATGCCGAGCGGCATGCCGAGCGCCGCGCCGATCAGCGCCGTGATCACGCCTTCCTGCCGGATCATCCGGCGCGTCTGCCGCCGCGTCATCCCGATCGCCCGGAGCATCCCCAGCTCCCGCGTCCGTTCGAACACGGCGAGCACGAGCGTGTTCACCATCCCGAACAGGGACACGATCACGCTCAATGCGAGCAGGACGTAGAACAGGTTCATCACCTGTCCGAGCCAGGCCGAGCGCGCCTCGACGAACTCGTCCTGCGTCTGCAGCTTCGCGTCCGGGAAGTCGGCGAGCGCCGTCTCGAGCGCCGCCGGCGAGGACGCGGTCACGAAGCTGTAGAGGTCGCCCGGCCGCGGGAAGGAGCGGTCGAACGCCTCCTGCGAGAGGAGCACGTGGCCGAGCAGCGCGTCCAGCTCGGACGGCTCGTAGATGCCGCGGACGACGACCTCGAACTCGGTCGCCGAGGGAGAGAGCAGCTGCAGCGTGTCCCCGACGGCGAGCCCCTCCTCGTCCGCGAGGTCCTTCCGCACGATCGCCCCGTCCGCGCCAAGCGACGCAGGCGTCGCGTCCGTCCCGGTCTTCCACTCGAAGCGATACGCCTCGGCGATCGTCGCCGGCTGGACACCGCTGACGTCGATCTCGCTCCCACCGATCACCTTGGCCCGGTCGCCGCGGACGCTCGAGGCGACCTCGACGCCGGGTGCCGCTGCCAGCGACTCACCGGCCGACACGGGCACCGTGTTCCAGCCGTTCTGCGACGTGACGACGTGCTCGGTGCGGAGCTGGCTGCGGATCGCGCTCTCGTCAGAGGCCAGCAGGCCCTTGCCGAGGGTCGCCACGAAGGTGACGAGCGCGAGCCCGATCATCAGCGCGGCAGCCGTCGAGGCGGTTCGCGACGGATTTCGCATCGCGTTGTCGCGGGCGAGCCGTCCTGCCGCGCCGCCGATCCTCGCCGACGGCGTGCCGACGAGGGAGGCGAGCGGCCGGACGAGCCGCGGCGCGAGCATCGCGACGCCCACGAAGAGCCCCAGCACGCCGAGAACCGTCGCGAGCACCCTCAGTCCGACGGCGCCGGAGCCGAGTAGTGCCCAGACGAGCGCGGCCGCCGAGCTCCCCGTGAGCACCAGGGCGATCGCGAACGAGCGACGCGAGAGTGCCTTCGTGACGACGGCGCCTTCGCGCACGGCGGAGATCGGAGCGATCCGCGTTGCGCGGATGGCGGGAAAGATGCTCGCAGCCAGCGTCACGAGCGTGCCGACGAGGAGCGAGACGACAATCGTGCGCATGGCCACGGGCGTGCCCGAGTTGGGCAGGTCGAGGTCGAGCGCTGCGAAGAGGGACGCGAGGCCGCGCGCCAGCAGCACGCCCAGCCCGAGGCCGATCAGCGAAGCGCCGAAGCCGATCAGCGTCCCTTCGAGGATGACCGAGCGCAGCACCTGGCGGCGCGAGGCCCCAAGCGTCCGCAGGGTCGCCAGCTCGCGTGTGCGCTGCGCGATCGTGATCGAGAGCGTGTTGAAGATCACGAAGGCGCCGACGAACAGCGCGATGCCGCCGAAGGCGAGCAGGAAGTACCGGATGAAGTCGACGAACTCCGCCACGCCCGCGTCCTCGTCCGCCTGCTCGGCGCCGGTCCGCACCTGCGCCGTCTCGGGGAGACCGACGGCGATCCGGTCGATCAGCGTCGCGGGCGAGACACCGTCCTTCGCGGTGACGGCGATCGCGTCGAAGCCGTCCTTCTGCAGCATGGCCTGCGCCGTCTCGACGTCCCAGATCGCGAACGTCGCGCCGCCGATCGAGTCGAGATCGCCCACCTTGGCGATGCCGGTGATCGTGAAGGAGCGGGTCGGGCCCTCGGCCGCGACCTCGATCGTCTGGCCGACCGCGAAGTCGTGCTTCGAGGCGGAGGCGGCGTCGATCACGACCTGATTCGGCCCGGAGGCCCATACGCCCTCGACGAGCGAGAACGGGCTGAAGCCCTCGTCCTCGGCGTTCAGGCCGAGACCGAAGGTCGGGTTGGAGCCGATGATCGCCTCGCCGTTACGGTCGATCAGCTGCGCCTGGTTGCCGTCGCCGGAGAGGTCGAGGATCGTGCCGGCGGCCGTTTCGACCTCGGGCAGCGCGCGCACCTGCTCGAGCACGTCCGGCTCGACGATCGCGCGGCCGGTCTGCGACCAATCCAGCACCTTGGTGCCGGTGACCACCGCATCGGTGTCCTCGTACGCGCTCGTGAAGATCGTGTCGAAGGCCTTCGAGACCGAGTCGGTGAGCACGAACGTGCCGCTGACCATGGCGACGCCGAGGACGATTGCGACGGCCGTCAGGGCGGTGCGCACCTTGCGGCCGAGCAGACCCTTGACGGTAACGCCTCTCATCGAGCCGCTACCTCGCCGAGCGCCTCCAGCACCTCGGACTGCGTCGAGCGGCCGAGTTCCTGCACGATCTCGCCGTCGGCCAGGAAGAGGATGCGATCCGCGATCGTGGCCGCGCGCGCGTCGTGCGTCACCATCACCGTCGTCTGGCCGTACGTGTCCACCGCATCGCGCAGCAGGCCGAGGATCTCGAGCGAGGTCTGTGAGTCGAGGTTGCCCGTCGGCTCGTCCGCGAACAGGACGGTCGGCCGCGAGACGAGCGCCCGCGCGACGGCGACACGCTGCTGCTGCCCGCCGGAGAGCTCTGAGGGGCGATGCTTGCGCCGCTCGTCGAGCCCGGTAGCTGCGAGCAGCTCCTCGATCCACGCGCGCTCGACCCTCTGGCCGGAGATCGCGATCGGCAGCGTCACGTTCTCCTCGGCCGTCAGCATCGGCAGCAGGTTGAAGAACTGGAAGACGAAGCCGATGTGACGGCGGCGCAACTTCGTCAGGTCGTTGTCCTTCAGCGTCGTGAGCTCGGTTCCGTCGATCTCGACCGAGCCGCTGCTCGGCTTGTCCAGGCCGGCCAGGATGTGCATCAGCGTGGACTTGCCGGAGCCCGACGGGCCCATCACGGCCGTCAGGTGGCCGCGCGGAATCTCGAGCGAGACGCCGCGAAGGGCGTCGACGGCCGTGTCTCCGGCGCCGTAGCGGCGACCGAGGTCGCGCGCTGCGACGACGATGCGCTGCTCGTTCGCCGCGCCGTTGGCAGGATGCGGCCGCTTGACAGCGGGGGTCGCGAGCGTGGCTTCCATGGATTCCGGATCTCCTTGAGCGAGGGACTTCTGCACGATGAGGCCACGGTAAGCCGCGCAGCACGCGGATTCGTCGGCCTGAGTCGCGATTCCGCATCGTCCCGACGGACGATCTTGGAGTCGTCACCGCGGACGATGCCCTCGAGCACGGCGTGAAGTACCGTTCGATCGTGACCCGGCAACTGCTGCTGCGGGCGAAGCAACACGTGTTCGACGCGGTTGCCCTCCTCGCCGTGTGCCTCACGCAGGCCGACGTCTGGACGAACGTCGAGGACAACCGCACCCGCCTGGCCGCGATCGCGCTCTTCACCGCCGGGGCGCTGCTGTTCCGCCGGCGCGCGCCGTTCGTCGCGCCCCTCGTCGTGGCCGCGGGCGCCCTCGTCTTCACGGCGCTCGATCCGGTTGCCGCCTACGAGACGGACTCGATGTTCCTCGTGCTCATCCTCGCCGCTTGGGCGGCAGGCTCGCTGCTCGATCCGCGGCAGGCTGCGGTCGCGTTGCTGGCGATCCTGGTCGCCGGCTGGACCGTCTTCATCCGCGCTCCCGACGTGCCTCTGACCGAGCTGCTCTGGCTCAGCTTCCCGCTCACCGGGATCTTCGTCATCTCTGCCGCTTCGGCCCGGCACTCGGAACAGGCACGGCGCGCGGAGGAGCGCGCGCGGCGCAGCGAGGCCGAGGCGAAGCGCGCGGTCGGCGAGGAGCGCGCGCGCATCTCGCGCGAGCTGCACGACGTCGTTGCGCATTCCGTGAGCGTGATGACCGTGCAGGCGAGTGCGGTCCGCCGCCTGCTGAAGCCGGAGCAGGAACGTGAGCGCGAGGCGCTGCAGGTCGTGGAGGAGACCGGCCGCCAGGCGCTGACCGAGATGCGCCGGCTGCTCGGGATCATGCGCGAGGAGGGCGTGAGCGCCGAGCGCGCGCCGCAGCCCGGACTGGCGACGATCGGCAACCTCGTCGAGCACGTGCGCGAAGCCGGCCTGCCCGTCGAGCTGACCGTGGAGGGCGAGCCGGTCAAGCTGCCACCCGGAGTCGACCTGTCCGCGTACCGGATCGTGCAGGAGGCGCTCACGAACGCACTCCGGCACGCCGGGCCGGCGCATGCCTGGGTCGCTGTCCGCTACGGCGGCGACGATGTCGAGATCGAGGTGGAGAACGACGGGCGCAGCGACAGCGACGGCGAGGCGGGAGGGCACGGTCTCGTCGGCATGCGCGAGCGCGTCGCTCTCTGCGGGGGCGAGTTGACGGCCGGCCCCAGGAAGGGTGGCGGCTTCAGCATCTCGGCGCGGCTGCCCGTCAGCGGCGGCGTCGCATGACGGTGCGCGTGTTGATCGTGGACGACCAGGCCCTGGTGCGCGCGGGCTTCCGGATGATCCTCGAGTCGGAGCCGGAGATCGAGATCGTGGGCGAGGCGGGGGACGGTGCCGAGGCGATCGAGGCCGTGCGCGAGCTCCATCCGGATGTCGTCCTGATGGACATCCGCATGCCGAACCTCGACGGGCTCGAGGCGACCCGGCGCCTGCTCGACGGTCCCGGCGAGGGACCGCGCGTGCTGATGCTGACGACGTTCGACCTGGACGAGTACGTCTACGAGGCGCTCCGCGCGGGTGCGAGCGGCTTCATGCTGAAGGACACGCCGCCCGAGCAGCTCGTGGAGGCGATCCACGTCGTCGCACGCGGAGACGCGCTGCTCTCGCCCACGATCACGAAGCGCGTGATCGAGGAGTTCATCCGGCGCCCGCCGAGCACGATCGCGATCGAGCGGCCGGCCAAGCTGGAGGAGCTGACCGCGCGCGAGCTCGAGGTGCTCGGCTTCATGGCGCGGGGGCTCTCGAACGCCGAGATCGCGAAGGACCTGTTCGTCAGCGAGACCACCGTGAAGACACACGTTGCGCGGATCCTGATGAAGCTCAGCCTGCGCGACCGCGTCCAGGCGGTCGTCTTCGCCTACGAGAACGGCCTCGTGCAGCCGGGTGCGGGCGCCTAGGCAGCAGAGGCGCGCCTGAGCGCCTCGTCCCAGCTGCTCACGACCGGAAGCAGACCCGCGAGGCCGGTCAGCTGGAACAGCCGCCGCACCGGTGACGAGGTGTCGCCGGGGAGCAGCAGCAGGAAG
Source organism: uncultured Gaiellaceae bacterium (assembly GCA_963735585.1). Lineage (GTDB taxonomy): Bacteria > Actinomycetota > Thermoleophilia > Gaiellales > Gaiellaceae > Gaiellasilicea. The sequence goes on along the minus strand of CAVTLI010000003.1, from coordinate 154,282 downwards.
ACCTGCTCGTGCTTCTCGGACTCCGCGAGACCTTCCAGCAGGATGCGGATCACGGCCGCGTCGATCGACCCCGCCCGGGTGAGGTCGACCACGACGGGAGTCCCGCCTGCGACGGCGCTCGCGAGTTGCGAGCGCAGCCGGGAGGTCAGCAGGGTGTCGTTCTTGCCGCTCACGCGGAGAACCGAGACGCCGGAATCCGGGGCGAAGGCGGTCATGCCGATCCTTCTTCAGCATTGCTCGTCCTGGCTATCCGAAACCTGCGAACCGCAGCTGATTCGGCAGGAGCGACGTCTCCATGGGCGGTGACGGGCTCGAACCGCCGACCCCCTGGGTGTAAACCAGGTGCTCTCCCAGCTGAGCTAACCGCCCGGGCAGAACCAGGATGACACACATGACTCACGACGTCCGTGGCAAGACGTCAACGCAGGTTCCTCGTGTTCCTGGCGCGGGGCTGAGCGTGCGCGGCCGGAGGGGATAGTGCGAATGCACAGACCCGGAGAGCCGCGTGCGCTCAGACACGCGAGCCGTCGCCGGAGGCCGGCTCCGCCGGCCGGGAGGCGACGGCGGCCAGGAACGCGAGGATGCCCCCAACGGGATTCGAACCCGTGCAGCCACCTTGAAAGGGTGGTGACCTAGGCCGCTAGTCGATGGGGGCCAGGTCGGGTGAGGATAGCCGCTGCCCTCGCTAGGGTCTGCGGCGTGGACGACGGCTACGACGTTCCGGCTGCGACCCCGATCGTGGAGACGCAGTCGTCCGGATCGCTGCTCCTCGCCGCGGCGGCCGGCCTCGTGGCGGCAATCGTCGGCGGCGTCGCCTGGGGGCTGATCGTCAAGTGGAGCGAGTACGAGATCGGCATCGTCGCCTGGGGGATCGGCTTCCTCGTAGGCGCCGCCGTCGTCGCGGCGACTCGAGGCGCGAAGGGGCCTGCGCTCCAGGCAATCGCTGTGTTCTTCGCACTGGTCGGCGTCCTGCTCGGCAAGTACCTGGGGTTCGCATTCACGATTCAGGAACAGGCCGACGAGGCGGGCGTCGAGCTCGGCCTGTTCTCCGCCGAGATACGCACGTTCTTCCGCGAGGAGCTCGGCTCGGTCTTCGGTCTCTTCGACCTGCTCTGGATCGGGCTCGCCCTCTACACCGCCTGGCGTGCCCTGCAGCGGCCAGAGCCGGAGCCCGAGCTGGCCCCTGGCCCCGACCGCTCCGTGGAGTAGCAGTCCGTCAGACCGCGCAGGTCGCGCGGCCGTTCTTGACCAGGTACTGCTGGTGGTACTCCTCCGCCGGCCAGAACGTCTCCTCGGTGGCGACGATCTGTGTCGCCACCGGCCGCCCGAGCCGCTCCGCTGCGCGGGCGGCAGCCTCACGGGCGACGCGCTCCTGCTCGGGCGAGTGCGCGAACACCGCCGAGCGGTACTGCGAGCCGATGTCCGGGCCTTGCCTGTTCACCTGCGTCGGGTCGTGCAGGCGGAAGAACGTGTCGGCGAGCTCTCCGTACGAGACCTCGGCCGGATCGAACGTCACCTCGACCGCTTCCGCGTGGCCTGTTCCGCCGCCGCACACCTCGCGGTAGGTTGGATTCTCGGTGTGGCCGCCGATGTAGCCGACCCGCGCGCCCTTGACGCCGGGCGTGTTCCGGAAGTCGACCTCGACGCCCCAGAAGCAGCCCGCCGCGAACGTGGCCTGCTCGAGCGCGCTCACGAGCGCGGCTCCAGCTCGAGCGCGCAGGAGTTGATGCAGTAGCGCTGGCCGGTCGGGCCGGGGCCGTCGGGAAAGACATGCCCGAGGTGGCCGCCGCAGGCCGCGCACGTCACTTCCGTGCGCGTCATGAAGAAGCTCTTGTCGGTCTCGGTGACGACGCTGTCGAGCGCAGCCGGCTCGACGAAGCTCGGCCAACCCGAGCCGGAGTCGAACTTGGCATCGGAACGGAAGAGCTCGGCGCCGCAGCCCGCGCAGCGATAGACGCCCGCTTCCTTCGTGTCGTTGTACTTGCCGGTGAACGCGCGCTCGGTGCCCTTGCGGCGCAGAATCTCGTACTGCTCCGGGCTCAACTCGGCGCGCCACTCGGCGTCGGACTTCTGAACCTTCGTCGTGGTATTCATGGCTTCAGGGTAGCCGTGTCCCGGTTACGTCCTGATTAACCCTGCGGGAGCACGAAGCCGGCGATCGCGACGAAATGCGTGATCGCCGCGCCCACGACGAGCAGGTGGAAGATCTCGTGGTAGCCGAAGACGTGCGGCCGCGGATTCGGGCGCTTGAAGGCGTAGGCGAGCGCGCCGACGGTGTAGAGGGCGCCGCCGATGAAGACGAGGACGGCCGGCGCGACCCCGAACTCGAGCAGCTCCGGCACGGCCACTGCGCCCACCCAGCCGAGCGCGATGAAGACCACGGCCGTCACCCAGGTCGGGGCGTCGACCCAGAGCAGGTTCAGCACGAGCCCCGCGCCGGCGCCGGCCCACACGACGATCAGGATCGCGTCCGCGATTCTCCCGTCGAACGCGAGCAGCGCGAACGGGGTGTAGGTGCCGGCGATCAGCAGCAGGATCGTGGAGTGGTCGAGGCGTCGCATCCACTTGCGCACCGCCGGCGAGCGCCAGGTGACGCGGTGGTAGAGCGCGCTGACGCCGAACATCGACGCGAGCGCTACGCCGTAGATCCACATCGCTACCTGCTCGCGCCACGTGTCGGCGACGACGACGAGCACCGCGCCTGCGACGATCGCGGCGAAGAATGCGTACTGGTGGAAGACGCCGCGCAGCCGCGGCCGCTCGAGCGCGTCCATGCCTGGATGATGCCTGACCCGTTCCTATACTCGATGCAGGGCCGTTAGCTCAGTTGGTAGAGCAGGGGACTTTTAATCCCAAGGTCGCTGGTTCGATCCCAGCACGGCCCATCCTTGCTGCGCAAGACATGGAATCCGCAGGAGCGAATCCCATGTCGCGCTTAGACCCCTGAAGCTGCGTGGGTCGACGCCGGGGCCCGGGCTTCTGCGGCGGCGTCCCGAGATCCAAGGTCAGGTCTTACACCTTGAGGGCTTGCCTGCGGAGCGACTCACTCGGACCGACTTGCGGGACACCCGTAGCCCAGGCGGCTCCGGAGTTGCTCGAGGTGTCCGGTCGAGATCCCCGTACGCGACGGTCTCGGAGCTAGGTGAGTGATTTCATGTCGAGAAGCTCTGATCGGCTCCGCTCATCAGGTGAAGGGCCACGACAGGCGGGGCCTACGACACCAGGAGATCACGATGCCGAAGTTCCTGCTCCTCAAGCACTATCGCGGCGGCCCGGAGCCACACCGTCCCGTGCCCCCGATGGACCAGTGGGCCCCCGAGGACGTGGAGGCGCACATGGCATTCCTCAAGCACGTCAGCGAGCTGCTCGAGGAGAACGGCGAGTACGTCGATGCGCAGGCGCTGACGCCGGCGCGCACCTGGGTGCGCTACGGCGGCCCGGACGCCGCGCCGGTTACCACCGACGGCCCGCTGCCCGAGACCAGCGATCTCGTGGCGGGCTGGTACATGATCGACGTCGAGTCGCACGAGCGCGCGGTCGAGCTCGCGGCGTACGTCTCCTCCGAGCCCGGCCCGGGCGGGGAGCCGCTGTACGAGTGGATCGACGTCCGGGAGATCATGTCCGGCGCGCCCACGGACGACTGACCGGCCCGTGATCGACGAGCAGACTCTGGACGAGGGTGCGCTGCGCGCCCTCGTCCCGCGGGTACTCGCCGGCCTGGTCCGGCAGGGCGAGGACTTCGATGCCGCCGAGGACGCGCTGCAGGAGGCGCTGCTGGAGGCGCTGCGGGTGTGGCCCGAGCATCCGCCGCGCGACCCGCGCGCGTGGCTGGCGACGGTCGCGATGCGGCGGCTCGTAGACGCCCGCCGCAGCGAGGCCTCCCGTCTCCGCCGCGAGGAGGCGACGTATGCCGAGCCGCGGCCCGCCGACAGCGAGGAGGAGGGCGACGACACCCTCTTCCTGCTCTTCTGCTGCTGTCACCCCGACCTCGCGCCCGCCTCCCAGGTGGCGCTGACCCTGCGCGCCGTTGGCGGCCTCACCACGCAGGAGATCGCCGACGCCTTCTACGTGCCGGAGGCGACGATGGCGCAGCGGATCAGTCGGGCCAAGCGCACCCTGCAGGGCCGCCGCCTGGACCAGCCCGGCGACCTCGCCGTCGTGCTGCGCGTGCTCTACCTCGTCTACACGGCCGGCCACGCGGGCCGGGTGGACCTGGCCGGCGAGGCGATCCGGCTCGCCCGCCAGCTCACCCTCGCCACCGAGGAACCGGAGGCGCGCGGGCTGCTCGCGCTGATGCTCCTCAACCACGCCCGGCTCCCGGCGCGACTCGACTCAGAGGGTCGGATCGTCACGCTCGACCGGCAGGACCGCGGCCTGTGGGACACCCGCGAGATCGCCGAGGGCGTGCGCGTCCTGCAGTCGGCGCTGGCCATGCAGACGGAGGAACGGCGCCCCGGCCGCTACCAGGTCGAGGCCGGCATCGCCGCCCTGCACGACGACGCGGCAAGCTCCGAGGAGACCGACTGGCCGCAGATCCTCGCCTGGTACGACGACCTCGTCGCCCTCACCGACGACCCGGTGCACCAGGACCCCGCCGCGGTACTCGGCCGCGCGGTCGCGGTCGGCCACGTCCTCGGCGCCGCCGCCGGGCTGCGCGAGACCGACCGGCTGCGCGAGGTGCTCGGCAAGCGGCACCGCTGGCACGCCGTCCGCGGTCACCTGCACGAGCTGGGCGGCGACCTGCCGGCCGCCGCCACGGCGTACGCGAATGCCGCCCGTCGGGCCACGGACGTCGCCGAGCGCGACCACCTGATCCGTCAGGCCGCCCGCGCGCGGGTCGCCGAGCGATGAATGACAACGGCCCGCGGCGACGAGACGCGTACATCAGCTTGAACACGCGCCGGCGTCGCTGGTTCGATCCCAGCACGGCCCATACGCGGTGACCGCACTCGAAACGCGAGCCGTCGTCGCGACGCAAGACTTGCAGCGTTTTGTCGTATAGTTGCAACGTGGCGCGCCGGCTTGCAGACGTAGCCAAGCAGGCCGGTGTCAGCGAGGCAACGGTAAGTCGCGTCCTCAACGGCAAGCCTGGGATCTCCGATGCGACCCGTGCTGCGGTGCTCACCGCTCTCGACGTGATCGGGTACGAACGACCGACGCATCTGCGTGTTCGGCGCGCGCGCATGGTCGGGCTCGTCGTGCCCGAGCTGCAGAATCCGATCTTCCCGGCGCTGGCGGAGGTGGTTGCCGGAGCCCTGGCACAGCGTGGGTTCAACGCGGTCTTGTGCACGCGAACGGGCAGCATGTCCGAGGCCGAGTACGTGGAGATGCTCCTCGAGCGGCAGGTCTCCGGAATGGTGTTCGCCGGGGGGCAGTACGCGGAGGCCGACGCGCCGCACGATCACTACGCACGGCTGCTGAAGCTGCGGCTGCCGGTCGTCCTGGTCAACGCCGCCGCCGAGAACCTGGAGTTCCCGCGCGTCTCCACGGACGACGCGGTCGCGATGGAGCAGGCCTACGCTCATCTGGCCTACCTCGGGCATGAGCGGATCGGCCTGATCCTCGGGCCGCCCGACCATGTCCCGTCGCGGCGCAAGTTGCTCGCGTTCGAGGCGACCGCGGCCCGCGCGATGGGGCACCCGCTGGACGGCGAGCTCGTCGAGCGGACGAGGTTCTCCCTGGAGGGCGGGCATGCCGCGGCAGCCCGGCTGATCGGGAAGGGCGTGACCGGGATCGTTTGCGCCAGCGATCCGATCGCGCTCGGCGCGATCCGCGCCGCCCGGCGCGCCGGGCTGTCCGTTCCGGCCGATATCTCCGTCGTCGGGTACGACGACTCCGCGTTCATGAGCTGCACCGATCCCCCCTTGACGACGGTCCGGCAGCCGATCGAGGCGATCGGGCGCGCCGCCGTCGAGCTGCTCGCGGGTCAGATCGAGGGCGCCGCGGTCTCCACCGACGAGCTCTTCTTCGAGCCGGAGATGGTCGCCCGCGGCTCCACGGCCGCCGCGCGCGTCCGGCTCGCCGTCGGCGTCTGAGACCACCTGCACGTCAGATGCACGTATTTGTAAGAAAAGTGCAGTGTTTCGTCGTGCTCTTGCATTCGATTGTCGGATCTGCGATCATCGCGCGGCGATGACGCACCCCGTTACGGCGACGACGCCGCAGACGGCTCAGCCCGACGAGGGTGTGGCGCTCGACGCCGCACGGCGGGACGCGCAGTGGTGGCTCGACGCCGTCGTCTACCAGGTGTACGTCCGCAGCTTTGCCGACGCGAACGGCGACGGCATCGGCGACCTGGCGGGAGTGCGCGCTCGGCTGCCCTACCTGCGCGACCTCGGCGTCGACGCCCTCTGGTTCAACCCGTGGTACCCGTCCCCGATGGAGGACGCGGGCTACGACATCTCGGACTACCGGTCGATCGATCCCGCCTTCGGAACCCTCGAGGAGGCAGAGCAGCTGATCGCCGAGGCGCGCGCTCTCGGGATCCGCACGATCGTGGACATCGTTCCCAACCACGTCTCCGACCAGCACCCGTGGTTTCGCTCCGCCCTGGCCTCACCGCCCGGGTCGCCCGAGCGGGAACGCTTCTGGTTCCGGCCCGGCGCAGGACCCGACGGGGAGCAGCCCCCGAACGGCTGGCAGTCGATCTTCGGCGGCTCGGCGTGGACGCGCACCAACGGGGCGGGCGCGCCCGGCGAGTGGTACCTCCACCTGTTCGCGCCCGAGCAGCCCGACCTCAACTGGACGCACGCGGACGTTTGGGCCGAGCACGCGGACGTGCTTCGGTTCTGGTTCGAGCGTGGCGTCGCGGGTGTGCGGATCGACTCCGCCGGGCTGCTGGTGAAGGATCCGCACCTCTCGGAGGAAACGGCGGAGTACGCACCCGGCGAGCACCCGTACACCGACCGGGACGGAGTCCACGAGATCTACCGGCAGTGGCGCGCGATCGCCGACAGCTACGACGAGCCGCGCGTCCTCGTCGGCGAGATCTGGTTGCCCGACGCCGACCGGCTGGCGCGCTACCTCCGCCCGGACGAGCTGCACACCGCTTTCAACTTCGACTTCCTCGCATGCCCGTGGGAGCCGGGGCCGATGCGCACCTCGATCGAGTCGGCGCTCGCCGCGCACGAACCGGTCGGGGCGCCGGCGACCTGGGTGCTCTCGAACCACGACGTGACGAGGCCCGTCACGCGGTACGGCCGGGCCGATACGTCGTTCGCGTTCGAGTCCAAGCGCGCGGGAACTCCCACTGACCTCGAGCGCGGCACCCGGCGAGCCAGGGCGGCGGCACTGCTCGCGATGGCTCTGCCCGGATCCATGTACATCTACCAGGGTGAGGAGCTCGGCCTGCCGGAGGTCGAGGACATTCCGTCCGACCGCCGCCAGGACCCCATGTGGCACCGTTCGGGCGGGGTCGACCCCGGCCGCGACGGTTGCCGGATTCCTCTGCCGTGGGCAGGGGATCGGCCGCCGTACGGATTCAGCGGCGAGGGCGCCGACCGCCCCTGGCTCGATCCGCCGGAGGACTGGGCGCGGCTCACCGCCGCAGCGCAGTCCGAGAGCCCGACCTCGATGCTCTCCCTCTACCGCACGGCGCTGAGCCTGCGTCGAGCCGCCCCCTGGTCGGGCGACGGGGCGCTCCGGTGGATCCCCTCGACCGAGTCGGTTCTCGCGTTCGCGCGCGGGGAGCGCTTCGCGTGCATGGTCAACTTCGGCCCGGACCCGGTCGGGCTCCCCGCGGGCGCCGAAGTCCTGATCGTCAGCAACGGCCTCGAAGGAGGTGCGCTCCCGCAAGACACCACGGTCTGGCTTCGCCACGCCGAGCAGCGCATCGGATAGGTCAAACACGGACTCGCACCGGGACGATCTGGTGCAGAGGAAAGGAGTAGGACAATGAAGTCCACTCGTAGGGCCACAACCGTCGCCGTCGCCGTCGCGGCGGCCAGCCTGCTGGCTGTGTGCGCAGGCTTGGTGTCGAGCGCAGCCGCGAAGAGCGGATCCACGGAGGCGACCATCACGATCAGCGTCGCGTCGCTCATCCCGGGGAGCACGCCCGAGGCGAAAACACAGTTCAACAACCAGGTCCAGGCGTTCCAGAGGGCCAATCCGGCCATCAAGATCAAGCCGGTCGAGTACCAGTGGACCGGGCCGACCTTCGCGGCCAAGCTGGCCGCACGGACGCTGCCGACGGTATTCGAGGTGCCCTTCACGGACGCCCGGACGCTCGGGGACAACGGTCAGCTCGCCGACCTGACCGCGGACGTCAAGAAGCTGCCGTACTTCGCGAAGTACAACCCGGCGGTGCTCGCCGAGGGCACGACGTCGAAGGGCAAGATCATCGCGCTGCCGAAGGGTGCGTACGCGCAGGCACTGCACTACAACCGAGCGCTCTTCCGCCAAGCGGGCCTCGACCCGAACAAGCCGCCGACCACGTGGGCGCAGCTGCAGGCCTATGCCAAGCAGATCGCCCAGAGGACCGGCAAGACCGGCTACGCCCAGATGGCCAAGGACGACAACACCGGCGGCTGGATCCTGACGACGGTCGTGTACGCACTGGGCGGTCGGATGGAAACCGGCAGGGGCACGAGCGCGACCGCGACGCTCAACAACCCCAAGACCGTCACCGCGCTCAACATCCTGAAGAAGATGCGCTGGACGGACAACTCGATGGGCTCCAACTTCGACTACGGCTGGAGTGACATCAACCAGGCGTTCGCCGCCGGCAACGTCGGGATGTACATCAGCGGCTCCGACGTCTACACCAACCTGGTCTCGGCCAGCAAGATCAATCCGAGCATCTACGGTCTGGCGACGATCCCGCTCGCCAAGAGCAAGACGGCGGGCGTTCTCGGCGGCGGCACGCTGGTCGCGGTCCGGCCCGACGCGAACGCAGCCGCGCGCGCGGCGGCGGTGAAATGGATCGACTTCTTCTACCAGCGGCCGCTGATCAGCAAGCAGCAGGCGATCCGCAACGCCAAGACGCTCGTCGCGTCGAAGCAGCCGGTGGGCGTTCCGGCCTTGCCGATCTTCAACAAGGCTCAGTACGACCTGGCGAACACGTGGATCAAGCCCTACATCAACGTGCCGCAGGCTCAGATGAGGCCGTTCACGACCCGGATCTTCGGCCAGAAGCTGATCCCGGAGCCTCCGGTGGCGACGCAGGCGGTCTACCACGCGCTGGATCCCGTCGTGCAGGCCGTCCTGACCGACAGGAACGCGAACATCGGCCAGTTGCTGCAGGCGGCGAACGACACCGCTCAGGCGCAGATCAGGCGCAGCGGCTAGCGGACTCACACCGAGCGGGCGGCTGGGGAACGATTCCAGCCGCCCGCTCGACGACGCCGACGGGGAGGGGTGTATGGCTGCGGTCGACACGATGCCGAGTGAGCCGATCAGCGAGGCTGTGTCGATGAGCGGGCGCGAGCATGCTCGAGCGCGTCACCGCCGTCGGCGGACTCCCGTCACATGGGTTCGGGGCGGCGGCCTGACCACACTGCTCTTCCTGCTCCCGATGCTGTTGATCTTCGGAGCGTTCTCGTGGTACCCGATCGTGCGCACGGTGATCATGTCCTTGCAGGACACGAACCTCGTCGCGCCGCCCACGTGGGTGGGCCTCGACAACTTCCGGACAGTCCTCAACGACCCGCTGCTACCGACTGCGGTCAAGAACACGGCCGTGTTCGCGGGTCTCGCCCTGATCTTCGGGTACCCGATCCCGCTCGTCGCAGCGGTGCTGATGAGCGAGGTCCGGCGCTTCCGCGGCGTGTACACCACCCTCGCGTACCTCCCGGTCGTGATCCCGCCCGTTGTGGCGGTCCTCCTCTGGAAGACGTTCTACGACGGCAGCGAGACGGGCGTCTTCAACACGATCCTCGGCTGGGTCGGTCTCGGGCCGTACGGCTGGCTGCAGTCGCCGGACACAGCGATGCCTTCCCTCGTGCTCGAGGCGACGTGGGCCAACGCCGGCGCGACCGTCATCATCTATCTCGCCGCGCTGACGGCCGTCAACAGCGAGCTCTACGAGGCCGCGTCAGTCGACGGCGCCTCGCTGTGGCGCAAGATCTGGCACATCACGATCCCGCAGCTTCGGGGCGTGCTGCTCGTGACGATGATCCTGCAGATCATCGGTACGGCGCAGGTCTTCATCGAGCCGTTCCTGTTCACCTCCGGCGGACCGGCCAACTCGACGCTGACGGTCCTGTTGCTGATCTACGACTATGCGTTCGGGAACTCCCTCGGCGGCGACTACGGCAGCGCGACCGCGCTCAGCCTGATGCTCGCCGTCTTCCTCGCCCTCTTCTCGTGGGCCTACCTCCGGGCGACTCGCTCTTGGACCCCGGGATGAGCGTCTTCCCGATGCGCCGGCGCGCGCAGCAAGGCACCGAGAGCGGTCAATCCCTGATCTCGACGGCCGAATGGAACCGACCGGGAGTGAAATGGGGAGTCAGGGGGGCACAGCTGCTCCTCCTGCTGGGGCTCCTGATCGTCGGCCTCGGCCCCCTGCTCTGGCTCGCCAAGTCGGCGATCACTCCGACGGCGGACACGATCAGCCGGCCGATGGAGCTGTTCCCGAACGGCGTGGCGTGGAGCAACCTGAGTGTGGCGTGGTCCGAAGTCGAGGTCGGCCGCTACTTCTGGAACACCGTTGTCCTGGCGATCGGCTCCTGGCTCTCGCAGATCGTCGTCGCGACCACCGCGGGCTTCGCGCTGTCGGTGCTCAGGCCCAGGTACGCGCGCCTCATCACCGGGCTCCTCCTCACGACGCTCTTCGTCCCCGCGGTTGTGCTCCTCGTACCGCTCTACATCTCGATCGTCGACCCCCCGTTCATCAACCACTCGTTCATCGACAGCTACTGGGCGATCTGGCTGCCCGCCGGAGCAAGCGCCTTCAACGTCGTGCTCGTGATGCGGTTCTTCGACAATCTGCCGCGCGAGATCTTCGAAGCGGCTCGGATCGACGGAGCAGGCCCCTTCCGCCTGTTCACCGCCATCGTGCTGCCGATGTCCCGGCCGATCCTCGGCGTCGTCTCGGTCTTCGCCGTGCTCGCCTCGTGGCGGGACTTTCTCTGGCCGCTACTCGTGCTCACGAATCCCGACATCCAGCCGCTCTCGGTGCGCCTGCCGACGATCGTCTCCCAGACCGAGCTCGGCGTCTTCCTGGCCGCGATGTTCATCGCGTGCCTCGTCCCCATCGCCGGCTTCCTGATCTTCCAGCGCTCGTTCCTGCGCGGCTCCGGGCTCAGCGGCGCGCTCAAAGGCTGATCCGCCCCCCGACCTGAAAGGAGCTGCGTGGCTGCAATCGAGTTCCAGGGTGTCTCCAAGATCTACCCGGGCGGGACACGCGCGGTCGAGTCGCTCGACCTGTCGATCGGCGAGGGCGAGCTGATGGTCTTCGTTGGCCCGTCGGGCTGCGGCAAGACGACGGCGCTCCGCATGGTCGCCGGCCTCGAGGAGATCAGCGAGGGCGCGATTCTGATCGGAGGGAAGATCGTGAACGACGTCTCGCCGAAGGAGCGCGACATCGCGATGGTCTTCCAGAACTACGCCCTCTATCCGCACATGACCGTGGCGAAGAACCTCGCCTTCGGCCTCAAGCTGCGCAAGCTCAAGAAGGCGGAGGTCCAACGCAGGGTGCAACGAGCCGCAGAGACCCTCGGGCTCGAGGACTATCTCGACCGGAAGCCGCGGGCGCTTTCGGGCGGCCAGCGGCAGCGCGTCGCAATGGGCCGCGCGATCGTCCGTGAGCCCCGCGCCTTCCTGATGGACGAGCCGCTCTCGAACCTCGACGCCAAGCTGCGCGTGCAGGTCCGGGCGGAGATTCAGAACCTCCAGCGCACCCTCGGCGTCACCACGATCTACGTCACGCACGATCAGACCGAGGCGATGACGATGGGCGATCGGATCGCCGTGATGCGCGACGGAACGCTGCAGCAGGTCGATACGCCGGAGCGGGTCTATCAGTTGCCGGCGAACCAGTTCGTCGCCGGCTTCATCGGCTCTCCGGCGATGAACATGGTCCGCGGGCGCCTGACGCGCGCGAACGGAAGCCTGACGGTCGGCTTCGGCGAGCACAGCATCGCGGTCGACGATGCGGTGATCGCCAAGCGCCCGGCGCTGCTCGCGTACGAGGGCGAGCACGTGATCGTGGGGATTCGTCCGGAGGACTTCGAGGATGCGGCCTTTGTCCCCGAGGAGGCGCCCGCGCGCACGATCGCCACTGTCTGCAGCCTGAGAGAGGCGCTCGGGTCGGAGGTGCTCGTCCACTTTCCGCTCGCAGCCGCCGCCGGGGGCGGCGCAAACGGCAGCGAAGCGATCGACCCTCTGGGAGACGCGGCCCCGACGTTCGTCGCGCGTGTCGACCCGAAAACCACCGCGCGCGAGGGTGTGGCGCTCCGCCTGGTCGTGGATACGAAGCAGCTGCATTTCTTCGAACCGGCCAGCGGTCGCGCGATCTACGGCGCGGCGCAGGTCTAGCGCCGCCGAGACGTCGCGCTTCGGGACTGAAGACTTACGAAGATCTCAGGCTGCTCTCAGGGCGCTCTTAGCTCGCGCCGCAACTCTGGCACTTCATCCCGATCGACCAGGAGGAGCCGGAGTGACCGAGCAACCGCAGCTGAGAGCAATCGACCGCACAGCCGAGCACGACACGGTCGAGAGCGCCATCTTCGAGATCAAGCGCGTCATCGCGGGCCAGGACGAGATGCTGGAGCGCGTCTTCGTCTGCCTCCTCGCGGGCGGCCATCTCCTGATCGAGGGAGTCCCCGGGCTCGCGAAAACGCTCACGATCAAGACCGTGGCCGATGTCCTCGGCGGCAGCTTTCACCGTGTGCAGTTCACGCCTGACCTCGTTCCGTCGGATCTCGTCGGCACGCGCATGTACCGCGCCGGCAGGGACGGGTTCGAGACGGAGCTCGGCCCGGTGTTCTGCAACTTCCTCCTCGCGGACGAGATCAACCGGGCACCGGCGAAGGTGCAGTCCGCGTTGCTCGAGGTCATGCAGGAGCGCCAGGTCACGATCGGCAAGGACACGCTCCAGGTGCCCTCGCCGTTCCTGGTCATGGCGACGCAGAACCCGATCGAATCCGAGGGCACCTACCCTCTGCCGGAGGCGCAGATCGATCGCTTCATGCTCAAGGTGCTGGTGGACTATCCCCGGCCCGCGGACGAGCTGACCGTGATCGAGCGCGCGCTCGCAGAGCCGGTCGTCGTCGAGCAGCTCCTGCCGCTCGACGAGCTTGCCGAGCTGCAGGCGGCGGCACGCCGCATCTACGTCGACCCGGCGGTGTCGCGGTATGCGCTCGCACTCGCGCTGGCGACGCGCCGGCTCGGGGACGCGGGCCTCGAGGAGCTCGCCGGCTACGTCGACTTCGGCGCCAGCCCACGTGGGCCGATCAACCTCGTCGTCGCGGCACGAGCGCTCGCACTCCTACGCGGTCGCCGCTACGTGCTTCCGCAGGATGTCCATGAGCTCGCGAAGGACACGCTGCGACATCGCATGGTGCTCAGCTACGAGGCGCTTGCCGAAGGCGTCGATGCCGACCGGATCCTCGACCGGGTGCTCGAGGTGGTCGCAATGCCCCAGCCCGATCTCGCCCGGCAGGAGGTCGCATGAGCACCGTCCCCGAGGTCCAGGCCTCACGCACGCCCGGCCGGCCCGGGCCTGGCCCGCTGCCGGCTGCGCTTCTCCGAAAGGTCGAGCTGACCGTCCGTCGACGGGTCGACGGGCTGCTTGCCGGCGATCACCGGTCGTGGGCGCTCGGCGACGGCACGGAGCTCGCGCAGGTCAGGCCGTACGTCGCCGGAGACGACGTTCGCCTGATCGACTGGAACGTGACGGCAAGGACGGGCGAGCCGCACGTCCGCGTGCACGTCGCCGAACGGGCGGTCGAGACCTGGCTGTTGCTCGACGTGTCGGCGTCGATGACCTTCGGTACCGCCGACCGGCGGAAGTGGGACGTCGCCGAGGGCGTGTCGCTCGCCGTGGGCCACTTCGCCGTCCGCCGTGGCAACCGGCTCGCGCTCGAAACGTTCGGCGACCGGAATCCGGCCGCGTCCCCGCCGCGCCAGGGCAACAGGGGCCTGGTGGCGCTCTTGCTTGCGCTGCGACGTGAGCCCGATCTCGAGCCGCTGGGACCGACGTCGCTCGGGACCGCACTGCGGCGGCTCGGTCGGCGCGCCCGCCGGCGGGCTGTGATCGTGATCGTCTCGGACTTCCGTGGTCCGCGCGACTGGCGCCCCCACCTCCTCCGGCTCGCGTCGCGACACGACGTCGTCGCGATCGAGATCCGCGATCCGCGTGAGGACGAGCTCCCGGACGTCGGCGACCTGTGGCTCGTCGACCCGGAATCCGGACGTCAGCTGCGGGTCGACACTCGCAGTCGCAAGCTGCGCGAGCGGTTCGGCGCGGAGGCGAGCGCCGAGCGTGGCGACCTCGCCCGGGAGCTGCGCTCGCTCGCCGTCCCGCACCTCGCTCTCTCGACCTCCGGCGACTGGCTGCGACGCCTGGTGGGCTTCCTCCAGACCGAAGGGAGGCGGCGATGACCTTCGGCTGGCCGATCGCGCTCCTCGGGCTGGCGCTTCCCGTGCTCGCTCTCGTCGCGTACCTCGTCGCACAACGCCGGCGCCGGCGCTACGTCGTCCGGTTCACGAACCTGGCGCTGTTGGAGAACGTCGTCGCGGCGTCGCCGCGCTGGCGCCGGCACGTGCCGGCAGCGCTGACGCTCCTCGCCCTCGCTGCCCTCGTCGTCGGCATGGCCAGGCCGCAGGTGGCCGAGGCAGTGCCGCGGGAAGAGGCCACGGTGATCCTCGCCATGGACAGCTCCGGGTCGATGACCGCCACCGACGTCGAGCCCGACCGGATGACGGCGGCGCGCGAAGCGGCGAGCTCGTTCGCGGAGGGGCTGCCGGACGGCTTTCGCGTCGGCGTCGTCTCGTTCTCGAACGAGGCCGACGTGGTGGTGCCGCCGACGGCAGACCGCGACGAGGCGCTGCGCGGGCTGAGCTCGCTCCGCGCGGACAACGGCACCGCGCTCGGCGACGCCATCTCCCGCTCCGTCGATCTCGGTACGTCGAGTCTCGACGAACAGCTGGCGGCGTCCGGTGACGAGACGCCGCTGATCGTCCTGCTCCTCTCAGACGGTGCGAACACGACGGGCGACTACGAGCCGCTCGAGGCCGCGCAGAAGGCAGCGGATGCCGGCGTACCCGTCTACACGGTCGCGCTCGGCACGGAGTCCGGCACCGTCCAAGGCCCCGACGGCTACGGCGGGATCCGCACGATCCGCGTCCCGCCCGATCCGGAAACCCTCTCGCGGGTGGCCGAGATCACCGGCGGCACGTTCTTCGAAGCCGCCGACGAGAACGCGCTCCGGAGCGTCTACGACGAGATCGGATCGCAGGTCGGGGTCGAGGAGGAGCAGCGGGAGCTGACCGTGTTCTTCACGGCCGCCGGCGCAGCGCTGCTCCTGCTCGGCGGCGCCCTCTCGACTCTCTGGTTCGGCCGTATGCCGTGAGCACCTCTCAGACCAGAGGATGCTCGCTCACCCCGCCTGAGGGGCGGGTTGGGAGGGTGCCTTGGGCTCGACTTGTGACGGTTCGACGCGGAGGATGCGCGCTGCCCAGTCCGGAAGCCACCAGTTCCAGCGGCCGAGGATCGCGACCGAGGCGGGCGTGAGGACGCCGCGGATGATCGTCGCGTCGATCAGGATCCCGCCTCCGAGCGCGAGGGCGAAGATCTTGGCTTCGGTGCCCGGCTGGGCGCCGAAGGCGACGAACGAGAGGCCGAGGATCAGCGCCGCACTCGTGACGAGGCGGCCGGTGCGGCCGATGCCCTTCGACGACGGCGGTCTCGGTGGAGCCGGTGCGGTCGTATGCCTCCCGCATCCGGCTGATGATGAAGACCTGGTAGTCCATCGAGATGCCGAACAGGAAGGCGAAGATGACGATCGGCATCTCGACGTTGATCGCCTGTGTCGCCTCGATGCCGAAGATCTCGTCGGACCCGAATCCCTTCTGGAAGACGAGCACGATCAGCCCCCACGCCGCTCCGACCGAGAGGAGGTTCAGGAGGACGGCTTTCAGCGGCAGGAGCAGCGAGCGGAACGCGCGCGCGAGGAGGATGAACGTGAGGATGGAGATCAGCGCGAGCATGAGCGGGAAGTTGTCGTAGACGGCTTCGAGGAAGTCGGCGCCCTGCGCTGCCTCGCCACCGATCGTCACCTCAGCCGGCAGGGCCTCGGCGCGGAGGCGGTCGAGCGTCTCCCGGCCGGCCGGGGAGTTCCCGTCCTCGGTCGGGATGATCGCGACGAGCGCTGTCCCGCCGCGGCGCCAGTCTGCGGGCGCTGCCGCACTCTGGACACCCTCGACGTCGGCGAACGCCTCCGCGACGGCGTCGGGATCGCCTGAGCGGACGAGCGCGTCGAAGGGCGAGAGCGGGCCGGTGCCGATGCCAGAGTCCTGGAGATTCTCGAGGCCGGCGCGTGCAGGCCCTTCCTGTGCGAGCGACTCGGCGCGCGGATTCCCGAGCTGGATGGTCGAGGCAGCGACGACAAGCGCGACCAGCACGGCGGTCGAGGTCGCGGCCGCAACCCAGCGGTGGCGTAGAACAAGGCGGGCCCAGGACGACCAGCCACGGCTGGGACGGCTGTCGCGGTCAGAGCGGGGCCAGTCGAGCTTCGGGCCGATCGTCGCCAGGACGACCGGCAGCAGCGTCACCGCGACGGCAACGCTGACGAGCGCGATCAGCAGACCGGCGATGCCGATGCTGCGCAGAGCCGGGATCGGCACAACGAGGAGCGCGAGCAGCGAGATCGCGACGGTCGTGCCGCTGAAGACGACGGCGGAGCCGGCGTGCTGCATCGCGTTTCGCACCGCCGTCTCGTTCGTCACGTTCGGCTGCTGTCGTTCCTCGCGCCAGCGGACGACCACGAGGAGCGCGTAGTCGATCGCGATGCCAAGCCCGATCAGTGCGGCGAGGAACTGGACGATCACCGAGACGTCGGTGACGGTCGCGATCGGCCAGATCAGGAGGAAGGTGGTCGGGATCGCGACGAGTGCCATCAACAGCGGCACGATCGCCATGAAGGAACGGAAGACGAAGATCAGGACGAGGAGCGCGCCCAGCGCCGCGAGCAGGGTCCCCAGCAGGACGCCGGTGCCGCTGCTCTCGTCCTCGCCGGCGGAGGCGCGCAGCGCATCGAGCCCCGTCACCTCGACCGGGGATCCGCCGACGGTGACGCCGGCGAGCGCGGCCTGCGCCTGCCGAGCCTCTTCTTGCCCTTGCGCCACGCCACCCTTGGCCGGGATGTAGACGAGGGCGAAGGTGGTGCGGCCGTCGTCGGAGACGAATGCCCGGTCGCCGGTCGAGGCATAGGAGGCAGTTCTCGCCAAGGGCAGGGCGGCCTCGACTTTCGCGAGGGCGGCGTCGAGCTGCGCGCTCACGCCGGGTGAGTCGACGGTCGTGCCCTGCGGGAGCTGCACGACAGGGACGATCGGCGCGACGTCGCCGCCGTTGCCGTAGATCGCGGCGAGCTCCTCGTTCGTCTCGAAGCCCTCGCGGCCCGGCACGTTGAACTGCTGCGAGAGAGCGCTCCCCGCCGGCCCGATCGCCGCGAACGCGCCAATCGTGACGGCGAGCCAGAAACCGAGCACGAGGCGCTTGTGGTCGAGGACGAAACGGGTGAGAGCGTTCATCTGTCTCCTTCAGATTGTTCGTACGTTGTACGAGACACTACTCGTACAGTGTACGATTGCACAAGGGGGGCTAACCGTACTTCGACAAATGGCCGAGCCAGCACCCACAACCAAGCCGCGGGAGCCGTTGAGCAGAGAGCGCGTCCTGCATGCCGCCTTCGCGCTCGCCGCGCGCGACGGGATCGAGTCCCTGACGATGCGCAAGCTCGCGGACGAGCTCGGCGCAGGCGCGATGTCGCTCTACCATTACGTCCCGAACAAGGTCGAGCTCCTGGACGGGATGATCGACATCGTCTTCGGCGAGATCGAGCTGCCCTCCACCGACGTCGACTGGAGAACCGCGATGCGCCGGCGCGCGATCTCGACCCGGGAGGTGCTGAACCGCCACCGCTGGGCCGTCGGCCTGATGGAGTCGCGCACCACGCCGGGCCGTCGCCAGCCTCCGGCTGCACGACGCCGTCCTCGGCTGCCTTCGAGAAGCCGGCTTCTCGATCGAGGTGACCATCCAGGCCTACTCCGTCCTGGACGCCTACATCTACGGCTTCGCTCTTCAGGAGAAGAGCGTCCCGTTCGAGAGTGCCGAGGAGGCCGCAGCAGTCGCGGAGGAGAAGGTGCGGGAGTTCGCCGAGCTCGCGGAGCAGCGGCAGTTCGCCGCGCTCGCGGAGGAGTTCCCCTACCTCGCCGAAGTCGTCGCCGGGCACGTCGCCAAGGTCGGCTACGACTTCGCGACCGCGTTCGAGTACGGCCTCGACCTCATACTCGACGCGCTCGAGCAACGCCGCACGACGGCCTAAGCGCTGAAAGGCGGGGACGCCGCGGTGTCTTGTGCAGGAATGGTCACGACCCTGTCTCCTCTGATCGTCAACGGATATGGGTCCCGTTCCGCTCCGGGCCTACGTTGCTCTGGAACCGAATTCAGGGGGCGGAATGGAAGCAGCAAGCGCACGTCCAAGACTTGCGGTACATACCGGATCGCGGCCCGATGAGGCGACCATCGAGGCGCGCGGGTTCGCCGCGTATACGGCAGAGGGCATCGGGACCTTCCTTCTCGTCTTCTTCATCTGTGCCGTCATCTCCGTCGGCAACGCACAGGTGTTGCAGCTCGACCTCGCCGGCCTCGGAATGCTGCACGCGCTCACCCTTGGGGTGCTCGTCTACGCCCTCGCGGCCTCCTCGGGCGCCCACTTCAATCCGGCGGTCACCGTGGCGCAACTGGCGATCCGCCAGATCCGTGGCCGCGACGCTGCCGCGTACATCGCCTTCCAGCTCGCCGGCGGCGTGCTCGCCGGCCTGCTCGTGCTGCTGCTCTTCCACGACGCCGGTGCCTCGGTCGACTACGGCGCCACGGCGATCAATGCGCAAGTCATCCCGGACGGCTCGCCCTGGCTCGGGCTGATCGCGGAGGCGATCGGCACCTTCATCCTGATGTGGGCCGTCATGGCCGTCGCCGTCAACCCGCGCGGCGAGAAGCACTTCGCCGGGCTCGTGATCGGCGGCGCCCTCGGCCTGGCGGTCATGGTCTTCGGCCCCGCCACCGGCGCAGGCCTGAACCCGGCGCGCTGGCTCGGCCCGGCCCTCGCCTCGGGCAGCTACGCCGACGCCTGGATCTACATCGTCGGCCCCGTCGCCGGCGCGTTGCTCGCGGCGCTGGGGTACCGGGCGCTCGTCCTTTCGCGCCAGCCAGACACCGTCCCGAAGGAGGTTCCCCAATGAGCGACAAGCGACCGCCGACCACCACGAACGACTCCGGCGTCCCGGCTGCCAGTGACGACCACTCGCTGACCGCCGGCCCGAACGGCCCGACCGTGCTGCACGACGCCTACACGGTCCAGAGGATGCAGCACTTCAACCGTGAGCGCGTGCCCGAGCGGGTCGTCCACGCGAAGGGCACCGGCGCGCACGGCTTCTTCGAGGTGACCGAGGACGTGACGCAGTGGACGAGCGCCGCCTTCCTGTCACAGGTCGGCAAGCGCACGCCGATGTTCGCCCGCATCTCGACCGTCGCCGGCGAGCTGGGCAGCCCCGACACGGTGCGCGACCCGCGCGGCTTCGCGCTCAAGTTCTACACCGAGGAGGGGAACTACGACCTCGTCGGCAACAACACGCCCGTGTTCTTCATCCGCGACGCAATCAAGTTCTCGGACTTCATCCACTCGCAGAAGCGGCTGCCGGACACGGGCATCCGCTCGAACGACATGCAGTGGGACTTCTGGACGCTCTCTCCCGAGAGCGCCCACCAGGTGGCGATCCTCTTCTCCGACCGCGGCACCCCCCGCACGCTGCGCCACCTGAACGGCTACAGCAGCCACACCTACTCCTGGATGAACGCGAACGGCGAGCGCTTCTGGGTCAAGTACCACTTCAAGACCGTCCAGGGGATCGAGAACTTCACCCTCGAGGAGGCCGGCGCGATGGCCGGGCAGGACCCCGACTTCCATCGCCGCGACCTCTGGGAGGCGATCGCCGGCGGAGATGCGCCCGAGTGGCGCCTCGAGATCCAGGTGATGCCCTTCGAGGAGGCCGCCGACTACCGCTTCAACCCGTTCGACCTGACCAAGGTCTGGCCGCACGCCGACTACCCGCCGATCACGATCGGCCGCTTCGTGCTCGACCGCAACCCGCAGAACCACTTCGCCGAGGTCGAGCAGGCGGCGTTCTCCGTCGGGAGCATCGTGCCCGGGATCGGCCTCAGCCCGGACAAGATGCTGATGGGCCGGATCTTCTCCTACCACGACACGCACCTGCACCGGATCGGCGCGAACTACGAGCAGCTTCCCATCAACTCCCCGAAGTCCCCGGTGCACTCGTACAACAAGGACGGGGCGATGACCTTCCGGAATCCGGGCGCGCAGCCCGTCTACTCGCCGAACTCCTACGGCGGCCCGCAGGCCGACCCGAGCAAGGAGCTTCCGACGTGGTGGGTCGAGGCGGGCGAGATCGGACGGTACGCGTATGAGCTGCACCGCGACGACGACGACTTCGGTCAGGCCGGCACCCTCTACCGGGAGGTGATGGACCGGACCGACCGCGAGCACCTCGCCACGAACATCGTCGCCCACGCGGGCGACGGCGTCTCCGCCGAGGTCCAGGAGCGCGTGATCGGCTACTGGACGAATGTGGATCCCGAGCTCGGAGGACGCGTTGCGGCCGGCCTCGCGACCGGCAACGGTGGGAGTCAGGCGGCGGCACAGCCCGAGGGCGCTCCGCAGGCGGACTGACGTGAAGGCCGTGGTCTACGAGGCCACCCGGCGGGTGGGTGTCCATGAGGTGGAGGACGCGGCGATCGAGGATCCGACCGACGTGGTCGTGCGACTGACGTCGAGCGCGATCTGCGGCAGCGACCTGCACATGTTCGACGGGCGCACGGGTGCCGAGGCGGGGCTCGTGATCGGCCATGAGCCGCTCGGGATCGTCGAGCAGACCGGGGAAGGCGTCGGCCTGCTCAAGAAAGGCGACCGCGTCGTGATTCCGACACACCTCTTCTGCGGGCTCTGCTTCAACTGCAGTCGCGGGTACACCGCGGCCTGTCTCCGGGTGCGACCCGGGAGCTGCGGAGCCGCGTACGGCCACCCGGGAATGCCTTACCGCGGCGCTCAGGCCGAGCTCCTGCGCGTTCCGTTCGCGGACGCCAACTGCGTGTTGCTCCCGGGCGAGCCCGGAGATGCGCGCGAGGACGACTTCCTGCTGCTGGCCGATGCGTTCGTCACGGGCTGGCACGCCACCGAGTTGGCGCTGGTCGAGCCGGGTTGCACGGTGGCCGTGTTCGGCGCCGGGACGATCGGGCTGCTCACGGCCTACAGCGCGCTCCTGCGCGGCGCCGGCGAGGTGTACGTCGTCGATCGCGTCCCCGAGCGGCTCGATCAGGCCGGCGAGCTCGGTGCGACGCCGGTCGACTTCGAGGAGGGCGATCCGGTGGAGCAGATCCGGGAGCTGCGCCGCCGTCGTGGCCTGCCGATCGGCGAGGAGCAGATGGACGGCGTCCAGAAGGGCATCGACGCGGTCGGCTTCCAGGCGCTCGACCGCCGCGAGCCCGCGCGCGAGAATCCCACGCAGGTGATCTCGGACCTCGCCCGGCTCGTCAATCCGACCGGGCATGTTGCGATCGCCGGTGTGTACGCCGAGAAGGATCTCCATCCCGCCGCGGAGGGGAGCCCCGACGGGGCACTGCGCGTGCCCTGGGCGACGCTGTTCACCAAGGGGGTGAGCGTCAACTTCGGACGTACCCACGATCGGCGCTACACCACGCTCCTGCGCGACCTGGTCGTCGCCGGCCGGGCACGACCAGGGCGGATCGTCACGCACCACGGCACGCTGAACGACGCACCAGGCTTCTACGACAGTTTCGACCGGCGCGCCGACGGCATCGTGAAAGCCGTCCTCCATCCGAGCTGACGGCGATCAGTTCGCGGACCGAGGGTGACCATGGAGTGCTATTGGGTCTTGGGACAGCGTCTCGATTTCCTCGCCACCGGCGAAACCACGCGTGGTCACTACTCCCTCTTCCATGTCTTCATTCCCGCCGGGCCGCCCGGCCCGCTACCCCATAGACACCGAGACGCGGACGAATTCTTCTTCGTCATCGAGGGCGGCGTCGAGATCCTTTTCGAGGATGCCTGGCACCCGCTGGGACCAGGGCGGTTCCTGCTCGTGCCTCGCGGGACCATCCACACCTTTCGGAACGCGACCGCCGACGCAGCCCGAATGCTCTCCGGCTTCGTGCCGTCGGGGTTCGAGCGGTTCTTCCGAGATTTCGGGCACGCGGCGCGGCTCGAAGACGTGGAGCCACTTCCCGTTCAGGAGGCGGAGCTCCAACGGCTCAAAGCCACGGCAAGCCAGTACGGCATGGACCTCGGCGGCGCGCACGAACCGCAGCCCTGAACCAGTCGTGCGATCACACAGCACGGCACACGCTTCGCGAAGCTCTACGTCGTCCCTGGCCCGGTCGGCGTCCCGTCCGCCTCAACAAGGGCGGCACGCGCGTACGAAGTAGTGTCCGATCATGATTGTTGATCGCGCGATCTACTCCCGCGGTCGGCGGATCGCCGAGCCCGACAGCCTCGCGGAGCTCCATGCCGCCTGTCAGGGCGGGGACGCGATCGCATGGCTCGGGCTCTTCGAGCCCAGCAGCGAGGAGTTCGATGCTGTCGCACGCGAGTTCCACCTCCACGAGCTCGCGGTCGAGGACGCGGTCAAGGCCCATCAGCGGCCCAAGCTCGAACGCTACGGCGACAGCCTCTTCATGGCGTTGAGGCCGGCCCGCTACATCGATGACACGGAGTCCGTCGTCTTTGGCGAAGTGGAGATCTTCGTCGGGCCGCAGTTCGTGATCACGGTCCGCCATGGCGATGCCCCCGAGCTCGGACCGGTCCGTAGGCGCCTGGAGGCGCGCCCCGACCTTCTCGGCCGCGGGCGGATGGCGATCGTGCACGCGATCCTGGACTACGTCGTCGACGGCTACGAGCCGGTGATCGATGGCCTCGAGAACGACATCGACGAGATCGAAGACGACGTCTTCAGCAGCAGCCCGACCGACACCCGCCGAATCTACGACCTGACGCGCGAGGTGATCGAGTTCCAACGGGCCACAGCACCACTCAACGAGATCGTGGCGCGCCTGATGGAAGAGCCCGGCGTGGACGAGGAGGAGCGCCGATACCTCCGCGACGTTCAGGATCACGCCCTGCGCGCCGAGGAACAGGCCGCTGCCTTTCGTGTGCTGCTGCAGAACATCCTCAGTGTCAGCTTGACGCTCGAGACCAAGACGCTGAGCGAAACATCGCTCGCGCAGAGCGAGCAGGTGAAGACGATCTCGGCCTGGGCGGCGATCCTCTTCGCGCCGACGCTGATCGGGACGAACTACGGGATGAACTTCGACCACATGCCGGAGTTGCACTGGACGTTCGGCTACCCATTGGCGCTCGCGTTGATGGTGGCAACTTCCGTGACGCTCTACGTGGTGTTCAGACGCCGTCATTGGATCTGAGAGGGCCGCGCTAGCCTCCGCTCGATGACACGCAGGAAGCATCTCGTAGCCGTGGCCGGCAGCGTGGGCGCGGTCGCCGTCGTCACGGCCTCGATCGCGCTCTTCAAGACCTTCGTCCCGGTGCTCAGCCTCGGCGTCCTCTACGTGTTTGCCGTGGTTGTCGTGGCGGCGCTGTGGGGGATGCGGTACGCAATTGCGGTTGCGGTCGCGAGCATGCTCGCATTCAACTGGTTCCACCTACCGCCGCTGTACCGGTTCACGATCGCCGACGGGTCGAATTGGTTCGCGCTGGCCGCATACGTTGTCGTCGCGGTCACGGTGAGCCTGCTCGCCGACCGCGTCCGTCGGCGAGCGGCCGAGGCGGAGCAGCGTGAGCGCGAGGCGGCTCTGCTTGCCGACGTTGCGAGTAACCTGCTCGCCGGCCGGGAGTTGCGGGACGAGCTCGAATCGATCTCCGTGCGGGCAGCGCGGGTGCTTGGGGTCAGCCGGGCGAGAATCGAGCTCGGTCGGCACGCGCCGCCAGCGGGTGAGGCGCCCCACCCGCTGGAGGTCGACAAGCGCTTGGTCGGCACGCTCTATCTTCCCGAGGGAGAGGCGCCGAGCCTCGCCGAGCGGGGCCGGTTCCTTCCGGCCTTGGCTTCGCTCGTCGGCGTTGCCGTCGACCGAGAGCGATTGGAGCAGGAGGCGATCGACGCGGATGCCCTCCGGCGTAGCGACACCGTCAAGACGGCCGTCCTGCAGGCGGTCTCGCATGACCTCCGCTCGCCGCTGACGGCAATCCGGGCAGCAGCGGATGGGCTTCGGAGCGAAGAACTCGATCTCGATGAGTCCGACCGCGCCGGGCTCGTCGAGACGATCCAGATCGAGACGAGGCGGCTCGATCGGCTCGTCTCGAACCTGCTCGAGCTTTCGCGACTGCAGGCGGACGCGGCGTCGCCGGTACCCGAGTTGTGGTCGGTCGACGACCTGGTCGGGCAAGCACTCGACGAGGTGAACGGCTCCGAACGGGTCGAGGTCGTTTTCGCGCACGAGGTGCCGCCCGTGCGCGTCGATGCGACCCAGATCCAGCGTGTACTCGCCAATCTCCTCGAAAATGCGCTCAAGTTCTCGCCGCCGGAGACGCCAGTTCAGGTCCGCGTCACCTGTACGCGGAAGGAAGCGATCGTACGGATCGTCGACCGAGGGCCGGGGATCCCGGAGGATGAGCTGGAGCGAATCTTCGAGCCGTTCCACCGCGGCGCAGACTCCGGCCGCGGTGCAGGGCTCGGGCTGGCAATCGCACGCGGCTTCGCGGAGGCGAACGCCGGTCGCGTCTGGGCCGAGTCGCATCCCGGCCAGGGAGCCTCGTTCGCGCTCGCGCTCCCGCTGGTGGACGTACCGGCGGTCACCGGGTGACCCGCGTCCTCGTTGTCGACGACGAGCCTCAGATCCTGCGGGCGCTCCAGACGAATCTCCGCGGCGCCGGTTACGAGGTCGAAACGGCGGCGACCGCGACGGACGCGCTCGCGAGCGCGGCGATGCGGCCGCCGGATGCCGTCATCCTCGATCTCGTGCTGCCCGATGGGCGGGGCACCGACGTCTGCCGAGAGCTCCGCCGGTGGACGGACGTGCCGGTGATTCTCCTTTCGGCCGTGGGGGAGGAGCGGGAGAAGGTCGCGGCCTTCGACGCCGGCGCGGACGACTACGTGACCAAGCCGTTCGGGATCGACGAGTTGCTCGCGCGTCTCCGAGCTGCGCTGCGCCGCGCGGTTCCGTCAGGTGATCCGGTGATCGAGGTCGGCGACCTGCGCATCGACCTGGAGAAGCAGTCGGTGCATCGCGACGGAAAGCTCCTCTCGCTCACCCCGCACGAATTCGCCCTGCTCCGTTTCCTCGCTCAGAATCGCGGCAAGCTGCTCACGCACCTTGCGATCCTGCGCGCGGTCTGGGGCCCTTCGTACCAAACCGAGTCGCACTACATCCACGTGTACGTCTCTCAACTCAGGCGCAAGCTCGAGCTGGACCCGGCACGCCCGCGCTACCTGCTCACGGAACCGGGCGCGGGCTACCGATTTGTCGATCCGGACGACTCTTAGAACTCGTTTAGACCGGCACGGCAAACCTTGAGCGCTGCTTGACACGGCCGGGCGTAGCCTGAGCGACATGGCGATCGATGTTCTCTCTGCACGTCCACACCGGCCCTCACCATTCGGCTTCTTCCGCCGCGCGCGTGAGCGCGCCGCCGCCGATCGGTGGCTCGTAACGCACCGGCACGCCATCAGCAGCAACGTCGTCGTCCGGCGCCGAATCGTCGAGCTGACCTCGCCCAAAGAGCGCACCCGCGTCGCAGAGTCGCTTGTCGGTGCCGTCCGCGATGCCCGACGCCCGGGAATCAGCGCGAGCCCGCTCAGCCGTCGCGCCGTCATCGAGTCCGACAACGAGCTCACCCAGCTCGCCCGGCGCCTCTCCGACCTGAATCGGCCGGTTGCTCCACGCGGAGTCGTCCTGGCTTTGCGCCTTCTCGCCGACGGCGGCAGCCCGCTGTATGCACACGATCGCAGCGAGGAGCTCGCGGGCGAGACGGCCCGGATCCGCGCATCGCTGGAGTGCTCCAGCCAGTGGGTAAACGCGAGGCCCGGCCAGCAGGGGCCGCAGATGGGCGGTAGCTGTGAGGACGCAGACGCGCGTGTCGGCGATCCTCGATCCGCCCGGCGCGATCCCTCGGTTGCACTGGAGGAACGCTGATGCTCGACCTGCTGTCCATCGTCTTGATCCTCGGCTGCCTCGGCGCCATCGGAGCGCTCATCTGGGCGCTGGACCGCGTCTGATGAGCGCCGCTGACGCGTTCGGGCTCGTCATCTCGGCCCTCGTCTTCGTGTATCTCTGCTACGCGCTCTTCCGCGGCGAGAAGCTCTAGATGACGACGATCGGTATCGCCCAGATCCTCGTCTTCGTCGCGATCCTCGTCGTAGCCGCGCGGCCGCTCGGCTCGTACATGGCGCGCGTGTACGGGGACGAGAACTTCGGTAAGCGCCGCTTCGGCGCCGGCGAGCGCGGCTTCGTCCGTCTCTTCGGCGGCGCGCGCGAGCAGGACTGGAAGGCGTATGCGCGCAGCGTCGTCCTCTTCACGCTCGTCTTCTCGGGCTTCCTCTACCTGCTCCTGCGCCTGCAGGGCAACCTCCCGTTCAACCCGGAGGGATTCAGCGCTGTCAGTCCCGGTGTCGCCGCGAACACGACCGCGAGCTTCGTCACGAACACGAACTGGCAGTTCTTCGCGGGCGAGACCACGATGTCGTACCTGAGCCAGATGGCCGGGCTCGCCGTCCAGAACTTCGTCTCGGCCGCGGTCGGGATGGCCGTGCTGGCGGCCGTGATCCGTGGCTTCTCGCGCCGCTCGTCGAAGACGCTCGGCAACTTCTGGGTCGACCTCTATCGCACGCTCGCCTACATCCTCGTCCCGCTCGCGATCGTTGCTTCGCTCGTGCTCGTCTCGCAGGGCGTCGTGCAGACGTTCTCCGGCCACGCGACCGCGACGACGCTCGAGGGTGGCGAGCAACTGATCGCCCGCGGCCCGGCCGCCTCGCAGGTCGCCATCAAGCACATCGGCACGAACGGCGGCGGCTTCTACAACTCCAACTCGGCCGTGCCGTTCGAGAGCCCGACCGCGTTCACGAGCTACTTCGAGCTCTTCCTCGAGCTGCTGATTCCGATCGCGCTCGTCTTCATGTTCGGCCGGATGATCGGCTCGATGCGCCAGGCCTGGGCGATCTTCGGCGCGATGTTCGCACTCTTCGCCGTGGCGGTAGCGATCGCGTACCCGGCCGAGCAGCACGGCTCGCAGGTGCTTCGCGACTCCGGCGTCAACCTCGCCTCCGGCGACGGCGCGCCCGGCGGGAACATGGAAGGCAAGGAGACGCGCTACGGCATCGCCGCGTCCGCGATCTTCGTCGTCGGCACCACCGTCACCTCCACCGGAGCCGTGAACGCCGGCCACGACTCGCTGACAGCACTCGGCGGCGCCGTGCCGCTCGTGAACATGTTCGTCGGAGAGGTGATCTTCGGCGGGGTGGGCTCGGGGCTCTACGGGATGCTGCTCTACGTCCTGCTCGCGGTCTTCATCGCCGGCCTGATGGTGGGGAGGACGCCGGAGTACCTGGGCAAGAAGATCGGTGCTCGCGAGGTGAAGCTGGCCGTCGTGGGCACGATCTTCGTGCCGGCGCTCGTGCTCACCCTGACCGCGATGTCGGTCGTCCTCGACCAGGGGCTCGCGTCGATCTACAACCCCGGCGCGCACGGCTTCACCGAGGCGCTCTACGCCTACACGTCGCAGGCGAACAACAACGGCAGCGCGTTCGCGGGCTACGGAGCCCTCAACTACTCCGAGTACATGGGCGGGATCGCGCTCTACCTCGGCCGTTTCGTGCCGCTGATCGCCGCGCTCGCAGTCGCCGGCTCGCTCGCGGGCCGCCGCTCCGCTCCGGTCTCCGCCGGCACGTTCCGCACCGACACACCGACCTTCGTCGGCCTCCTGGCCGGCGTGATCATCATCGTCGCCGGGCTGACCATCTTCCCGGCTCTCGCGCTCGGCCCGCTGGTCGAAGCGTTCACCGGAGGGGCCCCCTGATGCTGAAGGAACTTCGCGGCGCCGTGTTGGCGGTGCTGGCACTCACGCTCGTGCTGGGGCTCGTCTACCCGCTCGCCGTCACCGGCGTCTCCCAGGTGGTCTTCCCGAACCGCGCGGACGGTAGCCTGATCGAGGTCGACGGCACGGTCGTCGGCTCGAAGCTCGCCGCTCAGAAGTTCGAGGGGAAGGAGTACTTCCACCCGCGCCCCTCGGCGGTCGACTACAACGCGGCCGGGACGAGCTTCTCGAACCTCGGGCCGACGAATCCCGACCTCGCCGAGGCGGTACGGGTCAACGCGCAGGCGATCCTCACGCTCGAGGAGCCGTACAACCCCGGCATGTCGTTCGCGGACATTCCCGTCGACGCGGTCACGACGTCGGCCTCCGGGATCGACCCTCACATCTCGCCCGCCGACGCGCGCCTGCAGTCCCCGCGCATCGCCGCTGAGCGTGACCTGAGCCCGGAGCGCGTCGCCGAGCTCGTCGACGAGCACACCGATGGTCGCTCGTTCGGCCTCTTCGGCGAGCCGGGCGTGAACGTGCTCGAGCTGAACCTCGCACTCGATCAGGAGACTCGATGACCCGCACCGACCAGTCCGTGTTCACCAGGGAGATCGTCGGTGCCGCGGTTGCCGACTCCTTCGTCAAGCTCGACCCGCGTGGGTTGATCCGCAACCCCGTGATCTTCGTGGTCGAGCTCGGCGCCCTGATCACGAGTGCGATCTTCGTCCTCGACGCAGTCCGCGGCTCGACCCAGGACCTCTGGTTCGTCGGCGTGATCGCGCTCTGGCTCTGGCTGACCGTGCTCTTCGCCAATTTCTCGGAGGCGATTGCGGAGGGCCGCGGCAAGGCCCAGGCGAATGCGCTCCGCGCGACGCGGACGACCACGATGGCTCGGCTGCGCGACGGGCGGGAGGTTCCCGCACCCGAGCTGCAGCGCGGCGACGTCGTGATCGTCGAGGCCGGCCAGGTCATTCCCGCCGACGGCGAGGTGATCGAAGGCGTCGGCTCGGTCGACGAGTCGGCGATCACCGGCGAATCCGCTCCGGTCATCCGCGAAGCCGGTGGCGACCGCTCGGCGGTGACCGGTGGTACCCGCTTGCTCTCCGACCGGCTCGTCGTCGAAGTCACCCAGGAGCCCGGCGGCTCGTTCCTCGACCGGATGATCGCGCTCGTCGAGGGTGCAGAGCGCCGCAAGACGCCGAACGAGATCGCGCTCAACATCCTGATCGCCGGGCTCACGATCGCGTTCCTCGTCGCCGTCGTGACGCTCAAGCCGTTCGCGATCTATGCCGGCACCGAGGTCTCGACGACCGTCCTGATCGCGCTGCTCGTGGCGCTGATCCCGACCACGATCGGCGCGCTCCTGTCGGCGATCGGGATTGCCGGCATGGACCGGCTCGTGCGCCGCAACGTGCTGGCGATGTCGGGCCGCGCGGTCGAGGCGTCAGGCGATGTCGACGTGCTCCTGCTCGACAAGACCGGCACGGTCACGCTCGGCAACCGGCAGGCAGCGGAGTTCATCCCGGTCAACGGCGTCGAGGAGCGGGAGCTCGCCGAGGTCGCGCAGCTCGCCTCGCTCGCCGACGAGACGCCGGAGGGCCGGTCGATCGTGGTGCTCGCGAAGGGCTTCGGCATCCGCGAGCGCGAGCTCGCCGGGCACGAGCACGCCTTCATCCCATTCTCGGCCTCGACGCGGATGAGTGGGATCGACGTCGACGGGACCCAGATCCGCAAGGGCGCCGCCGACGCCGTCAAGGCCTTCATCTCCGAGAACGGCGGCTCCACGCCGGCCGAGCTGGACGATGCCGTTCAGCGGGTTGCCCGCGAAGGCGGCACGCCGCTCGTCGTCGCTCGAGACAACTGGGCGCTGGGCGTCGTGCACCTGAAGGACATCGTCAAGGGCGGCATGACCGAACGCTTCGTCGAGCTGCGCCGGATGGGTATCCGCACGGTGATGATCACCGGCGACAACCCAGTCACTGCCGCCGTGATCGCCGACGAGGCGGGCGTAGACGACTTTCTCGCCGAGGCGACTCCGGAGGCGAAGCTGGCGCTGATCAAGTCCGAGCAGGAGCGCGGCCGCATGGTGGCGATGACGGGTGACGGAACGAACGACGCGCCCGCACTGGCGCAGGCCGACGTCGGTGTGGCGATGAACACCGGCACCTCGGCGGCGAAGGAAGCAGGCAACATGGTCGACCTCGACTCGGATCCGACCAAGCTGATCGAGATCGTCGAAGTCGGCAAGCAGCTGCTGATGACCCGCGGCGCCCTGACGACGTTCTCGATCGCGAACGACGTCGCCAAGTACTTCGCGATCATCCCTGCCATCTTCGCCGCGACCTACGCCGTCGGCGGCGACGAGAAGGGGCCGCTCGACTCGCTGAACGTCATGGGGCTGGGCACGCCCGAGAGCGCGATCATCTCGGCGATCGTCTTCAACGCTCTGATCATCCCGGCGCTCGTTCCGCTCGCTCTACGGGGTGTTCGCTACCGGCCGATCGGGGCGACGGCGCTGCTCCGCCGGAACCTCTTTGTCTACGGGCTTGGCGGCCTGATCTCGCCGTTCATCGGCATCAAGCTGATCGATCTCGTGGTACACAACCTCTTCGGCGCGTAATCCATGGGCGCCGTCGGGATCGCCCAGGTACTCGTTTACCTGGTCGTCCTGACGGCACTTGCGTATCCGCTCGGCGTCTACATGGCGCGGGTCTACGACGGTCGGGTGCGACGGCTCGCGCGGCTCGAGCGCGGATTCCTCCGCCTCGTCGGCTCGGACGGCGCCGAGCAGTCCTGGCGCCGCTACGCGGGCTCGGTGCTGCTCGTCGGCACGGCCTCCGTCGGCGTCCTCTATCTGCTGCTGCGGCTCCAGGGACACCTGCCGCTCAACCCCGAGGGTTTCGCCGGCGTCGGCCCGGTGCTCTCGATGCACACGGCCGCGAGCTTCGTCTCGAGCACGAACTGGCAGTTCTACTCGGGCGAAGCGACGATGTCGAACCTGACGCAGATGGCGGGTCTTGCTCTGCAGAACTTCGTCGCGCCCGCCGTCGGCCTCGCGGTGCTCGTCGCGGTGATCCGTGGATTCTCACGGCGCTCCGCCGACGGGCTCGGCAACTTCTGGGTCGACTTCTATCGCGGGCTCGCGTACGTGATCGTGCCGATCGCGTTCCTGGCGACGCTCGTGCTCGTCTCACAGGGGACTGTGCAGACGCTGGCCGGCCAGGCGGATGCGACGACGGTCGAGGGAGCCGAGCAGACGATCGCCCGCGGGCCTGTCGCGACGCAGGTCGCGATCCGCACGCTCGGCACGAACGGAGGCGGCTTCTTCAACACGAACGGTGCCACCCCGTTCGAGAACCCCACCGGTTTCACGAACGCCTTCCTCCTCTTGCTGCAACTGCTGCTCCCAACGGCCGCCGTGTTCATGTTCGGCCGCATGATCGGCTCGCGACGGCAGGCCTGGGTCATCTACGCGGCGATGTTCTCGATGGTCGTCGCCGGGATCGGGGTTGCGGTCGCCGCCGAGCAGCACGGATCGCAGGTGCTTCGCGCAGCCGGCGTCGACCTCGATGCCGAGGGTTCGAGTGGCGGCAACATGGAAGGGAAGGAGACGCGCTTCGGCACGGGGACGAGCGCGTTCTTCACGAGCGTGACGACCGCCTCCTCGGGCAGCGGGGTCGACGCCGGCCACGACTCTCTCACGGCGACCGGAGGCGCGGTACCTCTCCTGAACATGTTCGTCGGGATCGTCGGCGGTTCCGGTACCGGCATGCTCTCGATGTTGCTCAAGATCCTGCTCGCCGTGTTCATCGCCGGGCTGATGATCGGGCGGACGCCGGAGTTTCTCGGCAAGAACGTCCAGGCGCGGGAGATCAAGCTCGTCGCGCTCGGGCTCCTCTTCGTTCCGTCGCTCATACTCGCCGCGACCGCGCTCTCGATCGGCACCGACGCCGGCCTTGCCTCCGTCTTCAATCCGGGCGCGCACGGCTTCACGGAGACGCTCTACGCATACACCTCGCAGACCGTCAACAACGGCAGTGCGTTCGCCGGCTTCGGGCTGACCGACTTCTCGGCGTATTCGGGCACGATCGTGATGCTGCTCGGTCGCTTCGTGCCGATCGTCGCCGTCCTCGCGCTCGCAGGCGGTCTCGCGGCGAAGCGCACATCGGTTGCCTCACGCGGAACACTCCGCACCGACACTCCGACCTTCGCCGTGCTGCTCGTCGCCACCATCACGATCACGTCCGGGCTCGCGATCTTCCCTGCACTCGCGCTCGGCCCTCTGAGCGAAGCGCTCTTGCCGGCGCCATAGGATCACGCGATGCGCGGCCGCTACCGAATTCTGCTCGGCGCCGCGGCAGGAGTCGGCAAGACCTACCGCATGCTCCAGGAGGGAAGGCAGGCTGCCGTCGAGGGCGTCGACGTCGTGATCGGCTACCTCGAACCGCACGACCGGCCGGACACGTCGGCCCTTGCCGAGGGCCTCGAGGCGGTGGCGCGGCGCAGAACCGGGCACGGTTCGCTCGAGCTCGACGAGTTCGACCCGGATGCGGTGGTGCGGCGGGCACCCGAGCTGGCGCTGATCGATGAGCTCGCCCACACGAACGCGCCCGGCTCGCGGAATGCGAAGCGCTACGAGGACATCGACGAGGTGCTCGAGGCCGGGATCGACGTGATCTCGACCGTCAACGTGCAACATCTGGAAAGCCTGAACGACGCAATCTTCGAGCTCACGGGCGTGCGGGTGCGTGAGACGTTTCCTGACCGGATCCTGGACGACGCCGACGAGGTGATCCTGGTCGACCTCTCGCCGGAGGCCCTCCAGCAGCGACTTCGTGCGGGCAAGGTCTACGCGGCCGACCGAGCGGAGGCGGCCCTGCAGAACTTCTTCCGTGCCGACAACCTTGCGGCCTTGCGCGAGCTCGCGCTGCGTGAGGTCGCCGAGGATGTCGGAGCACGACGTCACACCAACGTCCTCGATCCGCTCAGCCGGCAGGCAGTCAGCGAGCGGATCCTGGCGCTCGTGAAGCCCGAGCCGTCCGCTCAGCGGCTCCTCCGTCGCGCTTGGCGCTCGGCCCAGCGCCTCGGCGCCGATCTCGATGCGCTTTGGGTGCGTAGCCCCGGAGAGACGCCGGCGGAGGAGCAAAGAGTTCAGCTCGCGGCGCTGCGGAGGCTCGCGATCATCCTCGGCGCACACTTCGTCGAGGAGGAAGGCGACGATCTCGTCGAAACGGTGCGGCGGGTCGTGATCGAGCGCGGCTCGACGTACATCCTGCTCGGCACGCCGGACGAGAGCCGCTGGCGCGAGATCACGCGCGGCTCGCTCCTCTCCCGGATGGTGCGCGAGCTCCCCGGGGTCGACATCCGCGTGGTCGCCGACCGCTCTCGCGGGCGCGAGCTCGAGCAGTGAGGCTTCGCCGCAAGCATCCGTACGAGGCGGCGGGGCGGCCGCGCATCCTCGTTCCGTTCTCGGGCGAGCTCGACCCCACTGTGCTCGACGCGGCGATCAGGATTGCGCGTGCCGAGGAGGCGGTTCTCGTGCCCGCCTACCTCTTGCTGTTGCCGCTCGAGCTCGGGCCAGAATCGGCGGCCGCTGGGGAGGTGC
Organism: uncultured Gaiellaceae bacterium; assembly: GCA_963735585.1. Classification (GTDB taxonomy): domain Bacteria; phylum Actinomycetota; class Thermoleophilia; order Gaiellales; family Gaiellaceae; genus Gaiellasilicea. The sequence goes on along the minus strand of CAVTLI010000003.1, from coordinate 120,397 downwards.
TCGTGGCGATGCCGCTTCTCGAAGCAGTCGAGCAGGCGGCCCTCCGCAAGGGCGTGCCGGTCGACGCCCGGATTGAACGCGGTCGCACGCCGACACACGCGCTCACGCGCCTTTGGGACGTCGAGCACTTCGACCGGATCGTCGTGCCGGCGGGCCGCGGCTCCGGGTTCAGCGCGCCGGATCTCGCTTGGATTCTCACCCATGCGCCGAGCGAAGCGATGATCTTGAAGCCCGCACCCGAGCAGAACCCGGTTCAGGAGACACGGTAGGGGTCGATCGGAGGCACCGACTCAGCGCGAGGGCGGCTCTACGATCCCCGGATGATCCACCTGCGCATGGTCGCGCCACCCGCGCTCGCGGAGCAAGTTCTCGACGCGCTCGAGCGGACGGCCTCAGTTCTCAACGTCGTTCACCTCCCCGGCGTGGCCAGACACCCGACAGGCGACCTGATCCTCTGCGACATCGCCCGCGAGGATGCGAGCGTCGTCCTCGCCGAGCTACGCGAGCTCGGCCTCCCCGAGCAGGGCACGATCGCAATCGAGACGGTCGACACCTCGATCTCGACTGCCGCACGGGCGGCGGAGCGAGCGGCTGCGGGCTCGCCGGCCGACGCCGTCGTCTGGGAGGAAGTCGAGAGCCGCACCTCCGAGAGCGCCGAGCTCTCGGGCAGCTTCCTCGCCTTCATGGTGCTCGCGACGATGATCGCGGCCGTCGGGATCCTGACCGACTCGGTGATCCTGATCATCGGTGCGATGGTCGTCGGGCCCGAGTTCGGGCCACTCGCCGGCATCTGCGTCGCTCTCGTCCATCGCAGGCTTGCGCTGGCCCGCCGCTCGCTCCTCGCTCTGGCCGTCGGCTTTCCGGCAGCGATCGCCGCGACCTATCTCGGGACGGTGCTCCTTCGCGCCGCCGACCGGGCGCCTGAGGAGCTGGGCGACCATCCGGCCACCCTGTTCATCTCGAGCCCCGATCTGTTCTCCGTCATCGTGGCGCTGCTCGCCGGTGTCGCGGGGGTGCTCTCACTCTCGACTGCGAAATCGGGTGCCCTGATCGGCGTGCTGATCTCGGTGACGACGATCCCGGCGGCGGCGAACGTCGGTGTTGCAGCGGCCTACCGTGACTGGGACGAGTTCGCCGGAGCCGTCTCCCAGCTCGGGATCAACCTGGTCGCGATCGTGCTCGCAGGTGTCGGGACTCTCGGAATTCAGCGCGCCTTCTTCGTGCGGCGCCGGCAGGCGGTACGTCCCGCCAGAACGTGACCGGCTACGACGTGAAGCGACCGCCTGCGAGGCTGACCGTCGAGTGCTCGGGAGGGCCGCCGTCGGGCTCGACGGACACGTCCACGGCGCTGTAGGCGCCGGGGCCGGGCAGCGGAAACTCGAGGCTGGCCTGCGCAGCGCTCGGCCTGAACGAGCCGACCGCTTCCATGGCTCCGCCACCCTCGTTCCTCAGCACCCACACCTGGTAGTGGTGGCCCGTCGGCGGCGGCGGCACGTTCTCGAGGTCGAGCACGAGCCGACCAGACGCCTCGTCGGGCGCGTACAGCCTCGCTTCGCCGCTGACGCCGACGAACTGCGGCGTGCCCGCGACGGCGGCCCGAGCCTCGGCCTCGCCGGGGCCGTCACCGGTGAAGAGGGCGATTCCGAGAGCCAGCCCGGCGACCGCCAGCGCGGCGGCAGCCGCGAGCCGAGGCATGAAGCGCCTGCGCCGGCGCGGTGCCGGGGCAGACGGTTCGGGCAGCGTGACCAGCGCGGGCGGCTCGACCTCCGCCAGGATTCGATCGACGAGGTCGTCCGGAGGCAGGGTCCGGGCAACGGCCGTCTCGAGCGCCGAGACCGTCGCTCGACGAGCCTCCAGCTCCGCGGCGGCGTCGCGATCCCTGGCGACGAGCTCATCCAGGAGCCGGGTCTCGTCGGCTGAGAGCGCTCCGAGCGCTCCGCCGGCAAGGAGATCGCGGTCGTCGTCCGTCATCGTCCTGTCTCCGTGTCGAGGGCGTAGTCGGCCGCGATCGTGCGCAGCCGCTCGAGCGCGAGCCGGATCCGGCCTTTGACCGTGCCGAGCGGCAGGCCGAGACGTTCGGCGATCTCAGCGTGCGAGAAGCCGTCGAAGTAGGCGAGGGAGAGCACTTCGAGCTGCTGTGCCGGCAGCTCCGCGAGGGCAGCGGCGATTTGCTCCCCCTCCTCGGTGGCCTCGGCGATCTCGGCGCTGTCGGGCGACTCGCCGGGCGACCACGAATCGTCCAGCGGCTCGGTTCGGCGGCGCTCCTGCCAGCGAACGATGTCGATGGCGCTGTTGCGCGCGATCGTGAGCAGCCAGGTGCCTACGCCTGCCCGCGCCGGCTCGTAGCGCTTCGCGTCCCGCCAGACCTTGACGAACACCTCTTGCGTGCAGTCCTCGGCCAGCTGGCGGTCGCCGAGCGTCCGATGCGCCATGCCGAACACGATCTTCCCGTAGCGCCCATACAACGCGCGCAGAGCCTCCGTGTCGTGGTCCGCGATCTGGCCGACGAGCTCCGCGTCCTCGATCTCGGGCGCTGGAAGAACTATCGCAGGAACGGCACTGAGGGTCATGGGCGTCTCCTTGAGTACGGCGCGGCGGCCGCTTTCGATCAACTGGGCGACTCGAGTGATCCACCGGGGCGGGTGATGTCGTACAACCATTGTCCAAGTTAGCAAGCTGGAGGTAACCATGCAGAAACGCCTCGTTCTCATCCTCGCCCTGGCGCTCGGCGCCGGCCTGCTCACCGCGAGCGTGTCGGCAGCTCCGACCGAGCGGGCCGCGGAGGACAAGACGATCGTCGCCGTCGCCGCCGGCGACAAGCGCTTCACGACGCTCGTCGCACTCGTCAAGCAGGCCGGGCTCGCGAAGACGCTGTCCGGAAACGGATCGTTCACGGTGTTCGCCCCGACGAACGCCGCCTTCATGAAGTTGAAGCGGCAGGCTCCGGCCACCTACAAGGCGGTCACGACCAACCGCGCGCTCCTGCGCACCGTGCTCACCTACCACGTGCTCGCGAAGCGCGTGCCCAGCCCGGCAGCCGTCGCCGCGGCGAAGAAGCGCTCCGCCGTCAAGACCGTCCAGGGCGAGAAGGTCGCGTTGTCGCTCAAGGGCGGAAAGCTCACGCTCAACGGCAGCTCACGCGTGATCGTCGCCGACGTGACGGCGTCGAACGGCGTCATCCACGCCATCGACACCGTGCTCGTGCCGCCCAGCATCTCTTAGCGAGGAGGGAACAGCATGTTGAAGAAGATCGCACTGACCCTGGCGGTCGCCGCAACCGCGGTCATCGCGCTCGTCCCGGCAGCGGGTGCCGGCGGCCCGCGAGACCGATCCGAGTCGATCAAGGGAATTCGCTGCGTCGCCGCCGGCGTCCAGTTCCTGATCGAGAACGACCTCCTGGTCGCCGCCGCCAAGCGGCAGGTCGACTACGACACGATCGACTCCGACTCGGGCGGGAGCGAGGGCTTGATCAACACGGATCTGCCGTCGCCGTCGTTCCTGCCGCTCGGCGCCGTGATCCGGCTCCACTACACGAACCCCGAGCTGTTCGACTGGTGCAACTAGCCCGCACGGTGAGCGCCCGCGGCCACACACGGTGGCCGCGGGCGGCCAGTTCGGCAACTCCCGTCTACTCTCCTGACGCAGCGTGACGATCGTCGTCCTCTTCACGCGGGATCTCCGCGTCCACGACCAGCCGGCACTCTCTGCCGCCGTCGCCCGCGCCGAGTCGGTTGTGCCGCTGTTCGTCGTCGACGAGCAGATCGTCGCTCACTTCGGCGCCCCGAACCGGATCGCGTTCCTCGTCGAGGCACTGCGGGACCTGGACCGTGCGCTCCGCCGGCTGGGCGGCGAGCTCGCAGTCCGCCGCGGCGACGTCGTCGAGGAGACCATTCGGGCGGCGCGCCAGGTCGGCGCCGAGGCCGTCTTCGTGAGCGAGGACGTGAGCGAGTACGCGCAGGCTCGCGAGCGCCGCCTCGGGCGAGCGCTCGCGGGCGAGCGGATCGGGCTGGAGACGTTTCCGGGCGTGACCGTCGTCGCGCCGGGCGAGATCGTTCCGGCCGGCGGCGAGGCGTTCAGGGTCTTCACGCCCTACTGGCGGCGCTGGCGGCAGGAGCCCCGTCGGCCGGTGCTCGAGCCGCCGACGCGGATCACGCTGCCGGAGGGCTTCGAAGGCCACACGGAGCTCCAGCTCGACGGGCTCGTGACGGTGACGCCCGCGCCCGGTCTCACCCGAGGCGGCGAGACGGCCGGCCGCGCCCGGCTCGCCGACTGGCTCGACGGGGGAGTCGGACGCTACGAGGAGCTCCACGACGATCTCGCAGCCGACGCGACGTCGCGGCTCTCGCCGTACCTCCACTTCGGCTGCGTCTCGCCGCTGGAGGTCGCCGAGCGCGCGCTCGCGCAGGGAGCAGAGGCGTTCGTACGGCAGCTCTGCTGGCGCGACTTCCACCACCAGTGGCTCGCGGCCGCCCCGGCGGCGGCACGACAGGACTTTCGGGAGCGGCCGGTCGGCTGGCGGGACGACCCGGACGCACTCGAGGCGTGGAAGGACGGAACCACGGGCTTCCCGCTCGTCGACGCGGGAATGCGGCAGCTCCTGCAGGAGGGCTGGATGCACAACCGAGCCCGCCTCGTCGCCGGCTCGTTCCTGACCAAGCATCTCTCGATCGACTGGCGCGACGGTGCCGCGCACTTCTTCGACCACCTCGTCGACGGGGACGTCGCCAACAACACCGGCAACTGGCAGTGGGTCGCGGGAACCGGCACGGACACGCGCCCGTACCGGATGCTCAACCCGGAGCGCCAGGCGCAGCGCTTCGACCCGGACCGCACCTATGCGCGCCGGTGGATCCCCGAGCTCGACACGCCGGACTACCCGGAGCCGATCGTCTCGCACGAGCAGGCGGTTTCGCGCTTCCGGGAGGCGATCGCGACATGACGCAACGCGGCTGGGAGACGAGCGAGCGGTTGCTCGAGTCTGGCGGCTTCGAGTCGCGTCAGCGTGTCTTCGTCTCCGAGCCGGTCGTCGACTCGTCCGAATCCGGCGGCCGCTGGCTCGGGGTCTCGTACTGGCAGGCGGTCGACGCTCTCACCCGCGGGGGCGTGCGGGCGACGTGGAGCGAGCGCGGCGGCCGCTTGAAGCTGCTCGGCGGCGCCACCCTCCTCAGGTTCGGCTCGCCCGAGCTCGCGTTCGAGGACGAGGCAGTGTCGTGCCGGTACGCGATCCAAGGGGGCCTGCTCGCGCTGAGGCCGGGCGGGTCGGTCACGCTCGCTCAGCGCCGCCTCGACGAGGGGTACGAGCTGAGTGTCACCGTCGAGGAGTACCTGCCGCGCCTCGCGGCGCGCGTCGGCGCGCCCTGGTGGACCGGCGCGCTGTACGCCAAGGGGCAGAGCCCGTTCCATGCGGCCGTCAGCCGGCGCTACTTCGACCTGCTCGTGCGGGCGCGTGCCTCGTGAGGATCACGGTCTTCGGAGCCACGGGCGTCGTCGGACAGAAGCTGCTGCCTCTGCTCGCCCGCGAGCACGAGCTCGTCGCCGTCTCGCGCGGATTGCGCGCGCCGGAAGCCGGTGTGCGGTGGGTCGAGGCGGACGTCGCCTCGGGCGAGGGCGTCGCTGCCGCGCTCGAGCGAGCCGAAGTCGCCTACTACCTCGTGCACTCGCTCGGGACGCGCGACTTCGAGCGCCAGGACCGGGAGGCCGCGGAGCACGTCTCACGCGCAGCCGCGCAGGCCGGCGTCAGGCAGATCGTCTATCTCGGCGGTCTCGGTGGCGACGATCCCGGTGCTTCTCCCCACCTGCGCAGCCGGCGCGCGACGGGCGAGCATCTCGCCACGGACGGTGTACCCGTGACGACCCTGCGCGCGGCGATGGTCGTCGGCAAGGGCAGCGCCGCGTTCGAGACGATCCTCGGCCTCGTCAAGAGGCTGCCCGTGATGATCACGCCGAGCTGGGTCTCGACGCCGACGCAGCCGATCGCGCTCGAGGACATCGCGCGGTACCTCGCGGGAGTCGCCGGCAACGAAGCGGCGTTCGGCGAGGGGTACGACGCCGGCGGCCCCGAGGTGATGACCTACCGGCAGATGATCGAGCGGATCGCGGCGCTCCTCGGCAGGAAACCCCGCATCATCGAGGTGCCGGTGCTGACGCCCGCGCTCTCGGCCCTGTGGCTCGAGCTCGTGACGCCGGTCAACGCCTCCGTCGCGCGACCTCTGGTCGAGGGCCTGCGCAGCCCGACAATCGCGCGCGAGGAGCGGCTGCGGGCGCTGCTCCCGTTCGAGCTCAAGCCGTTCGACGAGGCGGCGCGGCGGGCGCTCGAGGGTTGAGCAGCGGCACCAGCGCCTCGGCGCGATAGTCGAAGATCCCCTCGACCCAGCCGCGCACGAGCAGCACGCGGACGAGCGCGCCGACCGGCCCGAGGAAGAGCCCGTAGCGCACGTGGTCGTAGATCTCCGTGCCGCCCTCGACCGGCCGGAGCCGGTGCGTGTGCTCCCAGAGCCGGAACGGCCCGCGTCGCTGCACGTCGGTGAAGCCACGCGGCGGCGACCATTCCACGATCTCCGTCCGCCAGCCGATCGGGAGCCCGAAGAGCCGAAGCCGGTAGCGAAGCCGCGCTCGCGGGCCGAGCTCCTCCGGCGCCTCCAGGATCCGGAAGCGGAGCCACGGCGGTGTGATCTGCTCGAGATTGCGCGCGTCGGAGAAGAACGCGAACGCCTCCTCGATCGGCACGGGGACGAACTGTGTCCGCTCGAGCACGTAGCCGGGGGTCACGCAGGCGCCCAGGTGTTCGATCCCACGGCACATCTATAGTCGTGGAATGAAGCTGGGAGCGCTGCTCGCGATCGCACTCGCCCTCCTCCTCTCCGGCTGCGGCGGCGGCTCGGACGACGACGGCGGGACCGCGACGCAGGCCGGGGAGCCGAGCGGAGCCGAGCGCGGGAACCTGCTGCTCGACACGGAGGTGGCGAGCTACAACCTCTGCATCGACCTCGGCATCGAGCCGTGCGGCAACGAGGCGGGCTCGGTCGAGACGACGAATACGTTCGTCGCCACGGTGGAGCAGATCGCCGCCGACAACGGCCTCTCCGCCGCGGCGGTCACCGCTGCGCTCTCGAGCGCGTCGGCCGAGCTGGGTGGTGCCTGCGCCGAGTGCAAGCAGATCCTCGACGCGGAGATCGAAGGGCCCTAGCGAGCCACGGGCCGGGTCACGGCCCCTTCCGACGCCGACGAGACGAGCGCCGCGTACTTGGCGAGCACGCCGTGCTCGTACCGCGGTAGGGGCGGCTGCCAGTCCTCGAGGCGGCGCTCGAGCTCGCCGTCGGGTAGCTCGACGCGGAGTTCGCGCGCGTCGACGTCGATCACCACGAGATCGCCTTCGGCGAGCGCCGCGAGTGGCCCGCCGCGCGCGGCCTCGGGCGAGACGTGGCCGACCATCAGCCCGTGCGTGGCGCCGGAGAAGCGGCCGTCGGTGATTAGCGCGACCGCGTCGCCGAGCCCTGCGCCGACGAGCGCGCCTGTCACGTGCAGCAGCTCGCGCATGCCCGGGCCGCCGGCGGGGCCTTCGTAGCGGATCACGACGACGTCTCCGGCGACGATCCCGCCGGCCACGACGGCCGCGAAGCACGCCTCCTCCGAGTCGAAGACGCGCGCCGGCCCGCGGTGCTGTCGGCGCTCGTGGCCGACGAGCTTCACGACGCAGCCCTGCGGGGCGAGGCTGCCGTAGAGGATTGCGATTCCGCCCGTCTGCTTCAGCGGACGGCTCGCCGGGACGACGACCTCCTGACCGGGCTGCTCGCGCGCGGCCTCGCCTGCCTCCGCCAGCGTGCGTCCTTCGACGTTCACGGCGTCCTCGTGCACGAGCCCGGCCCGCACGAGCTCGCGCGCCACCAGCGCGATGCCGCCCGCGCGGTGCAGGTCCGTGGCGACGAAGCGGCCGCCCGGCTTGAGGTCGGCGAGCACGGGCGTGCGTGAGGCGATCGCGTCGACGTCGTCGAGAGACAGCGGGACGCCCAGCTCCTGCGCGATCGCGAGCAGGTGCAGCACGCCGTTGGTCGACCCGCCGGTGGCGGCGAGCGCGACGAGCGCGTTCTCGAGCGCCGCGCGCGTGATGATCGCCGAGGGCCGTACGTCCTTCCGCACGAGCTCCAGCACCAGCTCCCCCGCGCGCTCGGCCGCCGCAGGCTTGGCCGGGTCGAGTGCCGGAATGCCGTTCGCGCCGGCGGGGCTGATCCCCAGGAAGTCGAGCAGCGTCGCCATCGTGTTCGCGGTGAACTGCCCGCCACAGGCGCCCGCGCCGGGGCAGGCGACGCTCTCCAGCTCGTGGACGTCAGCCGCGCTCATCGTCCCGGCCGCGTGCGCTCCGACCGCCTCGAAGACGTCCTGGATCGTCACGTCGCGGCCGCGGAAGCGGCCGGGCGCGATCGAGCCGCCGTAGAGCACGAGGCCGGGCAGGTCGAGTCGCGCCAGCGCCATCACGGCGGCCGGGATGGTCTTGTCGCAACCGACGAGGCAGACGAGCCCGTCGAAGAGATGGCCGCGCGCGACGAGCTCGATCGAGTCGGCGATCACCTCCCGCGACACGAGCGAGGCCCGCATCCCCTCGGTGCCCATGGAGACGCCGTCCGAGATCGCGATCGTGTTGAACTCGAGCGGCGTCCCGCCCGCCGCGCGGATGCCTCGCTTGACGTCCTGCGCGAGCTGCCGCTGGTTCAGGTTGCACGGCATCGTCTCGATCCACGTCGTCGCGACGCCGATCAGAGGCCGCGCCAGCGCGTCGTCGTCGAGGCCGGCCCCCTTCAGCATCGCGCGCGCCGCGGCCCGCTCGACACCGTCCGTGAGGGCGGCGCTCCGGCGCTTCGCCGGGTCGGAGGGGCGGTCGTACGGGTTGTCGCCCACGCGCGCTATCGCTTCTTGCCGGGGTTCAGCAGGCCCGCGGGGTCGAAGGCGGTCTTGATCGCGTCGTGCAGCGCGAGCGCGGCCGGCGGCCACTGCCGCTCCAGCTGACCGCACTTGACGAGGCCGAGCCCGTGCTCGCCGGAGATGCTGCCGCCGAGCCGCGCGGCGAGATCGAACAGCTCCTCCGCAGCAGCCTGGGCGCGCGCCAGCTCCGCCGGCTCTGCTGGATCGACGAGGAAGGTGGAGTGAAGGTTGCCGTCGCCCGCGTGACCCCAGCTGCAGGTGGGCAGATCGTGGCGCGCGCCGATCGCGAGCGTCCCTTCGATCGCCTCGCCGAGCCGATCGAACGGCACGGCGATGTCCTCGCTCACCTTCCCGCCGCGCTCGACCTGCACCGCGATCGAGACGCCGTCGCGCCAGCGCCAGAGCGCGGCGATCTCGGCGGCGCTCTCCGGCGCCCACACGAGCAGCGCGTCCTCGCTCACCGCCTCGAGCACGTCTGCCCGCAGGCGGGCCACCTCCTCGACCGAGCCGTCGACGTCGACGAGCACCATGAAGCCGCCGTGCTCGAGCGGCACCGGGAACGCATCGGCGGCGCGGCGCATCGTCTCCGCGTCCAGGTACTCCAGCGCGGCCACGGGCAGGCCGCTGCCGAGCACGCGGGCGAGCGCCTCGCAGCCGCTCGCCGTGCCGTCGTGCAGCGAGACGACGGGCGCGACCGCCTCGGGCGCCGGCGTCAGGCGCAGCCACACCGAGGTGATCACGCCGAGCGTCCCCTCCGAGCCGACGAGCAGGTTCGTCGAGGTCGTAGCCGGCGACATCCTTGCGGATCGCGCCGCCGACGCGGACGAGCTCTCCGGGCGCGACGACCGCCTCGATTCCCGTCACCCAGTCGCCCGTGACGCCGTACTTGAAGGCGTGCGGACCGCCTGCGTTCGTCGCCACGTTGCCGCCGATCTGCGACTGCTCGGCCGCGCCCGGGTCGGGCGGGAACAGAAGTCCGCTCTCGCGGGCGCGCCGCCGGACGTCCAGGGTCGTCACGCCCGCCTCGACTTCCATCCGCCACAGCTCGGGGTCGAGCGAGCGCACGGTGCTCAGGCGCTCCAGCGCCAGGACGACGCCGCCGAGCGGGACGGCGCCGCCGGCGAAGCCCGTGCCGCCGCCACGCGGGGTCAGCGGGGCGCCGTGCTCGTAGCACCACGCCACCACCTCGGCCACCTCCTCCGCGCTGCGCGGCAGCACGACCGCGTCGGCGCTGCCGTGGAGGCCGCGCGCCTCGGTCGCGTCCGAGAGATAGAGCGGCGGCACGCCCTGCAGGACGACCTCGTCGCCGAAGCGCGCCCGCAGCGCGGCCTGCAGCGAGGCGGGAGCGACGCTCACGCGCGCCGCACCGGGTTCGTCAGCGTTCCGACGCCCTCGATCTCGACCGTCACCTCGTCGCCGTCCTGGAGGTACACCGGCGGCGTGCGCACGAAGCCGACCCCCGGGGGCGTGCCGGTGAGGATCAGGTCGCCCTCGAGCAGCTCGATCCCGTCGCTGATGTAGGCGATCACCTCGGCGACGGAGAAGATCATGTCGGCCGTCGTCCCGTCCTGGAGCGCCTCGCCGTTCAGGAGGCAGCGGATTCGCAGCGCCTGCGGGTCGGGGATCCGCTCCGCGGGCACGAGCTCCGGGCCGACGGGGCAGAAGGTGTCGAACGACTTCCCGCGCGTCCACTGGCCGTCCGCGAACTGGACGTCGCGGGAGCTGACGTCGTTCGCGCAGACGTAGCCCGCGACGTGGTCGAGCGCCTCGCCGACCTCGATGTTGCGGCCGCCGCGCCCGATCACGACCCCGAGCTCGGCCTCGTAGTCGGTCTCCTTCGCCTGGGGAGGAAGCACGATCGCGGCCCCGTGGCCGACGAGTGCGTTCGGCCACTTCGCGAAGAGGAGCGGCGCGGCCGGCAGCTCCATCTTCGACTCGCTCGCATGATCGCGGTAGTTCAGGCCGACGCAGATGATCTTGCTCGGGCGGTCGAACGGCAGGCCGTCGTGGGGCATTCAGCGCTCCTCTGGTGTGGGGGCCGGGGCGAAGACCTTCCCCGGGTTCATGATCCCGTTCGGGTCGAAGACGTCCTTGATCCGGCGCATCAGCGGGACGAGATCGCCGTGCTCGAGCTCGAGCGCGCGCAGCTTGCCGAGGCCGATCCCGTGCTCGCCGGTGCACGTGCCGCCGCGGGCGAGGGCGTCGGCGACGAGGCTGTCGACGAGCTCGTCCGCGAGCGCGGCCTGGGCGGCGTCGTCGGGATCGACCCACAGCGAGACGTGGACGTTGCCGTCGCCGGCGTGTCCGAGGATCGCGCCCTCGAGGCCGAGCCGCTCGAGCTCGGCGCGCGTGAAGGCGACTGCGGCGGCGAGCTCGGAGACGGGAACGCAGGTGTCCGTCGCGCGCTCGCGCCGGCCGGGCGAGACGGCGGCAGCGGCGTACGTGGCCTCGTGCCGGACGGCCCACAGCCGGGCGCGTGCCTCCGGCTCGCGCTCGTCGACGATCGCGGTCGCGCCCTCGGCCTGCGCGGTTTCGCGCACGAGCGCGAGATCCGCCTCCACGGTCGCCTCGCTGCCCGCGGCCTCCACGAGCAGGCACGGCCCCTCGTCGTAGGCGGTGCCGAAATGCACGTTGATCGCGGCGATCGACCAGGCGTCGAGCAGCTCGAGCCGCGTGACGGCCGAGCCGGCGGCGACGACGGCGGCCGCCGTGCGGCAGGCGGCTTCGAGGCTCGGGAAGGAGATGCGTTGCGCGACGACGTGCTCCGGGATGCCGTGCAGGCGGAGGCGCAGCTCGGTGATCACCGCGAGCGTGCCCTCGGAGCCGACGAGCAGAGAGGTCAGGTCGTACCCGGCCGAGGTCTTCGGCGCGCGGCTGCCCGTCCTGATCACGCTCCCGTCGGCCAGCACGGCCTCGAGCGCCAGGACGTTCGCCCGCATCTTCCCGTAGCGGATCGTCGTCGTCCCGGCGGCGTTCGTCGCCGCCATGCCGCCGAGTGTCGCGTCCGCGCCCGGGTCGACGGGAAAGAAGAGGCCGTGCTCGCCTGCTGCGCGCGCGAGGGCGCCGCGGGTCACTCCCGCCTGCACGGTCGCGGTCAGATCGGCCGGAGCGAGCTCCAGGATCCGGTCGAGGCGCGAGAGGTCGAGGCTGATCCCGCCGCGCGTCGGGATCACGTGGCCCTCCAGGCTCGAGCCGGCGCCGAAGGGGGTCACCGGGACCCGGCGCTCGTTGGCGAGCGCGAGCACGCGCGAGACCTCGCGGGTCGAGGTGGGGTAGACGACGACGTCGGGTCGCTGCGGCCGGTGGAAGCTGATGTCGGAGGAGTGCAGGTCGCGGTCGGAGTCGCCCGCGGAGAGACGCCCGCCGTCGGCGAGCGCAGCTTCCAGCTCCGGGCGCAGCGCATCGGTCGCGACGTTCATGCGTCCGCTTCGCTCGGCAGGTCGCCTGCCACTCGCTCGACCGCCCAGCTGAGGCTCTCCTGCACGGTGCGCTCGGCGGCGGCGCCGTCCCGCGCCTTGCACGCGGCGAGGAAGGCGGCATAGCGACCGACGGACTCCCGGAAGCGCCTCGGTGTCGAGAGCACGATCCGGTTGTACCGCTCAGAGCGGTGGTAGAGCCGCTCGACCTCCGCCACGAGCCTCGGCCTCCCGCCCGCGCGGTAGCACGTGCCGTAGAAGTCCCAGCGGAGACCAAGGTAGGTGTCCACGTCCTGGGCCCGGGCAGCGTCTCGAAGGTGAGCGAGGTAGCCGCGCATGTCCTCCAGGTCGTCCGGCCCCACCGCCTTCGCCCCGACCCTGGCCGCCAGCCCCTCCAGGCCGTAGCGGGCTGCGTAGATCTCCTCGAAGTCCTCGCGCGTGAGCCGGTTCACGACGGCTCGCCCCGTCGGCCCGAGCGCCACGAAGCCCTCACGCTCGAGCTGGCTGAGACCCGCGCGGACCGGGGTCTGGGAGACGCCGAGCCGGGTGGCGAGCTCGCGCTGGATGAGAGGCGTGCCCTCCTTGAGATGACCCGAGACGATCAGCCCGCGCAGAGACTCCGCGACCCGCTGCTCGATCGACTGACGCTTGCGGAGCGGATAGAGCGGAACGTCGTGGCCGAGATTGCCTTCCATTTGCCTGCAGTCTCGTTTACGCTCGCCCAAGCGCGCAACATGAAATTTCAAATTTCATTCAGCGAAGACTAGACGGCAGATGTCGGATCTCATCTCCACCGCCGCTGCGCTCGAGGCTTCGGGCGGACGGGCGGTGGCCGTCTCGGGGCTGTCGCAGCTCACGCTGATGGATGCGATCTGCGCGCCGGCCGCAACCTGCGCGTGCGCGCCTGCCGACAACCTCGCCCTACACCGATTGCTGCAACGGGCGCCGGAGGGGGCGACGCTCGTCGTCGACGCAGGCGCACGCACCGACGCGGGCTACTTCGGCGAGCTGATGGCGATGGATGCCGAGGAACGCGGCGTCCAGGGTCTCGTGATCGGAGGCTCGATTCGCGACGGCGGCCTGATCGCCGTGCTCGGCTTTCCCGTCTTCCATGCGGGGTTCGCGCCGGCCACGTGCGTGAAGGAGCTGGCGCCTTCGGTCGGCGAGCCGGTCGAGGTCGGCGGAGTGAGGATCGCGCCGGGGGATCAGATCGTCGCCGACAGCGACGCGGTGCTCGTCGTCGCGGCCGCGGACTGGCCGGCCGTCGAGGCCGCTGCCCGCGAGATCCAGGCCTTCGAAGACGACCTGCGCACGCACATCCTCCGGGGTGGCCGGCTGGCAGATCAGCTCGAGCTACCGGAGTGAGCACGGCGGAGCAGGCCGCGGCGCGCGTTGGTGTCGACGTCGGAGGCACGTTCACCGACGTGATCCTCCAGGCCGGCGACGGGCGCGTGCTCGTGCGCAAGCTCCTCTCGACGCCGCCGAGCTACGACCGCGCCGTCGTCGAAGCGGTCGGCGGGCTCGTAGGCGACGCCCGCGGGCCGGTCGCCGAGGTCGTCCACGGCACGACGGTGGCCACGAACGCCGTCCTCGAGCGCCGCGGGAGCCCGACCGCGCTCGTCACCACCACGGGGTTCCGCGACGTGCTCGAGCTCCGGCGGCTGCGCATCCCGCACATGTACGACCTCTTCTGGCGCAAGCCGCCGCCCCTTGTCGAGCGCGCGCTGCGGTTCGAGCTCGACGAGCGTGTCACCGCCGACGGCACCGTGCTGCGGCCGCTGGACGAGGCGGAGTGCCGCAGCCTCGCGGAGCGCCTGCGGTCGACCGGTGTCGAATCCGTCGCGGTCTGCTTCCTCCACTCCTACCTGTATCCCGACCACGAGGAGCGTGTCGGCGCGATTCTCGCCGAGCAGCTCCCGGAAGCGACGATCTCGCTCTCGAGCCGGATCCTGCGCGAGCAGCGCGAGTACGAGCGCACCGCGACGACGGTCGTCAACGCCTATGTGCGGCCGCTGATGGCGTCGTACATCGATCGCATCCGCACCGGGCTCGACGAGATCGGGCTCGACGGGCCGTTGCAGATCATGCAGTCCTCCGGCGGCGTGATGACCTCCGACGACGCGAAGCTGAGGCCGGTCTTCGCGCTCGAGTCCGGCCCCGCCGCGGGTGTCGTCGCCGCGCGCGGCGTCGCCGAGCAGCTCGGACTCGACAACGTGATCGCGTTCGACATGGGCGGCACGACGGCGAAGGCGTCGCTGATCGAGGATGGCGCCATCTCCCGCGGCCGCGAGTACGAGGTCGGCGGCTCGATGTCAGCGGGCAGCCGGCTGATCCGCGGCGCCGGCGAGCTGCTCCGCATCCCCACGATCGACATCGCCGAGGTGGGCGCGGGCGGAGGCAGCATCGCCTGGCTCGACCCGGCCGGCGGCCTGCAGGTGGGGCCGCGCAGCGCCGGGGCCGATCCCGGCCCGGCCTGTTACGGCCGTGGTGGGGAGGAGCCGACCGTCACCGACGCGAACGTCCTGCTCGGCTACATCCCGGCGGGCGCGGTCGCGGACGGGCAGATCACGATCTCGGTCGAGCTCGCAGAGGAGGCGATTCGGCGTGTGGCTGAGCCGCTCGGTCTCGATGTCCTCGCGGCGGCGAGTGGCATCCACCGGATCGCGAACGCGCGCATGACGCGCGCCCTCCGTTCGGTCTCTTCCGAGAAGGGGCGCGATCCGCGCGACTTCGCGATCGTGGCCTACGGCGGCTCCGGCCCGATCCACGCGGTCGGCCTCGCCGAGGATCTCGGCGTCCGCACCGTCGTCGTGCCCGCGGTGGCCGGCCTCTTCAGCGCCGTCGGCCTGCTCTTCGCGCGCCCCGAGTTCCACGAGGTGCGCACGTGCCACCTCGACGTCGACGCCTGCGACCCGGCCGCGGTCGCTGCGCTCTTCGCCGAGATGGACTCACAGCTTGCACCCACGCTCGAGGGCCGGAGCGGCGTCGAGTGGTCGCGCAGCGCCGACCTGCGCTACGGCGGTCAGAGCTGGGAGGTCGAGGTGGAGCTGGCTCAGGGCACCGTCGATCGCGGCGCGCTGGCCACTCTGAGGGCGCGCTTCGAGGACGAGCACGAGCGGCTGTACGGCGTCCGCGACCGGCCCGGTTCGCCCGTCGAGATCCGCGCGCTCCGGGTCGCGGCGCTCGGTGCAGCCGCGGCGTCTCGCTCGTTTCGCCTCGACGGCCGCGGCGCGGCGGGAGCGATGGTGAGCCGCACGATCGAGCGCGACGGCGAGCGACACGAGACACCCGTCCGTTCTCGAGAGTCGCTCGGCGAGGCGCCCGAACCGGGGCCGCTGCTCGTCGACGAGTACGACACGACGGTCGTCGTGCCGCCCGGCTGGACCGCCCGCCGCCACCCGGCCACCGGAGCGCTCGTGCTCGAAGGGAGCGGTTCGTGACGAGCGCGACCCGGGTCGACCCCGTCACGCTCCAGATCGTCGGCAACGCGCTCGCATCGATCGCGGACGAGATGGCGACGACGATCTTCCGCACCGCCCACTCGTCCGTCGTGCGCGACGGGATGGACTTCTCGGCGTCGGTCTGCGACGCGCAGGGACGGACGGTCGCGCAGGCGGTCACCGTCCCGTTCCACCTCGGCTCGGTTCCCGCCGCGATGGCGACACTGCTCGAGCACTACGAGGGCCGGATGCAGCCGGGCGACGTCTTCCTGATGAACGATCCGTTCGACGGCGGGATCCACCTGCAGGATCTCTTCGTCTTCAAGCCGGTCTTTGCCCTGAGCTCGGAGCCGGCCGAGCTGATCGGCTTCACCTGCACGACCGCGCACCACGGCGACGTCGGCGGCCGCCTGCCCGGCTCGAGCGCGTGCGACAACACGGAGATCTTCCAGGAGGGCATCCGCCTGCCCTGGCTGAAGCTCTACAGCGAGGGCGAGCCGGTCGAGGACGTCCACAAGATCGTCGAGGCGAACGTGCGCATCCCGCGCATGACCTTCGGCGACCTCGGCGCGCAGGTCGCCGCGTGCACGGTCGCCGAGCGCGAGCTTCAGGCTCTCGCGGCGCGGCACGGCACCGCGGAGCTCGCGACGCTCACCGAGGCGCTGATCGACCACACCGAGCAGCTCGTCCGCCGGGAGATCGCAACCTGGCCGGACGGGACGGCCTCCTTCACCGACTACCTCGGCTCGGACGGGATCGACGTGGTCGACGTCCCGATCACCGCGCACGTGACGATCGCGGGCGACGAGGTGACGGCCGACCTGACCGACTCGGCGCCGATGGTGCGCGGCTCGCTGAACAGCACTCGCTCCTTCGTGGAGGCCTGCGTCTACCAGGCCGTGCGCGCGGCGCTCACGGTCGAGGTGCCGAACACCGCCGGTGCGTTCCGGCCGATCCACGTGCTCACGAAGCCGGGCACCGTCGCGGAAGTGGTGATGCCGGGCGCGTCGTCGATGCGCGGCGTGACCGGCTTCCGCGTGCTCGACGCCGTCAACGGCGCGCTTGCGCAGTTGCTGCCGGAGCGCGTCGCCGCCGCGGGCGAGGGCGGAAACACGCTCGCGATCTTCGGGGCGGCGAGGCCCGACGGCGGCCGTTTCGTCTTCTACGAGCTCGTCGTCGGCACGTGGGGCGCGACGCCCGAGGCGGACGGGAACGACGGGCTCACCAACCCGGCGAGCCTGGCCGCGAACGTCCCCGTCGAGGTCGCCGAGCAGGAGTACCCCATCGTCGTCGAGCGCTACGGGCTCGTGCCCGACTCCGGCGGCGCCGGCCTGCACCGCGGCGGCCTGGCCGTCGAGCGGGTCTGGCGCTGCCTCACGCCGCGCACCTCGCTGATCGTCCGCTCCGATCGGGCGACACACCCGCCCTACGGCCTCGCCGGCGGCGCCCCGGGCGGGACGTCGAGCAACGTGCTCGAGCATCCCGACGGGACGAGCGAGCTGCTGCCGCCCATGTTCTCCACCGAGATCGACGTCGGCGACGTGTACGTGCACCGCACGGCAGGCGGCGGCGGCTGGGGCGACCCGCTGGAGCGCGACCCGGCCGCGGTCGCGCGAGACGTCGGCAACCAGAAGGTGAGCATGGAGGCAGCACGGGAGCTCTACGGCGTCGCGCTCCGCGACGACGGCACGGTCGACCACGACGCGACGGAGGCCCTGCGGGCCGGGAGGAGGAAGGGTGATCGCGAAGGCTGATGCGGTCGTGCTCGGAGCGGGGATCGTCGGCGCGAGCACGGCGCACTTCCTGACAGAGCTCGGGTTCGGTGACGTCGCGCTCGTCGAGAAGTCGAAGGTCTGCGGCGGCTCGACGCAGTACTCCGCCGCGCACGTACGCCAGCACTACTCGAACGAGGTCGCGATCAGGCTCGCCGTCCGCGGTGCGGAGATGTTCGCGAACGCCGAGGAGAGGCTCGGCGGGTCGGCCGGCTTCGTCCAGCACGGCTACATGGTGATCGTCGGGCAGGAGCAGGAGCAGGCGATCCGCGACGTCGTGCCGGTGCAGCAGCGGTTCGGCGTGCGCACCGAGATCCTCACGCCCGAGGAGGTTCAGCACCGCTGGCCGGAGCTGAACGTCGACGGGATCGCACTGGCGTGTTTCGAGGAGACCTCGGGTTACGCCGACCCGGTGCAGACGACGCGGTCGCTCGTCCGTTCGGCGCAGGAACAGGGACTGAAGCTCTACGAAGGCTGCGCCGCGCTCGACATCACGGTCGACGGCGGTCGGGTCACCGGCGTCGTCACCGGCGACGGCACGATCGCGACCGGGGTCGTCGTCAACGCCTGCGGCCCCTGGGGCGACCGGATCGGCCGGCTGGCCGGGATCGACTACCCGCTCACGTTCAGCCGCGAGCACGAGGCGATCTTCGACGCGCCCGACGGCTTCGGCGAGCTGCCCGTCATGTCCGACGCGACGCAGCAGCTCTACTTCCGCCGTTACGGCGAGGGGAAGGTGCTCGTCGGCGAGGGCTGGCCGAAGCAGAAGGAGCACGCCGACCCGGAGAGCTACGACGACGGCACCGACGCGGCGCACCTCGAGCGGATGGTGCCGAGGCTGCTGAACCGGCTCCCGTCGCTGCGCCCGACGCTCGGCGCCGAGAACTACGGCGGCACGTTCGTGACCGGCTACTCGGGCGTGTACGACATCACCGAGGACTGGTACCCGATCGTGGGCGCGGAGGAGGTCGAGGGCTACTACTCGGCCTTCGGCGGCAGCGGCCACTGCTTCAAGCTCGCGCCGGCGATGGGCGAATCGCTCGCCCACGTGATCGCGGGGCAGGAGCCGCCGATCGACATCTCGAGCCTCTCGGGCTCGCGCTTCGCCGAGGGGCGCACCTTCGGCTCCGTCTGGGGGCCGGGCAACCGCGCGTGAGGATCACCGCAGTCACGACGACGCCGCTCGCGATCCCGCTCCTGCGGCCGTTCCACTGGCGCTCCGGCGTGCAGGAGGGCGCGAACCTGGTGCTCTTCACCGTCGAGACGGACGCCGGCACGACGGGCCACGGCGAGTCGATCTGCGAGGACCCGGCTGCCGTCGTCGCCTACGGCGATCGGATGGCGAAGGCGTTCGTGGGCCGCTCGCCCGGCGACGTCGAGGCGATCCTGGGCGAGCTCTGGCGCGACGGCCGCTGGCGCTTCACGCCGCACTGGTCGCAGCAGATCCTCAGCGGCCTCGAGGTCGCCTGCTGGGATGCGCTCGGCCGGGGTCTGGGTGTTCCGGCGTCGACGTTCCTCGGCGGCCGCGTCCGCGACGAGGTCGACTTCATGGCCTTTCCTCAGGGCGACACGGCCGAGGAGCTCGCGGGCGACGCGGCCGCGCTGGCCGGGGAGGGGCACCGCGTCGTCTACCTCAAGGTCGGGCGCGCGCACCGCGACGACGAGGAGATCGTGGCCGCGGTTCGCGAGGCGATCGGCCCCGAGCCGCTGCTCCGCGTCGACGCGAACGAAGCGTGGGACGTGCCCGGCGCGGTCGATGCGATCCGGCGGCTCGAGGCGTACGACCTCGACTGGGTCGAGCAGCCCGTCGCGGCCGCGAACGTGGCCGGCCTCGCGTGGGTCCGCAGCCGCGTCGAGACCAAGATCGCCGCCGACCAGGCCGTCTACACGACCGCCGAGCTGCGCGCCGTGCTGGAGGCGGAGGCGGCCGACGCGATCGTGCTCGGCAGTCACGAGTCGGGCGGGCTCTGGCGGTGGCGGCAGCTGGCCTACCTCGCGGAGGCGCACGGGATCCCGCTGAACCGCCACGCCTGCGTGGAGAGCTCGATCTCCACCTTCGCGGCGCTCCAGCTGATGGCGTGCCTGCCGAACCTGACCCTCGGAAACCAGGTCATGCACCACCTGCTCGCCGAGCAGCTCGTGACGACGCCGCTCGAGCTCGACGGCGGCCGCGCGGCCGTCCCCCAGGGGCCGGGGCTGGGGTTCGAGCTCGACCACGATGCCGTCGGGCGCGCGCGCGAGCGCTACCAGCGCCAGGGCGCTTTCTGATGGATCCGATCACGTTCGAGGTGATCCGCAACGCGCTCGTCGCCGCCACCGACGAGATGGTGCTCACGCTGCGCCGGAGCGCCTACTCGACGAACATCAAGACCCGCTCCGACTTCTCCTGCGCCTTCTTCGACGCCGAGCTGCGCTCGGTCGCACAGGGGTTCACGCAGCCCGTCCACCTCGGCTCGATGGTCGAGCAGGTGCCGCGCGCGGTGCGCGACTACGGCCCGGAGAACCTCGGCCCGGGTGACGTGCTGATCACGAACGATCCCTTCCCGAGCGGGGTGCACCTGAACGACGTCTCGCTGATCTCGCCGGTGCACCACGAGGGCGAGCTGCTCGGCTGGGTGGCGAACCTCGCCCACCACGTCGACGTCGGCGGCGGTGCGCCCGCGTCGATCGGCGCCTTCCGCGAGGTCTTCCAGGAGGGCGTGATCATCCCGCCGGTCAAGGTCGTCGAGGGCGGCCGGATCGTCGAGGACGTCTTCGACCTGATCCTCGCGCAGATCCGCTCCAAGCACGAGACGGCAGGCGACTTCCGCGCCCAGATCGCGGCGAACGCGACCGGCGTGCGACGGCTGCGCGCCCTGGCCGACCGGCACGGCCGCGACACGCTCGTGGGCGCGATGCACGAGCTCTTGGAATACACCGCACGACGTACGCGATCTGCGATCGCAAATCTGCCGCACGGTGTCTACGACGCCAAAGGCACTGTCGACGTGGACGGCTACACCGACGAGCCCGTGCGCCTGGCGGCCCGGATCGAGATCAGCGCCGACGGCGTCGCCTTCGACCTCACGGGGTCCGATCCGCAGCGGCGCGCGCCGGTCAACTCCACCTACGCGCAGACCTTCTCCGCCTGCGCGTACGCACTGAAGTGCCTCGTCGATCCGGACCTCCCGGTCAACGACGGCTTCTACCGCCTCGTCTCGCTCGACGCCCCGCTCGGCAGCGTGACGAACTGCACCTGGCCGAGCCCGGTGGTCGGAGGCTGGGAGACGCAGACGCGGCTCGTCGACGTGATCTTCCGCGCCCTCCTGCCGGTCCTCCCGGAGCGGCTGCCGGCGGGGACGAAGGCGATGATGTGCCACGCGGGCTTCGGCGGCGTCGACCCGCAGACGAACGCCTACTACTGCTTCCTCGAGACCTTCGGCGGCGGCTACGGCGCACGCTGCGGCGAGCGACGGCCCGGACGCCGTCCAGGCGCACGGGCAGAACACCGAGAACGCGCCGGTCGAGGAGACCGAGCTGAACTACCCGGTCCGCGTGACCCGGCTCTCGCTCGTCGAGGACTCCGACGGGCCGGGGCGTTTCCGGGGCGGGCTCGGGCTGCGCAAGGACTTCCTCTTCGACCGGCCGACGACGTTCACCGTGCTCGCCGACCGGACGCTGCGTGGGCCGGCCGGCGCCTTCGGCGGCGGGGACGGTGCCGTCGCCGAGTACGTGCTGATCCGGGACGGGGAGGAGAGCCGCCTGTCCGCGAAGGGCACGATCGAGCTCCTGGCGGGCGACACGGTCAGCTACCGCACCTGCGGAGGCGGCGGCTACGGGCCGGCCGCCGAACGCGACCGCGAGCGCGTCGCCCGCGACGTGCGGGAGGGCAAGGTCAGCCGCGAGCGGGCCGCGGAGGTGTACGGATGGCGGCCGTAGATCCGATCTCCTTCGAGGTGATCCGGAACGCGCTCGTCGCGGCGACCGACGAGATGGTGCTGGCGTTGAAGCGCAGCGCGTACTCGACGAACATCAAGACGCGCTCCGACTTCTCGTGCGCCTTCTTCGACGCGCGGCTGCGGCCGGTCGCCCAGGGCTTCGCGCAGCCGGTGCACCTCGGCTCGATGGTCGAGCAGGTGCCGAAGGCGGTGCAGCGCTACGGCGCCGAGCGGCTCCACCCCGGCGACGTGATCGTCACGAACGACCCGCATCCGAGCGGCGTGCACCTGAACGACGTCTCCCTGATCTCGCCCGTCCACGACGAGGACGGGCTGATCGGATACGTCGCGAACCTTGCGCACCACGTCGACGTCGGCGGCGGCGCGCCGGCGTCGATCGGCGCGTTCCGCGAGGTCTTCCAGGAGGGCGTGATCATCCCGCCGGTGAAGCTCGTCTCGGGCGGACAGATCGTGCCCGACGTCTTCCGGCTGATCCTTGCGCAGATCCGCTCGAAGCACGAGACGGGCGGCGACTTCCGAGCGCAGATCGCCGCCAACGCGACCGGCGTGCGCCGCGTGCAGGCGCTCGTCGCGCGCCACGGCCGCGAGACGATCCTCGCGACCATGGAGGAGCTGCTCGAGTACACCGAGCGGCGCACGCGCTCCGAGCTCGCACAGCTGCCGCACGGTGTCTACGAGGCGGAGGGCTCGGTCGACAACGACGGCTACACGGACGAGCCGGTCCGGCTGAAGGTGCGCATCGAGCTCGGCCCCGACGGTGTCCGCTTCGACACTGCCGGCTCGGACGAGCAACGGCGCGCGCCGGTCAACTCCACCTGGGCGATGACCTTCTCTGCCTGCGCCTACGCGCTCAAGTGCCTGATCGATCCCGACCTGCCGGTGAACGACGGCTTCTACCGGCTCGTGCACCTCGACGCGCCCGAGGGCAGCGTCACCAACTGCACCTGGCCCGCACCCGTCGTGGGCGGCTGGGAGACGCAGACGCGGCTCGTCGACGTGATGTTCCGCGCGCTCCTGCCCGCGTTCCCGAAGCGGCTCCCCGCCGGAACGAAGGCGATGATGTGCCAGGCCGGCTTCGGCTCGCTCGACGTCGCGGCCGGCACCTACACCTGCTTCTACGACACCTTCGCCGGCGGCTACGGCGGCCGCTTCGCGAGCGACGGCCCCGACGCGGTGCAGGCGCACGGGCAGAACACCGAGAACGCGCCGGTCGAGGAGACCGAGCTCAACTACCCGGTGCGGATCGACGGGCTCTCGCTCGTCGAGAACTCCGAGGGACCGGGACGCTTCCGCGGCGGGCTCGGCCTGCGCAAGGACTACCGCTTCGACCTGCACACCACCTTCACCGTGCTCGCCGACCGCGACCGCACCGGCCCGTGGGGCGTGCTGGGCGGCCGCGACGGGCGTGTCGCCGAGTACGTGCACGTGCGCGACGGTGCGGAGACGCGGCTCGGCTCGAAGTCGACGATCGAGCTCGTGCCGGGGGACGTGATCAGCGTTCGCACCTGCGGCGGCGGCGGCTACGGCCCGCCCGAGGAGCGCGAGCCGCAGCGCGTGCTGCGCGACGTGCTCGAAGGGAAGGTCAGCGCCGAGCGCGCGCAGGAGATCTACCGCGTGGCGGTCGCGGGGCGCGAGCTCGACGAGAGCGCGACCGCCGAGCTGCGGAGGAGCGCATGAGCGTCCGCCTGGCGATCGACATCGGCGGCACCTTCACCGACGCGACGTTGATCGACGAGGAGACGGGCAGCGTGGCGATCGCGAAGGTGCTGACGACGCCGTCCGACCCGTCGGAGGGCTTCATGCAGGCGGTCGAGCGGGCGCTCGCCGAGGGCGGCGTCGACGCGGGCGCCGTGGGTTTCGTCGTGCACGCGACGACCGTGGCGACGAACGCGATCATCGAGGGCAAGATCGCGCGCAGCGGCTTCGTCACGACCGAGGGCTTCCGCGACCTGCTCGAGATCGCGCGCCAGGTGCGCCCGAGCCTCTACGACACGCAGTTCGAGAAGGCGAAGCCGCTCGTCCCGCGCGACCGCGCGGTCGGCGTGCGCGAGCGGCTCGGCCCGGCAGGCGAGGTGCTGACCCCGCTCGACGAGAGCTCGGTCCGCGACGCGGCCGCGCTGCTGCGGCGCGAGGAGGTCGAGTCGGTTGCGGTCTGCCTGCTCCACTCCTACGTCAACCCCGCGCACGAGCGGCGGATCGGGGAGATCCTCGCCGAGGAGCTCCCGGGCGTGCCGGTGTCGCTGTCCGCCGAGGTCGCCCCCGAGTTCCGCGAGTACCTGCGCGCCTCGACGACCGTGATCAACGCGGCGATCCGGCCCGTCGTCGAGCGCTACCTCGAGCGGATCGAAGGACGCCTGGCCGCTGCCGGCATCGAGGCGAAGCTGCTCGTGATGCAGTCGAGCGGCGGTGTCTTCAGCGCCGAGGCGGCGCGCGGCCGCCCCGTCTTCATGGTCGAGTCGGGCCCCGCGGCCGGCGTGATCGCCTCCGCCTACCTCGGCGAGACGCTCGGCCGCCCGGACATCCTCTCCTTCGACATGGGCGGCACGACCGCCAAGGTCGGCCTGATCCAGGGCGGCCAGCCGTCGGTGACGAAGGACTACAACGTCGGCGGCCACGCCGGCGCGGGCATCGGCGGCATGTCGCTCTCGGGCTACCCGGTGCGGACGCCCGTCGTCGACCTCGTGGAGATCGGCGCGGGTGGGGGCTCGATCGCGTGGGTCGACTCCGGCGGGCTCCTGCGCGTCGGTCCGCAGAGCGCGGGTGCCGATCCCGGGCCTGTCTGTTACCGCCGCGGCGGAGTCGAGCCGACCGTCACCGACGCGAACGTCGTGCTCGGCCGGCTGAACCCGGCCTACTTCCTCGGCGGCGAGATCGGCCTCGACGTCGACGGCGCGCGGAACGCGATCGAGGAGCGCTGCGCGCGGCCGCTCGGGCTCTCCGTCACCGAGGCCGCGAACGGGATCGTCGAGATCGCCAACGCGGCGATGGTGAACGCGCTGCACCTGATCTCCGTCCAGCGCGGCTACGACCCGCGCGACTTCGTGCTCGTCGGCTTCGGCGGCGCCGGGCCGGTGCACGCGAATGCGCTGGCGCGCGACGCGCAGATGCCGACGCTCCTGATCCCGCGCAGCCCCGGCATCTTCTCGGCCACCGGTCTGCTGACGACCGACCTGAAGCGCGACGCCGCGATCACGATCATGCGGCGGCTCGACGAGCTGGACGACGCCGAGGTCGAGTCGCAGTTCGCGCAGCTCGAGGCGGACGGGCGCGCGGAGCTCGAGCGCGAGGGCCTGAGCGGCGACGCAATCGAGTTCGTCCGTCAGATCGACCTGCGCTACGTCGGTCAGAGCTACGAGCTGACGGTGCCGGCCGGCGGCGAGCTGCTCGAGCGCTTCCACGTCGAGCACGACCGCACCTACGGCTTCAGCGCGCCCGCCGAGCCGGTGGAGGCGGTCAGCCTGCGCCTGACGAGCGTGGGGAGGATCGCGAAGCCGCCGGCGCGCCAACTCGACACCGGCGGGGCCGCCGAGCCGAAGGAGCGCCGCCCGGTCTACTTCGCCGAGGCGGGCGACTACGTCGACTGCCCGATCTACGACCGCTACGCGCTGCCTGCCGGAGCGGCCTTCGCAGGTCCCGCTGTCATCGAGGAGTTCGACTCGACCACCGTCGTCCACCCCGGCTTCACCGTCGCGGTCGACGCCACCGGAAACCTGATCATCGAAAAGGAGAGCTCGTGAACTACGGGATCGTGCTGGCGAAAGATCTGATGGTGCGGACGCGGGACGGGATCGGCCTCGCCACCGACGTCTACCGTCCCGCCCGCGAGGGCGAGCTCGTCGAGGGCGAGCGCTTCCCCACGATCCTCTGCCGGACGCCGTACGACAAGACCGACAAGCGCTACACGGAGATCGCCGACTTCTTCGTCCCGCGCGGCTACGCCGTCGCGCTCCAGGATCTGCGCGACCGCTATCGCTCGGAGGGCACCGGCGACTACTTCCACACGGTCACCAAGCAGCAGGGGCAGGACGGCTACGACACCGTCGAGTGGATCGCCGAGCAGCGCTGGTCGAACGGCCGCGTCGGCACCGTCGGCTCGTCGTACGCCGGGATCACACAGGTGCGGATGGCGCTCGAGCGGCCGCCGCACCTGACCGCGATCTGGCCGGACGTCGTGCCGACGAACTCGTTCCAGCACCAGTCGCGCGAGGGCGGGGCGATGCAGATGCACATGTTCTGGGCGCTCTTCATCCACGCCCAGGACGCGCAGGACATCGCCGACGACTGGGACAAGCAGGCCGAGGTGTGGGGCGACCTGACGCGCCTGCGCGAGCTCTTCTGGGCTTTCCCCTTCGAGGCCGGGCAGCTCTCGCTGCGCCACACGCCGGCGCTCGAGCAGGCGCTGCTCGACTACACGACGCGCGGCGTCTACGACGAGTACTGGGCGCAGGAGTCGAACGACTTCACGGCGCACTACGCCCGGCACGCGGACATCCCGGGCACGTTCTCGACCGGCTGGTACGACGGTTTCCCGCACTCCGACACGGAGTACTTCGCCGCGATGGCGGCGCAGAACGAGGCGCCGCAGCGCCTGATCGTCGGCCCGTGGAGCCACGTCGGCATGCGGGGCGACGCGACCTGGACGCTCGACGTCGACTTCGGCCCAGACTCGGTCTGGGGCGTCGAGCGCTACTTCCAGGAGCAGCTCGCCTTCTTCGACCGCTGGCTGAAGGAGGACGGCGGCGGCGCGCCCGAGGACGAGGCGCCGATCCGCCTCTTCGTCATGGGCGGCGGCAGCGGCCGCAAGACCGAGCTCGGCAAGCTCGACCACGGCGGCCGCTGGCGCGAGGAGTTCGAGTGGCCGCTCGCGCGCGCGGAGGAGCAGCTCCTCTACCTGCGCGGCGACGGCTCGCTCTCGAAGCAGCCGCCTACTGGCGAGGCGGAGCCGCGGCGCTACACCTACGACCCCGAGCGCCCGGTGCCGACGATCGG
The DNA here is from genome assembly GCA_963735585.1 of uncultured Gaiellaceae bacterium. Taxonomy (GTDB): domain Bacteria; phylum Actinomycetota; class Thermoleophilia; order Gaiellales; family Gaiellaceae; genus Gaiellasilicea. The sequence continues at coordinate 93,926 of CAVTLI010000003.1, read as the reverse complement.
CGGCAACTACTGCTCGGTCGGCGAGCTGCCGGCGGACGGGCCGGGGATGGAGCCGATGTGGGCCCGCCTGCTCAACCCGGTGCTGCGGCTGCGCAACATCATGACGCCTGGCCCCGCCGACCAGCGGGAGTCGGCGGAGTACTTCGGGGCCCAGGAGCCGTACCGGCGCCTGCGCGACCGCGAGGACGTGCTCGTGTACGAGACCGAGCCGCTCACGGAGGACGTGGAGGTCACCGGTCGCACGACGGTCAACCTCTGGATCTCGTCCAGCGCGCTCGACACGGACTTCACCGCGAAGCTCGTGGACGTCTACCCGCCGAACGAGGACTATCCCGAGGGCTACGAGATGCTGATCAACGACTCGATCATCCGGACGCGCTTCCGCGAGGGCTTCGACCGGGAGGTGTTCCTCGAGCCCGGCGAGGTCGTGCCGGTGTCGATCCTGCTCCCGCCGACCTCGAACCTGTTCGCGAAGGGGCACCGGATCCGGATCGACGTCTCGTCGTCGAACTTCCCGCGGCTCGACCGGAACCCGAACACGGGCGAGCCGATCGGCCGGCACACCCACATGGTCAAGGCGGAGCAGGCCGTCTATGCGGACGCGGAGCACCCGTCGCACGTCTCGCTGCCCGTCGTCCCGGCGTGAGCGAGCTCGACTTCGTGCCCGTCCCCGCCGGCCCGTTCGCGTTCGGTGACGATCCCGCCGCCGTCTATCCGCCCGACGAGGACGAGACGCCGCGGCGCGTCGTTGCCGTCGAAGGGTTCCTGATCTCCCGCGTGCCGGTGTGCGACCGCGAGGGCGTGCCGCTCACCTACGTCTCGCGGTACGACGCCGAGGCGTTCTGCGTCGCTCACGGCGTGCGGCTGCCGACCGAGGTCGAGTGGGAGGCGGCCGCCCGCGGCGGCGACGACCGGCTCTGGCCCTGGGGCGACGAGCTCCCCGACTCCACGCGCGCGACCTTCGGGCAGGGCATCGGCAAGCCGTCGCAGGCCGGGCTGCGACCAGCGGGAGCCGCGCTGTGCGGCGCGCTCGACCTGGCGGGCAACGTCTACGAGTGGACGGCCGACGGGGCGGCGCGCGGCGGCTCGTACCTGAGCGGCCCGGACGAGCTGCGCTGCTCGGCCCGCTTCCCTGTGCACCCCGCGGCGCGCGATCCGTACATCGGCTTCCGCGTCGTCGCCGTCGAGCCCACGCAGACGTTCGGTTGGGTCGAGGTGCCCGCCGGCGACTACGTGATCGGCCGCGACCCGGGCGAGACGCGGCAGCGGCACGTCGAAGTCGATGGGTTCGAGCTGACGCGGACTCCCGTCACGAACGCGCAGTACGAGCGCTTCGTCGCGGAAGAGAGGGCCGCCGCGCCGCCGCACTGGCCCGCTCCTGCCGACCATCCCGTCACGTTCGTCGACTGGAACGAGGCGGCCGCGTTCTGTTCCTGGGCCGGCGGCCGGTTGCCCACCGAGGTCGAGTGGGAGAAGGCCGCCCGCGGCACCGACGCGCGCACGTACCCGTGGGGCGACGAGGAAGACGAGACCCGCGCCGCTGTCGGGCCGGGCATGAAGCACGGCACCACCTCGCCGGTCGGCTCCCATCCGGACGGCGCCAGCCCCTACGGCCTGCTGGACATGGCCGGAAACGTCTGGGAGTGGACGTCGACCGAGTACCCACCGGGCGAGCACGTGCTCCGCGGCGGCTCGTTCGCGAGCCCCGGCCTGGCCTGGGCGCGCTGCACGATGCGCAGCCACAGCCGGCCGGTGCGCCGCCAGGCGCACATCGGCTTTCGGGTCGCAAGAGGAACCGGCTAGAGGGAGCTCAGGGCGTGTCGCGGAGCCGCTCGAGGCCGTCGAGGATCAGCTCGAGCCCGAACTCGAACTCGGTCTTGCCGTCGGGGCTGGCCGGTGCGATGTGCTGCTCCGCGTGCTCGATCACGTAGGGGTACTCGTCGGCGGGGATCTCTCGCAGGAAGTCCTCGGCCAGGTCTACGAGCTCCTCCTTGGTCTCGAACGGCATGCTCACCTGCCAGAGCGTGAAGCCCGTGATGTGGCTGTCCAGCGCGTGGTACGCGTGATGAGTCATGTCGGCCGAGAAGCCCGCCTCTCGAAGCGTTCGCAGCACGGCCTCCATCCAGTGCATTCGGGTCGGGCTGACCCTGGGCCGGCGCATCAAGAGGCTGCACGCCCAGCGGTGTTGCACGAACACCTCGTGCGACGAGATCGCGGTCTGGCGGAGCGCCGTCTTCCAGTCCGCCCCGTCGGAGGGCACCTCGATCTCGCCCAGGACGATCTCGACGATCCCGTCCTCGATGTCGTCCTTGTTCGCCACGTGGTTGTACAGCGACATCGCCTCGACCCCGAGCTCCTGACCGAGCTTGCGCATGCTCAGCGACTCGATCCCGCCCCCGTCGGCGAGAGCGATCGCAGCGCGCAGCACCCGCTCTCTGCTCAGCGGGATCCGTGCTTCTGCACGTGGGTCGGGTTGCGTGGCCATGCCTTGACAAGCTTACGGCGTACGTCTAACTTACGCCATAAGCTTACACTGTACGTGAGAGGGAGGCACGATGAACGCGATCGTCTGCGAGCGGTACGGCATCGACGCGCTCGAGCTCCGGGACGTCGACAAGCCGGTGCTCGAGGACGATCAGGTGCTGGTGCGCGTGCACGCGTCCTCGGTCAATCCGGTCGAGTGGTATGGAGTGACCGGGCCCTACTTCGTTCGAGTGCTCGGACGCGCGCTGCGCCGGCCCAAGGACACGTCCGTGGGCGCCGACCTGGCCGGCCGGGTCGAATCGGTCGGCAAGGACGTCACGGAGTTTCAGCCCGGCGACGAGGTGTTCGGCACGTCGGGAGCCTCCTGGGCGGAGTACGCTCCTGCCCGCGAGGCTCGCCTCGTGCGGAAGCCGGGCAACGTCTCGTTCGAGGAAGCGGCGGCCGCACCGATCGCGGCGCTCACCGCCCTCCAGGCGCTGCGCGACAAGGGCGGCGTACAGGCCGGGCAGAAGGTGCTGATCAACGGCGCCTCCGGCGGCGTCGGCACCTACGCCGTCCAGCTCGCCAAGGCGTTCGGCGCGGACGTGACCGCCGTGTGCAGCACGGGGAACGTGGAGCAGGCTCGCTCGCTCGGGGCAGACCGCGTCGTCGACTACACGAAGGAGGACTTCACGCGGCTCGGTGAGCGTCACGACCTGATGCTCGACATCGCCGGGAGCCGCCGGTTCGGAGAGTTCAGGCGCGTGCTGACGCCCGAGGCCACGGTCGTGATCGTCGGAGCGAAGTTCCCGTCGAACAAGGGGCTCGGACCGCTGTCTCACATCATCGGCACCCGTTTGGCGTCGGTTGGCAGGAGCCAAACGGTCGTCTTCGTCATCGCGAAGATCGAGAAGGACGACCTCCTCGTCTTGCAAGAGCTGCTCGAAAGCGGGAAGGTCAGATCGGTGATCGACCGAAGCTACGAGCTGCGCGAGGCGGCGGACGCGCTCCGGTATCTGGGCGAGGGCCACGCGCGCGGGAAGGTCGTCCTCACCGCTTGAGCGTCGACGCGAGCCGACTGCGCGACCTCACCCTGGAGCTCGTCGAATGCCCGAGCCCGACGGGCGACACGGCCGACGTGGCGCGTCTGTACGCGCGCCGGCTGGAGGAGCTCGGCCTGGAGGTCGAGCTGCTCGACGCGGATTTCCCCGCGACGCCGATCGTCGTGGGGCGCCTGCGCGGCGGCGAGCCCGGCCCGACGATCGTCCTGAACGGCCACCTGGACACGGTCCCGATCCCGCACGAGGAACCGAGGCTCGACGGCGACACGATCTACGGGCGCGGCTCGGCCGACATGAAAGGAGCGCTCGCGTGCGCCGCCGAGGCTGCGGCCGTCGTCGCCGGGCGAGGCGGCTTCCCCGGCGAGCTCGTGATCGTCGCGATCGGCCTGCACGAGGCGCCCACCGGGCGCGGCGAGGACCTGACCTGGCTCCTCGGCGACGGCGGCTTCACGGCCGACTACGCCGTCGTCTGCGAGCTCGCCGGCGACTCGTTCGTCGCCGCGCACATGGGCCAGGCGACGGTCGAGATCGAGATCACGCGGCCGGGGATGCCGACGCACGAGCTGCAGACCCCGGCGGGGACGCCGCATCCTCTCCTGGTCGCGGGCAAGGTGATCGCGGCGATCGAGGCGCGCACCGCCGAGCTGGCGGAGACCGAGCACCCCTGGGTGGGTGCCGAGACGTACTTCCTGGGCGAGGTGCACGGCGGCGACTTCTACAACCGCTTCCCGACGAGCTGCCGGCTCGTGGGCACGCGGCGCTGGCAGCCGGGGAAGCCGCTCGACGAGGTGCGCGCGGAGTACGAGGCGCTGCTGGCGCCGATCGCGGCCGAGACCGGCTGCGCGATCGAGCTCGACCTCCGGCTCGTCCGCGACAGCTACCGGATCGACCCGGACGAGAAGCTCGCGGTCGCGCTGCGCGAGGCCTACCGCGAGGTGACCGGCGCCGAGCAGGCGCTGATCGGGATGAAGGTCGTCGCCGACGGCGCGATCTTCCACCAGGCCGGGATCCCGACCGTCTACCACGGCCCCGTCGGCACCGGCGCGCACGCGGACGTCGAGACGATGGACGTGCCCGAGCTCGTCCGCGCGACGCAGGTCTACCTCGCCCTGCTCGAGCGGCTCTGGAGGTAAAATCGTCTTGACGATTATACGGATAATCGTATAATCACCTCATGATCTACTCGACTCCACCGACTGCCGGTCCGCTCGCCGACCTGCTCGACGAGCTCGATGCGCTCCGCGAGGAGCTCGGGCACCGTGTCGGCGGCGGTGGTCTTTGGCTGGGCACGCTGCGCCGTCTCGTCCTGGCGACGTCGGCCGAGAGCTCGATCTCGATCGAGGGGTACTCGGTACCCGCGCGGGACGCCGTTGCGATCGTCAGCGGGCCGAAAGGTGCGGACGCGAGCGACGAGAGCCAGCTCGCCCTCGCGGACTACGCCCGTGCGATGGAGCACGTCGGCGTGATGGCGGACGACCCCGTGTTCGAGTGGCGCGACCGGGTGATCCTCGATCTGCACTTCGACGCCTGCCGGTTCCAGCCCGACGCGAGGCCGGGGCGCTGGCGCGAGACGCCGATCGTCGTCACTGCCCCCGAGGGCGGTGTCGCCTACCAGGCTCCCGACGCGGACCGCGTGGCGCCTCTGATGAGCGAAGTTGTCGAGTGGCTTCGCGGGGGAGACCTCGACGCTCACGTCGTCGTCCGTGCGGCGATGGCTCACCTGCACACGGTCTCGGTCCATCCGTTCAGAGACGGCAACGGCCGGATCTCGCGCATCGTCCAGTCGCTCGTGCTCGCTCGCCAGGGGAGCCTCGCCCTCGAGTTCGCCTCGATCGAGGAGTACCTCGGCAGTCACACGCGCGAGTACTACGCCATTCTGCGGGCCGTCCAGGGAGGGAGCTATCAGCCGGAGCGCGATGCGACCGACTGGGTGCGCTTCTGCATCGAAGGTCACATCGCGCAGGCCCGCCAGCGGCTCGACCAGCTCGCCGAGTCGGCAGCCCGCTGGACATTCCTCGAGGAGCTCGTCGCGCGGCGCGGCTGGCCGGATCGCCTGGTGATTGCCCTCGAGCAGAGTCTGATCGGCGGTACGGACCGCGCCGGGTACGAGGCCGAGGCGGACGTGTCGCCCGCGACCGCCAGCAACGACTTTCGCCGGCTCGTCGATGCCGGGCTGATCGAGCAGACAGGTCGTGGCCGGTCGATCCGGTATCACGCAAGCGCTGCGCTGAGGCACGACGTCTCGGAGCTGGTGAGATCTCCGGACTGACGTACGAGGAGCTGTACGCAGGCTTCCGCTGGCGCGTGCCCGACGTGGTGAACATCGGCGTCGACATCTGCGAACGGCAGTCGCGCGACGCGACCGCGATCCTCGTCACCGACGGCCGCGAGGTCACCCGCCGCGTCACCTTCGGCGAGCTCTCCGACGACTCGAACCGGCTCGCGAACGCGCTCGCAGCGCTCGGGGTGGGGCCGGGCGACCGGGTCGGGATCGCGCTGCCGCAGCGGCCCGAGGCGGCGGTCGCCCACGCAGCCGTGTACAAGCTCGGCGCGATCGCCGTCCCGCTCTCGACGCGCTTCGGCCCCGACGCGCTCGCCGTCCGTCTCGTCGACGCGGGCGCGAAGGTGGTGCTGGCCGAGACGGAGATGCTGGAGCGGATCGCCGAGCTCGGCCTGGAGCTGCGCCCGATCGATGTCGACCGCGAGCTGCCCGCGCTGCTCGCGCAGGCCTCGGCGAGCTTCGAGCCGGCGCGGACGAGCGCCGACGATCCGGCGCTGATCGTCTACACCTCCGGCACGACCGGGCCGCCGAAGGGCGCGCTACTCGCGCATCGCACGCTGTACGGCCACCTGCCCGGCTTCGAGCTCTCGCACGACTTCTTCCCGCAGCCGGACGACGTGATCTGGTCGCCGGCCGACTGGGCCTGGATGGGCGGGCTCTTCGACGTGCTCCTGCCCGGCCTCTACCACGGCCGCCCCGTCGTGGCCTTCCAGACGACGAGGTTCGACCCGGAGCGGACGTACGAGCTGGTCGAGCGGCTCGGCGTGCGGAACCTCTTCCTGCCCGCGACGGCGCTGCGGATGCTGCGCGGCCACGGCGGCCGGCGGCTCGCGCTGCGCACGCTCGCGAGCGGCGGCGAGACGGTCGGCGAGGAGACCGCCGCCTGGTGCGAGGAGGCCCTCGGTGCGCGGCTGAACGAGTTCTACGGCCAGACCGAGGCGAACCTGCTGATCGGCAGCTGCGCGGCCTGGCCGGCGGTGCCCGGCGCGATGGGCCGCCCGTACCCCGGCCACGACGTGCGCCTGATCGACGGCGAGATCGCCGTGCGCGCCGAGGGCGATCCCGTCGCCTTCCTCGGCTACTGGGGCAACGAGGAGGCGACGAGGGCGAAGGTGCGCGACGGCTGGCTGCACACGGGCGACCTCGCGAGGCAGGACGACGCGGGCTACCTCCACTTCGTCGGCCGCGCCGACGACCTGATCTCGAGCGCCGGCCACCGCATCGGCCCCGGCGAGATCGAGGACTGCCTCGTCCGCCACCCCGCGGTCGCGCTGGCCGCGGTGATCGGCGTCCCCGACGAGGTGCGCGGCGAGACGATCAAGGCCTTCGTCGTCCTCGCGCCCGGTGCCTCGCCGTCGGACGAGCTCGCCTCGGAGCTGCAGGCGCACGTCCGCTCACGCCTGGCGGCGTACGAGGTGCCGCGCCAGGTGGAGTTCGTCGCCGAGCTGCCGTTGACCGTGAGCGGGAAGATCAGGCGGGGCGAACTGCGGCAGCGCGGCTGACGGGAGGGCCGTCACGGGTTGACCCGCCCGGTCGCGGGGAACAAGGTGCAGGGCGTGGAGCACGATTACGACTTCGATCTCGCCGTCGTCGGCTCCGGGCCGGCGGGTCAGAAGGCGTCGATCCAGGCCGCGAAGCTGCGCCGCCGGGTCGCGCTGATCGAGTGCAGGCGGGTGCTCGGCGGGAGCTCGGTCAACGTCGGCACGATCCCCTCGAAGACGATCCGCGAGGCCGTCATGTACCTCACCGGCCTGCACCAGCGCGGGGTCTACGGGCAGGACTACCGCCTCAAGGACGAGATCTCAATCGAGGACCTCTCCGCCCGCACGCGCCATGTCGTCGAGCACGAGCGGGCGGTCGTCCGCGATCAGCTGCGCCGCAACCACGTCACGCTCGTCGAGGGGACGGCGCGCTTCGACGATCCGCACACGCTCGCCGTGGCCGACGAGGACGGCACCGAACGTCGCGTGACGGCCGACAAGATCGTGCTCGCGCCGGGCTCCGTCCCGGCCCGGCCCTCCGAGATCGCCTTCAACGGCCGCACGGTGCTCGACTCGGACGACATCGTGCTGCGGCTCGATCGGATCCCGCAGACGCTGATCGTCGTCGGCGCGGGCGTGATCGGGGTCGAGTTCGCCTCGATGTTCGCGGCACTCGGCACGCGCGTGACGCTCGTCGACCGGCGGCCGGACATGCTCGACTTCGTGGATGCGGAGATCGTGGAGGCGCTGCGCTACCACCTCCGCGACCGCGGCGTCACCTTCCGCTTCGGCGAGGTCGTCACGCGTGTCGACGACGTCGGCGAGGAGACGGTGACGACGCTCTCGAGCGGCAAGCAGGTCCTCGCCGAGGCGGTCTTCTACTCGGCCGGCCGCCAGGGCGCGGTCGAGCCGCTCCGGCTCGAGCGGGCCGGGCTGGAGGCCGACGAGCGCGGGCGGATCGCCGTCGGCGACCACTACCGGACCGCGGTCCAGCACATCTACGCGGTGGGCGATGTGATCGGCTTTCCGAGCCTCGCGTCGTCGTCGGCCGAGCAGGGGAGGATCGCGTCCGCGCACGCCTGCGGGCTCGAAGTCCACTCCGCCCACGAGCTGCTGCCGATCGGCATCTACTCGATCCCCGAGATCAGCTACGTGGGCCAGAACGAAGCTGAGCTGACCGAGGCCTCGATTCCATACGAGTCGGGCGTCGCGCACTACCGCGAGCTCGCGCGCGGGCAGATCCTCGGCGACGCGCACGGGATCGTGAAGCTGCTCGTGTCGCAGCGGGACGGAACCCTGCTGGGCGTCCATGCTTTCGGCGCCGGCGCGACCGAGGTCGTCCACATCGGCCAAGCGGTGATGGGACTGGGCGGCACGGTCGACTATCTCGTCGACACGGTCTTCAACTACCCGACCCTGGCGGAGGCCTACAAGGTCGCCGCCCTCGATGCGGCCAACAAGCTACGCGCCGTCCGGCTCGCTACGGCGACGGCACCCACCCTGCCCGCGTAACCGCCTCGCGACATGATCGGCGTCCGCGCGGCGGCGCGCGCGACGATCATGCAGACGAACGTCGACGACGCCTACCTCGGCCGCGTCTTCGGCTCGCTCGGCACGAGCTCGTCGCTGCTGATGTTCGTGGGCACCCTGACCGCGGGCGCGGTCGGCGGCATCCTCGGCCCGATCGCGCTGCTGAACTTCCAGGGCGGCGCGTACGTCGTCGCGGGCGTGTTCGTGCTCCTGATGCTCGCGCCGAGCCGGGCACCGCGCCGCGACCCGGCGTCGGCTGTTGCAGGCGTGTTCGCGCTGCTGATGCTCGCGCCGAGCCGGGCACCGCGCCGGGACCCTGCGTCGGCGACGAAGACCTGAGCTTGAACGAAGGCTCGTCGGGTCGGCACGGCGAGATTGATGTCCTCACACCTCGGCAACGAGGCTAGACGGGGTCCGAACCGACGGAGGACTGCCGATATAGCTGATATCGACGCTTAGGTTCGCCAGGTAAGCGGATTGGTAGTCAAACCTCAAATTCGGAAGCTGGGAGCCGATCACGCCACTACGCTGTCGCGACCTATGACAACCGTCTTCGCAACGCCCAAGCCTGATCGCTTCTTGGACTCCCTTGAGAAGCACACGGACCTCGATCCGCCTTTGGTCGCGCTATGCGCGAACTACGAGGAAGGGGAGTGGCGTTGTCGGCAGCTCGCGCTCCACCTCATCAAGTGGCTTCCCGAGTTCACGTTGAAGTGGAGCGAACGCGACGGCTTCGACAGCGCCACCGGGGTAGCACAGCTGGCCCGAGCGGCGAGGCTCGTCTACGCGACCGATAAGTACGACCGCCGAGGCGAGTTCGGCGAACTTCTACTCCACGCTGTCATGAGGCACGAGTTCAACACCGAGCCCGCCATCGCAAAGCTCTTCTTCAAGGACGCACGCAACGACACCGTCAAAGGATTCGACGCGGTTCACGTGGTTGAGGCCGACAACGGTGAGCTGGAGCTGTGGCTGGGAGAAGTCAAGTTCTACGACGATGTCTCCACTGCTATGAGCCACGTAGTCACGGAGCTGGCTGCTCACACGGATCGCGACTACTTGAAGGATGAGTTCGCTCTCATCACCAACAAGCTTGACCCGGCCTGGCCGCTAACCACGCGCCTCAAGAAGGTGCTTGACTACGAGAACGTTCCGCTGGACTCAATCTTCGAGCGGGTCCGCATACCAGTTCTCCTTACGTACGACAGCTCCACCGTCGCGGCGCATAGCGAGCGAACGGGACAGTATCTAGCTGAGTTTAAGACCGAAGTCTTGGACATCCGTGAACGATTTTCCAAGAAGAAGTTGCCGCCCAAGTTTTCGATTCACCTGATCCTCGTTCCGCTCGAGGCTAAAGCCAAGCTGCTGAAAGAACTTGACCGACGGTTGAAGAGCATCCAAGAGGGCTTGGACGTATGAACCTCGACGAACTGCGTCAGATGATTCGGGACCCGGACGCCCTAGAGAGAGACGGCTTTCGCGTCCTGTCGGGTTTGGCGCTCCTCGCCAGCCAGGCGAGCGATGCTGAGACTGAGCAGAGGCTTCGGGAGCTGACGATCCGCGCCCTCGATTACCGGGAGAGGCTGAACGGCTCGAAGCCGATCCTCGATGCTCTCGTCGAACGATTCGGGCTCTACCCCTACCTTGATCCGCAGGATCTGGACGCCAGCGTCCAGATCGCCTATGAAGCGCACCGACCGCTTGACATGCCAGACGACGCAATCGTCTTCCACGCGAGCCAGGCGGCTGTCTACCGGCATCTGCTCGACGGCAGCAACGTCATTCTCAGCGCGCCCACGAGCTACGGCAAGAGCCTAATCATCGACGCGCTCGTGGCGAGCGGCCGATACGCGAACATCGTCATCGTCGTGCCGACGCTCGCGCTCATCGACGAGACTCGGCGCCGTCTGTCTCGTTTCAGGGACTACAAGCTCATCACGCACTCGGCGCAGAGTGTGGGCGACCGCAATCTGTTCGTAATGACGCAGGAGCGAGTGGTCGATCATCCGTCGTTGCCGGAGGTCGACCTCTTCGTCATCGACGAGTTCTACAAGCTGAGTGGACACATGGACGCAGAGCGAAGCGACCTTCTCAACCAGGCGCTGTACAAACTGCTGAAAATCGGCCGACAGTTCTATTTCCTCGGCCCCAACATCAACGGCATCGCTCACGTCCGCGAGTTCAGTGCCAACGTACGGTTCATCAAGACTGACTACAGCACCGTCGCAGTGGATGTAGCTCGTGTCCCGACGAAGGGCACTGTTCGGGAGAGACTGGTCGATCTTTGCCGATCTTTCGACGAGCCGACGCTCATCTACTGCAAGTCGCCGGCGCGGGCCCGAGAGGTTGCGAAGTGGTTACTAGAGGACGAGGTTGTACGACCTTCCGAAGAACTGAGCGATGCAGTCGAGTGGGTCGGTGAGCACTTTCATCCGCAATGGCTCGTAGGTCGCGCTCTCGCTCATGGGGTTGGTGTGCACCACGGAAGACTCCCGCGTGCCCTCGCACAGTTCATCGTCCGTTCATTCAACGAAGACAAGCTCCGGTTCCTCGTATGCACATCCACCCTCATTGAGGGAGTGAATACGAAGGCTAAGAACGTCGTGATCTTCGACAACATGATCGCGAAGGAGAAGTTCGACTACTTCACCTTCAACAACATCCGAGGTCGCTCTGGCCGCATGTTCGAGCACTTCATAGGTCGCGTGTTTCTTTCCATGAGCCGCCGGAGCAGCAACTGCCGTTTGTAGACATCCCAGTGCTCACGCAATCGGAAGAGGCCCCTGAGAGTCTCTTGGTACAGATCGACGAAGGCGACTGGACGGATCGCTCGCGTGAGCGCCTTGCGCCGGTGATGGAACAAGAGGTCTTGCCGCTTTCGCTCATTCGAGCTAACTCCGGCCTAGACCCAATGCAGCAGGTGAACGCTGCTCTTGAACTGCATGACCGTCTCGACCACTATCGCCGCTGGCTCACGTGGCGCGGCTCGCCGGGCTACGACCACCTCAAGGAGACGTGCAGCTTTATTTGGCAGCACCTCGGCGGAGATGGTCTTCGCGGCAACGGCGTGTATAGCGACAAGCAGCTCACCTACAAGGTCGCCCAGCTGCGAAACCACACGGTCAGGCGGATTGTCGATGACGACCTAGCGAAGAATCCCGATCACGACCCGGACAAGGTTGTCGAGGAGGCGCTTGGGTTCATCCGTCAGTGGGCTGGACACCACTTCCCCAGACGGCTCGCAGCACTCGATCGGATACAGCAGCACGTCTTTAACCAACGGGGGGTTGAGCCTGGCGACTACTCGTACTACGTCGTCCAAGTCGAGAACCTCTTCCTTCCCGGCCCGACTCGTTGCACTTGACGAGTATGGAATCCCGCTCGCCCTGGCCGTGAAGCTGCGGACGCGGCTGATGCCCACCCAGGACGTGGACATCGACACCCTCCTGGAGAGGCTCCGAGCGTTGGATCAAACCCAGTTCGCACTCTCGCCCTTTGAGCGCGACCTGATCGTTGACACTCAGCGCACTCTGTGAACTGGAGCCGGAGCGAGCAAGGTCGGCAGCATTGGCGGGCCACCCTGGCGCGTCCTGCTTTCAGGAGCGTCTCGATGAGGACGGACCATGGCTAGGAAGGTCCCTCTTCCGCCACAGAAGAGCGGTCGGATTGCCACGAGTCGGGGGCGGGTCGTTGCTGCGGGTGTCGGCCCTCATGAGCGGTTGCTCGGCGTAAGAACCACGCCTTATGAAATGTGGGCTCCTATACGAGTTCTAAAGACCGATGTCGGTCATGGCCGGCTTCGGGCCTTACACGGTACAGCGATGGACGACGCTGCTTTTCGACGCTTTGTCTCCTACCTCACTCAGGCTGAGACCTTCTACCTCAGTGCGGAGACGATGGCTCCGGAATCCCGCCCCCTCGTTGCCTACTACTTCTTTCTCAACTTGACGAAAGCGTTTCTCACATGTGTCGACCCAACACTCACATCGCGCAAGGCGCTGCATGGTCTTGGTGACGCCTTTGAAAGAAAGTCTCGATACTGGTTTCAACAGGAAGCTGCCAAAGTCGGTTCGCCCACTGGGGCACGGACGAATGTGTTCGCTGAACTAGCTGAGCGGACTGGGACGGGCTTCTGCCACCCGTCCGGCAAGGACCTCGCGATCCACAAGCTGATCCCGTACCTAGTCGAGGCGGCGGACATCCTCGAAGACGCGGTCGGCACGGCGCCGAAACTTCTTCCAGTTCAATCGCTGCGGGTAATGGGACGCAATTCAGAAGCGTGGCTTCGGTTGGAGGTGGCCGGCGGGGAACTCCGTCGCCGCGCCGTCGCCGGAAGCCAGCTCCACCGTCGCGCCGCTCACTTTGGTGCTGTCTTTCACCAAGTCGCGTCAGATGATCCGTACCAGTCGCTATACGAGTCGAGGGAGCGATGGTCGTATCGAACACGACCAGGTCGAGTGAGCTACGCTCGCTGCGCCCCGGACGTGATCGCGGCGTTCGAACGCTCACTCATACATACGAATCGAGGGACGGCGGGTGCTCGGTACCTTGTGATCCTGAGCGAACGGAGTGACCTGCTCTCGCAGGAAGCAGTCGCGTTCTTGGTCATGCATCACCTGTCGAACATGGTTCGGTACAGGCCCGAGGAGGTGATGAAGCTGGCTGGGAGTCGTTGGTTCTTTCTCTTTACGACCTGGGTGCCGCGCGCAATGGAGAATTTCCTGCTCGCCATGTCGAGTCGCCTCCTCGGCGAAGAGGTTCGTATCGGCTGATGCCGGCTACGCCGGGGCAGAGAGCTGCTACTCGCTGCGCAAGGCTTTCGTTCGACCGGCTTCGTCGTCGATTTCACGGACACGCGCGACGCGGCCTCGGTCCGTGAGTCGCAACTGCGAGGACTCGGCGTCCTTCCGCTGCATCCTCCCAAGGTCATGCATCTGCGCCCACTTACCGTCGATGCACTCATCAACAACGAAGCGGCGGCGTCTTGGCATTGCCCGAGAGCATGGCGAATCCCGACGGTTGTCGTCGGCTCGGTGCTCACCGACGACGGACTCTGAACTCCGCACATAGGGTCCAGCCTGTTTTCAGAATCGAGGAATGGAGGTCCGAATGGGTCTGAGAGATCGACGGAAGAAGCTCCTCGACGCGAAGGCTGGCCGGCAGGAACGAGACGAGAGTCCGCAGGAGCAGTGGGAGTACTTCGCGCAGAACCTCGACAAGGTTCCCGGCATGGCGCTTGAGGACAACTTCAACAAGCATGGCGAGCGCGGCTGGGAGTTTGTCGCGGTTGCGAAGGACTACGCGGTCTTCAAGCGGCGCCTCTTCGATCCGACGGAAGAGGATGATTCGTAGCGGCAGGCATGTCAGCAGCGTGTCAGCAGAACCCGTCCAATCGTGGCCGGTGGAGGCGAGTCGTGCGAGTCGCGATACCGCTTCATGCCTAGAACGGACGAGCGGTCAGACGCGTTGGAGGTGGGTGTCCTTGAAGTTCGTCGGGTACTTCAGGCCGTAGCCGACGGCGCGATCCATGCCGATGTGCGCGAGCCAGATCAGCCCCAGCTTCACCGCGACGTCGCTGTCTCCGAGGTAGCCGCCGACTGCCAGCGCCAGCGGAAGCGCCTCCAGGTGCGCGATGTCGTACGCGGCCGTGCCGACCCGCGGCCCGGCCAGGAAGCCGAGCATGCTCAGGTCGGGCGCCAGGAGGAGCAGCGCGAGGAGCCACCACTCGTAGCCCGCGTCGAAGTAGAGGACGAGCGCGGCGACGAGCACCGCCGCACCCTCGATCCGCAGGAACATCGAGGGGAGTCGATCTATCACCGGCCGAGCTTACGGGAGCGTGACGAGGGCCAGGCGGTGGCGCAGCTCGACCTCATGCTCGGTCGCGCCCGCGAAGGGGAGACGCGCGTGGCCGGGTGCTCCGAAATGCGTGCCGTCGACGACACCAATGCCTGCGGCGAGCAGGTTCTGCACCGGGATTCCGCCAAGATCGAGCCACAGGAAGGGTGTTGCCGGCGGGAGAGGTGCGCTCAGGATTGGGTCGTCGGCGACGAGAGCGTGCGCGACGTCGCGGTCTGCTCGGTAGCCGGCGTTCACGTCGTCGAGCCAGTCCTGCGGGCCTTCCAGCGCGGCTTGCGCGGCTCGCTGGGCGACGTGGCTGACGCGGATGACGTCCCACTCGAGCTCGCGCAGGCAGGCGTCGACGACCTCCGGTGCGCCGGCGAGGAAGCCGATGCGCCACGCGGGCAGCGCGAGGCTCTTGCCCAGGCTGCGCACCAGCACGACGTTCGGGGCGCCCCAGGCGCTCGCGAGCTCGCCCTCGTGGATGCAGCGCTCGTACGCCTCGTCGGTCACGACCGTCAGGTCGTGGCGGGCGGCGAGCGCCAGCATCGCGTCGACCTCGGCGCGGGTGGGGAGGTAGCCCGTCGGGTTGTTCGGGTTCGTCAGGACGAGGACGCGCGAGCGCGGCGTCACCGCGGCCTCGATCGCGTCTGGATCCCAGGTCATGGCCGGCACCGGGACGAAGACGCCGCCGGCGCGCTCGATCAGGCCGCCGAAGAAGTAGCACGGCGTCGGCACGATCACCTCGTCGCCGGGCTCGAGCAAGCGCGCGGAAGAGGATGCTGAGCGCGTGCATGGCGCCGTTCGTGACGAGGAGCTCGCGCTCCGGGTCGGCCGGCGCCGGCAGCGAGCGCGCGATCGCCTCGCGGAACGAGAGGTGACCGCGGCTCGGCGGCGTCACCGTGTGCTCGTCGAGCGCCGCCGTCACCGCCTCGCGCACGTGCGGCGGCAGCGGCGCGCCGATCGAGCCCTTCAGCGGCAGCATGTCCCGCCCGGCGAGCGCGCGCTCGGCCGCGATCGACGGCATCTCGTCGTGCCTCACCGGACGACGCCTCCCGGCCGTCGCGCCGGTGTGGGCGCCGTCGGCCCAGACGCGCTCGCCCGCCACCCACACGCCGGCGACGCCCTCGGCGAGGTGCAGCGGCTCCTCGTAGGTCGCGGCGTCCACGTACGCCGCAGGATCCAACAGCACGAGGTCGGCGCGCTTGCCCGACCTCGATCCGGCCGCGATCCGAGAGCCCGAAGCGGTCGGCCGCGCGCGCGGTCAGCCGCGCGATCGCCTCCTCCGCCGGCAGCAGCCCCTCGCGCAGGCAGAGGCGGCCGAGGAAGCGGGCGGCGCTCCCGGACAGGCGCGGGTGCGGCGTCGTCCCGAAGATCCCGTCGGAGCCGAGCAGCATCAGCGGGTGCCGCGCGATCGCGCGCACGGCCTCCTCGGAGGCGTAGTGCATGATCATCTGCACCCCGAGCTCGGACTCGACGACGAGGTCGAGCACCGTCTCGACGGGGTCGCCGCCGCGGTCGGCGATCGTCTCGCCCTCGACGACGATCGCCTCGGGCCCGAGCATGCCGAGCAGGTTCTCCCAGCCCGGCAGGCCGTCCGCGACGTCGCGCGCGATCCGCGCCCGCGCCGCCGGGTCGACGAGCCGCTCGAGCGTCGCCGCCGCGCCGCCCTCCTGCGCCCACGCGGGCAGCAGGCTCGCGAGCAGCGTGCAGCCGGCGCCGTAGGGGTACTGGTCGAAGGTCACGTCGACGTCGCGCCGTCTCCAGCAGCTCGAGCAGCGGCTCGATCAGCGCCTCGTCGGCGAGCGACTTCAGGTGCGAGACGTGCAGGGAGGCGCCTGAGCGGCGGGAGACGTCGAGCATCTCCTCGATCGCGCCGAGCAGGCCCGCGCCCTCGTTGCGCACGTGCGGCACGAGCGGCGCGCCGAACTCGGCCGCCACCTCGGCCAGCGCGACGAGCTCGTCGGTGCCCGCGTGCGCGCCCGGGAAGTAGACGAGGCCGAAGGAGAGGTTCGTGGCTCCGGCCTCGAAGCCGGCGCGCACCTCGTGCCGCATCGCCTCGAGCTCGTCCGCCGTCGGCGCGCGCCGCTCGCCGCCGATCACGGTGTCGCGCACGGCACCGGCGCCGATCGAGGGGACGAGCGAGATCGCGGGACGGGTCGCGTCGAGCGCGTCGAGGTACTCGGCGAAGGTCGTCCAGCCCCACTCGTCCGGCCCCGGCCCCTCCGCCGCGCGCAGGTAGACCATCCGGTCGCGCCACCGCTCGCGAGCGACGGGCGCGGGCGCGAGCCCGTCCGGGTTGATCACCTGCGTCGTCACGCCCTGCGCGACGGCCTCCGGCAGCAGCGGCTCGTCGAACGAGCGCAGCGCCGTGTGCGCGTGCAGGTCGATGAAGCCGGGGCAGAGCCAGAGACCTGCCCCGTCGACGACGTCCTCGCCGCCGAGACCACTCCCGACTGCCGCGATCCGCCCGTCCTCGACGACGACGTCGGCCTGCAGCGGCGGCGCGTCGCCCGGGTAGACGGTCGCGCCGCGGACGATCACCGCGGGACGACCGGCAGCAGCACGTGCGACGGGTACGCGTCCGTGTGCAGCACCGTCTGGTGCGCGACCTCCATCCGCGTGCCGGTGGCGACGTCCTCGCCCGTGTTCAGGTTGCGGCTGAAGCGCGGGAAGCTCGAGCTCGTCACGTCGAGCCGGATGCGATGGCCGCGGCGGAAGACGTTCGCCGCCGGGTAGAGGCGGATCCGGTAGAGCGCGACCTCGCCCGGCTCCAGCAGCTCGGTGCTCTCGCCGCGCTCGGAGCCGCGGTAGCGCGCGCGGATGATCCCCTCGGTGAGGAAGATCGAGCGGCCGTCGGGGTAGACGTCGCAGAGCCGGACGATGAAGTCGGTGTCGCGGGCGCTCGACGCCGCGTAGAGGATCATCTCGACCGGGCCGATCACGTCGAGATCCTGCTCGAGCTCGGCGCTCGTGTAGACGAGCACGTCGTCGCGCGCCTCCGAGACGCGCTGGTCGCGCGGCCCCGGCAGCACCGGCTCGCGCGCGCCCTGGGTCATCGTCAGCACGGAGTTGACGCCGCCGATCGTCGGCACCGGGTTCTCGGGGTCGTAGTCGTAGCGGTCGCCGGGCTCGTCGGAGCGCGGCGGGTCGACGTCGAGGGCGCCGTCGCGCCGCAGGTACCACGGCGTCGGCTCGGTGCCCGGCAGCGGCCACTCGCGCTCGCCGCGCCACTCGCCCGCGCCGAGCACGTAGAGCTCGAGCGGCGGCCGCTCCTCCCAGTCGTTGCCCTCGTCGCGCAGGTAGCGGTCGTAGAAGGCGAGCTCGTGGTCGCGGACGACGGTGAGCGCGGGGGAGAGATCGACGTCGGCGGTGAACTTCTCCACCTCCTCCTCGTGCGACCACGGCCCCATCAGGACGCGGTTCGGGACGCGATCGCCGATCGCGGCGAAGGAGCGCAGGTGCGAGCCGGAGTAGGGGTCGAACCAGCCGCCCTGCTGGAAGATCGGCACGGTGACCGTCTCGGGGCGGTGGTGGAACTGCTGCCAGTACGCATCGTTTTCCTGATGCTCCCACCACTCCCGCCAGTAGTCGACCTTGCGCCCGATCGCGACCTCGTCGAGCTCGATCAGCGGCAGGTGGCGGAAGACGCGGTCGTTCAGGACGAAGTCGGCCGCGCTCGGGCCTGTGATCAGGCTGATCGCGCTCGACCAGAGCGCCGCCGCGCCGAGCGTGAGCGCGAGCTGGAAGGCGCCGCCCGTCCAGTAGCCGTCCCAGAAGTAGTCGTCGTGGATCACCTGCGGCGCGATGCACTCGAGGTTCGGGTGGCCGAGGTGCATCAGCTGCCACTGCACGAGCCCGCCGTAGCTCCGGCCCCAGGTGCCGATGCGCCCGTTGCACCACGGCTCGCCGGCCGCCCAGGTGAGCGTGTCCTGCGCGTCGACGCCGTCGGACGTCCACGCCTCGAAGACGCCCTCCGACTCGTAGCGGCCGCGCACGTCGAGGACGACGGCCGCGTAGCCGCGCTGCGCGAACCAGACGCCCCAGCCGACGAAGCGCTCGCGCGTCGACTCGTACGGCGTCCACTGCACGATCGTCGGGTGCGGGCCGCCCGAGAGCGGCAGGTAGACGTCGGCGGAGAGCGAGATCCCGTCCCGCATCGGCACGCGCCGGTCGTGCAGGAGCCGGACGTCTTCGAGAGTCACACGGCGAGGGACGGCTGCGTGTCCGGCAGCGGCTGCCCGGCGAAGTGGCAGGCGGCGCCGTGGTCGGGGCCGTCGTCGTGCGGCACGAGCAGCGGCTCCACCTCGGCGCAGATCGGCTGCGCGATCGGGCAGCGGGTGCGGAACCGGCAGCCCGAAGGCGGGTTGATCGGGCTCGGCACGTCGCCGGTCAAAACGACGCGGCGATGCTTTCGTCCGGGGATCGGCTCCGGGTTCGCCGAGAGGAGCGCCATCGTGTACGGGTGCAGCGGCCGGCGGAAGAGATCCTCCGACGAGGCCAGCTCGACGATCTTGCCGAGGTACATCACGGCGATCCGGTCGGAGATGTAGCCGACGACGGCGAGGTCGTGGGCGACGAAGAGATAGGTGAGCTCGAACTCGTGCTTCAGCTCCACGAGCAGGTTCAGCACCTGCGACTGAATCGAGACGTCGAGGGCCGAGACGGGCTCGTCGGCGACGATGAACTTCGGCTGCAGCACGAGCGCGCGCGCCAGCCCGATGCGCTGGCGCTGGCCGCCGCTGAACATGTGCGGGTAGCGGTCGGCCGCCTCCTTGCTGAGGCCGACCCGCTCGAGCACGCCCAGCACGACGTCGTCGCGATCCTTCTTGTGCAGGCCGTGGATGCGCAGGCCTTCGCCCACGAGATCGCGCACCTTCATGCGCGGGTCGAGCGAGCCGACCGAGTCCTGGAAGACGATCTGCATGTGGCGCCGCATCGTCTTCAGGTCGCGGCTGCCGAGGGCGCGCAGGTCGACGCCGTCGAACTCGATCTCGCCCGACGTGGGCTCGAGCAGGCGCAGCAGCGTGCGGCCGAGCGTCGACTTGCCGCAGCCCGACTCGCCCACGAGCCCCACGGTCTCGCCGCGGAAGACGTCGAGGTCGACGCCGTCGACCGCCTGCAGCTGCCCGACGGTGCGCTTGAGAAAGCCCTTCTGCACGGGGAAGTGCTTCTTCACCGCGCGCGCCTTGAGCAGGGCGTCCGCCGGCGTGTAGTCCGGAACCAGCTCCGTCTCGTGCTGCTGACCGGTACTCATGCGACCACCTGGCGGACGCGCGGCTCGCGGCGCCCGTGCTCGCAGAGCCAGCACGCCGACTCCTGCGGCGGCACCGGCAGGAGCGGCGGGTCGTTCGCGATGCACTTCTCGAAGGCGTAGTCGCAGCGCGGCGCGAAGCGGCAGCCGGCCGGCCACTCGAGCGGGTTCGGCACCGTGCCGCGAATCGCCTTCAGCTTGTCGGTGTAGCGCATCCCGAGCAGCGGGATCGACTCGAGCAGCGCCTCGGTGTAGGGGTGCTGCGGGCTCGAGAAGATCTCCGCCACCGGCCCGCGCTCGACGACGCGGCCGGCGTACATGACGGCGACCTCGTCCACCATCTCCGCGACGACACCGAGGTCGTGGGTGATCAGCATGATCGCCATGCCGAGCCGCTCGCGCAGCTCCTTCATCAGCTCGAGGATCTGCGCCTGCACGGTCACGTCGAGCGCGGTCGTCGGCTCGTCCGCGATCAGCAGCTTCGGGTCGGAGCTGAGCGCCATCGCGATCATCACGCGCTGCCGCATGCCGCCGGACATCTGGTGCGGGTAGTCGTTCACCCGGCGCTCGGCGGAGGGGATGCCGACGAGCTGCATCAGCTCGACTGCCCGGGCCATGGCGTCCTTCTTGCCGAGCCCCTGGTGCAGCCGCACCGCCTCCGAGATCTGGTTGCCGACGGTGAAGACCGGGTTCAGCGAGGTCATCGGCTCCTGGAAGATCATCGCGATCTCGTTGCCGCGGATCTTCCCGAGCTCGCGCTCCCCGAGCGTCGCGAGGTCGCGGCCCTCGAAGAGGATCTTCGAGCCGGGCTCGATCCGGCCGGGCACCTCGACGAGCCGCATCACGGAGAGCGCCGTGACCGACTTGCCGCTGCCGGACTCGCCGACGACGCCCAGCGTGCCGCCCTGCGCGATCTCCAGGTCGACGCCGTCGACCGCGCGCAGGGTGCCCTTGCTGGTGCCGAAGTACGTGCGCAGGTTCTCGATCCGCAGTAGCTCCTTCATGACCGGCCCGCCTTCGCGCCGACGGGTGGAGCGGGAACGTCGATGTGGCGCTCGAGCTGCGCCAGCGCGATCGCAGGGTCGCGGGTCTGCAGCGCGGCCAGCAGGAGCCGATGCTCCTCCACGGTCTCCTCGAAGCTGCGGGAGCGCTCGTAGCGGTAGAAGTAGCCGCGGATCCGCGGTGCGATCGTGCGCCAGATCTGCACGGTGTGCAGCTGGCCGGAGGCCGTGATCACGATCTCGTGGAAGCAGAGGTCGGCCTCGACCAGCTTGGTCAGGTCGTCCGCCTTCCCCGCCTCCTCCATCAGCCAGATCTGCTTGCCGAGCTCCGCGAAGTCGTCGTCGGTGAGCCGCTCGAGCGCCCGCGTGAAGCTGTAGCGCTCGAGGGTCAAGCGAATCGGGATCAGCACGCCCTGGACCTCGTCGTCGGAGACGCCGAGGACGACCGCGCCGCGGTAGGGCAGCGACATCACGAGGCCCTCGTTCTCGAGCTGGCGGAGCGCTTCGCGCACCGGTCCGCGGCTCGTGCCGAGCTCGGACGAGAGCGTCGTCTCGATCAGCCGCTCGCCCGGTTCGTAGCGCCCGGCGATGATCGAGGAGCGCAGCGTCTCCGCGATCTGCTGCGCCCGCGGGAGCCCCTTCTTGGCGTCGTTGCCGAGTGTGCCCGGAGCGGGCGTGACCGGCACCAATGGCCCTGGATCAACCGTCATGTAAACAATCTGAAAATGGTTGACAATCCCAATTCACGGGCCTAGTGTAACCATCCTGGTGAGGATCACCAAGATCGAGACGATTGCGGTCCGTACGCCGATGCGTGAGCCGCTGGTGTGGCCAGGCGGCACCCGCGAATCGGCCTCCGGACTGCTCGTCCAGATCCACACCGACGAGGGTATCGTCGGGATCGGCGAGGCGCCCGGGCCGACGCTGCCGACGATCCGGACGATCATCGACCAGGAGCTGACGCAGTTCCTCGTCGGCCAGGATCCGCTGCGCGTCGAGTGGCTCGTGCACCGGATGGAGGAGTTCGCTCGCAACTGGAGCAGCATTGCGAACTACGCCATCTCCGGGATCGAGATCGCGCTCCTCGACCTGAAAGGGAAGGCGCTCGGCGTCTCGGTGACCGAGCTCCTCGGCGGCTTCTGCCGCGACCGCGTGGCCGTCGTCGGCTACCTCTTCATCGACGAGCCGGAGGCTGCGGCGCGCAAGGCCGGGGCCTTCGTCGACGCCGGCTACACGGAGCTGAAGCTGAAGGTCGGCCGGAGCTTCGAACAGGATCACGACACGCTCGCTGCGATCCGCGACCGCGTCGGCTCCGACGTGAAGATCCGGATCGACGCGAACATGATCTGGAGCGTTCCCGCCGCGATCAAGTGGATCCGCGGGCTGGAGCAGTTCGACCTGCAGTACGTCGAGCAGCCCGTGCTCGACTTCGACGTCGAGGGCCTCGCCCAGGTGCGCCGTTCCGTGTCCGTCCCGATCGCCGCCGACGAGGCGTGCACGGACGTGCGCTCGGCCCTCGCGCTGCTGAAGGCGGACGCCTGCGACGTGCTCGTCGTCTACCCGTCGGAGGCCGGCGGGCTGACGAAGGCGCGACAGATCGGTGCGCTCGCCGACGCGGCCGGGAAGTGGTGCGCGATCGGCAGCTGGGCCGAGCTCGGCGTCGCGACGGCCGCCAACCTGCACGTCGTCGCGTCGTCGTCCAACTTCCCGTTCGCGAGCGACACGCACTATCCGCTGCAGGAGTTCGACGTCCTCGACGAGCGCCTCGAGATGAGCGACGGGCTCGTCGAGGTGCCGCGCACGCCGGGTCTCGGCGTGGCGCTCGACCCGACTCAGGTCGGACGGCTCGCCAACTTTGACGTCCGTGAATCCGTCTTTTACGACGACATTCACGGAGAGGCACCACGGGTCGGTCAGATCCTCTGACGATCCCGAGGAAGAGGAAGAGGAGGGGCAGGACGATGTCAGATAGTCCAGATAGCCCGGCCGGCAGCGACCTCAACCGTCGCGACCTGCTGGTCAAGGCAGGCCAGATCGGGGCCGGCGCAGTCGCAGCCGGCTCGCTTGCGGGTGCGGCGAAGGCGGCGCCGAAGCGCAGGAAGGCGGCTCCGCCGCGCGGTGGCAAGGTGACGTGGGCGCTCGAGCAGGATCCTGCCCACATCGCGCCGTTCGGCGGCATCCTGACCGCGAACCACTGGGGCAAGGCGCCCATGTACGAGTCGTTGATCGAGTGGGACGCGAAGCTGAACGAGCGGCCGGCGCTCGCGACGGCCTGGAAGGTCGTCGACGCCCGCACGATCGACTTCACGCTGCGGCGTGGGGTGAAGTTCCACAACGGCAAGGAGTTCACGGCGGCGGACGCCAAGTACTCGTTCGACCTGCAGCTGAATCCACCGGCGCCGGGCAGCGTCGCCGTGCTGGGCCAGGTGCCGGCGATCGCGGGCACCGAGGTGCGCAGCAAGTACGTCCTGCGGATGAAGCTGAAGAACCCGGACGCGCGGGTGTTCGGCTACCTGGCCTGGAACCGCTACTCGGCGATGGTGCCCGAGGGCATGTACGGCCAGGTCAACGCCGGCCGCGAGGGGATCGGCACGGGGCCGTTCCGGCTGCTCGAGTACCAGCCCAACAGCCACGTCGAGTTCGCCCGCTACCAGAACTACTGGAAGAAGGGCCTGCCCTACCTCGACTCGCTGTCGTTCAAGATCCTCGCCGACGAGCAGGCCCGGGTGGCGGCGCTGCGGGCCGGTGCGATCGACGGCGGCACGTTCTCGGCCGACAGTGCGAAGGCGCTCGGCCAGAACCGCAGCCTGAAGGTCCTGCGTGGCCTGACGGCGGCGTTCCGCGAGCTGCAGATGACGATCAAGCCCGGCGACCGCAAGCCGTGGCACGACATCCGCGTGCGGCAGGCCGTCAACTTCGCGATCAACCGCCAGGAGATCATCAACAAGGTCTACAGCGGCTTCGGCGAGTACAGCGGGCACGTCCCTCCGGGCTACGGCCCGTGGCCGCTCACCCGCTCGGAGCTGCGTGACAAGTACGAGAAGCACGACCTGGCGAAGGCACGGGCGCTGATGCGCCAGGCCGGGCTCGCGAACGGCTTCTCGGTCACGATGACGACCTTCTCGACGCCGCTCGACTTCGCGTCGGTGGCGGCGGTGATCAAGGCCCAGCTCGACAAGATCAACATCGACGTGAACATCGTCGCGCAGGAGCCGGGGACGTTCGCGACCAACAACGGCCGCGGCACGTTCGACTGGGATCTCACCGCGCGCGGCATGCGCGGCGACGTCGACGGCTACATGGCCGAGTTCAATCCGAGCTCGACCGCCTACCAGGCGTGGTACCCGCTGTACAAGAACCAGCGCGTGTGGCGCCTCGTCGGCAACGGCCGGATCCAGCTCGACCAGAAGAAGCGCATCCCGATGTACAAGGAGGCACAGCGCCTGCTGATGAACGACCTGGTCCAGGTGCCGCTCGTCGCGGTGTCGAAGTTCCAGGTCGTGCGCCCGCGGGTGGCGAACATGTACGTGGCGTTCAGCGACTTCAACACGGGGCTGCACACGTCCGTGTACATCAAGCGCTGAGGAACGAGACGAGGTCACGGGGGAGGGGCGCGCACGACGGCGCTCCTCCCCTCCGGCCGCACGCCTGAGAGGGGGACGAGAGACCGTTGCTCGGATACATCGCGAAGCGCACACTGCTCGTCATCCCGACGCTGATCGGCGTCTCGATCGCGATCTTCCTGATGGTCCGCCTGCTGCCGGGCGACGTGATCGACGTCCTGCTCGGCGCGGACACGCAGGTGACGCCCGAGGTGCGCCAGCAGGCGCGCGAGCAGCTCGGCCTCGACGGCTCGTACCCCGAGCAGTACTGGCGCTGGGCCTCGGACGCCGCCCAGGGAGATCTCGGGGATTCGGTGCGGAACGCCGAGCCGGTCTCGTCGATCCTGCGCGACGCCGCGCCGATCACGCTCGAGCTGGTCTTCCTCTCGCTGCTCATCTCGGTCGTCGTCGGCGTCCCGCTCGGGGTCATCTCCGCCGTCCGGCGGGACGGGTCGAGCGACTACCTCGCGCGCGTGGCCGGCCTGATCGGCGTCAGCATCCCGAGCTTCTGGCTCGCGACCCTCCTCCTCCTCTTCACCTCGCGGGTCTTCGGCTGGGTGCCGCCGCTCACCTACGTCTCGCCGTTCGACGACCTCGGCGCGAACCTGAGCCAGTTCATCCTGCCCGCGCTCTCGATCTCCGTCTTCACGATGGCGATCGTGATGCGCATGGTGCGCGCGACGATGCTCGAGGTGCTCTCGCTGGACTACGTGCGCACCGCCCGGGCGAAGGGCGTGCCGCGCCGACGGGTCGTCTATCGCCACGCGCTGCGGAACGCGCTCATCCCCGTCGTCACCGTCGTCGGCTTCGAGGTGGGCGTGCTGATGAGCGGGGCCGCGATCGTCGAGATCATCTTCGGCCTGCCCGGGATCGGGAACCTGCTCCTGCAGGCGATCTTCAGCCGCGACTATCCGCTGATCCAGTCGACGACGATGTTGATCGCGGTCATCTTCATCACCTTCAACCTGATCGTCGACGTGATCTACGGCTTCCTCGACCCGAGGATCGTGGACGCATGAGCTGGGGCAGGCGTAGGCCCGTGTTGGCGGCGGAAGGCGTGGGCGAGGTCGCGCCGACGGCGTGGTCGGAGGTGCCGCGCGGCCGCCTGGCCTTCCTCGGCAAGTGGCGCAACCCGATCGGTCTCGTCGGCGCCGCCATCGTCGGCTTCAACGTGTTCGTCGCGATCTTCGGGCCCTACATCTGGCGGATCGACCCCGACGCGCAGGAGGCCGATCGGCTGCTCCCGCCCAGCTGGGCTCATCCCTTCGGCACCGACGAGCTCGGTCGCGACACGCTCGCGCGTGTGATCCACGGAGCGCAGGTCTCGCTGCAGGTGGGGCTGATCTCGGTGGGGATCGCCTTCGTCGCGGGCGTTGTGATCGGCCTGGTCGCGGGGTATTACCGAGGCATCTCGGACGCGTTGCTGATGCGGCTCGTGGACATGATGTTCGCGCTGCCGGCGCTCGTGCTCGCGATCGTGATCGCCGGGCTGCTCGGCCCGACGCGCACGAACGCCATGATCGCGATCGGGATCGTGATCACGCCCGCGTTCGCCCGTGTGGTGCGCGGAGCCGTGCTCGAGGTGATGGGCTATCCGTACATCGAGTCCGGCCGGGCGCTCGGTGCCTCGGGCTTCCGGATCATGCTCCGCCACCTGATGCCGAACATCGCCGCGCCGCTGATCGTGCTGGTCACCACCTATCTCGGAACGGCGATCCTCAGCGAGGCGGCGCTCAGCTTCCTCGGCCTCGGGACGCAGCCCCCGGAGGCGTCGTGGGGCGGGATGCTGAACACCGGCCGCGCGTACGTCGACCTCTACCCGTGGCTCTCGATCTTCCCCGGCGCGGCGATCATGCTCGTCGTGCTCGGCTTCAACTTCCTCGGCGACGGTCTGCGCGACATCCTCGACCCGCGCCTCGGCCCGGTCGTCGGGGAGATCACCAAGAAGTAGCGCGTGCTGGACGTCCTCATCCGGAACGGTTGGGTCGCCGACGGAGCCGGCAGCCCGCCCTTCCTCGGCGACGTCGCGATCGAGGGCGGACGGATCGCCGACGTGGGCCGCCTCGGGCCGGGCGCGACGGCGACGCGGGTGATCGACGCCGCCGGCAAGATCGTCTGTCCGGGCTTCGTCGACCCGCACAGCCACAGCGACTTCTCCGTCCTCGCCAACCCGACCGCCGAGAGCACGATCCGGCAGGGCGTCACGACCGAGGTGGTCGGCAACTGCGGCTGGAGCTACGCGCCCGTCACGCCCGCGTCGGAGGCGTACATGCGCGGCCGGCTGCACACCTTCGGCTACGACAAGCCGACGATCCCGTGGACGAGCTTCGGCGAGCACCTCGAGTTCATCTCGGAGGTCGGCCACTCGCAGAACCTCGCCTGGTTCGTCGGGCACAACGCGGTGCGGCTCGCGGCGGGCGTCAGCGGGTCGAGCCCGACCGACGAGCAGATGACGCTGATGGAAGGCTTCGTCCGCGACGCGATGCAGGCGGGCGCGCTCGGGATGTCGACCGGGCTCGAGTTCAACCCCGGCCGCGAGGCGACGACGGAGGAGCTGCGGCGCCTGAACGCCGTCGCGGGCGAGTACGACGGCATCTACACGAGCCACGTCCGCAACCGCGACTCGGGGCTGCTGGACGCGATCGACGAGTTCCTCGAGGTCGCCTGGGCCGGGAGCACGAAGGCCGAGATCTCGCACCTGAACGTCCGCCACAACACGAACGCGCCGGAGCGCGGCTGGGAGCGGGCGGTCGAGAAGATGGCCGAGGCGCGGGAGCGCGGCCTCGACGTGCTCGCCGACACGACGCCCTTCCGCGAGGGCCTCGGCCAGATGTCGGGGATCCTGCCGCCGTGGGTCGCCGCCGACGGCACCGACGCGGCGCTCGCCCGGTTGCGCGACCCCGCCACGCGGGAGCGGCTGCGGACCGAGTGCGACCGCTACTGGCGCTTCATCCACAAGGGCGAGTGGAGCCGCGTGCGCCTGCAGGCGAGCGCGCAGCACCCGGAGCTCGACGGCCTCGACTTCGAGGAGATCTCGAAGCGGCTCGGGCGGGACCCCTGGGACTGCTACTTCGACATCCTGGCCGAGAGCGGCGAGGCCTACGAGAGCATCCTCCAGGTCGGCACGCTCTTCACCGACGAGCACCTGGCGGAGATGATCGGGCATCCGCTCTTCTGCCTCGGGGTCGACACGTTCACCGTCGACGTGGACGGACCGCTGAGCAAGCTCATGCGCCACCCGCTCGGCTACGCCGGCCATGTCCACTACCTCACCCACCACGTGCGCGAGCAGGGGACGCTGCGGCTGGAGGAGGCGATCCGCAAGATGACGAGCATGCCGGCGGCGCACTTCGGGCTCTGGGACAGAGGCCTGCTCCGGGCCGGCTACACGGCGGACGTCGTCGTCTTCGACTTCGACGAGCTCGACGACGTCTCGACGACGGAGCAGCCGCTCGCCTACGCGCGCGGCGTCGAGCACGTGCTCGTGAACGGCGAGACGGTGGTGGAGCGCGGCGAGCACACGGGCGCGCGGCCCGGACGGCACCTGCTGCGACGATGATCGTCGACCTGCGCTCCGACCTCCACGCGCTCCCGACCGAGGAGATGTGGGAGGCGATGCGCGGGGCAGAGCTGGGCTGGGCGACCTACGGGGAGGACGCGTCGGTCAACCTGCTGCAGGAGCGCGTCGCGTCGCTGCTCGGCCAGGAGGCGGGACTCTGGGTGCCGACCTGCGGCATGGCGAACCTCGTCGCGCTGATCACGCTCGCCCCGCGCGGCACCGCGGTGGTGCTCGAGTCGCAGTCGCACGTCCTCACCTCGGAGGCAATGGGGATCAGCGACATCGCGGGCCTCGAGCCGCGCTCCCTGTGGGCGGCCGACGGACGGCTCGACCCCGCGGAGGTCGAGGAGCTCGTCATCGAGGAGAACGCCTCCCTGCTCGTGCTGGAGAACACGCACACGCGGGCCGGCGGCACCGTGCTCACGCCCGAGCTCACGACGGAGCTGGCGCGGGCGGCGCTCCGGAACGGCGCGCGCGTCCACCTCGACGGAGCGCGGCTGGCAAACGCGGCCGTGGCGCTCGACGTGACCCTGCGTCAGCTCGCGGCGTCCGTCGACACGGTTGCCTTGAGCCTGAACAAGGGGCTCTGCGCGCCGATGGGGACGATCCTCGCCGGCAGCGCGCTCGCGATCGACGGCGCACGCGAGAACCTGCGCCGGCTCGGCGGGGCGTCGGTGCACAAGGCCGGGATTCCGGCCGCCGCGGCACTCGTCGCGCTCGACACGCTGCTCGACCGGCTCGTCGACGACCACCGCCGCGCGCGCGAGCTCGGCGCGCTGCTCGCGGAGATCCCGGCCCTGCGCCTCGAGCCCGACACGATCGAGACGAACATCGTGCTCGTCGACGTGGGCGGGACGGGTCTCGCCCCCGACGAGCTGCTGCCGCTCCTGGCGAAGCGAGGCGTCCTTGCGCTGCAGCGCGACACGAGCCGCATCCGCTTCGTCACCCACCGCCTGATCGGCGACGACGAGGTGGCGCGCGCCGCGGAGGCGGTGGCCGCGGTCGTCGCCGAGCACGCGACCGCGGTCTGACCAGCACGCTGGCGGGACCGAGACGCGCCCGCCGCACTATCATCCGACCATGCCGGAGGCCCCGCTCGAACCGACCGAAGCGGGGCTCGTGCCCGCCGGAGCGGGATGGTTCGTCCTGAACGCGCGTGACGCGCGCTGGAACCACCGCCAGGGGCGACAGAGTGTGTCGTTCACCGGGTCGACGGAGTTCGACGCCGACACGTACTTCCCGATGCTCGGGGTCAACCTGGCCGTGCTCGAGCCCGGCGAGCCCAATTCGAGGTACCACTGGGAGACGGAGGCGGAGGCCTTCCTCGTGCTCGCGGGCGAGGCGCTCCTGATCGTCGACGGAGAGGAACGGCCGTTGCGGCAGTGGGACTTCGTGCACTGCCCGCCGAAGACGGAGCACGTGATCGTCGGGGCCGGCGACGGCCCCTCCGTCGTCCTGGCGATGAGCTCGCGCGAGAATCAGGAGTTCGGGCCCTACGGTGCCTACACGGTGGACGAGGTTGCGCGTCGCCACGGGGCGTGCGCCGACGAAGAGACGCAAGACAGCGATGTGGCGTACGCGGCCGTTCCGGAGTCGGAGCCGACGCGGTACCGCGACGGTTGGCTGCCCGGGTAGCCGTGGGCGCTCGTTTCGATGAGCAGGCCGCCGAGTTCCGGGCGCTGCGGCGGAAGATCGAGGAGTCGATCCTGCCGCTCGCGACGTCGGTCGACGGGAGGCGCTTCGAGTTGCAGGCCTCGTTGCACGGGCTGGAGCTGCAGGTCGGTGGCTACGTCGTGCTCGAGAGCGACGAAGGGCGCCGGCTCGGCCAGGTCGTTGCGCTCGAGCTCGCCCGGGTCGAAGGCTCCGAGGTGACGAGCGACGACGGGCCGCTCGAGTTGCGTACGCGGATGACGGTCCGGTCCGCCCGCGGCGAAGGCGTCATCCTCGACGGCGACGGACGGCCCTTCCACGATGCTCGCGTGCGCCCGGCCGATCCCGCAGACGTGGCCGAGTGGCTGGCGACGATCCGGCCTGCGAGAGCCTCACTCTCGATCGGCGAGCTCGTGCTGGCGCCCGGGGTGCCGGCGACGCTCGATGCCGGCGGATTCGACCGGCATTCGTTTCTGTGCGGCCAGTCGGGCTCCGGGAAGACCTATTCGCTGGGACTCGTGCTGGAGCGGCTCCTCGTCGAGACGGACCTCCGCCTGGTCATCCTCGATCCGAACTCGGACTACGTCCGCCTCGGAGAGCTGCGCGCAGGGGTGGACGGGGAGCTCGCCGCAGGCTACGCCGAGGCCGCGAGCGGCGTCGTCGTCCGGAGCGCCGGGAACGGTCTCCACCTCGGAATCGGGCAACTCGACCCAGCCGCCCGCGCGGCTGCGCTCGCGCTCGATCCGGTGGCCGACCGGGAGGAGTTCGCGCTCGTCGACGAGATGCTCGGCGACGGGACGTCGATCGAGGAGTTGGCGACGTCGGAGGCGCCGCACGCGCGGGCGCTTCGCCTCCGGGTCGGAAACCTCGGCATTCCCGGCTGGGAGCTGTGGGCGCGCGGCCGGCCGGGGTCGCTCGTCGACGACGTCGAGCGCCGCGATGCGCGCTGTCTCGTCGTCGATCTCGGCTCCCTGTCGACGCGTGAGGAGCAAGCAGTGGCCGCGGAGGCCGTGCTCGCGACGCTCTGGCGCCGGCGCGCCGATCGCGAGCCGGTCCTCGTCGTGATCGACGAGGCGCACAACGTTTGCCCACAGAAGCCGGAGGATCCCGTCACGGCGCTCGTGACCGAGCACGCCGTCCGGATTGCCGCCGAGGGGCGTAAGTTCGGGCTCTACCTGCTCGTCTCGACGCAGCGGCCGCACAAGGTTCACGAGAACGTGCTCAGCCAGTGCGACAACCTCCTGCTGATGAGGATGAACTCGCTCGGCGACCTCGGCTTCGTCAGCGACATCTTCTCCTTCGTGCCTCCGAGCCTGCTCGACCGCGCGACGGCGTTCCGACAGGGCGAAGCGCTCGTCGCCGGGAAGATCGCTTCGCATCCCTCCTTCGTCCGCTTCGGTGCGCGCCTG
Organism: uncultured Gaiellaceae bacterium; assembly: GCA_963735585.1. Lineage (GTDB taxonomy): Bacteria > Actinomycetota > Thermoleophilia > Gaiellales > Gaiellaceae > Gaiellasilicea. Next base: position 62,797 of record CAVTLI010000003.1, on the reverse strand, counting down.
GCCGAGGAAGGAGGTTCCGACGTCCCAGCGGACTGGGCCCGCGCGCGAGCCTGACCGCAGCTCCTGGTGGAGTTCATCCCGTCGAGATGATGTATCGCCGGCGGTTGCGTTCCACGATCCGCTTCCGTGAGCGAGGGCGTCGAGAACGTGGCAACGGACGGTTCAGCGCTGAAGAGCTGGCGTGACGGGCCTGCGAAGCAGCAGATCGTGACGTTCGTCAGGAGCGTGACCGGCGAGGACGGCTCTCCGCCCGTTCCGGTCGAGGAGCGAGTCGCGGCGTTCGACAACGACGGCACCCTGTGGTGTGAGAAGCCGATGCCGATCCAGCTCGACTTCATCCTCCGCCGGTTGTCCGAGATGGCCGAGACCAAGCCGGAGCTGCGCGAGCGGCAGCCGTGGAAGGCGGCCCACGAGCGGGACCACGGGTGGCTCGGCGCGTTGATGGTCGAGCACTATGCGGGAGACGACAGCAACGTGAAGATCCTGGCCGCGGGCATCCTGGCGGCCTATGACGGGATCAGCATCGACGACTTCGAGGCCCAGGCCGATGCCTTCCTGCGCGCCGCCCGACATCCGACCCTCGATCGCGGCTACCTCGAATGCGCGTACGCGCCGATGGTCGAGCTGCTGTCCTACCTGGCAGCAAATGGCTTCACCAACTACATCGTCTCGGGCGGCGGGCGGGACTTCATGCGGCCGATCAGTCAAGAGGTCTACTCGATTCCGCGTGAAAGTGTGATCGGCAGCAGCGCCGCGCTCGAGTACACGAGCGACGAGCTCGGCGGCACGATCAGGCACACGGCAGTGGCCGACTACCTGGATGACGGGGCGCAGAAGCCGATCCGGATCTGGAGCCGCGCGGGCCGGCGGCCGCTGCTCGCGGCGGGAAACTCGAACGGCGACATCCCGATGCTCGACTTCGCTCGGCACGGCGACAAGCCGTTCCTGCGCCTGCTCGTCCTCCACGACGATGCCGAGCGTGAGTTCGACTACACGAGCGGTGCGGAGCAGGCGCTCGAACGAGCAGAGCAGGAAGCCTGGACGGTCGCCAGCATCAAGAACGACTGGGCGACCGTGTTCTCCCCGCGGTAGCCGCGTTACCGCTTCTCGTACACGGAGACGTGCGCGCGACTGAGGCTCGTGAACGGCTCCCGGTGCCACCCGGCCCAGCGGTTCTGCAAGGTCATTCCGCCGAGCCGCGCCATCAGGTCGAGCTCGGACGGCCACGCGTAGCGGAATTCAACTGGATACGTCTGGACGGCGCCGTCGACGAAGACGTAGTGCTGGGAGCTGAACCGTTGCGTGACGACGTCGTAGACGTCGAAGGACATCCCTTCGGGATCGGCGCGGAACGGGATGATCGTCTGGCCGAGCGGAAGGCTTTGCAGGCCCGGTACGCCCGTCTCGATCACGAACCGACCGCCGGCCTCGAGATGCGCGGCCGCGTTCTGGAAGCACGCGACCTGGTCGTCCTGCGTGACGAGGTTGAAGATCGTGTTGAACACGAGATAGACGAGCGAGAACCGTCCGTCCACGCGGGTCGCGGCAAAGTCGCCGATCGTGACCCCGATCTGCTCGCCTCCGGGCTTCGACCGCAGCCGGGCCACCATCGCTTCCGAATCGTCGATGCCGTGCACGCGCACGCCCCGCTCGGCGAGCGGCAGCGCGATCCGGCCGGTACCGATCCCGAGCTCGAGCGCGGCGCCGTCTCCGGCGAGGTCGGCGAGCAGCTCGACGACCGGCGTCACCACAGCCGGATCGAACATCTCGGCAGTGCGCTCGTCGTACACCGATGCAACGCGCTCGCCGAAGAACCCCTCGTTGCCGCTCACGTCCTCTGGCACGACCGTGATCCTTTCAGCTTGGCCGATCGCGTCGCTCGGTCTCGACTTTCAGGTACTGAAGCCCCGAGTCGACCGCCTTCTGCAACGACTTCGCCATCGAGCCGCGAAGCAGCCTGACCGGCAGGCCGTCCCACGACTCGGCCGAGCTGACGATCGTCCCACCGTCCTTCTGTTCGAGCTGATGGACATGGATCGCCTTGATTCCGAACGTCGTCCCCGTCCACTCGATGCGCCGCGGCGGCTCGACGGTCTGGATCGTCGACGTGATCGTTCCCGGCCCGGCCTTCCAGCGGAACTGCGTACCGGAGGCAAGCGCTCCTTCGAGCGACGCGGACTTGACGTCAGGGTTCCAGCTCGGCCAGTCGGCGATGTCCGTGAGCACGCCCCAGACCACCTCCGGCGGAGCCGCAACCTCGATCTCCCCGCGCGCCACAGCCGGAGCGTCCGAGTCGATCTCCATCGCGAAAACCTACAACCAACGTGACTCGTCCGGATGCCGCGCAGCGGGCCAGCCGCCCGTCGCCAGCACGCGCAGCGCCAGGATCAGCAACGGTGTCAGCAGGACCGCGAAGAACATGTAGTTGCTCGCCTTCAGGCCGTCGGGGAGCGCGAAGACACCGAGCCACGGCAGGAGTGCGAGCGGCGCGTACTTCCACGACGACCGCTCGAGCCGGCCCCACGACCCCCACGCCAGCACGACGTAGGCGAGCAGCAAGCCCAGGAAGAACGTGAAGTACGCAACGACGTGGACGAGGCCGTGCCAGGTCATGTCGGCGTCGGGGTGATCGGTCTTGAAGGCCAGCATTGCCATTCCCAAGCCGGACACGAGCAGGAGGCCGGCACCCAGCTTCCGCACCGTGCTGCTTCCGGCCTGCGCCAGGAGGCTTTGGGCGAACGCCATCTGACAGAGACCGGTGAGCAGGAAGACGAGGACGGTCGCCCACCCGTTGGGGCCGAGCGCCGTCCCGCTCGGCCAGTTCTCCCAGCCGAGCACGGCCATGAAGTCGCGCTCGCTCCAGCTGACGAGGATGACACCGGCGAGGAAGATCAGAGGGCCGGCCACTCCGAGCACGGCGGCGAGCCGGTTGTCGAGCAGACCCCTCACCGGCCCACCTTCTCACGGTCTTCCCGAGCCGGGCTAGTCCCGGATCACGACGAAGCGGACGGGCACTCCGTCGACGGCGTGCTGAGGGGCGGTGTCGGTCGCGATCGCCTCGACGAGCCCCTCCTCGTCGTCCGGACGAACCGCGACGACGATCTCGTCCGCCGGGAAAGCCGCGAGCGCGTCGCGGATCGCGAGACCGACGTCTGCCTCGCCGGCCGCCGCGTCGACGGTCTCGCCCGGGAGCTGCTCGGCGGTGCGCTCGGCGACCTGCTCTGCCCGGTCGAACGCCTTCTGGTCGTTCGCGAGCCAGTCGAGCACGCCCTGCCGCACGACCGGCACCACGACCTTGATCGTCTCGGCCTCGCCGACGTGGGCGCGCAGGACGTCTTCGGCGTGCTCGACGGTGCTGACGACGAGGACGTTCTTGGCCATGACGGAACCGTACCCCCGATCCGTCGTACGGAACCTGTCCTACGATGCGGCTGTGTCAGGCGACCCGTTCGCAGACGTGCTCGCCGCGAACACGGCGTACGCCCACGGCTTCCGTCTCGCCGAGCTCGAGCCGGTCGCGGCCAAGGGCCTTGCCGTCCTCACCTGCATGGACTCGCGCATCGAGCCGCTGGCGATGCTCGGTCTCGCTCCGGGCGACGCGAAGATCCTGCGCAACGCCGGCGCACGGGTCACCGATGACGTCCTGCGCACGCTCGTGCTCGCGTCGTACCTGCTCGGCGTCGACCGCGCCATGGTCGTCGCGCACACGAAGTGCCGCATGGCTGCGGGAGAGGAGGAGGACGTGCACGAGGCGGTTCACGAAGCCGGCGGGCCGGACACGAGGAGCCTCGCCTTCCTCGTGACGAGCGATCAGGAGGAGACCGTGCGCGACGACGTCCAGCGGGTGCGCTCGTGGCCGTACCTCACGCGGTTGCAGGTGGGTGGCTTCCTGTACGACGTCGACACGGGCCGCCTCACCCGGCTCTGCTGAAGCAGCTGATTCGCGCGGCGCAATCTTCACGAGACGTTCACCAGATCGCGACGAGAGCGCCGTTCGGAGCGCGGTATGTTCGCGCAATGGACGCCCGACGCGTCGCCGCCATCCCTTTCTTCGACGGTATCTCCGAGCAAGAGGTCGACGTCGTCGCCCGTATGGCGACCGAGGTCGAGTTCTCAGCCGGTCAGGCGATCACGACGGAAGGGGACTTCGGCCACGGGCTCTTCGTGATCGAGACCGGCTCGGCGGAGGTCTCGACGGATGGGAAGCAAGTCGCTCCCGTAGGGCCGGGTGCGGTCGTCGGCGAGGTTGCCGTGCTGGCGGCCGGTCGTCGGTCGGCCTCCGTCGTCGCGACCTCGCCTCTGAAGGCGATCGCGCTCTTCAAGCGCGACGTCTGGGCGCTCGAGCGCGAGGCGCCCGAGGCAGCTCGACGCCTGCGCGAGGCGCTCGAGCAGCACGTGGGAGTCGCGTCGGCGCCGCTTCCAGGCGACGCCTGATCAGATCGGCGTACGTCAGGCCAGCTGAGCGACGTCGAGCGGCTGACCGAGCGTGAAGGCGCCGTCGCCGGCGTCGCTCGTCGGGATTGCGCGGATGCAGGCCAGCACGCCGTCGAGCGGGGCGCGCAGCACCGCGGGAGCCCGGTCCGGGGTGTCCGGGAACCAGAGGCGCGCGACGGGGTCGCCCGCCGTCACGGTCTCGCCGGGCTCGAGCAGGCCCTCGAAGATCCCGTCCTCCTCGAGAATCACGTAGTTCGCCGGGTCCCGGCCGTCGAGGATGATCGCGTCCGCGAGTCCGAGCGAGGCGCGCGTTTGCACCTCACCGGCGAGCACGCCCTGGTGGCGGAGGACGTTCGTGAGCCCGCTCCACGCGAGCCCGTGCACCGGCGCCGGGACGCGGCCGCCGCCGCCGAGCTCGGTCGTGATCACGACCTTGCCCTGCGCCTCGGCCTCCACGGGCAGGAGCCCGCTTCCGTTCACGTCGATGTAGAGGAAGTGCCAGTCCGAGTTCCAGGCCTGCATGCCCTCGAGCATCGCCCGGCGCTGCTCCGCGTCGTCGACGACGTGCATGTGCGAGCACGGTAGGAACCAGGCCGTGCGACCGCCCGAGTGCATGTCGATCACCGTGTCGGCGAGCGGGAAGAGGACGCGCGTGAAGTAGTCGGCGAGCTGCTCGTTGGGCGGTCCGTCGGGCCGGCCGGGGAAGGAGCGGTTGAAGTTCGCGCCCGAAGGCCACATGCGCGTGTTCGCCTTCGACGCATCTGTCGAGACGACCGGGATCACGATGATCCGACCCGTCACTTCCTCGAGCTGCAGCTCCTGGATCAGGCGCAGAGCGGCCACCTGACCTTCGTACTCGTCGCCGTGGTTGCCGCCGGAGACGAGGACCGTGGGGCCGTCCCCGTTCGCGAAGCAGGCGATCGGCACGAAGCTGTAGGCCCAGCCGCCCGTGTTCGTGATCTTCGGGAACTGGAGCCGCCCGATCTGCCTGCCCGCCGCGTTCAGGTCGATTGTGCAGGTGACGGCGACGTCGGTCGTGACCGTGCTCATGCCCGCTCCGGCGCCGGCATAGCCGGCACCTCCGCTCCTGGGGCCGGCTCCGTCAAGCCGACGCCGGTCATGCGCGCGCGTCGAGCGCCCGCCCGACGGCCGCCTCGGTCGCCTCGAGCAGCCGGTCGACGTCCTCGCCCGAGTGCGCGTAGGAGAAATGGCTGCGCTTGAGGTTGAGGGGCAGCTCGAAGATGCCTTCCTTCATCAGCTCGCGGCGGTAACCGACGAAGAGGTCGACGTCGTTCCGCAGCAGGTCGTCGTAGCTCTCGACCGGCCCTTCGAGGAAGTACGTGACGAAGACGGAGCCGAAGCCGGCCACGACCGCCGGCACGCCGAGCCGCTCGTAGAGCGCCCGCAGGCCTTCTCGAGTGCGCTCGCCGAGCGCGAAGACGTGCTCGTGCACCGGCTCGCGCTGCAGCTTGTCCACGGTCGCGAGCGCGGCGGCCGTGGTCGCGGGGTGGCCGTTGAACGTCCCCGCGAAGAAGGCCGGCTGTCCGGGCGTCGTGGAGAAGAGGTCCATCAGGTCGGCGCGTCCGCCGAGTGCGGAGACCGGCCAGCCGTTCGCCATGGCCTTCCCGAGCGTCGTCAGGTCGGGCGTGACGCCCGCGATCGCCTGGTAGCCGCCGAGCCCGTGCCGGAAGCCCGTGATCACCTCGTCGAAGACGAGCACCGTTCCGTGCTTGGATGCCAGCTCGCGCAGGCGCTCGAGGAAGCCCGCCTTCGGCAGCACGCAACCGATGTTGTGCGGGATCGGCTCGAGGATGATCGCGGCGACGTCGTGCTCGGCGAGCGCGCGCTCGACCGCGTCGGCATCGTTGAAGGGGCAGACGATCGTCGCCTCCAGGACCTCCGGGAGGATTCCCTGCGAGAGCGGATCGCGCCCGCCCATCCGCTCGGCGGGCGAGATCACGTTCATGGCGACGGCGTCGTGCCAGCCGTGGTAGCAGCCCTGGAACTTGACGATGTGGCGGCGGCCGGTGACCGTGCGCGCGAGCCGCAGCGCGTGGAAGGTCGCCTCGCTCCCGGTGGCGGTCAGCAACACCTTCTCGAGCGACGGCACCGCGTCGACGAGACGCTCGGCGAGCTCGATCTCGACCGGCGTGACGCCGACGCCCATCAGCCCGGCGGCGCCGGCTGCAGCCGCGTCCACGTCGGGGTCGTTGTGGCCGAGGAGCGGCGGGCCGAAGGCCGCGTGGTAGTCGGTGTAGACGCGGCCCTCGGCATCCGTGAAGGTCGAGCCGCTCGTCGCGGCGACGACGAGCTCTTCGAGCCCGGGCACGCGGCGCTGGCCGCTGTTGACGCCGCCTGGGATGACTGCGGTTGCGCGCGCCGCGAGCTGCGCGGCGGCGTCGGAGGAGATCTGGGTCATAGCGTTACTGCCTCCACTCGGAGCGATTCGAAGACGTCGGGATCGAGGTCGACCCCCAGGCCGGGGGCGGTGGGCACCGCGACGCAGCCGTCCGCTTCGAGCGGCAGGCGCTGCTGCGTCAGGCGGGTGTTGATCTCGGTGTCGGCCACGCAGTACTCCTGGAAGAGCGCGTCGGGGAGCACCGCGTTCACGTGCAGCGAGGCGGCCTTGATGATCCCGCTCTTCCAGGCGTGCGGGACGGTGGGGAGCCCGTGCTCGCGGGCGAGCTCTGCGATCCGCAGCGTCTCGGTGATCCCGCCGCAGCGGGTCACGTCGGGCTGCACGAGATCGACGTGGCCGCGCTCGATCAGCTCGCGGAAGCCCCAGCGGGTCACGTCCTGCTCGCCGGCGGCGACCGTGATCTCGACGCTGTCCGCGAGCTCCGCATAGGCCTCGTACTCGTCCGGCTCGAACGGCTCCTCGAGCCAGTAGATCCCGAGCTCCTCGAGCTCGCGCGCGACGCGGATCGCCGTGGCGGCGTCGGCGACGTAACCGAGGCCCGCGTCGATCATGATCTCGGTGCCCTCGCCGCCGGCCTCCTTTGCGGCCGCGGCGAGCTTCACGTCGTGGCCGGCGTCGCGGCCGAGCGGCCCCCAGCCGAGCTTGACCGCCGTGAAGCCCTGGTCGCGCAGCTCGGCGACCCGCTCCGACGTCTCCTCGGGCGTATCCGGCATCAGCATCGACGCGTAGGCGCGCACGCGGTCCCGGACGGGCGTGCCGAGCAGCTCGCAGACCGGCTTGCCGAGCACCTTGCCCTTGATGTCCCAGAGCGCGATGTCGATCCCACTGATCGCGTGGATCGCGATTCCTCGCCGTCCGACGTAGATGAGGCTTCGGTACATGCGGTCCCAGAGCCGCTCCACGTCGAGCGGGTCCTCGCCGATCAGCGCATCGCGCAGGCCGGTTGCGACGGCATGCGAGCCGCGCTGGTGGACGAGCGCCTGCACCGCCTCGGGCGCCGAGTCGACCTCGCCGATGCCGGTGATCCCCTCGTCGGTGGAGACGAGGATGACGAGGTCGTCCTGGCTACCGTCCGCGATGCCCTCGTTCAGCGCTGCCTGCCGCAGGACGACGGCCTCGACGTCGGTGATCTGCACCCGCTCTCCTCGATCTCTCGCCCGCGGCCGGGTCGGCAGCGATTGTCGATCCCAAAGATTGTCGATCATAGCGAAATTGTCAACAATCCACTAGGATCGCGCAGAGTCCGGTGAGCGCCTCTCCCATCACGTGCACGCTCGATCTGGAGGCTCCCGGAAAGCAGTTCGGGGTATTGCAGCTGCCGCGCTCCTCGAATCAGAGCGGCTGGTCGACCCTCTGGATCCCCATCGTCACCGTCTCGAATGGAGAGGGGCCGACGGTGCTGGTGCTCGGCGGCGTGCACGGCGACGAGCCGGAGGGCCAGGTCGCCGCGCTCAACCTCGCGCGTGAGCTGCAGCCCGAGCAGGTGAGCGGGCGCGTGATCGTGATCCCCTGCCTCTCGCCGGAGGCCTCGCGCGCCTACACGCGGCTCTGGCCCTCGGGCGCGAACCTGAACCGCTCCTTCCCGGGCTCCCCGACCGGGCACGCCAGACGAGCAGCTCGCGCACTACCTCTCCACGGAGCTCTTCCCGCGCGCCGACGTCGTCGTCGACATCCACAGCGGCGGTCGCACCGGCCTCTGCCTGCCGTGGTCGGAGATGCACTGGGTCGAGGACGCGGCTCAGCGGCGCACGATGGCGGACGGGATGCTCGCCTGGAACGCCGACTGGTGCTGTGTCTATATCGACATCGCCGGCACGGGCCTGCTCGTCGGCGAGGCGGAGCGGCAGGGGAAGATCGTCGTCTCCACCGAGCTCGGCGGCGGCGGCCACGTCACGGCCGCCATCCACCGCCTCGCGCGGAGCGGTCTCGCGAACGTGCTGCGCCACTTCGGTGTCCTGGAGGGCGAGGTCGAGACGCGCGCGTCGCTCGGGCTGCCGCCGCAGACGATCCTGATGGCGACCGACGCGGACAACTACCTGCTCGCGCCGGTCTCCGGGCTCTTCGAGACGCACGTCGACCTCGGCCAGCGCGTACAGGCCGGCGAGACCGTGGGCCGGATGCACTCGCTCGAGCGCCCCGAGCTCGAGCCGGAGCCCGTTGTTGCGTTGAACGACGGAGTCGTCTGCGTCGTGCGGGCGATCGCCACGACCGACCAGGGTGACAACGTCGTGGTGATCGCGCGCGAGGTCGACCGCTCGGAGCTCGACTGAGTGCTGATGCGGCCCTTCACCGTCGCTGCAACTCAGGTCGACGTCCGCCACCTCGACGTCGCCGCGAACCTGACGACGCACCTGCGCCTGATCGCCGAGACGGCGCAGGCGGGCTGCGACCTCGTCGTCTTCCCGGAGGCGGGCGTGACCGGCCACAACGGGAGCCAGGAGGTGATCCGCTCCGCCGAGCCGCATGACGGGCCGATCTTCCAGGCGATCCACGAGGCGGCGCGCGAGCACGGAATCGTCGCGTCCTACGGCTTCTGCGAGCTCTACCGCGGCACGCACTACAACACCTCGGCGCTCGTCGGTCCGGACGGCCTGCTCGGACTGCAGCGGAAGGTGCACGCGTCATACGACGAGTTCTTCCGCTTCCGGCAGGCCTACGAGTGGAACGTGGTCGACCTCGGCTTCTGCACGGTCGGCACCGCGATCTGCCACGACAGCGACTTCTTCGAGAGCTGGCGGATCCTGGCGCTCAAGGGCGCCGAGGTCGTCCTGCTTCCGCATGCGAACAGGACGATGCCCGCCCCGGACGGCACGCTGACGTTCGACGGACGCGACCGCAAGGCGACGGACGAGGAGCTGCTGCGTGCGCAGGCCGAGCTGTTGGAGGAGCGGCCGAGCCCACCCAGGCTGCACGACGTCCTGGCCCGCGACAACGGGGTCTACGCGGTCTTCTCGGACCAGGTCGGCTTCGACGGGCACAGCACCCACGTGGGCGGCGCCTACGTCCTCGCTCCCGACGGCTCGACGATCGCGCGCTCCGATCCCGGGCTCGGGACGGGCTGGATCTCGGCCGAGCTCGATCCCGACCTGCTCGAGCGCGTCCGCGAGAACGCCGCCTTCGCGCTCCGGAAGCGACGGCCCGAGGCCTACGACGAGCTGGTGGCGCGGCTGTGAGCGGCCTCTCCGCCGGCGTCGCTCGCGTCGACATCACCCCGCCCTGCGGGTTGCCCGTGGGCTGCTGGTCGGCGCGGAGCGCCCTTGCCACCGGGGTTCGCGAGCCGATGATCGGCCAGGCTCTCGTCCTCGACGACGGCCGCTCGCCGCTCGCGATCGTCGCCGTCGACCTCGTCTTCGCCGGCGCGGACCTGACCGCGAGCGTGCGCGAGCGCGTGCGCGAGCTGACCGGGATCCCTGCGGACGCCGTGCTCGTGAACGCCGCGCACAACCACAGCGCGCCGAGCATCTCGCGCGGCTCGTCGGTCGCGGGGCTGGCCGACGCCCCCGCCTTCGACCGCTACATCGAGGTCGTCGAGCAGCAGCTCGCGGGCGCGGTCTACGCGGCGTGGCGGAGCCGCAGGCCGGCGCGCGCCGGGTGGGGGGTGGGGAGCGCGCCCGGGATCACCGTCAACCGCGTTCGCCACGAGCGCCCCGTCGACGACTCCGTGCCCGTGCTCCGGGTCGACGCCCAGGACGGCTCGCCGCTCGCCGTCGTCGCGAGCATCGCCTGCCACGCGACGCTGATCGGCGGTGAGACCACCCTCTGGAACACCGACTTTCCCGGGCCGCTGCGCGATGCGGTCGAGGCCGGGGTGCCCGGAGTCGAGTGCCTCTTCCTCTCGGGCAACGCCGGCGACGTCGCCGCCTGGGACTACTGGTTCGGGAACCGCGACGCAAGCCGCCACAGCTTCGAGCGGCGCGACGAGTTCGGGCAGGCGGTCGCCGGCTCGGTGCTCGCGACGCTCCCGGGAATCGAGACGAGCGGCGAGGTCGAGCTGGGTGCGGCCTCGACGACCGTCGAGCTGCGCCGCCGCCGGATCCCCTGGAGCCTCGACGAGCTCGAGTCGCGCCGGGCGGAGCTCGCAGGGGAGCCGGTGGGCGAGCTCCCCGAGACCTGGGCCGACGATGTGCACACCGCCACCTCCGCGCAGGACTTCCCGCTCGGCTATCAGCTCGGCGCGCTCGCGATGTACGCCGACATGATCCAGCGCGCCGACACCCCCGTCCGGGCCGAGCTGCAGGCGCTCCGGATCGGCGGAGCCGCGATCGCGGCGAACCCGTTCGAGCTCTTCAACGAGCAGGGGCAGCGCATTCGCGCGGGCAGCCCGTTCGAGACCACCTTCGCGCTCGGGTACTCGAACGACTACGCGGGCTATCTGCCCGGGGACGAGGATCTCGACCTGCTCGACGGCGTCGGCCTCGACGACCTGCTCGACCAGGATCGGTACCGGTGGGCGTACGGGATCACGAACTCGAACGTCGACCGCGGCGAGGTCGACCGCGTCGTCGACGAGAGCGTCGCGCTGCTCCGGGGTCTGGCATGAAGTGCCTCACGTTCCTGGGGCGTCGCTCGCGGTGCGTAGGCCGGGGACAGTACGGTCCCCGCCGGCTGGAGCGCCGCGAGCGTCAGCCTTTCGCGGAGCCCGGCTCCGCCGGGCGGGAGCGAAAGGCGGCCGGACGTGAGGATCACCGCTGTCGAGGCGCACGTCTGTAACGCGCGGATGCGGAACTGGATCTTCGTGCGCGTGCTCACGGACGAGCCTGGGCTGCACGGCTGGGGCGAGGCGACGCTCGAGTGGCACACGCGGGCGGTCGTGGGCGCGATCGAGGATCTGGCCGAGCTCGTGGTGGGCGAGGACCCGACCCGGATCGAGCATCTCTGGCAGACGATGTTCCGCCAGCACTTCTGGCACGGCGGCGACATCGTGCGCGGCACCGCCTTGTCCGGTATCGACATCGCGCTCTGGGACATCCTCGGCAAGGTGCACGGCGTTCCCTGCCACCGCCTGTGGGGCGGGCGCGTCCGCGACTACGTCCGCCTCTACGGTCATCTCGGCGGCGGACTGATGGAGGACTTCTACGGCAACGACGAGCCGCAGCGCTTCGCCGAGCTCGCGAGTGCGATGGTCGAGGACGGCTTCACCGCTTTCAAGACGATGGCGGTGCCGCCGACCATGCCGCTCGAAGGGCTCGCGCCCGTTCGCCACGCCGAGCGGTGCGTCGCAGCGATGCGCGAGGCCGTCGGCGACGAGATCGACCTGATGGTCGACTGCCATGCGCGTCCGAGCCCGCGGATGGGCCACCTCTTCGCCGCGGCGCTCGAGCCGTTCGGGCTCTACTGGCTCGAGGAGCCGTGCTGGCCGGAGCGCGCCGACGACATCGCCGCGATCCAGGGATCGGTGACCACGCCGATCGCGACGGGCGAGCGGCTGACCGGCATCCACGGCTTCCGCGAGCTGCTGGAGAAGGGCGCCTGCAGCGTGTTGCAGCCCGACATCACCCATTGCGGCGGGCTCACCGAGGCGCGCCGGATCGCAGCGCTCGCGGAGGCCTACCGGGTCGCGCTCGCGCCGCACAACCCGCAGGGGCCGGTCTCGACTGCCGCGTCGATCGAGCTCGGCCTGGCGACGCCGTCGTACGCGATCTGCGAGGCGGTCACCGCGGACGTGCCGTGGCGAGCGGAGGTCGTGACCGAGTCGCACCGGATCGAGCCGGACGGGATGCGTGCGTACCCGAGCGAGCAGCCCGGCCTCGGCGTCGAGATCGACCTCGACGTCGTGCGCGCGCACCCGTTCCAGCCGGAGCTGCCGCAGCGCGTTTACTACACCGACGGTAGCGTTGGTGATTGGTGAGCAGCGGACTGGTGAACCGGTTCGCGGACCGCGTGGCGCTCGTCACCGGCGGCTCGAGCGGGATCGGCGCCGCCGTCTGCGAGCGGCTGCGCGACGAGGGCGCGCGGGTCGCCTCGCTCGACCTGACGGAGACCGCACCCGCAGGCGTGCTCGCGCTGACGGGCGATGTCCGTAGCTCGACCGAGATCGACGCGGCGTTCGACCGCGCCGAGGCCGAGCTCGGGCCGCTCGACGTGCTCGTCTGCTCGGCGGGGATCACGGGCGACTCGCTCCGCACGGTCGACGTCGGCGACGAGGAATGGCGTCGCGTCCTCGCGATCAACGCCGACGGTGTCTTCTTCTGCAACCGGGCCGCCGTGGCGCGGATGACCCAGCGCGACTACGGGCGGATCGTCAACGTTGCCTCGATCGCGGGCAAGGAGGGCAATCCGATGGCCGCGGCCTACTCGGCCTCGAAGGCGGCCGTGATCGCACTGACGAAGGCGATCGGCAAGGATCTCGCCGGGACGAACGTGCTCGTCAACTGCATCGCGCCGGCGGTGATCGAGACGCCGCTCCTCGCGCAGATGTCCGACGAGCACATCGGCTACATGGTCGAGAAGATCCCGATGGGCCGACTCGGTCAGACACACGAGGTGGCGGCGCTCGTCGCGTGGCTCGCGAGCGAGGAGTGCTCCTTCTCCACGGGCGCCACCTACGACATCTCGGGCGGCAGGGCCGTCTATTGAGCGAGCGCGTGCTCGTGACCGGCGCCCTCGGCTGCGTCGGGGCCTGGGCGGTCAAGGCGGTGCTCGACGCTGGCGACGAGCCGGTCGGCTACGACCTCGGCGATGCAGACCACCGGCTGCGGCTCGTCCTCAGCGCCGAGGAGGTCGCGCAGCTGACGCTCGTGCGCGGCGACATCACCGACCTCGACGCGCTCGGTCGCGCGCTCGACGACCACGAGATCACGCGGGTCGTCCACCTGGCCGCGCTGCAAGTGCCTTTCTGCCGCGCCGACCCCGTGCTCGGCGCGCGCGTGAACGTGGTGGGCACGGTCAACGTCTTCGAGGCCGTGAAGGCACGGCTCGACCGGATCCCCGGCGTCGCCTATGCCAGCTCGGCCGCCGTCTACGGGCCGGACGATCCGTCGCCCGCCCCGGAGTCTGGGGGCGTCGCGCCGGCCACGCTCTACGGCGTCTACAAGCTCGCGAACGAGGGAACGGCAAGGCTCTACTGGGCCGAGAGCGGTGTGCCGTCGGTCGGGATCCGTCCCTACGTCGTCTACGGTCCGGGGCGCGACCAGGGGATGACGTCCGGTCCCACCGTCGCGATGGCGGCGGCGGCTCGCGGCGAGGGCTTCGAGATCGGCTACGGCGGCGCCGCTCAGTACGACTATGCCCCCGACGTCGGCCGCGCCTTCGTGCGCGCAGCGGGCTGCTCCGAGGGTGCCGTCGTGGGGAACTTCCCCGGCGTCCGCGCCGAGATGACCGAGGTGGTCGCGGCAATCGAGGCGGCGGCACCGGCGAGTGCCGGCCGGATCACGTGGGCCGAGGAGATCTCGCTCCCCTTTCCTGCTCAGCTCGAGTCGAGGGCGCTGGAGGCCGCGCTCGGCCCGCTCCCGACGACTCCGCTCGCCACCGGTGTCGCCGAGACGATCGCGCGCTTCCGCAGCCCTTAACACGTCCAAAAACCTTGCGGGGACTCGATTCGGCGCTACCCTGCGTGCGGGCGCGCCCAGCGACCGTGCCGCCCGAGCTGCTCAGGTTCGCCTGCGCTCTCGTGGTCGACGATCGTGTTGTGGGAGGGCCGCACTCCCCGGGCGCGCCCACTTTTGTTGGCGCAAGATCTGAATCTGCTGAGCAGATTCAGATCGCGCGACAGACCCCTGAAGGGTCGCTTCGCTCCCGGGTTCGCAGGCGAACGCACAGTCCGCTTCTTGCTGGCTTGCGGAGGGAGGAGCGGGCAGCTGCGGGGCGAAACGGGTCCATCCATGCGCCTTCGCCTGCTTCTCGCCGGCGCCGCTGCGGTCGCCGCGCTCGCCTTTGCGGCACCAGCTGCCGCGAACCCCCAGGTCGCCGGGCTCCAGGTCGCGCTGCGCGCGTACGGCTTCTACCTCGGTCCGATCGACGCCGTCTCCGGCCCGGGCACCGCCACCGCGGTCCGGGCATTCCAGCGCTCGAGTCACCTGGCCGTCGACGGGATCGCCGGCGCCGGCACGCGGAGGGCGCTCGGCCGCCTCGGCCGGCCCCTGTACGGGCAGCGAACGCTCGTGCAGGGCCGCGTCGGCTGGGACGTCTCCGTGCTCCAGTACCTGCTGGCCCGCCACGGCATCGGCCGCGTGATCGACGGTTACTTCGGAGCCGAGACGCGCGCCGCGGTCCGCAGCTTCCAACGGCGCGCGGGGCTGACCGTGGACGGGATCGCCGGACCCCGGACGCTGGCCGCGCTCGAAGGCAAGCAGGCACCGTCGAGGCCTTCGCAGCGCCGCTACCTCGTGCGGCCCGGCGACTCGCTCACCGCGATCGCGGAGAAGCACGGCGTGGCCATGCGCTCGCTCGCACGGGCGAATGGGCTCGATCCGGCGAGGCCGCTCCTGATCGGCACGCGGCTGAAGGTTCCGGCCGGAGCGCCGCCGCCGCTCGCCGCCCCGCCCTCGACCGTCCGCGACATGATCACGAGGATCGCGACGAGCCATGGCGTCGACCCGAGTCTCGCGCGCGCCGTCGCCTGGATGGAGTCCGGCTTCCAGCCCCACGTCGTCTCGCATGCCGGCGCGCTCGGGGTGATGCAGGTGACTCCGCCCACGTGGGACTTCGTCGAGACGGTGCTGCTCGGCCGCCGCGTGCCCAAGACGACCGCGGGCAACATCAAGGTGGGCGTCGTCCTCCTGCGCCACCTGCTGCGCGAGTTCAACGGGGACGAGCGCCTCGCGCTGGCCGCCTACTACCAGGGCGCGAAGGCCGTGCGCCAGCACGGGCTCTTCAACGAGACGGTCACCTACGTCGAGGCGATCCGCTCGCTCAAGGGCCGCGTCTGACGCACGACGAGGAGTGGGCGGCGCGCGCTCGCTCGTTCGGGGCAAACGCGGAGGCATACGAACGCACGAGAGCCTCCTATCCGGAGGATGCGGTGCGCTGGCTCGTGGGGGACGAGCGCCTGCGCGTGCTCGATCTCGGAGCCGGAACCGGGAAGCTCACCCGCTCCCTCGTCGCTCTCGGGCATGACGTGATCGCCGTCGAGCCGTCTCCGGAGATGCTCGCGCAGCTCCGGCGGGTGTTGCCCGACGTCGAGGCGCTCGAAGGCAGCGCCGAGCAGATCCCGCTCCTGCGGCACCGGGTCGAACGCGTGGTCGCAGGTCAGGCGTTCCACTGGTTCGACGCGACCAGGGCGCTGCCCGAGATCGCTCGAGTGCTCGCCCCCGGCGGCAGCATCGGGCTGATCTGGAATCTGTTCGACGAGACGAGCCCGCTGGTCGAACGGCTCTACGCGCTCCTGCCGCCCTTCGGCGGCCCGGGCGAGCCGACCAAGCCGCTCCTCGACAGCGACCTCTTCGGCCCGCTCGAGGAGGCGAGCTTCAGCTTCGAGCGGCGCTTCGCACGCGACGAGCTCGTGGACGGTGTCGGGACCCAGTCGTCCGTCGCGACGCTGCCGCCCGGCGAGCGTGCGGAGACGCTTGCCGCCGTCGGTCGTTTCTACGACGAGGCTGCCCGGTCGGACGGTCTCGTGCTGCCGTACAGCACGAGCGCCTATCGCGCTCTCAAGGCGTGACCGTCAGGCGGCGCCGTTCGGCTCGAACTGCGCTTCCTCCGTCGAGCCCTTCAGCGCCAGCGTCGAGCTCTGCCCGCCCGAGACCGCCTGGGCGACCTGGTCGAAGTAGCCGGCGCCGACCTCGCGCTGGTGGCGCGTCGCGGTGTAGCCCGACTCCTCGAGCGCGAACTCGCGCTGCTGCAGCTCCACGTAGGCGGACATCCCCTTCGCCGCGTAGCCGCGAGCCAGCTCGAACATCGACTCGTTGAGCGCGTGGAAGCCGGCCAGGGTGATGAACTGGAACTTGTAGCCGAGCGCGCCGAGCTCCTGCTGGAAGCCCGCGATCGTAGCGTCGTCCAGGTGGCGCTTCCAGTTGAAGGACGGCGAGCAGTTGTACGCGAGCAGCTTGCCCGGGAACCGTTCGTGGATGGCCGCGGCGAACTCGCGCGCCTCGCCGAGATCGGGCTTCGAGGTCTCCATCCAGACGAGGTCGGCGTACGGCGCATAGGCGAGCCCGCGCGCGATCGCCGCCTCGATTCCCGCCCGCACGCAGAAGAAGCCCTCCGGCGTGCGCTCGCCGGTGAGGAAGGGCTGGTCGCGCTCGTCCACGTCGCTCGTCAGCAGGGTCGCCGCGTCCGCGTCGGTCCGGGCGACCACGAGGGTCGGCGTTCCCAGCACGTCGGCCGCCAGCCGCGCCGAGAGCAGCGTCCGGACGAACTGGCCGGTTGGGACGAGCACCTTGCCCCCGAGGTGGCCGCACTTCTTCTCGGCCGCCAGCTGGTCCTCGTAGTGCACCGCCGCCGCGCCGGACTCGATCATCCCCTTCATCAACTCGAACGCGTTGAGCGGGCCGCCGAAGCCCGCCTCCGCGTCCGCGACGATCGGCACGAGCCACTCGGTCTCGCTCGAGCCCTCTGCCCAGTCGATCTGATCGGCCCGCAGGAGCGCGTTGTTCAGGCGCTTCACCATCGCCGGCACGCTGTTCGCCGGATACAGGCTCTGGTCGGGATAGACCTGCGCGGCGAGGTTGCCGTCCGCGGCGACCTGCCAGCCCGAGAGGTAGATCGCCTTCAAGCCCGCCTTCACCATCTGCACGGCCTGCCCGCCGGTCAGCGCGCCGAGGGCCGCGACGTAATCCTCTTCGTGCAGCAGTCGCCAGAGCTGCTCGGCGCCCCGCTGGGCGAGCGTGTGCTCGAGCCGCACGGAGCCGCGCAGGCGCACGACGTCCTCCGCGGTGTAGTCGCGCTCGATCCCGCCCCAGCGCGTCGTCTCGGCCCAGTCGTGGGCGAGGTCGATCGCTTCCTTGGCAGCAGTGGCGTTCACGGGCTCCTCCTTGCTCGGATACCCCACTGTTCCCGTCAATCTCCCATTCGACAAATTGAATCTCTCGATTCTTGCCATAGATCGCGTTAATATCGAAATGTGCTGCTGACCCAGATCGAGGCCTTCCTCACGATCGCGGAGCGGCGCTCGGTGAGCGAGGCGGCGGGTGTGCTCTACGTCACGCAGCCCGCGTTGACGACGCGGATCAAGAATCTCGAGCGCGAGCTCGGGGTGAAGCTCTTCGTGCGCACGCCGCGCGGGATGCGGTTGACGGCCGAGGGACGCGCCTTCCGCTCGCACGCCCAGCGGGCGGTCCAGTCGCTGGCGGAGGGCCGGCAGCTGCTGCGGGAGCTCCACGAGGGACGCGTCGGTGAGCTGCTCGTCGGCGCCGCCCCGGCGATCTCGACCTACGTGCTGCCGCTCGTGCTGCGGCGCTTCCAGGAGGCGTTTCCGCAGGTGCATCTGATCGTCCGCACGGGCCACTCGGAGGAGATCCTGGAGATGGTGCTGCGCGAGCAGGCGCACGTGGGGCTCGTGCGGGAGCTGCCCCATCCCGCAACCACGAGCCGGCCGCTGTACGAGGACGAGATCGTGCTCGTCGTCCACCCCGGGCATCGCTTCGCGCAGGAGCCGTCGATCGCCGTCCGCGAGCTCGCCGGCGAGCGGCTGATCCTCTTCGACCGCACGTCGAGCTACTTCGTGCTGACGAGTGCGTTCTTCCGGGAGGCCGGGGTCGTGCCGCGCGGGGTGATGGAGTTGGACAACGTGGACGCGACCAAGAAGATGGTCGAGCACGGGCTCGGGATCGCCTTCCTCCCCTACACGGCGATTCGCGGCGAGCTCGCGGCCGGAGCGCTCTGCGAAGTCGGGATCGAAGGCTACGAGCCCGTGCGCCGCCCGATCGTGGCGATCCGCCGCCGCGACGCCGTCGTGCCCGAGGATCTCGTCGAGGGCCTCATCGCAGCAGTCCACCGGGACGAGCTCGAGCGCACTTAGTGTTCCCTGGCCGGCGCCGCCTGCGCTCCGGCCGAGCCGGAGCTCCGGCGCCGCCTCGCCCCGCTCGCGGCACTGCAGCCGGCAGCCCGTGCTCCAGCACCGTTCCACCGGCCTACGTACCGCGAGCGGCGCGCCAGGAATCGCTAGGAGACCGCATCGTTCTCTGGGCCTAGCGTGCAGTCCAGCCCAGGTCCATCACGACCGGCGCGCCCGTGATCGCGCGGCCGCCCGGGCCGAGCAGGAAGGCCGCCGTCTCGGCCACCTCCTCGGGCTCGAGCAGCCGCTTCACCGCCTGCGGCGCCAGCAGCACCTCGTCGAGCACCCGCTCGGCCGGGACCCCGGTCGCGCGGGCCTGCGCCTCGATCTGCGCCTCGATGATCGGTGTGCGCACGTAGGCGGGACAGAGCGCCGAGACCGAGATCCCGCGCTCGGCCCCCTCGAGCGCGAGCACCTTGACGAGCCCGAGCAACCCGTGCTTCGCAGCCACATAGCCGGCCTTGTAGGGCGAGCCGACGAGCCCGTGCACCGAGGCGACGGCGAGAAAGCGGCCGTCGCCGCTCGCTCCGAGCGCCTCCCAGGCGTGGCGCGCGAGGAGGAAGGGGCTTGTCAGGAGCACGGCAAGCAATGCGTCCCAGCGCTCGTCGGGGAACTCCTCGATCGGAGCCACGTGCTGGAAGCCGGCGTTCGCGACCACGGCGTCGAGCCGGCCGAAGCGCTCGAGGGCGGCAGCGACCGCGTCACGGTTCCCCGCTCGCGTGGCGAGGTCGGCCGCGAGCGGCTCTCCCGGCCCGTCCGCGCCTGGATTCAGGTCGACTGCGAGCACACGCCAGCCGTCGCGCTCGAGCCGCGCTGCGATCGCGCGACCGATTCCGCTGGCCGCACCCGTGACGAGAGCCGCTCGCTCCACGCGCAGACGCTAACGCGTCGCTGCGACGGCGCGGCGCGCTTCGAGCTCGTACGGGTTCCGCGCGTACGGCGTGGTCAGGTAGGCGAGCGGCACGCGCAGCGGCCGGTGCTGCATCTGCCAGACGTGGCAGAGCTCGTGCGTGAGCAGGTCGTCGGAGCTGTCGGCGCGCCGGAGCAGGATCGTCCGCACGAGCGCATAGCCCGAGTAGCGGCGCAGGCGCGGGAGGCGAAAGAGCCACGGCGTCACGAGCACGCGCACGCCGTCGAGCCGTACCGGCCGGGGGTAGAGGTCGAGCCGGTCGAGGCGCGCCTTTGCGCGCCGCAGTCCCTCCCGCTGCCCTGGTCTCACCGCTCGAGCGGCTGGAGGCGGAGGATGGCGCCGAGGTCCTGGGTCGGCTCGAGGTCGTAGAGGTAATGGCGTCGGCTCGTGAGCCGGTCGACGAGCGCGCTCTCGTCCGGCGCGAGCAGGCTGCCGGCGACCGGAGGCTCCCCGCTGAGCGTCTCGCCGAGCGGCCGGTCGAGCGCCGCCGAGAAGTCCTCCTTCTGCAGGAAGACCGCGGACGCGCTGTCGTCCTCCTCGGTGGCCGGGTCGCCGAGATCGACGGGCAGGAGCGCGATCACCGAGTCGATCCCGTCGACGTAGGTGAACGTGTAGAGCGCGAGCTCGAGCGCCTCGCGCCGCAGCAGCTGGAAGCGCTCGGGCGACGACTCGCCCTCCGCGATCGAGCAGTTGTCGCCGACGCCGCAGAAGGTGTACATCACGCTGGAGCCGATCTCGACCACCTCCACGTCGTCGTCGCGCGTGGGGTTCGAGGAGGCGTGCTGGATCAGCGCCGCGCGAATCGGCAGGTCGCGTACCTCCGCCGGCCCCGCCAGGACACCCACGAGCTGCCTGCCGCTCGCGAGCCGGTAGGCGGGCGCGACATGCTCGGCGATCGCGTCCGGATACTGGTTCTCGCGTCCGTCCGGCCGCCACGAGGACCAGGCGACCGGCTCGGCCGGCTCGGACTGCGTCGTCAGCACGGCGAAGACACCGATGGCGAGACCGAGCGCAGCGGCGAGGAGCCCGTAGACGACCGCGAAGCGGAGCCGGTAGGAGCTGCGCCGGGCGCGCTCGCTCCGGTTCCGTGCCGGTTCGACGAGCGTCGGCGTCGGCGTGGCCGGCAGCGCCTCAGGGCCGGCCCGGAGGGTCACATCTTCGGCCATGCATCCTCCGAGGCGAGGTCGATCTCCGGCATCCGGAGCTTCGCCCCGTCCAGGATCGCCACCAGCTCGTCGCCGAAGACCTCGCGTCGCACGACGAGCTCGTCGGCGATCCCCGACACGGCGTCCTTGTTGTGCAGGATCAGGTTGTAGGCCGAGACGTACGCCTGGCCGAGGATCTGCGCCACGAGCCTCTTCTTCTCGGGATCGCCGAGCACGCCTGCGACCGGGTTCTCAGCGAACGGCCCGCCGCCGCTCGTCCGGTTCATGATCTGCGTCCCGATCGCGCCGAAGCGCTTCAACACCCGCTCACGCGCTTCGGCGTCGGTCTCGTCGTCGAGCGGCGTGACGATCACCTCGTCCGGGCCCATCGCCGAGGCGCCCACCATCAGCGCCGCCTGCGCGGTCGCGGACTGGACGTCGCCGCCGACGCCGTTCGAGGTCTCGCCGTAGAAGACGCGCTCCGCCGCCATCGCGCCGAGCGTCCACACGAGCCGGGCCACCTCGTCGCTGCGGAAGCGGCTGAAGCGCTCTTCCTTCTCGAGCGCCTGGTGGTGCCCCAGCGAGCCGCCGCGCATCCTGATCGAGAGCCGGGTCGACTCCGAGCCCTTCATGAAGACGTGGCCTGCGGCGGCATGCCCGGCCTCGTGGATCGCGACCGCGCGCGATTCCGACTCGATGTACTCGATCCCGATCGCGGTACCCGACTCGATCGTCGTCATCGCTTCGACGAGGTCGGCCCACGCGAAGACCTCACGGCCGTCGTGGTGCGCGATCGTGAGTGCCATCGAGCAGACCTGGTCGATCATCGCCGGCGAGTAGCCGTTGGTGATCCGCGCGATCTCGTCGCGGCGGCGCGGCGTGTCGAGCTCGGGCTCGTGCCCGACCCTGTCGATGTAGAGGTCGAAGACGTCGAGCCGGTCCTGCTTCGTCGGCGTGCGGAACCAGACGTGGCGGCCCATCCGCCCCGGGCGGATCAGCGCCGGGTCGAGCCGGTCGATGGGCACGTTCGTGGCGCCGATGAAGTAGATCTGCTCGGCGCGCGGGCGCGGTGGCGGCAGCCGGAGCGGGATCTTGCCGAGGCGGCGCGGAACGATGTAGGAGGCGTCCAACGTCGTGTTCAGCCGGTTCGTGAGCACGCGGCGCATGAAGGGCGGGTTGTCGATCCCGTCCATCACCACGAGCAGCTGGTTCAGGGCGAGCGAGCCGCCGCCCATGCCCATCCCGCCGCCCGGCAGGAAGTTGCCGACCATGCCCTGGAGCCGCTGCTCGAAGCCGGAACGCGGCACGGGGCGCGACTCGCGCTCGGCGAACAGCCGCTCGCGCCAGGCGCGGGTCTCGAGGATGAGGTCGCCGCTCGCCGTCAGCGAGCCGTTCTGGCCGTACCAGAGCAGGTCGTGGATGTTGCCGGCTCCAAAGCCGCCGGCGCCGCCCACTCCTCCCGGCGCGCCGCCGCCGAGCGCCTGCCGGCGCATCCCGACGGCATCGATCTCGTCGATGAAGACGATGCACGTCCCGCCCCACTTGCGGGCGAGCCGCTTCGCCTTGCGTGCGACGAAGCGCACGACGATCGCGTCGATGCCGATGAACGTGGCCGCGAAGCCCGAGCCGGGGATGGAGACGAAGGGCGAGTTGAAGCCGGTGGCGATCGCCTTCGCGAGCATCGTCTTGCCGGTTCCCGGCGCGCCCAGGAAGAGCAGGCCGCGCTCGCGCTTGCCGCCGGCCCGCTCGAAGGCGTCGCCGGACTGCCAGAGGCTGACGACGCGGCGCACCTCCTCCTTGGCCTCCGCTTGGCCGCGGACGTCGGCGAGCTTGACGCCCCACTCGGCGTCGCCGGGCTCGAAGCCGCGCACCTGCGAGAGGTTCATCGCGAGCAGCGGGCCGAAGAGGATGATGAAGTTGAAGATCAGGAAGATCGGCAGCATCACGAGCAGCGGGAGCGCCGCGACGATCGCGTCGACGCCGATCGCCCGCACGAGCAGCGTGCCGAGCGCGCCGACGATGGCGATCCAGATCGCGGCCTTGACCCAGAAGCGCCAGAACCAGACCCGCCGCCGCGCCATCACGTCCTCTTCCCGCAGCCGCTCGGCGTCGGTGCCGAACAGGCTCGGCCACGGGATCAGCCGCCGGAAGAAGAGATCGACGACTCCGCGCGAGGCAACAACGAGCAGCAGCGTCGCGCCGAGCGCCTGCCATGTGCTCCAGCCCTGGTACTCGCGGAACCAGACGAAGAGCGCCGGGCTCGTGAAGATGGCGACGAAGGTCGCGGCGCGCGTGAGCGTGCGCCACTGGTCGGCGAGCTCGGACTTGTGCGAGGGCGCCGCCTGAGGAAGCGTCGCCGCCGGCTCCGCAGTTGCCATTGCAGGAATATAGGACGGGCAGCCGAGGTGTTCTGTTAGCCAGGCGTTAAGCGCCGGAGGTGTTCGCGCGTGCGCGCCTCTCCGTTACGGTGCCCGTCATGAAATCAGCGACGCTCCACACCAGCGAAGGACCCGTCGAGCTCGAGCTCTTCCCGGACGAGGCGCCGAAGACGGTCGAGAACTTCACGAAGCTCGCCGGCGAAGGCTTCTACGACGGGCTCAAGTTCCACCGGGTGATCCCGGACTTCATGATCCAGGGCGGCTGCCCCGAGGGCACAGGCTCCGGCGGCCCCGGCTACCAGTTCGAGGACGAGTTCAACGAGCACAAGGTCGAGAAGGGCGCCCTCGCGATGGCGAACTCGGGCCCGGGGACGAACGGGAGCCAGTTCTTCATCGTCACCGCCGAGGCGTGCCCCTGGCTCGACGGCAAGCACACGGTGTTCGGCAAGGTCACGGCCGGCCAGGACGTGGTCGACCGGATCTCGCTCGCCGAGCGCGACGGCCGCGACGCGCCACGCACCGACATCACGATCGACAAAATCGACCTCTCCTAGGCGTCCTCGTCCTCCGCCTCGTCGCCGTCCGGGGCGAGCACCGCTCGCTCGTCCGGGGCGTGGCGGAGGACGTCCTGGACGTACGCGTCCACCGCAGGCAGGAGACCGACGTCCTCGCCGCGCTGCTGGGAGAGGAACCACCGGTGCTCGAGCAGCTCGTGGAAGACCTCGGCCGCCTGGCGCTTCCCCCAGAGCTCGAGCGGGATCGCGGCGATCGCCGGCTCGAAGACCTCAGCCAGCCAGCGGTACACGGCGACCGACTCGGGCAGCGGCCGGCCACCCTCGCGCTCCAGCTCGGCGCGGAAGCGCGCGATGTCGTTCAGCAGCCGGCGCGCCTGGTTCTCCTGCGCCTGCAGGCCGGTGAGCGAGAGCAGGCGCCGACGGTGGTGACCGGGCTCGACGACGTGGGGGCTCAGCCGGAGGCGGTAGCCGCCGTCGTCGGCGACGAGCTCGACCTCCTCGACGTCGAAGCCGAGGTCGTTCAGCCGGTGCAGGCGCTCGTCGATCCGGTAGCGGGAGTCGTCGCCGAAGGCCTCCTCCCGCGTCAGCTCGTCCCAGAGCGACTCGTACCGGTCGAGCAGCTCCGTCGCCGTCTCCTCCGGTGCCAGCTCGCCCTCCCGGCCGAGCTCGGCCTCCAAGTCGATGAGCTCGCCGACGACGTTCTCCTCGGCGATCGACAGGTCGTGCAGCCGCTGCCCGTCGGAGAGGCTCGGGTAGAGCGCGCCCGTCTCGGCGTCCACGAGATACGCGGCGAGCGCCCCGGCGTCGCGGCGGAAGAGGGTGTTCGAGAGCGAGCAGTCGCCCCAGAAGAACCCGCTCAGATGCAGCCGGACGAGGAGCTCAGCGCCTGAGTCGAGGAGGCGCACACGGAGGTCGGGCATCCCGCCGCGAGCAAACAGCGTCCGGAAGGGGAGCGAGTAGTCGAGGTGGCGCGTGATCAGGACGGGGGCGAGGTCGGGGCCGCGGTCGGTGGCGACCCCGACCGCGTCGACGACCGGCACCTCCTCCTCCGCGAGATGGCGGAGTAGCCTGTATTCGTGCTGCGCGAGCGTGCCGGGCAGCTCCTTCAGCGCGTAGAGTCGCGGCCCGCGCGCGCCCTCGTACTCGACGAAGCGAACGACATTCCGGTGGATGCCGCGGACGACCTCGACCAGCCGGTCGCTCTCCCAGTCCTCGAGCGGCGTGTCCCACGGAAGGTCGAGGAAGTCGGGGTTGCCGGTGCGCGCGCGCAGCTGCATCTCAGGCGTCGTCCGTGCGCTCGAGCTCGTGTGCGAGTGTGAGATACATCGCGTGCGCCCAGAGAAGGGGCGACGGCGGCGGGCCCCACTTCTCCACCCAGTGCTCGAACATGGCCGGTGCGAGCAGGTGATCCTGCGACTGCTCGGGCAACTCGCCGTCTGGTGTCGCGTGGGCCTCGATCCAGTCGAGGCACTCGCGTGCGCGCGCCGGTTCGGCCAGGCCGAGCATGGCGGTCAGGAGCAGCCACTCGCCGCCGCCGTAGAACGTGTCCTCGAGATGGCGATGGACGCCGCCGCCCGGGCTGACGAGGGGCGAGACGTCGACGGGCGCGAAGCCGAGAAAGGGGAGCACGAGGAGCGATGCATCGAGCCGCTTCTCCGCCACGGAGAGGTCGAGCTCGTCGCCGAGCCCGGCGGCGATGCAGGCGAGCGTGGCCGCATGCACGCCTGCGCGCTCCTCCCACCAGTCCACGCATGGTTGCTCACGCACCGTCTCGAGGTGCAGAGCGGAGCGCGCCGCCGCGTCACGCCAGCGGTGTGGCCGCCCGTGCCGCTCGCAGTGTGTGCGCACGGCCCAGAGCCAGAGGCCCCAGCCGTCGTGCTGGCGGTGCGGCCATTCGGTCGGGTCGCGCCGCCCGTCGAGCGTGTACCGCGCCTCGAAGCCGAGGCCGGCCCCGACGATCCGGCCGACCCAGTCGAAGAACGCTTCTGCGCTCTCGATCTCCCCGACGCGGCTCATCGCGTCCGCGATGAACGACCCGTCGCGAAGCCACGAGAACGCGTACGGCGGAAAGTTCGGCGAGGCGACGTAGCCCCCGTCCGGGGATTGCCCGGCGCGAATGATCTCGACGCTGCGGCGCCGGAGGTCACTCGAGGTCGTCGAAACGCCCATGGATGAAGGCCCCGGCCGCGCGATCGAGTTGGTTGTCGTCCAGCTCGGCGACGGCGTAGTAATGCGAGACGATCCCGTGGCCGGCACGGGTTGGGTTGCCCGAGGCGTCCGCGCGCGTGCCGGTGACGCTGTTCTCGCTGATCGAGCAGTGCGACCAGTCGCCGCAGAAGATCCCGACGCCGGTCGCGTCCTCGACGACGTTGCGGTCGACCGAGCCCATCGACATCTCCGTCACCGCGATCCCGCGCAGCGCTGTTCCCGACACGCGGTTCTCGCGGAAGTCGACGTTGGCGAGGTGGGAGACGATGCCCTCGCTGCCCCCGCGCACGAGACAGCGCTCGACGCGGCTCGGCGGCAAGGTCATTGCGAAGGAGATGTCGATCCCCTGCGCCCCCGCGACGCCGGGCGAGTCGATCTCGCAGTCGCGGACGACGAGCGAGCTGCGCCGCGCGTTGATCCCGTCCAGGGCCGCTCCGGCCACGCGCACCCGCTCGAGCACCACGTCCTCGCTGTCGCGTATTTCGATCCCGATCTCCCCGCCGAACACGGTCACGTCGCGCACCGTCACGTCGTCGGAGCGGATCAGGATGCCACCGCGGACGACCGCGCCGCCGCCCTCCACGACCTGCGGGCTGTCGAGGACGAGCGGGCCTGCGATCGTGCCGCCGCCGAGGTGGACGACGGGCGGTTCCGCCGCCCAGGCAATGCCGAGGACGGCCAGAAGCGCCGCCGGCGCGGCCGCCGAGAGCGCGTACCCGCCGCGGCCGAGCTCGCCGCCGTCGTCGCCGTAGGTCAGGTGCACGATCGGCAGGACGGCGTGGCCCAAGACCTGCGCGAGCAGCCAGGAGCCCGCGAAGAACCAGAGCGCGGGGCCGAGCGGCGCTGCGACCTCGAGCCTCCACACCAGCGCCATCGTCAGGCCCAGCTCGGCGAGGCCCAGGGGGAGCGCGGCCCAGCCCGGCTGGTAGGGGAGCAACCGGTGATAGAGGATCGCGTCGAGTGCGAGGCCGACGCCGATCATCGCGGCGGCGAGGTAGAGCGGCCACCATTCCCCCAGTGCGACCGCGAGCGCAGCAGCGACGAGGAAGGGCACGATCGACACGGCGAGCCGCGTCTCGATCCGCCCTCTCAGCGTGTACGACATTCCGCCACCTTTGCGGCGAAGCGGCGCGCCGCGAACTTCATCCCGACGAGCGTGTCAGCCGCGGGGTAGGCCCACTGCGCGGGCACGCCCGCGAGAGCGAGTGTCCGCCCCGCGTCGGTCAGCGCCGGCACGGTGGAGTCGTCCGCGAGCACGATCCAGCGCTCCTCGGTCTCGAGCCCGTGCTCCTCCACGAGCCGGCGCAGGAGCGGATCGTGGGCGAACCCGCGCCTGAAGCCGGTCGCGCAGATCACCTGGTCGGCGCCGTTGAGCTCAGGCTCGACCCGGAAGCGGCCGTCGCGCGCAGCCTGCTCGACGGGCTCGTCCCAGCTGCGTCCCGGCGGGTAGGAGGGCGCGCCGAAGGAGCGCAGCAGCTCGGCCCGCCGGTCGCGTGGCGCCGTTCGGAAGGCAGCGAGCCCGCGCTTGGAGAAGAGCGGCCGCTCCACGTTCAGGGGTCGTCGCGCCGGCTCGCGACGGCGCACCGACACGACCTCGGAGCCGGCCGCGAGGGCGTTCAGCCACTCGGTCGCCGCGGCCATTCCGGCACCGACGACGGCGACGCGCGCCCCGTACTCGTGCGGCTCGTAGGCGTGGACGACGCGCGGGTCGCGCTCGAGCTCCGGCGGCAGCTGCGAGGCCCGGGTGTCCCGGCGCGAGCAGGACGTGGCCGAATGTGCCGTGCCCGTCGAGCTCGAACCCGCCGTCGGCGGCGCGCACACGCTCGACTCGACCGGGACGAAGGCTCGCGTCCCAGCCGCTGCGCTCACGCAGCTCGTCCACGTGCCGGAGGAACTCGCCGACGGTCGGCCGGTAGCGGTCGCAGACGCTCTGCAGCAGCGGGACGGCCGACCACCGCCGCGCCGCCTCCCGCGCAGCGAGGCCGGGGAAGCTCGAGGGATAGCAGTGTCCGTCGCTCTCGGAGCGCATCCGCTGTTGCCGGATCGCGGCGGCGCGCACGCGCCAGGGCCCGGCGGGATCGCCGGCGTCGCCGAAGACGGCGATCTCCTGCGGCTCGAGCCCGGCGTGGCGGAGCGTCGTGTAAGCGACGAAGCCACCGAGGCCGGAACCGACGATGGCGCAGCGCTCGCTCACCTCGTCAGTATCACCTCGGGCGGGTTCCCGAGGCGGGCGGAGCCGGGTTCTGCCCGGCGGGAGCCCGCCGGTCAGGGACTCGCACGCGTTACTTGACGGAGCCGGCGAGCAGGCCCTGGACGAAGTAGCGCTGGAACATTGCGAAGATGATCAGCGGCACGACCGCGGAGAAGAACGCCGCAGGCGCGATCACGTCGAGGTTCGAGCCGAACTGGCGCAGCTGCGAGGAGATCTCCGGTGCGATCGGCTGGTTGTTCTGGGCCATCACGAGCCCGATCAGCAGGTCGTTCCAGACGAAGAGCACCTGGAAGATCGCGAGCGATGCAATCGCGGGGATCCCGAGCGGAAGCACGACCTTGAAGAAGAGCCGAAGCTCGGAGGCGCCGTCGATCCGCGCCGCCTCCATCAGGTCCCGTGGAATCCCGGCGAAGAAGTTCCGCAGCAGGAAGATCGCGAAGGGCAGGGCGAAGGCGGAGTGGAAGAGGATCAGCCCGGGGATCGTGTCGAAGAGGCTGAAGCGGTTGTAGAGCGAGAACATCGGGATCAGCGCCATCTGAATCGGCACGACGAGCAGCGCGACGACGGAGAGAAAGATCCAGTCGCGACCGGGGAAGTCGATCCAGGCGAGGGCGTAGGCGGCGAGAGAAGCGACGAGGATCGGCAGGATCGTTGCGCCCAGGGTGACCTGGGCGGTGATGATGAGCGCGTCGACGATGCTGTCGTCGTTGAACATGTTGCGGTAGTTCTCGAACGTCCAGGCGCTCGGCGTGAAGAGGAAGTTCCACCAGCCGCCCTCGGCCTGGTCGGACGGCGTCAGCAGCGACGTGATGAAGAGCCCGGCGGTCGGGATCAGCCAGAGGATCGCGATCAGCATCAGCACGAGGTGCACGGGTGCCCGACCGAGCGCGCGCACGATTTTCGTGGCGGCGCCCTCCTCGACCACGACAGGCTGCTGTTCGACCGCTGTTGCCACTACCGGGCCTCCGCTCGGAATCGTCTGACGTTGACGATGAGGAATGGGATGAAGAGGAGGAACAGGAACGTTGCGATCGCGGCGCCGAGACCGAAGAGGTTCTGGCCCGAGAACGCGCGCCGCCACATCTCGAAGGCGAGGACCGTCGCGTCGTTCCGGCTTGACCCCGGCGCGATCGCCAGCACGAGGTCGAAGAGCTTCAGCACCGCGATGATCTGCGTGACGAAGACGACGGTCAGCACGGGTGCGAGCAGTGGCACGGTGATCCGCCGGAAGACCTGGAACTCGGTGGCGCCGTCGGTGCGGGCGGCCTCGAGCGTGTCGCGGGGAATAGCGGAGAGCCCGGCGGCGGTGATCACCATCGCGAAGCCGGCGGCAACCCAGATGTACGCGATCATGAGCGCGGGCGTGATCAGGGTCGGTCCCAGCCAGCTGAAGCCCTTGAAGGGCTCGGCGAACGTCTCGGAACCGATCGCGACCCGGTACTCGCCCGGTTCGACGTCCTCGAAGGCGAAGGTGCCGTCGACGCCGGTCGTGGCGGAGTCGATCGTGCTTTGGCTCTCGGCGTCGCTCAACTCGACCGTGACGCCCGCCAACCCGATCTCCTCGCTCTCGACCTCGCCCGGCGTGCCGCCGCCGGGCTTGAAGTCCCGCCAGACGACGCCCGTGATGCCGCCCTGCAGCGGCTCGGGTTGCACGGCCTCGGCCGCGTCCTCGGGAACTTCGTCCGCGCTGATCGCCGTGAGGCCGAGTAGGGCGACGTCGCCGGGCTCGACCGGCTCCTGGAGCGTGAGCCCGCCCGATGGAGTGCCCGTCAGCGTGTCCGTCGACGGTCGCGCGGACGAGAGCACGCCTTGGTCGCTGACGACGCCCTGGACGCCGACGATCGCCGCGTTGATCGCGCCGCGCTCCGGGTCTTCCGTGTACATGATCCGCCAGATCACGCCGACCGCGAACAGCGAGACGGCGAGCGGGATGAACACCGCGATCTTGAACGCCGGGGCCCAGCGCACCTTCTCGGTGAGGACCGCGAAGACGAGCCCGACGGCGGTGACCCCGGCCGGGATGACGAGCACCCAGAGGACGTTGTTCTTGATCGCCGTCTGCACCGTCTCGTCGGTGAACATGCGCTCGTAGTTGTCGAGCCCGACGAAGCTGTCGCCGCGATCGTCGAAGAGGCTCCGCCACATCGTCGCGAACGTCGGGTAGACGACCCAGACGCCGAGGAAGAACGCCGCCGGCGCCAGAAAGGCGAACGGCAGCAGCAGTCCCCGCAAGGTGGAACTGTGCGGAGCGGCCGGAGCTCCCTCCTCGGGAGGGAACTCCGGCCTGATCGCGGTACTGCTCAACGGCTGAAGGCGCTAGCCGTATGCCTTGGCCGCGGCGGCCTCGAGCTTCGTCGCCGTGCCCTCGACGTCGTCCGGATTCCTCAGGAAGTCCTGGAGGAGGCTGAACATGGCATCGCTCCCGAAGGCAGCGGGCTGGAGGTCGGACAGGTCGAAGCGGAAGTCGCCTCCGCTGAGACCTTCGGCAGCACCTCTCGTCACCTCATCGGGATACACGCTGGGGTCGACGTTCTTGTTCGGCGCGGTGAAGCCGCCACGCGCCGCCCAGATCTCCTGTGCCTCGGGGGTCGCCAGGTACTCGATCAGCGCGCGTGCGGCTGGACTGTCCGTGAACATGACGAGGACGTCCCCGGCGCCGACGACGGCGCCTTCGTCGTCATCGTCGATGGTCGGGAACGCGTAGACGTTGAAGCCGGTCTCCGGCTCGGCCTGGGTCTCCGCGGAGATGACGCCGGCGACGAAGTCGCCCTCGATCACCTGCGCTGCCTTCGGCGGATCCGAGTACACCTGCGTGACCGAGGTGGGGAAGTCGGTCTGGAGCGCCCCGCTCGTGCCGCCCGCGATGTTGTCGGTGTCACCGAAGATCTTGGCCATCTCGGTGAGCGTCTGGGTGACGGACTCGTCCGTCCAAGGGATCTCGTGCGTCGCGAGTTGGTCGTACTTCTCAGGACCGGCCAGCCGCAGGTAGATGTTCTCGAACAGATCGGTGAGGGTCCAGCCGTCCGAGCCGCCGATCGAGTAGGCAGGCGTGCCGCTGGCAGCGAGCGTCTCGGCGTTCGAGAGGAACGTCTCCCAGTCCGCCGGCGGCTCGACGCCCGCGCTCTCGAAGGTCTCGACGTTGTACCAGACCGTCGATTTGTTGACGCCCTTGAAGAAGACGCCGTACAGCTGACCGTCGACGCTGCCTGCGGTCAGCCAACCCTCGGCGTAGTTGTCCTCGATGGTTTGCTGGGCGAAGTCGAGCGGCGTCAGCGCGTCTCGACCCACGAAGTCGGCCATGATTCCGGGCGATGGAAGCGCCGCGACGTCGGGCGGATTGCCGCCCTCGAC
Source organism: uncultured Gaiellaceae bacterium (assembly GCA_963735585.1). Classification (GTDB taxonomy): domain Bacteria; phylum Actinomycetota; class Thermoleophilia; order Gaiellales; family Gaiellaceae; genus Gaiellasilicea. The sequence goes on along the minus strand of CAVTLI010000003.1, from coordinate 31,293 downwards.
GGACGTGGACAGCACGGTGGCCGGATCAGCGGCCGACTGATAGTCGACGGTGACGTCGGGGTTCTCCTCGGTGAAGCCGTCGAGGACAGCTTGGAAGGCCTCTCCCTCGGCGCCCGTCCAGACCGCCAGGACGTTGATCGAGCCGGAGACAGCCTCGTCTTCCTCGGTCGTGGTCTCTGCGGTGGTGCCGGCCGCGTCCCCACCGTCGTCGTCGTCCCCGCCGCAGCCTGCCGCGAGCAACGCGAGCATGGCCACGAGTAGAGCGAGCAGGATGAACCGCTGCTTCGTCATGCGTTCGTTTCCTCTCTTTCGGTTCCGTCATAGATCCCCAGCCCGCTCTCGGGCTCGAAAAAATGGAGTGCGCGCGTGTCGACCGCGATCTCGATCGCGTCGCCGCTGCTTACCCGCGAGCGCGCGCCGAAGCGGCCGACCATCGTCGCGCCGCCGTCGCTGTCGCGCTCGGCGAGGCCCTCGGTGCCGGCGTCCTCCGCAAGCTCGCGCACGTCGTCGGTGGCGGCGGCGGCCGCGTCGACCTTGAAGTGCACCATCACCTCGGAGCCGAGCGCCTCCGTGAGCGTGACCTTGCCCCGGAGATGCTGCCGCTCGGCCATGTCTGGCTCGAGCGCGGCGTCTTCCAGGTCCTCGGGGCGGATGCCGAGCACGAGCGTGCGTCCCGTGTAGGCCTCCAGGCCAGGGCGCGCCGACCGCGTCTCGCGGCCGAGCACGATCTCGTTCTCGCCGAGGACCGCGACGAGCTCGCCGTTTCGCTGCTCCAGGTTCGCGTCGACGAGGTTCATCGCGGGGCTGCCGATGAAGCCACCGACGAAGAGGTTGACCGGGCGGTCGTAGAGCCGCTGCGGCGCGTCGACCTGCTGCAGCTCGCCCTTGCGCATGACGGCGACACGGTCGCCCATCGTCATCGCCTCGACCTGGTCGTGCGTCACGTAGACGGTCGTCGTGCCGAGGTCGGTCTGGAGCTGGGAGATCTCCGCCCGCATCTGCACGCGCAGCTTGGCGTCCAGGTTCGAGAGCGGCTCGTCCATCAGGAAGGCCTTCGGCTGGCGGACGATCGCGCGACCCATCGCGACGCGCTGCCGCTGGCCGCCCGAGAGCGCGCGCGGCTTCCGGTCGAGGTACTCCTCGAGGCCGAGGAGCTGCGCCGCCTTCTGCACCCGCTCCTTCACCTCCTCCTTCGGCGTCTTCTTCAGCTTCAGCCCGAAGGCGATGTTGTCGTAGACGCTGAGGTGAGGGTAGAGCGCGTAGCTCTGGAAGACCATCGCGATGTCGCGGTCGCGCGGCGGCACGTGGTTGACCACCGTGTCGCCGATGCGCAGCACGCCTTCGGAGATGTCCTCCAGCCCGGCCACCATTCGCAGCGCCGTGGTCTTCCCGCAGCCCGACGGGCCGACGAGCACCATGAACTCGCCGTCCTCGATCTCGAGCTGGAGCCGATCGACCGCACGCGTCCCGTCCGCGTAGATCTTGCTCACCCCGTCGAACTGAACGCCGGCCACGTTGGCGGGAGTCTCCCATATCGGAGCGAGATGTAAACGGTTGGTCAACGAACGCTTCGCTACGGTGGGCGGCCATGGCGGGCCACGCTCATGCTCGCTCCGGGACGCGCGCGCTCGGCTTGGCGCTCGCGCTCGTGCTGGGCTTCGCCGTCGTCGAGCTCGGCGCCTCGCTGCTCGCCGGCTCGCTGGCGCTCCTCGCCGACGCGGCCCACATGTTCTCCGACGCGCTCGCCCTGGGGCTTGCCCTCTTCGCCGCGTGGCTCGCTCGGCGCCCGGCCACCCCGGAGCGGAGCTTCGGTTGGCGCCGTGCCGAGATCCTCGCCGCACTTGCGAACGCGCTCGTCCTGATCGCGCTCGGGCTGTGGATCGTGGTCGAGGCGATTCGCCGGCTGGGCGACCCGCCTGCGGTCGAGGGCGGTTGGGTGCTGGCGGCGGGCATGGTCGGCCTCGGCGTCAACGTGGCGGCCGCGCGCATCCTCCACTCTGCGGGCGACGGGCTGAATGTTCGTGCAGCGCTTCTGCACGTGCTCGCCGACCTCGCCTCCTCGGTGGGTGTCGTGGTCGCTGCGCTGGTGGTGCTCGCGACGGGCTGGGAGGGCGCCGACCCGCTCGCCGGCCTGCTGATCGGCCTGCTCGTGCTGGCGAGCACCGTCGGGATCGTCCGTGAGTCGGTGGGGATCCTGCTCGAGGGCGTGCCGGCCGGGATCGACGCGCGCGCGGTGGGCGCAGCGATGGCCGCCTCGCCGGGTGTCGTGGACGTGCACGACCTGCACATCTGGACGATCACGTCCGGTTTCCCCGCGCTCTCGGCGCACGTGCTCGTCGAGCCGCGGGCCGACTGTCACGCGATCCGTCGTGAGCTCGAGACGCTGCTGCGCGAGCGGTACGACCTCGTGCATACGACGCTCCAGGTGGAGCACGCGCCCGGGCTCGTGTCGCTCTCGCGTTAGGCTCGCGCGGTGGATCTGTCCGGCAAGACCGCGATCGTCACGGGTGCGTCGAGCGGGATCGGGGCCGCCATCGCCGCCGCGCTGAAGGATGCGGGCGTCCGAGTCGCCGGTGGCGCCCGGCGGGTGGGGCAGCTCGCCACGGAGGTCGCCCTGCCGCTCGACGTGACCGACCCCGAGAGCTGCAAGCGCTTCGTCGCGGATGCGCTGGCGGAGCTCGGCGGGCTCGACATCCTCGTCAACAACGCAGGGCTCGCGCTCGGGCGCGATCCGTTCGACGAGTCGACGGAGGCCGACGAGGAGGTCGTGCTCGAGACGAACGTGCACGGCTTGATCCGGATGACGCGACTCTGCCTGCCGCACATCCGGGACGGTGGCCACATCGTGAACCTGGGCTCGGTCGCCGGGATGGCCGCCTATCCGAACGGCGCGCTGTACGTCGCCTCGAAGTTCGCCGTGCACGGCTTCACGCAGGCGCTGCGCGAGGATCTGCTCGGCCGGCCGATCCGGCTCACGAACGTCGCGCCCGGGCTCGTCGAGACCGACTTCTCGCGTGTCCGCTTCCGTGGCGACGAGGACGTGGCGCGCGGGATCTACGAGGGTGTCGCGCTCGGCGGAGCGATGCAGCCGGCGGATGTCGCCGACTGCGTGCTCTTTGCGCTGACCCGTCCGCCGAACGTGAACGTGGACGAGATCGTCGTGAAGGCGCTCGCGCAGTCGAGCGGCGCGCGGATTCTCCGCGACGAGTGAAGCTCAGAAGTTCGTACGACCGCGAGATCTTGCGACTCGCGGTGCCCGCGCTCGGGGCGCTCGCGGCCGAGCCGTCGTACATCCTCGTCGACACCGCGATCGTGGGACACCTCGGCCGCGAGGAGCTGGCCGCGCTGGGGATCGCCGCGACCGTCCTGACAGCGCTCTTCGCGATCTTCAACTTCCTCCAGTACGGCACGACGGCGCAGGTCGGCCGCGCCTCCGGCGCCGGGCAGGAGCAGGCGGCGCGGCGGCTCGGGGCTCAGGCGTTGTGGCTGTGCCTCGGCGTCGGGATCGCGCTGACGGCCGTGATGATCGCGTTCGCGCCGGGGATCGTCGGCGCCATGGGCGGCAAGGGAGAGACCGCGGACTTCGCCGTGACCTACATCCGCATCGTCTCGCTCGGGCTGCCCTCGGCGTTCATCGCGATCGGTGCGCAGGGCTACCTCCGCGGCGTCGCCGACCTGCGCACCCCGCTCATGATCCTGATCGCGGGCAACGTCGCGAACGCGATCCTCGAGGTGCTCTTCGTCTACGGCTTCGACTGGGGGATCGAGGGCTCGGCGTGGGGGACGGCGATCGCGCAAACCGGGATGGGAGCAGCCTTCGTCTTGGTGCTGCTGCGCTCGGCCGGCCGCGATCTGCGTCCGCGCGCCGCGCTGATGCTGCGGCTCGTGAAGGTCGGCCGCCACATCTTCGTGCGGACGCTGGCGCTGATGTCCGCCTTCACGCTCGCGGGTGCGATCGTGACGCGCTCCGGCGACGCGTCGATCGCCGCGCACCAGATCGCGTTCCAGCTCTGGCTCTTCCTCGCGCTCGTGCTGGACGCGATTGCGATCGCCGGCCAGGTGCTCGTCGGTCGCGGGCTCGGCGCGGGGGACACGCGTCGGGCCTACGAGGCGAGCGCGCGGATGATCTGGCTGGCCGTCTACGCGGGAGCATTCTTCGCGGCCGTGCTGGTGCTGCTCGGGGGCGTCTTGCCACGCGCGTTCACGGGCGACGAGCTCGTGCTCGAGCGCGTGGGGGCGATCTGGCTCCTCTTCGCGCTGATGCAGCCGCTGAACGGCGCCGTCTTCGCGCTCGACGGGATCCTGATCGGCGCCAGCGACGGGCCCTATCTCGCCTGGTCGATGGTGGCCGCGTTCGCCGCCTCGGCGACGGTGGCGCTGGCTTCGGTCGCCTTCGACTGGGGGATCGTCGGCGTCTGGGCCGCTCTCGCCGTCCTCATCCTCGTCCGGCTGCTGCTGATGTGGCGCCGCTTCGCGAGCCGGCGCTGGCTCGTCACGGGCTGGACGTGATGACTGCAGGCTCCGGGATCTGATCGGCTTCGACCGGGTCGTCACGACGCGGAAGCGTCCGCACGTCACGGCTCAGGAGCGCGCCGCCCTGGGCCACGAGAAAGATCGCGAACGCGACCCAGAGTGTCGTGGAGACGCCGATCGCCGCGGAGATCGGCCCGACGATCGAGAGGCCGATCGGGATCGCGACGAAAGAGCCGAGCGCGTCGTAGGAACTGACGCGCGAGAGCGCCTCCTGCGGCACGTGTTGCTGGAGCGACGTGTCCCAGTACACGCCGAAGAGCTCGAGCCCGATACCCGCGATCAAGGCGAGCCCGGCGATGGCGACTGTCGGGAGCTCGAGCGCGAGCCCGGCGAGTGGGAGCCCCCAGAAGAGCACCGCGACCTGGCCGACGAGGAGCGGTCGGCTCGGTCTCAGGCGAAGCGTGATCAGTCCGCCCAGCACGAGGCCGACCGCCTGTGCGGCGAGGATGAAGCCCCAGGCCGCGGCGCCGCCGAGGGCGTCCTCCGCCACGACGGGTCCGAGCACACCCATCGAGCCGCTCGAGACCATGTTCCCGAACAGCGCGGCGAGGACGATCACCCAGAGCCATTCGCGCGAGCGGAACTCCTTCCAGCCGTCCGCCAGGTCTCGCACCACCGAGGACGACGCCTTGAGCGCGCCCGGAATCCGCATGAAGAGCAGGATCGCGCCGCTGAGGAGGTACGTGCCCCCGTCGAACGCGATCGCCCAGCCCGAGCCTACGGCTGCCACGAGGATGCCGCCCGCCGCCGTGCCGAGCACGAGAGCGGCGTTGGTGGTCATTCGCAGGAGCGCATTCGCCTGCTGCAGCAGTGGCGCACTCACCGTCTGCGGCACGATTCCGGTCGAGGCGGGAAAGAAGAACGACGAGGCGATCCCGCGAAATACCTGGAGCACGACGAGGTGCCAGATCTCGGCGTTGCCCGTCAGAAGCAGGACGGCCGCGACCACCTGCGCGACACCGCTGAGGACGTTCGAAGCGACGAGCACGAAGTGGCGCGGGAGCCGATCCGCAAAGACGCCGCCGATCAGAATGAACACGATCTGTGGCAGCCAGGCCGCCATCAGGACGAGGCCGAGCTCGGTGGGCGTGCCATCGAGGTCGTCGATCACCGCGAACGCGAGTGCCACGGGGGCGACCGCGCTGCCGATGTAGGAGGCGAAGCGGCCGGCGAAGAGGAGCCGGAACTCCCGCTCACGGAGCGGCGCGAGACTCGCCTTCACGCGCGTCGCTTCTCCCAGTAGCGCGCGAGGCCTGCATACGACTGCCAGAACGGCATCGCGCGGTCGTAGGCGTCGGCCTCGTCCGGCGGCAGGTCGGCCCTCGCGGCGGCGACGAACTCGGCCTCGTCGGCGCCGCGCTCGACCCGGCCGGCCCACGTCGCCAGCCGCTCGCGCAGCTCCGTGAGGTGCCGGTCGACGTCGGCGGCGAGCCCGAAGTGGATCAGCGCCAGCTGCTCCGGCCGCCGGCGCTCGATCTCAGCGATCGTGCGCTCCCACGCTGCCAGGTCGACGTCGGGCGGCGGCGTCGGCGGCAGGACGGTGCGCGCCGGCTCGATCCGCACGCCGGCCGCGTCGCCCGCGTAGAGGGTCGAGCCGTCGAAGTAGCAAACGTGGTGCGATGCGTGCCCCGGCGAGGGGAAGCACTCGAGACCGAGCACGCGCCCGCCCACGACGTGGACGTTCTCCTCGGGCACCGGTGCAAGCTCGCCCCAGAGGGGGTCGAAGGTCTCGCCGTAGAGCCGCCGTGCGCTTTGCTCGAGCCGGCTCGGGTCGACGAGGTGCGGTGCGCCGACCTCCGAGACGTGCACCTGGAGCTGAGGGTGGCGGCGGACGAGCGTGCCGGCCGCGCCGGCGTGGTCGAGGTGGATGTGCGAGAGCAGTAGGTGACGGACGTCGCCGAGTGCGTGCCCGCGCTCGGCGAGCCCGGCTTCGAGCGCGTCGAGGCAGCTCGCCGGCCCGCAGTCGAAGAGCGCGAGCCCGTCCTCGGTGTCGACGAGGTAGACGCCGATCGTGCGCGCCGCGCCGCCGTGCAGGAGGTCGATCGGCCCGGCCAAGAAACAGTCTGTTACTTGGCGTGGCTCGCGGCCGGGACGAGCGCCGCCTCGAGGTCCGCGATCAGGTCGTCCACCGATTCGATCCCGACGGAGAGGCGCACGAGGTTCTTCGGGGCGGCGAACGGCGCGTCGGCGGTGGAGGCGTGCGTCATCCGCGCGGGGTGCTCGATCAGGCTCTCGACGCCGCCCAGCGACTCGGCGAGGAGGAACAGCTTCGTGCGCGCGACGAGCTCGACCGCCTCCTCCTCGGTCTCGGTGAGGAAGGAGATCATCCCGCCGAAGTCGCGCATCTGGCGCTTCGCGATCTCGTGGCCCGGGTGCTCCGGCAGGCCGGGATAGAGCACCTGCGTCACGGACGGCTGCTCACCGAGCCAGCCGGCGATCGCGCGTGCGTTCTCGCAGTGCCGGCCCATGCGCAGGGCGAGCGTCTTCAGCCCGCGCAGGACGAGCCACGAGTCGAACGGCCCGGGAACGGCGCCGAGCGACTTCTGCAGGAAGAAGAGGCGCTCCGCGATCGTCGGGTCGTTCGTGCCGGCAAAGCCGCCGACGACGTCGGAATGGCCGCCGAGGTACTTCGTCGTCGAGTGCAGGACGACGTCCGCGCCGAGATCGAGCGGGTTCTGGAGGTACGGCGTCGCGAAGGTGTTGTCGACGACGAGGATCGCGCCTGCGGCGTGCGCGGCGTCGGCGGCGGCTTGGATGTCGACGACGTTCAGGAGCGGGTTCGACGGGGTCTCGATCCAGACCATGCGCGTACGCTCGTCGAGGTGCTCCGCGAGGGTTTCGAACTCGGCTGCAGGGAGGTAGTCGAAGACGTACCCCTTGGGCTCGTACACCTGCGAGGTCATCCGGTAGACGCCCCCGTACACGTCCGCGATCAGGACGACCCGCTCGCCCGGGTTGACGAGGTGCATCAGCGTGGTCGTCGCGCCGAGCCCGGACGAGAACGCGATTCCGTGCTCGGCGTTCTCGAGTGACGCGAGCGCCGTCTGCAACGCGGTGCGCGTGGGATTGCCGACGCGCGAGTAGTCGTAACCCTTGTTGACGCCGACCGCCTCCTGCACGTAGGTCACGGTCTGGTAGATCGGCGTGACCACCGCGCCGGTGGCGGGGTCCGGCTCCTGGCCGTCGTGGATGGCGCGCGTCTCGAAGTTCACGCGTCGATCGTATCGGCGCCGAGCCAGGTCCCGAGGTCGGCGAGCGCCTCGTCGAGCCGGGAGGTGTCGCCCCACGCGCCGAGCAGCTCGAGCGTACGCGTCTTCCGGTCGAAGCGCGGCTCCGCCCGGCCGACGACGCTGTCGCCGCTGAGCAGCGGCAGCACGTAGTAGCCGTACTCGCGCTTCGCCTTCGGGACGAACATCTCGAGCCGGTAGCGGAAGTCCCACAGCGCCTCGGCGCGGTCGCGGTCGTAGACGAGGCGGTCGAACGGGGAGAGAAGCACGGCGCGGTCCGGCACCGGCCCGTCCACCGCATCCGGATGGGCTTCCCACTCTCCCTTCACGAGCCGCACCCCCTGGGTGCGGAACTGGCGGTCGGCGCGGATCCGCTCCGCCTCGCGCACGGAGACCGTCTCCGTCTCGGGCCAGCAGCGGGACGTGAGGTCCCACAGCCGCTCGTTGCCCCTCCGTCCGGCGACGGTGATCTCGCCGTACAGGTGGAGCGACAGCAGCATCAACCCGACCATGCGCGGTCCCCACCAGCGGTGATCGCGCCTCTCGCCTTTGGAGCGATCCTCGAGCTCGCGGGAGGGGAGCGGGCCACGTTGCTCGAGCTCGCGCATGACGTAGCGGCGGAAGGCGCGGTTCGTGGCCAGGAACTCGTGCACCCAACGCTCGCTCTTGTAGTGCCGCGAGCGCTTGAAGTTTCGGACCCGGGCGCGGACGAGCGGCAAGTCCTCGAGCGGGTAGATGAACGCGTTCCATTCGAAGAGCGAGCGCTCCTCCCAGAGTTGCCGGTCGAGCTCCGCGCGGTCGTAACGCGGCCCGAGCCGGCTGAAGAGAACGAGGTGCTGCGGCCGCTCGATCGGCTGGACGACATCGATCTGCAGGAAGCCGAGCCGACGCACCGTCGACAGGACGTCGGTCGCGCCGCCGTCGAGCACCTGCGCGCGGACGGCGATCCGGCGCGCCTCCTCGACGCTCACCTTCACCGCCGTACCGTCTCGAGCCCGATCGTGCGTGCCAGGCGCTGGAGCGCCCGGTCGAGCGCATCGTCGAGCGCCGCCGACGCGCGGACGCCGTCCTCGCGGTGGAACGCCTTCACGACGAGCGCACCCTCGGTTCGCTCCGACTTGAGATCGACCCGTCCGGCGATGCGCTCGCCGCGGAGGAACGGCAGCACGTAGTAGCCGTACCGGCGCTGCGGTTGGGGCTTGTAGACCTCGATCAGGTGGTCGAACTCGAGGATGCGCCGCGCGAACGGCCGGTCCCAGAGCAGGTTGTCGAAGGGCGAGACGAGCACCGGTGCTGACGGGGCGGGCGGCGCGAGATCCGCCGATGCGTCGACGAGCACGTCGGCGCCGCCGTCGTCGACCCGCAGGCGGCGCAGCAGACCGTCCTCGACCAGGCTCGCAACAGCAGGGCGGACGGTCGCGGCGCCGCCTCGCAGGCGCCAGTGCTCGACGATTCCGGACTCGGTGAGGACGCCGCGCGCCCGCACCGCCCGCAGCGCCAGCTCGCGCAGACGTTCCGGTTCGGGCGGGACGGGCGCTTCCAGCACCCTCGCCGGGAGCACGCGTTCGGGCAGGTCGTAGAGGCGCTGGAAGCCCTGCCGTCCACCGACGACGAGCTCACCATGGTTCCAGAGCAGCTCGAGCATCGCCTTGGCCGGCTTCCAGTTCCACATCCCGCCGCCCGCCGAACCTTCGAAGTGCCGCGAGCCGAGCGGCCCGCGCGCCTCGATCTCGCCCAGGATCTCCTCCCTCAGGTGCGGGTGCGTCCTCTCGACCTTCCCGTACCAGCCGCGGCCGCCGTTTTGCATCGCCGGCCGGAAGAGCGGCCAGTCCGCTGCCGGCAGGAGACAGGCCTCGTGCGCCCAGTACTCGAAGATCCGGCCGGCGCCGAGCAGCTCCGACACCGCAGCGGCCGGATACGCGCCGATCCGCGAGGAGAGGGCGAGCCGGTGGCTGCGGTCGACGGTGGAGATCGAGTCGAGCTGGACGCACGAGAGCCGCCCGATCGCGGCCTCGACGTCGGCGGCATCCGCGCGCCTGAACCGGCCCGCATAGCCCTGCGCGGCGATCGCAAGCCGCCGGACCGCCGCCGTGCTCACCGTCTGCTCCCCCTTCATCGGGCGATTCTCGCCGGAGCGGCCAGTACGGTGCAGCGCGAATGGAAACCTTCGAAGAGTTTCTGCGCGAGCAGCTTCCGCCGCCGCCCGCCCGCGTGCTGGAGGTGGGCAGCGGCCGGGGCGAGCTGACGACGGCGCTGGCGATCGCGGGTCATGACGTCCTGGGGATCGACCCGGTGGCGCCCGAGGGCGAGCTCTTCCGGCGTCTCACGCTCGACGACCTCGACGGGACCGAGCGCTACGACGCCGTCGTCGCGGCGTTCTCGCTGCACCACATCCGCGACCTCGACGTGGCGCTCGGGAAGATCGCGTCGCTGCTCGAGCGCGGCGGCGTGCTCGTCGTGGACGAATTCGCCTGGGACCTGCTCGACGAGCCGACCCTCGACTGGCTCTGGGGTCAGCGACGCGCGCTCGCAGCGGCGGGCGGCGACCCGGCGCCCGCATCCCGCGAGGAGCTGCGGGCCGAGTGGGACGCCGACCATCTCGGACTGCACGGCTTCGACGCGCTGCGGCAGGCGCTCGACGAGCACTTTCTGGAGGGGACTTTCGTGCGGACGCCGTTCCTGCACCGGTTGCTCGGCGGGGCCTCCTCGGAAGTGCTCGAGCAGGCCCTCGTCGACGCGGACGCGATCCGTCCGCTCGGCTTCCGGTACGCGGGCCGTCCGCGCTAGGAGGGTCTGGCGAAATACAGTCTGTGCCGCCGGGCCGCGCTGCTCGCCCCGATGCGGCGTCCTCCGTCGCGCCGATAGCTTCAACTATCGGCGCTCCCTGCGTCCTTGCCTCGGAACGAGCAGCGCACCCCGACGACGAGCGGCATTCCGCCAACCCTCCTGGCCCCCGGAAGGGGCACACGGGTTCACCTGAATCGGGGAGGGCCGAAGACCTGAACCAGGACTCCCGCCGGGACGAGCGCCGCGCCGATAGGGAGAGGGCACGTCGAGACGCCCCACCCTGCGGAGGAACACATGACCTCGACCCTCACCTCGAGCGCTCAGCGCCTGACGCCGGCTGCCGCCGAGACCCTGTGGCGAAACTGGAAGCTCGATCGCGACAGCGCCTCGCGCGACCGGCTGATCCTGTCCTACGCGCCGATGGTGCGCTACATCGCTTCGCGCAAGCTGCGCGAGCTGCCGAACCACTGCGACCTCGACGACCTCGCCTCGTCCGGCCTCGTCGCGCTGATGGAGGCGATCGACCGCTTCGACCCGGCCAAGGGCGCGTCGTTCGAGCAGTACGCCTGGACGCGCGTCGCCGGTGCGCTCGTCGACGAGCTGCGCCGCCAGGATTGGGCCTCCCGCTCCGTGCGCCGCGTCGGCCGCAGGATCGACCGGGCCCGCGATTCCTTCTCCGCCCGCCACGGCCTGCCGCCGACCGAGGAGCAGCTGGCTCGCGAGCTCGGCATGACCGTCGCGGAGCTCCGCACGAGCCTCGAGGAGATCGACCGCGCGGACGTCGGCTCGCTGAATGCACCGGCGCGCGGGGCGGACGACGGGCTGCCGCTCGAGATCGGCGACACCGTCGTCGCAGCCGAGGGCGAGCTCGGCCCCGAAGCGACAGCGCTCGTCTCGGAGCGGAACGCTGCGATGCGTGACGCGATCGCCCGGCTCTCCGAGCGGGAGCGGCGCGTGCTGGCGCTCGTCCACGTCCACGAGCTCCCCGGTGCCGAGATCGGCCGGATGCTCGGGGTCAGCGAGTCGCGGGTCTCCCAGATCCTCGCCGGCATCCGTCGGAAGCTGAAGGATCAGCTGACGACGTACGACGTCGGCCCCGTCGCCGCCTAGCTCGGCACCTCTCCGCGGAGGATCGTCGCCAGCCGGTCGGCGTCGATGTTCCCGCCGGAGACGACGCAGACGATCTTCCGTGCCTCGACCCGGTCGCCGAGCGCAGCGGCCACGGCAAGCGCGCCCGCTCCCTCCGCGACGATGCGCGCGCGCTCGGAGAGGAGCCGGACGGCTGCGGCGACCTCGTCGAGGGTCACGGCGAACGAGCCGGCGAGCAACGGCTGCGCGCGCGTCCACATCGCCGGGAGCAGCGCACGGCTGCCGGCGCCGTCGACGAAGGACGGGCGATAGTCGACCTGCTCCGGAGCTCCGGCGGCCAGGGCCGCAGTGAGCGGGGCGCCCGTCTCGGGCTCGACCGCGTAGACGCGCGTCGCCGGCTGCACTGCGGCGAGCGCGCTGGCGATCCCGGTGAAGAGGCCGCCGCCGCCCCAGGGCACGAGCACGACATCTGCGTCGGGCGCGTCCTCGGCGAGCTCGAGGCCGATCGTGCCGTTGCCCGCCATCACGGCCTCGTCCTGCACCGGGTGCACGAAGAGGCCCTCGATGTCGTCGTAGCGCGACTCGACGAGCGCCTGCCACCAGCGCTCGTGCGGCACCTGCACCACGGTGCCGCCGAGCCGGGCGATCGCGTTCAGCTTGGTCTGCGGCGCTCCGTCCGGCACGACGATCGTCGCGGGCACGCCGAGCTCGCGCGCCGCCCAGGCGACCCCCTGCGCCATGTTGCCCGCGCTTGCGGTCACGACGCCGCCGGCGGTCAGCTCGCGCGGCGCCCGCCGGACCGCGTTTGCCGCGCCGCGGATCTTGAAGGAGCCGATCGGCTGCAGATTCTCGAGCTTCAGCCAGATCTCCGCCGGTGCGTCGACGTCGAGTCGCACGAGCGGCGTACGGATCGCGGCGCCGCGGATCGTCTCCCGGGCGCGCTCGATCTCCGCCAGCGGGATCAGAAGTCGACCTCGACGCCGGCGCCCTGCTCCCGTGCACGCCGCACGATGAGCTCGGCAGCGGCGAGATCCTCGACGGCGAGCCCGAGCGACTTGAAGACCGTCAGCTCGTCGTCGGCTGTGCGCCCCGGATGCGCGCCGATCAGCACGTCGCCGAGCTCGGCCGCGATCTGCTCCTCGCCGAAGCCGGGGATCAGCAGCTCGCCCGACTCGTTCAGCGCCGACTCGCGCCGGTCGACGACGAGCGTCGCCGCCCGAATCGTGGCCTCGTCGAGCTCGCGGGCGCTGGGTACGCTGGCGCCCACGGCGTTCACGTGCGCGCCCGGCGCGAGCCACTCCCGCCGCAGCACCGGCTCGGCGGACGTCGTACACGTGCAGACCACGTCGGCGCCGCGGACGACGTCCTCCGCGCTCCCGCCGCTGCTGCGGCTCCACATCCGGATCTCGGGCTCCTCGAGCACCGCGCGCATCGCGTCCGCATGCGCCTTGCCCTGGACGCCCGTGCCCAGGATCGCGACCGTTCGCGCGTCGGGCCGGGCCAGTGCCCGCGTCGCGACCGCCGATACGGCTGCCGTCCTGATCGCCGTGATCGGCGAGGCGTTCAGCAGCGCCCGCAGCTCGCCGGTCTCGCCGTCGTGCAGGAGCACCCCGCCCTGGTGGGCGTCGAGCCCGCGTCCGGGGTTGGCCGGCACGACCATGATCTCCTTCAGCGAGAAGGCGCCGCCCGCTCCTCCACGGTGGGCGGGCATGAACCCCATCAGCCCGGCCGCGTCGGGCGGGCGCAGCACGAAGCGGAGCGGCTGATAGAGCTCGCCGCGCGCGAGTGCGGACAACACGTCGGTCATCGCCTCGATGCACTCGGCCATCGTCAGCAGCCGCTCCACGTCGTGCTCCGACAGGACGAGCAGCGTCATGCGAAGAGAGCTCCGATCGTCTCCCGCTCGAGCGGCGAGAGCTCGAGCTCCAGTGCGTCGAGGGCGGGCTGGAGCTGCTCGGGCCGGCGCGGGCCGACCACGACGGCCGTCACCTGCGGGCCGGCGAGCGCCCAGGCCAGGGCAAGCGCGGCGGGCGAGGTGTCGCGCTCGCGCGCCTGCTCCTCGAAGGCCTCGAGCGCGTCGAAGGTGCGGTCGTTGCGCAGGTGCTCGTAGGGGCCCGGCCGCAGCGTCATCCGTGAGCCTGCCGGTGCCGGCTCCCCTCGGCGGTACTTGCCCGTCAGCCAGCCGCCCGCGAGCGGGCTGAAGGGCGTGTAGCCCAGTCCTTCGCGCGCGCACACGTCGAGCACGCCGTTCTCGTCGCGGCGCTCGAGCAGGGAGTACGAGTTCTGCACCCAGTCGACGCGCCCGTGCCGGAGCGCTTCCTCGAGCCAGGGCGCGTCGACGTTGCTGCCGCCGAACGCGCGGAGCTTGCCCTCCCGCTGTAGCTCGGCGAACGCGCCGATCGTCTCCTCCAGCGGCGTGGCCGGATCGGGCTCGTGAGCGAGGTAGAGCTCGACGGCCTCGATCCCGAGCCGCTGCAGGCTGCTCTCGAGCTGCCGGCGGATGCGCGGCGCCGAGAGGCCGCCGTCGGCGCCCTCGTGCATGGGGTTGAAGGTCTTCGTCGTCAGCACGAGCCGGTCGCGCACGGAGGAGCCCTTCGTACGAAGCCAGTTGCCGATGTAGGTCTCGCTGCGGCCGCCTCCGTAGGCGTCCGCCGTGTCGAAGGTCGTGATCCCCGCCGACCAGGCGGCGTCCAGCAGCGCGTGAGCCTCGCCTTCGGACTCGCCGGCGCCGAAGAACGCTGGCGAGGACCCGATGCCGCCGAAGTTGCCGCAACCCAGAATGACGCGGGAGACGTCGATGCCGGTGCGCCCGAGTGCGCGCTGCTCCATGCGGCGACTCTACGCGTCGGCGTGAGTGAGGTCGTCCGCGTAGTCGAGCAGCGCGAGCGCGTCGCGCGCATACCGCGCCGCGGAGCGCCGGTCTCCGGTCTGGACGAGGCTCCGTGAGTACTCCCAGAGCACCCGGGCGCGCTCGGCCGGGTCGGTGAGACCCCCGGGCGGTCTGCTGTTCTCGCGTGACTTGTTTCTCTTGCCGGACAGGCGACGCTCGACCTCGGCGTCCACGAGTTGCGGCGGCGTCTGCTCGATCCGCTCGACGCCCGTGGCGAGGTAGTTCTCGTCGGCGTCGAGCTTCTGCGCGAGCTTGCGCAGCAGCTGCAGCGACGGTACGCGCTCACCGGCCTCCAGCCGCGAGATGTACGCGGCGGAGCACCCCGGAAAGGAGAGACGACGCTGGGAGAGGCCCGCTGCGATGCGTGCCTCTCTGAGCCGCCGACCGACCGCCGCAGGGTCGTCGACGTGCGAATGGAAGTGCGGTGCAGTCATCGCGAGCCGCAGAGCCGCGAGTCAGGACAGCCGCATCGGTGTCCTCGCAGGCAAGCGAGGGCGCCGATCGTGTCGAGGCTCGACGTCCTGAGTGGCCACACCTCCCTGAGAAGACCCGCGCGGCATCCGCTGTGCCGCTCCGGCGGAGTGTAATCCGGTCAGGCGAAAAGGTCTATGGGCTCGTGAGCCGGCGGTAGCCGCCCGGCGTCCGCACGAAGACCTGCCAGGCGTGGAAGCCGTCGAGGGCTCGCGGGTGCCGCCGCATGACCCGCGCGTAGGCGAGCACGGCGTCGACGTAGAGCGTGGAGTGGTTGTAGGCGTAGAGCGCGCCGCGGAGGTCGCGAGGCGCGCCGGAGGCCCGTAGGTAGTTCGCCGCCCCGAGGATCGCGTCGCGCGGATCGTGCACGTCGCCGCCGAGGCCATATGCGCGCCAGGTGGCCGGGAGGAACTGCATCGGTCCCTGCGCGCCGGCGCTGCTGCGCGAGCGCACCTTGCCGAAGGCCGTCTCGACGAAGTTGACCGCGGCGAGGATCGACCAGTGGACGCCGAAGCGTCCCTGCGCCTCCCGGTAGTGCCTCAGCAGCTGCTCGGCGGGCTGCGCCGGGCCGGTGCGGAAGGCGGAGAGGGGAAGCGTGGTCGGCGGAGTGAGACGGACGAGCGCCCTCCGCGCCGCGATCACGTCGCGTGCGTCCGCTCGCAACGCCGGCGGCAGCCGGCGAACCACGGCCTTGCCGAAGCTCTGGGGCCGCACACCGAGCGAGAGATAGAGCCGCTGCTGGTGGAGCGCCCAGAGCGAAAGAGCCCGCGGCGGCCTTGGCGCCTCGCCGGCCCGCCAGTCGCCGATGGCCGCGTCGAGCGCTCGGCTCGCGAGCGCGAGTCGCTGCGCGGTCGCGGGTGCGCCGCTCGGCAACGGCGCGCTCGGCGAGGGCGGTGCGGGCGCGCCCAAGGCCAGCATCGCGGCGGCGACGAACGTCAGCATGGGACAGATTCTCCTGGATTCCTTCGGCGCGAAGCGCCTCGGGTTCAGCCCAGTGGCGTGAGCACCGCGTCGTAGTCGCGCGGCAGCTGCACCGTCACATGATGTGCTCCTGCCAGGAAACCCGACGCCTGTATGGGGCCGCCCTCAGCGGACAGCCCAGGGGCCGGGAGGTCAGTCGACGAGGAAGCCGGCGCTGAGGTTGGCGATTGCTCCGGTCATCGCCCCGGCGCGGTCGGAGGCCACGAAGGTCGCGTAGTCGGCGACTTGGGCAAGTGTTGGAAGGCGTCCCAACTTGGCGGCGGGTGCGTGTTCGGCCAGCCAGTCCTCGACGGTTGTGCCGGCGCGCTGGGCGAAGCCGTTGAAGAGATCGTGGACGTGTGATGTCGCGACCGTTTCGGGAATTGCATGTGGCCGCAGGCAGATGACGCGGATGCCGCTGGGGCCGAGCTCCCCGGTCAGGATGCGCGAGAATGTCTCGATTGCGCCGCAGGTGACGCCGTAGCCCAGGAAGCCCTGCCCCGACATCTGCGATCCGGATGTCGACAGCGTCAAGATCACGCCCGAGCCCTGTTTCACCATGTGTCGCGCGACCGCCTTCGCCGTGAGGAAGTTCGTTCGTGTGTACGCCGTGATCGGATGCGCGTAGTCCTCGAAGGAGAGCTCCGCCAGCGGCGTTCCCTGCACGTGCGGGATGCCGACCGCGTTGATCGCGATGTCGATCCCGCCCGCGCTCGCGGCCACGCCGTCGGCGTGCTCGTCGACGGCTCGCTCGTCGAGGGCGTCGACCTCCGCCGACTCGGCTCTGCCTCCTGTGGCGGCAATCTCGTTCGCGACGCGGTCGAGCTTGTCCCGCGTGCGCCCGGCGAGGAAGACCGTCGCTCCCTCAGCGGCGAAGGCACGAGCGACTGCGCCCCCGATCGCACCACCGCCTCCGTAGATCACGGCGGTCTTGTCTTGCAGCAGCATCTCAGTCTCCCTTGTGTCGAGTCGTCTTCCGGTTCTGTTGCTCCGCGGTTTCGGCGATGCGTTTGATCGCCACCAGCCGCTCGTCCCATTGCGCCGCGACGCGCGCCATCCAGCGTGTGGCGGCGTCGAGGCGCTCCGGGCGGACGGCGTAGCGCACCTCGCGGCCCCGCCGCCGGCCTTCGACGAGGCCCGCCCGGTCGAGGACCGCGAGGTGCTTCGCGACCGCCTGCCGCGTGACGGGCAACTCGCCCGCGAGCGTCGTGGCTGTCGCTTCGCCGTGGGCGAGGAGGACGTCGAGGAGCCGGCGGCGGGTCGGATCGGCGACCGCCGCCCAGACCTCGTCGACCTCGTCGCCGCGACGGCTCATCGCTGCGCCGAGGCCCCAACGAGCTTCGCCGCGTACTCCTGGAGATCGCCGAGCTCGGCCTTCCAGCCCTCCGTGTTTCCCTCGGCGTACGTCGCCTTCTCCTCCTCCGAACCCTCGAGCGCCGGGAAACCGCTCTCGACCACCCGCAGTCGCGTGTGCTCGCCCTCCGCGCTGAGGCTGAACTCGACGAGCGTGGAGTTGCCCGTGCGGAGATCGGCACCCATCGGACGGGTCCAGCGGAAGGAGAAGGAGTGCGGCGGCTCGACCTTCTCGACCCAGGCTCGGGCGGTCCCATGCTTCTCCCAGGTAAGGGCTGCCTCGCCACCCGGCCGCAGGTCGATCTCGGCCGAGTCGCTGAACCAACCGCCGACATGCTCCTGTTCCGTCACCACCGCCCACACCACCTCCAGCGGCGCCTCGATCAGGACTCTCTCGCTCAATCTGCTCCGGAACCATGCGTGCCTCCTCGTTGACGTGCAACCATTGATTGCACATCAGACTAGCACAAGGAGCAACCGCTGGTTGCACCAGCTGGTCAGGCGGCTTCTTCCCGCGACCCCTCGCCGCGGACATCGACGAAGCCACCAGCGGCGACGTCCAGGCGCTCGCATGCGCCGACTACCCGCGTCAGCAACCGATCGAAGAGGGCCTATCTCCCATCGCCCGGATCAATCCTCATCATCCCGTTGGCACGATTGACCAAGCTGCTCTGCACCCTTTTCCGCGGGGTGTCGTGCAGGTTGCGGCACGTGACTTGGCGGCTCACAGGGGTTAGGCTCTTTTCCGGTCTGCGGCGGAAACTCGGTTGGATAGCGTGAGAGGTAGGAGGTGCACCGTGGAGAGCCAGACGCGGCACTACATCGCAGAGCTGCTTGGCACGTTCACGCTCGTGTTCATCGGCTCGGTCTCGATCCTCGCAGCGACCGCCGCCAACCAGCCGCTCGTGCTCGTCGCCTCGCTCGGCTTCGGCCTCGCGCTCCTGGCCGGCCTGTACGCGTTCGGCGAGATCTCCGGCGGTCACTTCAACCCCGCCGTCTCTCTCGCCATGTTCTTCAACGGTCGACTCGACGCGGGCTCGCTCCTCCGTTACGTGATCGCCCAGTGCGCCGGCGCCATCCTCGCCTCTCTCGCCGTCCTGACGGCGTTCGGCCAGAACGACGTCGCCGCGACCGCGACCACCGCAACCGCTAGCTGGGATGCCTTCTGGCTCGAGCTGATCATGACGGCGATCTTCGTCTCGGTCATCCTCCAGTCGTCGCGCAGCCAGCGCGTCTTCGGGACAGCCGTGATCGCGATCCCTCTCACTCTCGTCGCGATCCACCTGGCGGCGATCCCGACCAGCGGCTCCTCCGTCAACCCGGCCCGCTCGCTCGGACCCGCGCTCGTCGGCAACGAATGGAGCGACTTCTGGATCTACCTGACCGCACCGCTGATCGGCGCGTCGATCGGAGCAGCGATCCACCTCTACCTGTACGGCCGCTACGTCACCGTCGATGTCGAAACGGTCGAGATCGCTGCCGCAGAGACCGCTACCTGATCAGCGCCTCCTGGAACGGAACGGCCGCTCGGCCGCCGGTCGTTCTTAGCCGGACATCGCGTTGTCGGTCTGCTTCGCGTGATCCACAAGCTCCTTCCGATGAGAGCGATCTTCTGACGAGGCTAGGTCCACAGGGGATGTGAAGGGCCGTCGGGTCCCTGGCGCGACTGATGCGGTGTAGGCCCAGAACGTCGACAGACGCGAGTCTGCGTGCGCTCGCCGCCCGCTCCCGGTTCTCCGTTCCGCCGTACTTAGACAGATGTGCTGCCGGTGCCTCGCAGCCGTAGCACGCCTTGGAGCTCTTTGACCTGCTGGCGGATCAGAGCTGTTGAGTATGAGAGCTGCTCCGCGCTCGGCGGCGGCGATCCGAGTCGCAGAGCGCGGTCGGTCTCGAGCGAGGCTGCGAGCTCCGCGAGCTGCGCCCGCAGCCGGTCGGCTGCTCTCCGTGAGAGATCATCGGGTGCGCGCGTCTCGAGCGTCTGCGCCTCGGCGGCGAGAGCCTGGACATGTCCGGTGACGACGGATCCCTGGGCGAGGACGTCGTCCAGCAGGACGAAGCAGCGTTGTGTGAGGTCTGCCATGTGCCTTGACCATGCGGCAGATCCAGCTTGTCGCCGTCTCCAGATCACGATCCCGGCGACGAGCGCTGCCACCAACACGAGGCCGAGGATGATCCAGCCCCACGGCGTGCTCGGCCGCCGCGCTCTGAGCCTGAGAACTGGAACTGAGGCGATTACAGTTTCCTGATTGTTTTTGACCCTTTCGGGTCAGGCGGCAAGGGCGGGTCGTGACGATGATGTTCGCGGAAGCGAATCAGGCGCCCCGCCGGGTGGTCCCGTCTCTACGCCCCGGTGAGCAGCGCCGTCTGGAGGTACTCAAGGATGTCCCGACGCGCACCCCGCGCCGCAATGCACGCCATCGTCATCGCCCTCGCAACGCTCGTGCTCATGCTGGCGAGCGCGGTGCTCCCCGCGCCGGGAAGCGCGGCCGCCGACCCGCAGCATCCGCACAAGCCGGCACGGAAGCACGCCGCCAAGAGCCACATCAAGAAGCGGGTGAGCCTCGGCCTGCGCGCCGCTCAGATCGCGAACCACCTCACCGGCATCCCCTACCGCTGGGGCGGCTCCTCGCCGCGGGCCGGCTTCGACTGCTCTGGGCTCGTCCAGTACGTGTACGGCAAGGTCGGGATCCACCTTCCCCACTACGCCGCCGGCCAGTACGGCCACGGTCGCCGCATCTCGCGAGGCTCGCTGCGGCCCGGCGATCTGGTCTTCTTCTCCGGTCTCGGCCACGTCGGCATCTACGCCGGCAGCGGGAAGTTCATCCACGCTCCTCGAAGCGGCACGACTGTCCGCTGGTCGCGGCTCTCGTCGCACGGGAGCTACTACGGCGCCACGCGCCTCTTGGCAGCCTAGAGCGGCCTGCAGCCGTTGCCGCTGCGGCCGCCGCTGGTGGGCGTTCGGTCATGCGTGGGCTGCTCCGCTCACGGTGTTAGGGGCGTTCGCGCGCCTGCGCACCTCTAGGGACCTCTTCGCCGGCATCAACGTGCGGTGACAAGCCCCGCGACGTTCTTACAGCGAACGGGCCGCCCTTTCGGACGGCCCGTTACGAATGTCGAGGACATTGGCGTGCTCAGGACTGAGGCACGCGCATGCTTGCAACCAGTCAGCTGCAGCCGGTGTTCGTGCCGCAGTCGCGGCATGTGTAGCAGCTGCCCGTGCGCACCATGCGGCCGCCGCAGCGGGCGCACTCGACTGCGTCTTCCCAGGCGTTGAAGAGCGCCGTCTGGCCCGGCGCCGGAGCGTCGACCGAGACCGACTCCGAGCCCGCCGGGGTCGTGTACGACTGGGCGAGCCGCGCCCGCACCTCGGGCGAGAGGATGCCGAGCTCCTCCTGCTGGTCGGCCGTCAGGAACTTCTTCCCGAACCAGCGGAAGATGTAGTCCACGATCGACTTCGCGACACGGATGTCCTCGTCGTTCGTCAGACCGGACGGCTCGAAGCGGAGGTGCGAGAGCTTCGAGACGTACACCTCGGGCGGGACGCCGTACTGGAGCCCCATCGAGACGGCGATCATCAGCGAGTTCATCAGCCCGGCCATCGTGGTGCCGTCCTTCGCGATGTCCACGAAGATGTCGCCGGGGGTGCCGTCCTCGTAGAGGCCGACGTGGATGTAGCCCTCGTACTCGCCGACGCGGAACTTGCGGCCGACCTCGACGCGATCCTCCGGCAGGCGGCGGCGCTTCGGCTGCGCCACGAGCGCCGCCGGTGCCAGGCCGACGAGCGGCGTGGCGAGCGACTTGTCCTCGGACCCCGAGAGCGGCTGGGCGACCTTGCAGTTGTCGCGATAGATCGCGATCGCCTTCACGCCGAGCTGCCACGACTCGACGAGGAGCTGCGAGACGTCCTCGACCGTGGCGGTCTCGGGCAGGTTGACCGTCTTCGAGATCGCGCCCGAGATGAACGGTTGCACCGCGCCCATCATCTTCACGTGGCCCATGTAGTGGATCGCCCGGTCGCCGATCGCGCAGTCGAAGACCGGGAAGTGGTCGGACTTGACGTTCGGCGCGCCGACGACGGTGTTCCGCTCGTCGATGTAGGCCACGATCTCGTCGACCTCGCGCGGCGCGTAGCCGAGCTTGTCGAGCGCCATCGGCACCGTCTTGTTCACGATCGTGATCTCGCCGCCGCCGACGAGCTTCTTCGACTTGACGAGCGAGAAGTCCGGCTCCACGCCGGTCGTGTCGCAGTCCATCATGAAGCTGATCGTCCCGGTAGGAGCGAGCACCGTCGCCTGCGCGTTCCGGTAGCCGTGCAGCTCACCGAGGTCGAGGGCGTCGTCCCAGGCCCGGCGGGCGGCCGAGAGCAGATCCTCGGGCACCGACTCCGTGTGCTGGATGTTGCCGACCGCCGCGCGGTGCTTCGCGATCACGCCGATCATCGCGGCTGCGTTGTGCTGGTAGCCGCCGAACGGGCCCATTCGCTGTGCGACCTCGGCCGACTTGCGGTAGGCGCGGCCCGTCATCAGCGCCGTGATGCCCGCGGCGTACGAGCGGCCCTCGTCCGAGTCGTACGGGAGCCCGCGCGCCATCAGGAGCGCGCCGAGGTTTGCATAGCCCAGCCCGAGCTGGCGGTACGCCTTCGCGTTCGCGTCGATCTCGGGCGTGGGGTACGACGAGTAGCCGACGCAGATCTCCTGGGCGAGGAACATCACGTCCACGGCGTGCTCGAACGCGTCCACGTCGAACTCGCCGTCCTCGCGCCGGAACTTCATCAGGTTGAGCGAGGAGAGGTTGCACGCCGAGTCGTCGATCGACATGTACTCCGAGCACGGGTTCGACGCGTTGATCCGGCCCGTGTTCGGCACGGTGTGCCAGCCGTTGATCGTCGTGTCGTACTGCACGCCCGGGTCGGCGCACTGCCAGGCCGCCTCGGAGATCTGGCGCAGCAGCCCGCGCGCGTCGGTCGACTCCACCACCGAGCCGTCGGTGCGCGCAGTCAGGTTCCACTCCTTGCCCTGCACCGCCGCCTCCATGAAGGAGTCGGTGACGCGGACCGAGTTGTTCGCGTTCTGGTACTGGATCGAGGCCCAGTCGGGCGAGTCGAGCGACATGTCGTAGCCGGCCTGCTCGAGGACGCGCGCCTTGCGCTCCTCCTTGGCCTTGCACCAGATGAACTCCTCGATGTCCGGATGGTCGACGTCGAGCACGACCATCTTGGCGGCACGGCGAGTCTTGCCGCCCGACTTGATCGTGCCGGCGGACGCGTCGGCGCCGCGCATGAACGAGACCGGGCCCGAGGCGTGGCCGCCCTTCGAGAGCTGCTCCTTCGAGCTGCGCAGCTTCGAGAGGTTCAGGCCCGAGCCCGAGCCGCCGCGGAAGATCACGCCCTCGCGCCGGATCCAGTCGAGGATCGACTCCATCGAGTCGTCGATCGAGAGGATGAAGCACGCCGAGCACTGGGGCTTCTCCTCGAAGCCGACGTTGAACCACACCGGCGAGTTGAACGATGCGAGCTGGTTGACGAGGATCGCCTTCAGCTCGGCCTCGAACGTGTCGGCCTCCTCGGTGGTCACGAAGTAGCCGCCGGTGCGGCCCCAGCCGCCGATCGTGTCGACGATGCGGCCGATCATCTGCTTCACGCTGCGCTCGCGCTCGGGGGAGCTGAGCCGCCCGCGGAAGTACTTCTGGGCCACGATGTTCGTGGCGGTCTGCGACCAGAACTTGGGGAACTCGACCTCGCGCTGCTCGAACGCAGGCCCGTCCTTGCCGGGGATGATCGCGTCGCGCAGCTCCCATTCGATCTCGTCGAACGGATCGCGGCCCGGAATCGTGAAGAAGCGGCCCGGCGCAACGCTCGCCGTCTCCTCGACGACAACGTTCACGACCTCCTGCTGCGGAGCTGAAGCTGCGTCCTTGATGTGCTTTGCGGTCGCCATTCTCGTCCTCTCGGCCTAGGCTTTTACGGCGCTCGCGGTCGGCGTTCTGCGGCCTTCGAGCGGATCGGGGACGTTAGTCTCGGCGTCGGACAGAACGAAGAAAGCCGCTTGGTTGAGCCTGAAAAACGTCTCCGCAGTGTAGCCGCCGCGGGCGTGCTCGGGCAGGCCGGGCTAGGCGGTGGGCGGCAGCCGGCGCGCCTGGAGGCGGCGCGTCACGTACCCGACGGAGCCGGCCGCGACGAGCAGCAGCGCGAGCCCTGCCAGCACGAGCAGGGGCACGGGAACGGAGCTCGAGGAGGCCGTGTCGACCTCGCCGGCGCCTGCCTCGGGCACGCCGCTCTCGTCGCCGGGCTTGGAAGGATCGTCGGAGCCCGGCGTGGCGGTCGTCTCCCCGGGGTCGTCCGAGCCGTCGGGCTCTTCCCCGGGTACGGTCGAGCCGGGCTCTTCCGGTGTGGGGTCGCTCGTGGCGGGCGGCGCTCCCTGGCCGTTCATCCGCGCCTGGAGCGCGCGCTCGATGTCGTCCTTCGCGCTCGAATAGTCGCGCACGTCGCGGGGGAGAGCGTCGATCGCGTCGTCGTAGCAGTGCAGCGGGTAGCTGCCGTCGACGCGGCCGTTGTCGTACCAGTCGTCGATCACCTTCTTGCCGCACGTCGCCGCGGCTGCAGCCGGTCCGGCCGCGCCGAGTACCAGGACGAGGGTCGCTGCGGCGAGGAGGGCGCGCAGGACGGTCCGGTGCGGGCGGGATGAGGTGGGCGTGGTCAAGAGTCTGCGGCTGGGGGTTGTCCGACAGGCTTGGCCGCCGGACGGATTCTGGTGAGTCTCCCGGACGTCGTTGATGCCCGGGTGAGCAGGGCGTTAACGGTTTGTAAGCCTACGTGGGTACGCAGGCGCCCGCTTCGTGGGCGTCAAGTCGGCATGGTAGCTTGCCGCCGATGCTGCCACCCCCCGAACGCGCGGCGAGATTGCGTGCGGGGGTCGGAGCGGCTGCCGGCGATGCGCCGAGGCTCGTCCCGGCGGCGCTCGCAGCGGTGCTGGTGCTCGGCGCGCTCTTCGCGGGCGATTCGTTCTGGCTTGCCGCCCTCGTGCTCGCGGCCGCCGGGGTTGCTGCGAGCCTGGCTCTGCTCGGCCGCTTGCCGCTCGCGCGCGGCGGCGGCGCCGTCGTCGCGGCGCTGCTGGCGATCGCGATCTGGAACGGCGTCTCCGTGGCCTGGTCGATCGCACCCGACCGGTCGTGGGCCGAGCTGAACCGAGGCCTCGTCTACACCGCCTTCGCGGTTGTCGGCCTCGTGCTGGGATCCCTGTACGGCGATCGGTCGGCGCGCCTCGTCGCGGCGATCCTGACGGGAGCCTTCGCGGCGGCGATCCTGTGGGCTCTGGCGGGCAAGGCGATCCCCGCACTCTTCCCCGACGGCGGCCGCGCGGCGAGGCTGCGCGACCCGATCGGCTACTGGAACGCGCTGGCGCTCGTCGCCGACGGGCTGCTCGTCCTCGGCCTCTGGCTCGCTGCGACCCGCACCGTCGCCGTCGTGTTGCGCCTCGGTGGGGCCGTGCTCGCCTACGCAGCCGTGATCGCGATCCTGCTCACGGGCTCGCGCGCCGGGGTCGGGGCGGGCATCGTCGGCGTCCTGCTCTGGCTCTGGCTCGAGCGGTGGCGGACCGAGCGTGCGCTGCTGGTGCTCACGACGGCCGTGCCTGCGCTGGCGGTGGCCGGCTGGGCCTTCACGCGGCCGGCGCTCGTCGAGGACGGACAGGAGTACGCCGACCGTCTCGCTAACGGAGTCGTGTTCGCACTGCTCTTCCTGCTCGGAGCGGCGCTCGTCGCCGTCGCGGCGCTGCGGCTGGAGCGGATCGAGCTGAGCCCGGCGCTCCGGACGCGACTCGGCCGGGGCCTCGCCGTGGGCGCGATCGCAGCGGTCGTGGCCGGCGGCGTCGTCGTGGCGGTCGCGGGAGATCCGCTCGTCGGCGGTCGTGCGGTCGCGCAGGGGCCGGAGCGGCTCGTCGACTCCGGCCTGAACAACCGCCGTCAGTTCTGGGGTGAGGCGTCGCGGATCTTCGAGGCGAAGCCACTCACCGGCGCGGGCGCCGGCACCTTCGAGATCGCTCGCAAGCGCTACCGCCAGGATGCCGTCGACGCACCCGAGCCGCACAACCTGCCGCTGCAGTTCCTGGCCGGAACCGGCGTCGTCGGGTGGCTGCTCTTTGCCGCGCTCGTGGCGGCCGTGGTGGTTGCGGCCGCCGGAGCGCTGCGGCGGCTCGCCGGTGAGGAGCGCCGGGCGGCCGCTGCGCTGGCGATCGTCCCCGCGCTCTACCTCGTGCACGCGCTCGTCGACTACGACTGGAGCTTCGTGGCCGTGACCGGGCCGACGCTCGTCGCGGTAGGTGCGCTCGCGAGCGCCGGCCGCCCGCTCGCGCCGGCAGCTCCCCGGCCTCTGGGCGCCGCGGCCGCTGCGCTCGTCGGCGTCGCCGCGCTGCTCTCGCTGGCGACACCTTGGCTCGCCGAGCGCTCGCTGAGGCAGGTGAACCGCGAGCTCGACGCCGGCAACGTGGACGCTGCGATCGACGCCGCGGAGCGTGCGCGCTCGCTCGACCCGCTCTCGATCGAGCCGCTGCACCGCCTGGCCGGGATCGAGGCGTCGCGCAACCACATCCGCTCGGCGCGCGAGGCGTACGCAGCAGCGGTCCGGCTCCAGCCCGAGAATCCCGACACGTGGTACTCGCTCGGTGCCTACGAGCACAGCCGGCGCTTCCTCTGCCAGGCGTACGTCCATCTGAACGAGGCCTACACGCTCGACCCCCGCTCGACGCGCTGGTTCGAAGGCGGGCCGCTCGACGAGGCCCGCGACTTCGTCAACGCGGGCGGGTGTGAGGGTTGAGCCCTACTCGCCGACGACCAGCGCCAGGTGCGCGCCGAGCAGCTCGCGGGGCTTGAGCCCGTCCAGCGGGCCGACGATCTTGAGGTGCAGGTCGCGCGCGAGGCGCCTCGCTTCGGCCTCGTGACCGGGGCGGTACATAACGAGGCTGCGGGTGAAGTCGGCGCGCGGGGCGTTGCCGACGCTGCCGATCGTGTAGCCGATTCCGCGCACGCGGTCAGCGGCGGTGGCAGCGGCGCCTGCCCGGCCGTTCCCGTTCAGCACGAGTACCGACGTCTGGGAGCGGGTCAGCTTGGGTGCCCCTGCAACCGGCTGCGCCGCCGGCTGCTTCACCACGGGCGCAAACACCTTCTGCTCTGCGGCGTTTGTCACGTGTCGGGAGAC
Source organism: uncultured Gaiellaceae bacterium (assembly GCA_963735585.1). Taxonomy (GTDB): domain Bacteria; phylum Actinomycetota; class Thermoleophilia; order Gaiellales; family Gaiellaceae; genus Gaiellasilicea. Next base: position 4,793 of record CAVTLI010000003.1, on the reverse strand, counting down.
GGGCTCCGCGAGGAGCGCGACCCCGAGCACGACGAGCACGACGAGCTCGAGCGCGGCGACGACGCAGGCGACGAGCGTCGCCGTACGCCAGGGAGTCCGGATCTGGGGGAGGGAGTGCTCCACAGGCCCGTCGTGTTTCGCGACTTGCCCGCGGCCTCCTCCTAGCCGGGCTGCTGCCAGGTGGCGCGTAGGCCGGCCTCCAGCGAGGTCCGGGGCTTCCACCCGAGCTCCCGGGCGGCGAGCGAGGAGTCGAGGACGCTGCGGCGCGCATCCCCGGGACGCGCCGCGACGTGCGCCGGCACGCGATCGTTGCCTGCGATCTCCGCGCAGAGCCGGTGCAGCTCGTTCACCGTCGTCTCGGTGCCCGTGCCGACGTTGTAGACGCCTCCACGTCCCGCCGCCGCGAGTGCCGCTTCGACCACGTCGGCGACGAAGACGTAGTCGCGCGACTGCTCGCCGTCGCCGAAGACGAGCGTCTCCTCCGCCTGCCGTAGCCGCTCCATGAAGATCGAGACGACCCCGCCCTCGAGCGCCGCGGACTGGCGCGGCCCATACACGTTCGCGAAGCGGAGGACGGTGTGATCCGTGCCGTGGATGCGGTTCCAGCCCGTGACGTACTCCTCGGCGCAGAGCTTGGCGATCCCGTACGCGGACACCGGCCTTCGAGGCGTGTCCTCCGTCGCCGCCGCGCCGCCGACCTCCCCGTAGATCGCGCCGCCCGTCGAGGAGAAGACGACCTCGGCGCCGCACGCGCGCGCCGCCTCGAGCGTGTTCACCGTCCCGACCACGTTCACCTCGGCATCGAAGCCGGGGCGCTGCATCGACGTCCCGACGTCCGCCTGCGCGGCGAGGTGGAAGACGACGTCGGCCTCCAGGGAATAGGCGCCACGGATGTCGTGCTTCAGCAGCTCCGCGCCCTCGGGCACCCAGTCGCGCCGGCCGGTCGAGAGGTCGTCGACGACCACGACGTCGTCGCCGCGAGCGATCAGTGCGTTCACGAGGTGCGATCCGATGAAGCCGGCTCCCCCGGTGACCGCCGCCCGCATCGCCGTATCCTAGGCACGGCATGTTCGTGACGTTCGAGGGACTCGACGGCTCCGGCAAGACGACCCAGGTCGAGCTCCTGCGGGCGAGGCTCGAGGCGGAGGGTCGTGAGGTCGTGACCGCGCGCGAGCCCGGCGGCACCGCGCTCGGGGAGCAGCTGCGGGCGCTCGTCCTGCACGGCGACGAGATGACTCCGTGGGCCGAGGCGCTGCTCTACGCCGCAGCTCGGGCGGAGCTGGTGGCCGAGGTCGTCGCTCCCGCGCTCGCCCGAGACGCCGACGTGATCCTCGACCGTTACCTCGACAGCTCCGTCGTCTACCAGGGGATCGGGCGCGGGCTCGGCTTCGACGAGGTGCTGGAGCTGAACCTGCTCGCCGTCGGAGGATTGCTGCCCCACAGGACGTTCGTGCTCGCGCTCGACGCGGCCAGCGCAGGAGCGCGCGTCGGCGGGCGGCCCGATCGGATCGAGCGCGCCGAGGAGAGCTTCCACGCGAGCGTGGCCGAGGGCTACGAGCGGCTCGCTGCACTGCAGCCCGAACGCGTCCTTCTCCTCGACGGAACGCTGCCGCCGGCGGTGCTGGCCGAACAGGTGCACGACGAGCTGAGCGCGCGTGGTCTTCGACGGCCTGCCTGAGCAGGCGGAGGCGAAGCGCCTCCTCGAGGCGGCGCTCGCCGAGGGGGTGGCGCACGCCTACCTGCTGCACGGCCCGGCGGGCACGGGGAAGCGCCGTGCCGCGCTCGCCTTCGCAGGAGCCGTGCTCGGCGACGCGCACCGGGTCGCGAACGGCACCCATCCCGACCTCTATCTGCTCGAGCCGATCGGCGAGATGATCCGCATCGACGAGATTCGCGGGCTGCGCCACGACCTGCACATGCGTCCGTTCGAGGCTTCGCACCGCGTCTACGTGATCGACTCGGCGCACCTGTTGAACGAGGACGCGGCCGACGCGCTGTTGAAGGATCTGGAGGAGCCGCCGCCTTACGCGTTGATCGTGCTCGTCGCCGACGAGCTCGGGCCGCTGCCGGCGACGATTCGCTCCCGTTGCCAGCTCGTTCCCTTCCGCCGGCTCTCGGAGCGGGCCGTCCGCGAGTACTTCGCTGAGCACGCGCCCGGCCTCGGCGAGGCGGAGCGCACCGCGCTCGCGCGGGTCGCGGCCGGCCGGCTCGACCGGGCCGAGCGGCTTCTCGACCCGGAGGCCGCCACGCGCCGGGACGAGCTCCTGCGCGTCGCGCGCGGCCCCTATCTGGAGCCGGACTTCGAGCCGGCTGACGCGGCTGCGTCCCTGCTGGAGGGCGCGCGTGCGCGCGGCGCCGCGGCGCGCGAGCGCGCGGAGGCCGGGCTCGAGGGGCTCGACCTGACCGCCCGCGACGCCGAGCAGCGCCTGCGGCGCGCTCAGCGCGGGGCCGAGCGGGAGGAGCTCCTCGCCTCGCTCGAGGAGCTCGGCGCGTGGTACCGCGACCTCGTGGTCGTGGCGGTGGGGGCGGAGTCGGCGGTGATCCACGCCGACCGGATCGCCACGCTCGCCGAGGACGCCACTCACGAGCGCGCAGGCGACGCGGAGGCGGCGGCCGAGCTCGTGCGCGAGACGTGGCGCTCGTTGGAGGAGTTCAACCTCGCGCCGGGGCTGGCCCTCGAAGCGCTCTTCATCGGTCTGCGCCGCTCGTTTTCGACAGCTTTATCGGTTTGAAGTAAGAATTGAGCGGGTTGTAAGGATCACGCTCCGGGGGTTGCGCGATCCGCGCCCCTTGCCGAAACTGGGGCCAGGCGTTTGGGCGGAACGCCGCCCATCCATCCGCCTTCCCAGGGGGACCATCGCTTGGCCGCAGTTCCGTCCAGACGTCGTGCGTCGTTCGTCGAGCCACGATCCGTCGCCGCGGAGGCCTCGGCCGCCCACGACCTCTACGAGCGGCATGCAGCCAGGCTGCACGGCTACTGCCTGCACCAGCTCGGCTCGCGCGAGGAGGCCGAGGACGCAGTCCAGACGACGTTCATGAACGCGTTTCGAGCGCTGGGCAAGGGCGTCAAACCCGAGGCGGAGGCCGCCTGGCTGTTCAAGATCGCGGAGAACGTCTGCCTGTCGCGCCGCCGCTCCTCGTGGCGCCGCAACCGGATCGAGAGCCCGGCCGACTTCGAGCTGATCGAAGAGCTCGTTCCCGGCCCGAACCGCCAGCGCGACGAGCTGATCGGGCTCGAGGACGCGCTCGCCGCGCTGCCCGGACAGCAGCGCCGGGCGATCCTGTTGCGCGAGTGGCAGGGCCTCTCCTATCGCGAGATCTCCGCGGAGCTCGAGCTCTCGCAGTCGGCGGTCGAGACGCTGATCTTCCGCGCGCGCCGCTCGCTCGCGCACGGGCTGACCCAACCGGAGAGGGTGAGGCCGCCGCAGCGCCTTCGCCGTGCCCTGAACCTCGTCGACCCGACGACGCTGCTCGCGACGGTGAAGTCGCTGCTCGCGGGCACAGCGGCGCTGAAGGCGACGACGGCTGCGGTGGTCGTGACCGCGGCTGCGGGCACCGCCGTCACGGTGGCCGGTTCGGACGCCGGGCCGCCGCCGAAGCCGGCGCTCGCCGTCTCCGCCCTGCCGCCGCTGCCGCCCCTCCCTCGTGCCGTTCCCGTTGCGGCGGTGGCGAGCGCGCCGCCGGCGGCGGTGCCGGCTGTCGTCGAGCGCACGTCCGCGGCTCGGCGCCGGGCGGCCGCCGTCCCGAGCGTGAAGAAGCAAGAGGGAGACGCCCGCCCGGCGTCCGAGCGCAAGGCGGCCAGGTGCCGAGGAGCGCGCAGAACGCAAGACCGCGCGTGCCGAGATGCGCGCCGAGCGGAAGTCAGCCCGGCTCGAGCGGCGGGAGGAGCTGAAGACCGTGGCGAAGGTGCGCCGCGCCGAGCGGAGGGCGGAGCGCGCCGAACGCCGAGCCGAGCGCAAGGCCGCCCGCGTCGAGCTGCAGACGCAGCGGCGGGCCGACCGAGCGGAGAAGCGCGCCGAGCGAAAGGCCGAGCGGGTGGAGCGCCGGGTCGAGCGTAAGGCGGACCGGCAGGCAGACCGCGCGCAGCGCGTGGTCGAGCGTCGCGGCAGGCAGAGCCGCAGCCGCGCCTAGCGCCTCGCCGAGCGCGGCTACACTCAGGTCGTCCCCCGCCGACGTAGCTCAGCTGGTAGAGCACTTCACTCGTAATGAAGGGGTCCGCGGTTCGAGTCCGCGCGTCGGCTTTTCTTTCGAGGAAACCCCTGCATAACGCGGAGTCGTGTTGTCTCTCCAGGCGCCGAATGCACTTCACCGGGAATGAAGGGGTCCGGAACTCGGGTTCGCGCAAATCCCTGCACACCCGGGTGATTCCGGCTTCAAGTCCTGCGACAGCAGCTGCCACCAAGTGACGTGAAGGATGCACCGGCGGGTTCAGCGCGGGTTCATCCCAGACTTGGTGCCGAGAAGACCCGTCCGCGACAACAGCACCGACGACGAGTCCGCCCGCTGCTGCTTCGTACGCAGAGCGCGCGTGCCGCGACCGCGGGCGTTCTAGCCGGGTTCGGGCTCGGTCCGTGTCGTCCGCAGGTTTCGGGCGAAGGCGAAGAACCAGATCGCGATCAGGATCAGATCCAGCAGCACCGCGAGCAGCCAAGGCGCGGGGCGTGCCCAACCGACCCCCAGCGCGGCCGCCGCACCGAGCAGCAACGCCAGCGCGAGCGGGCGGTAGAGGTGAGCGAGCCTCCGGAAATCGGCGAGTGTGACGATCGTCGCCACGAGCGCGATCAGCAGCGCCG
>CAVTLI010000002.1:0-656711 GCA_963735585.1 uncultured Gaiellaceae bacterium | reverse complement strand
GTCGAGGTAGTCGATCCGCCGCGGTCGAGCAGCCCGTCGCGGGAGGCCGTTGTCGCCGATGATGCGCCCGCCGCCGACGAGGCGATGGTCGCTGAGTCGGAGGAGACCCCGCCAGCCCCAGGCGCCGATCCCGCGTCGGAGGCCGCCGAGGCCGTGGGCACCGAGGCCGAGACGGTCGAGGCGCTGGTCGCCGAGGTCGAGCCGAGGAGGCTGCGGTACCCGAGGTGAGCGAGGTCGCCGACGAGCCGGAGCCTGCCGGCGAGGAGCCGGTGGCCGAGGAGCCTGTCGCGGAGGCCGAGCAGGTGCCCGAGCCTGTGGCTGCCGTGGAGGAGCCGGTGACCGAGGAGCCCGCCGCGGAGGCCGAGCCGGAGGTCGTCGCCGAGGCTGAGCCCGCCGCTGCCGTAGTCCGAAACTGCCGCCGAGCCGAGGTCGCCGCTGCCCCTGCCGCCCCGGCGCCCGCGCAGTCCGAGCCGAAGCGCAAGAAGAAGCGCCTGCCGCGCTCCCTGCGTCCGCAGCGCACGCGCCGCAGCGCTGAGAAGGAACTGAGCGCAAGCCGATCGTGCGCCTGCCGAAGCCCGAGGGCGAGTGGTCGCTGTACGAGCTCCAGGGCACCGTCGTCTCGTCCGCGATGGACAAGACGATCGTGGTCAAGGTCGACACCATCAAGGCGCACCGCAAGCAGAAGAAGGTCGTGCGCCGCTCGACCAAGTTCCACGCCCACGACGAGGGGAACCAGGCGAAGGCCGGTGACGTTCGTCCGCATCGTGGAGAACGACCCGCCTCCGAAGATGAAGAACCGGCGACTCGCCGAGATCGTCGAGGTCGCGAAGTGATTCAGCAGGAGCTCGAAGATCTTCGCGCGGCCGAGAACACCGGTGCGCGTCAGCTACTCCTGGTATCCGGGTGATGGGCGCTCGAAGCGCTGCTACGCCGGGGTCGGCGACATCATCGTCGGCAACGGCGAAGTCGGCGACGCCGAGGGCGACGGTGAAGAAGGGCGAGGTCGTGCAGGCGGTGGTCGTGCGCACGAACAAGCCTACGGCCGCAACGACGGAACGCAGATCGCGTTCGACGAGAACGCAGCCGGCGCCTACGACGCCGCGCGCAACCCGCGCGGCACCGCGCATCTTCGGCCCCGTCGCCCGCGAGCTGCGCGAGAAGTAATTTCATGAAGATCGTCAGCCTGGTCGAGGAAGCTTGAGCAGAGACGACAGTGAAGATGAAGATCAAGAAGGGGGATCTCGTGCAGATCCTCGCCTGGGGTGACCCGGCCGCAAGCAGGGCCGGATCCTCGAAGCGCGCCTGCGCGACGGCCGCGTGCTCGTCGAGAACCTGAACGTGATCACGCGCCACACACGGCCGAAGCCGCTGCGCGACTCTGAGCCGGATGGGCGGCGTGCAGATGGCGCCGGGCGGCCGCATCGAGAAGGCGGCGCCGGTCGACATATCTCGAACGTGATGCTCGTCTGCCCGGTCTACAAGCTGCCGACCCGCGTCGGATGAAGGTCAAGGAGATCAAGGGCGAGACCGTGCGCGTCCGCGTCTGCAAGCGGGACGGCTGCAGCAGGAAGTGGACAAGTGATGGCGACCGCGACCTACAGCCCGCGCCTGAAGGACGCCTATGAGGGCCTGCGGCCGCAGCTCCAGGAGGAGCTCGGCCTGGACTCGATCATGCAGGTGCCCCGCATCGAGAAGATCACCCTGAACATGGGTGTCGGCGACACGAAGACCGACGCCAAGGCGCTCGACTCCGCGATCGAGGAGCTGACCACGATCACCACCCAGCGCGCCCAGATTCCCGCGCGCCGCAAGTCGATCGCCGCGTTCAAGCTCCGCGAGGGCATGGCCGTCGGCGCGAAGGTGACGCTGCGCGGCGCTCGGATGTACGAGTTCCTCGACCGGCTCGTCTCGGTCGCGCTCCCGCGTATCCGCGACTTCCGCGGCCTGAACGCGCGCTACCTCGACGGCCGCGGCAACTACTCGCTCGGCGTCCGCGAGCAGGTCATCTTCCCGGAGATCGACTCCACTCCGTCGGGAGCCGTGCGCGACGTCGACATCACCATCACCACCACCGCGGAGACGGACGAGCAGGCGCTCGCGCTGCTGCGCAGCCTCGGGCTGCGTTCGTCCGCGCCGAATCGAACGAGGGAACCGCCTAGATGGCCAAGAAGTCGCTCGTCGTCAAGCAGGCACGTACGCCGCGCTACAAGGTGCGCGCCTACACCCGCTGCAGCGACTGCGAGTCGCCCGCGCGCGGTCTTCAAGAAGTTCGGCCTCTGCCGATCTGCCTCCGCACGCTGGCGCACCAGGGCTCGATCGCGGGCATCGACGAAGTCGAGCTGGTAGAGGAGAACGAGATGCTGACCGACCCGATCGCGACATGCTCACGCGCATCCGCAACGCCAACAAGGCGATCACGAGCCGCCGATGCCGACCTTGCCGGATCAAGGAGGAGAAATCGCGCCGCGTACACTCAAACAAGGGCTACGTCGAGGACTTCCGCGTCGTCGAGGGCACGCCCTTCTCGACGCTCGTCGTGGAGCTCAAGTTCGGCAAGAACCGCCAGCGGGTGATCACCGGTGCCAAGCGCGTCTCCGCGCCCTGGTCGCCGCGTCTACGCGCGCAAGGACCGGCTCCCGCGTGTGCTCGGCGGGCTCGGCACCGCCATCCTGTCCACGTCGACCGGCCTCGTCACGGGCCGCCAGGCCGCCGAGCGCGGCATCGGCGGCGAAGTGATCGCCTTCGTCTGGTAGCCCCATGTCTCGAATCGGCAAGAAGCCCATCGAAGTCCCGTCGACGGTCAGTGTCGCGATCTCGCCCGGCCGCGTGCAGGTGAACGGCCCGCTGGGCGAGCTCTCCCAGACCGTGCCCGTGCGGATGAAGGTCGAGCAGGGCGACGGCGAGATCACGGTCACGCGCCCCACCGAGCGCGGTCCCGACCGGGCGCTGCACGGCCTGACGCGCAGCCTGATCGCGAACATGGTCGAGGGCGTCACCGCCGGCTTCGAGAAGCACCTGGAGATCCAGGGCGTCGGCTACCGCGCCTCGTTGCGCGGCACCGACCTCGAGCTGAACGTCGGCTACTCGCACTCCGTCGTCCTGAAGCCGCGGCCCGGGATCACCTTCGAGGTGCCCGCCCCGACCCAGGTGATCGTGAAGGGAACGGACAAGCAGCAGGTGGGCCAGACCGCCGCAGAGGTCCGCGCGGTCCGCAAGCCGGAGCCGTACAAGGGCAAGGGCATCCGCTACCGCGACGAGGTCGTCCGCAGGAAGGTCGGGAAGCGGGCATGAGGCGTAGGCTTGACGGAGCCGCTCCAGGAGCGGAGGCGCCGGCTTTGCCGGCGCTGGAGCGGGTATGAGCACTCTCACGACCCGCCAGGCGCGTGAGCGGCGGCATCGCCGGATCCGCGGCAAGGTCGCGGGCACGCCCGACCGGCCCCGCCTCGCCGTCTTCCGCTCCAACAAGGGCATCTTCGCGCAGCTCGTCGACGACGAGAGCGGCCGCACGATCGCCGGGGCCAGCTGGCTCGGCCTCGCCAAGTCGTTCAAGGGCTCGAAGACCGAGCAGGCGGCCGAGGTCGGCAAGGCCGTGGCCGCGGCTGCGAAGAAGGCCGGAATCGAGACCGTGGTCTTCGACCGCGGCGGCTACCTGTATCACGGACGCGTCAAGGCGCTCGCCGACGGCGCGCGCGAGGGAGGTCTGAAGTTTTGAGCAGTACCGTTGAACGTGAGGTGATCGCGCGCGAAGAGGTGCGCGAGCTGAAGGAGCGCGTGATCGAGATCAACCGCGTCGCCAAGGTGGTCAAGGGTGGCCGGCGGTTCTCGTTCACCGCCCTCGTCGTGATCGGCGACGAGGTCGACCGGGTCGGGGTCGGCTACGGGAAGGCGCGTGAGGTCCCGCTCGCGATCTCGAAGGCTGTCGACGACGCGAAGAAGAACCTGTTCACGGTGCCGAAGCACGGCACGACGGTCACGCACGAGATCCTGGGCGTGTTCGGTGCCGCGCGCGTCTTCATCCGGCCCGCATCCGAGGGAACCGGCGTCATCGCCGGCGGCGGCGTCCGGGCCGTGCTCGAGCTCGCCGGGATCCGCGACGTGCTGGCGAAGAGCCTCGGCACGACGAACCCGATCAACATGGCGAAGGCGACCGTGCAGGGCCTGAAGAGCCTGCGCCGCCCCGAGGACGTCGCCAAGATGCGCGGCAAGACGATCACCGAGATCCTGCCGCACTCGAAGGCCCGCATCGCCGAGCTGCGCGGGGCCGCCGCGCCCGCGCCCGAGGTGGCGGCCGAGCCGGTTCCGGCGGAGACGAGCGACGTGACGACAGAGGTCGAGGAGACCTCGTGAGCAAGGTCAAGCTGACGCAGACGGGCAGCCAGATCGGCCAGAGCGAGAGCCACCGCGGCACGCTGCGGGCGCTCGGGCTGGGCCGGATCGGGAAGACGAACGAGATCGAGGAGTCCCCGGTGCTCGACGGTATGCTGAGAAAGGTCGCGCACCTCGTCCAGGTGGAGCGCTCGTAGCCATGGCCGAAGACCTGAACCTCCATACCCTGAAGCCCGCGCAGCCGCGCACGGAGCGCAAGCGCGTCGGCCGCGGCCTGGGCTCGGGCAAGGGCCGCTACTCCGGGCGCGGGATCAAGGGCCAGAAGTCGCGCGCCGGCTCGCACGCGATACCGGCCGGCTTCGAGGGCGGCCAGATGCCGATCGACATGCGCATGCCGAAGCTGCGCGGCAACACGTCGGCCGATGCGATGCCGATCGGCCCCTTCCGGACCTATTCGCAGCCCGTCAACCTGCGCGACCTCGAGCGCCTGTTCGAGGACGGCGACACCGTCAACCTCGAGGCGATGGTGGAGAAGGGCCTGCTGAAGAACACCAAGGCCGACGTCAAGGTGCTCGGAACGGGCGAGCTGACGAAGAAGCTCGCGGTCACCGCGCACGGGTTCTCCGCAAGCGCCAGGGAGAAGATCACGGCGGCCGGCGGCAGCGCGACCGCGCTGAGGGAGCCGGCCGACCCGCGCAAGAAGAAGCATCGCAAGGCGAAGCCGGCCGCGGCCGAGGGCTCGGCCGCCGAGGTCGAGGCCGACGCCGCGACCGATGCGGAAGCGCCTGCCGAGGAAGGCTAGATGTTCTCCTGGCTCGCCAACGCGTGGCGCGTGCCCGAGCTCCGTCGCCGCGTCCTCTTCACCGCGCTGATCCTCGCCCTCTACCGCCTCGGCTCGTGGATGCCCGCCCCGGGGGTCAACTCCGAGACGATCGACAACTACTTCGAGGGTCGTGGCGGCACGATCCTCGGCCTGCTCAACCTCTTCTCGGGCGGCGCGCTCTCGCAGTTCTCGATCTTCGCGCTCGGGATCATGCCGTACGTCACCGCCTCGATCATCCTCCAGCTGATGACGGTGGTGATCCCGCGGCTCGCCGAGCTGCAGAAGGAGGGCGAGGCCGGCTACGCCAAGATCAACCAGTACACGCGCTACCTGACGGTCGTGCTGGCGGCCGCGCAGGCTATGGGCTACGCCTTCCTCTTCCGGCGTCAGGGCGTGCTCGACGCGGACCTCGGCCGGCTGACGCTGATCGTGATCACCCTGACCGTGGGCTGCACCCTGCTGATGTGGATGGGCGAGCTGATCACGAAGCGCGGAATCGGCAACGGCATCTCGCTCTTGATCTTCGCGTCGATCCTCACGGGCGCCCCGCTCGGGATCGCCGCCTGGTGGAACGGCGGCCCGATGGAGAAGCTCTTCTTCCCGCTGATCGCGCTGTCGATCATCGCCGCGATCGTCTTCATCCAGGAGGGCCAGCGACGCATCCCGATCCAGTACGCGAAACGGATGGTCGGCCGCCGCATGACCGCGGGCGGATCGACGTACATGCCGCTGCGCGTGAACATGGCCGGTGTCATCCCGGTCATCTTCGCCGCCGCCGTGATGGCGTTCCCGCCCACGATCGGGCAGTACTTCCCGCAGACGCAGGACTTCGTCAACGAGCACTTCCTGCCGACCGGGGTCCCGTACATGCTGATGCAGGGCGTCCTGATCGTCATCTTCACCTACTTCTACACCGCGGTCCAGTTCAACCCGGTCGACCAGGCCGACAACCTGCGCCGCTACGGCGGCTACATCCCGGGCATCAGGCCGGGCCCGCCGACCGCGCAGTACCTCGACCGCGTGTTGACGCGGCTGACGCTGCCCGGAGCGATCTACCTCGCGCTCGTCGCGACGCTGCCGACGCTCTTCATCCGCTACGGCGGTTTCTCGCAGGCGACGGCGGGCGCCCTCGGAGGCACGTCGGTGCTGATCGCCGTCGGCGTGGCGCTCGACACGATGCGCCAGATGGAGTCGCAGATGATGGCGCGCTCCTACGAGGGCTTTCTCAAATAGTGAACGTTCTCGTCCTGGGGCCGCAGGGCTCCGGCAAAGGCACCCAGGCGATGCGCCTGGCCGAGGAGCACGAGATCCCGCACGTCTCGACGGGCGGCATGTTCCGCGCGCTCGACGGGTCGACCCCGCTGGGCCGCGAGGTGAGCGCGATCATGGACCGCGGCGACCTCGTGCCCGACGAGATCACGATCCGCATGATCCGCGACGGCTCGCCGGACGACGCGGAGGTCGGGTTCATCCTCGACGGCTTTCCCCGCAACCTCGCGCAGGCGGAGGCGCTCGACGAGATGCTGGCCGAGATCGGCCGGGCGCTCGACGTGATCTTCTTCTTCGACCTCGACGACGCACCGCGACCGCGCGGGCGCTGGGCCGCGCGCACGAGGAGGGTCGCACCGACGACACCCCGGAGACGATCGCGCGGCGCCTCGCGGTCTACCACGAGCAGACCGAGCCGGTGGTCGAGCACTACCGCACGACGGGAAAGCTCGTCCCGCTGCACGCGGCCCGCCCGGTCGACGAGGTGCAGGCGGAGATCCAGGCCGCCCTCGAGCAGGTCCAGTCGATGAGCGGGCGCGCATGATCGTCCGCAAGTCGCCCGCCGAGATCGAGAGGATGGCCGCCGCCGGCCGCGTCGTCGCCGACACGATCGACCACGTCGGCGGGCGGCTCGAGCCCGGGATCACGACGGGCGAGCTCGACAAGATCGCGGAGCAGTTCATCCGCTCGCGCGGCGGCGTCCCCACGTCGATGGGCTACCGCGGCTACCCCGCAGCGATCTGCATCTCTCCGAACGCGGTCGTCGTGCACGGCATCCCGGGCGCGCACGTCGTGGCGGACGGCGACGTCGTCACGATCGACGTCGGCGTCACCGCTCGACGGCTTCATCGCGGACAGCGCCTACACCTTCGGCGTGGGCGAGATCGAGCCGGAGGCCCAGCGCCTGCTCGAGGTCGGCCGCGACGCGCTCGCAGCCGGCATCGCGCAGGCACGCGCCGGCAATCGCGTCGGTGACATCTCCGCGGCGGTGCAGCACCTGGTGGAGGCGAACGGCTTCTCGGTCGTCCGCAGCCTCGTCGGGCACGGCGTCGGCCGCTCCTACCACGAGGACCCGCACATCCCGAACTTCGGCGAGCCGGGCCGCGGCCCGCTGCTCTCCGAGGGGATGACGATCGCGATCGAGCCGATGATCACCGCCGGCAGCGCCGACGTCTACGTCGAGGACGACGAGTGGACGATCTCGACCGAGGACGGCTCGCTGTCCTGCCATTTCGAGCACACGGTGGCGATCACCGCCGACGGCCCGCGCATCCTGACGATGAGCAACGTCCGCCGCGAGGGCAATCGGGAGGCGTCTTTGCTACAGTGAACGGCCGCGCGGCTCCGGCCGCGCTTTGCCGCGCGCACCAACCAATCGCAACAACGAACGGAGCTCGTCCACTAGCTCAATGGCAGTCAAAGAAGAGAAGATCGAGGTCGAAGGCGAGGTCGTCGAGGCGCTCCCGAGCACGATGTTCAGGGTGCAGCTCGACACCGGCCACAGTGTCCTCGCGACCATCTCCGGGAAGATGCGCAAGCACTACATCCGCATCCTTCCCGGCGACAAGGTCAAGGTCGAGCTCTCTCCCTACGACCTGAACCGCGGCAGGATCACGTTCAGGCACCGCTAGCCGCCACCGCAAAGGAATTCATGAAGGTCCGTCCGTCCGTCAAGCCCATGTGTGAGCGCTGCCGTGTGATCAAGCGGCATGGGCGCACCATGGTCATCTGCGTCAATCCCCGGCACAAGCAAAGGCAGGGTTAGATCACTTGGCAAGAATCGCAGGCGTCAACCTCCCGAACCAGAAGCGTCTGGAGATCGGGCTGACGTACATCTACGGGATCGGCCAGCCGACCGCGCGCACGATCTGCGCCGCGCTCGGGCTCGACCCGAACGAGAAGGTGCGCGACCTCACCGACGACGAGGTGAACAAGCTGCGCGGGTACATCGACGGCGAGCTCCAGGTCGAGGGCGACCTGCGCCGCGAGCGCTCGCAGGCGATCAAGCGCCTGAGTGAGATCGGCAGCCTGCGCGGAATCCGCCACCGCCGCGGCCTGCCCGTGCACGGACAGCGGACGAAGACCAACGCGCGCACGCGCAAGGGGCCGAAGAAGACCGTCGGCCGCGGGAAGAAGGCGAAGTAATGGCGCCACCTCGCAAGGCCGCGGCCAGAGGCCGCACGCGTCGCCGTGTCCGCAAGAACATCGCGATCGGCCAGGCCCACATCAAGACGTCGTTCAACAACACGATCGTCGCGCTGACCGACAACGACGGCAACGTGATCGCGTGGGAGTCCGCCGGCTCGGCCGGGTTCAAGGGCTCGCGCAAGTCGACCCCGTTCGCCGCCCAGGTCACCGCCGACTCCTGCGCCCGCAAGGGCATGGAGCACGGCCTCCAGAAGGTCGCGGTCTTCGTCAAGGGCCCGGGCTCGGGCCGCGAGACGGCGATCCGCTCGCTGCAGGCCGCCGGCCTCGAGATCCTCGGCGTCACCGACGTCACCCCGCAGGCCCACAACGGGGTTCGTCCCCGGAAGCGGAGGCGTGTCTAGTGGCGAGAGACCTCGGACCCAAGTGCCGCGTCTGCCGCCGGGAGGGCATGAAGCTCTTCCTGAAGGGCGAGCGCTGCCTGACGGAGAAGTGCTCGATCGAGCGCCGCTCCTATCCGCCGGGCGAGCACGGCCGCGGGCGGATCAAGCAGAGCGAGTACCTGCTCCAGCTGCGCGAGAAGCAGAAGGCGCGCCGGTACTACGGCCTGCTCGAGAAGCAGTTCCGCAACTACTACGAGAAGGCGACGAAGGGCCTCGGGGCACCGGGCGAGAACCTGCTCCGGATGCTCGAGACCCGGCTCGACAACGTCGTCTACCGGCTCGGTTTCGCCGGCTCCCGCGCGCAGGCGCGCCAGCTCGTCCGCCACGGCCACTTCCTCGTGAACGGCCGCCGGGTGAACATCCCGAGCTACGGCGTCCGCCCCGACGACATCGTCACGATGAAGCAGGGGAGCCCCGCCGAGCAGACGATCCGTGATGCCACCGACCTGACCGCCTCGGTCGCGCCGTGGCTGCAGGCGGATCACGAAGGACTGACGGGCAAGGTGCTCAAGTGGCCGGAGCGTGCCGAGATCGACACGCCGGTCCAGGAGTCCCTGATCGTCGAGCTCTATTCCAAGTAGCACTCAGAAGGTAGAAGAAAGGATCGTTTACGTGGCTACCCGCACCAGCCTGATGGATTTCCAGATTCCCCGCATCGTCCACGAGGAGATCAACGAGGATCGCGGCATCTTCGTGATCGAGCCGCTGGACCGCGGCTTCGGCTACACGTTCGGCAACTCGCTGCGTCGCGTGCTGCTCTCGTCGCTCGAGGGCGCCGCCGTGACCGCCGTCAAGATCGAGGGCGTCGCGCACGAGTTCACGACGCTGCCCGGCGTCCGCGAGGACGTCACCGACGTCCTGCTCAACCTCAAGAACCTGATCTGCCGCCTCCACGGGGAGAGCCCCGAGGTCGAGGTGCACATCGCGAAGAAGGGCGCCGGCGCCGTCACCGCCGCCGACATCCAGGCGCCCGCCGACCTCGAGATCCTCAATCCCGAGCTCGAGCTCGCGCACCTCTCCGACAAGGGCAAGCTCGAGATGACGCTGACGATCGGCCGCGGCCGCGGCTACGTCCCGGCCGAGCTGAACCGCGGACCCGAGCAGCCGATCGGCGTGATCCCGATCGACTCGATCTTCTCGCCGGTCCGCCGTGTCTCCTACGACGTCGAGGCCGCGCGTGTCGGCCAGCGGACGGACTACGACAAGCTCCGGCTCGACGTGACGACCGACGGCTCGCTCGAGCCGCGCGATGCGATCGGGCAGGCCGCCGAGATCCTGATCCGGCAGCTTGCGATCTTCACGGATCTCGACCGGATCGAGGGCTTCGGCGAGGCAGCCGCAGCCGAGGCCGGCGCCGAGGCGCCCGCCGCGCACGGGATGGAGAACTTCCCGATCGAGGAGCTCGAGCTGGGCGTGCGCTCGTACAACTGCCTCAAGCGCGTCGGCATCGAGACGATCGGCGACCTCGTCTCCAAGTCCGAGAACGAGCTCGCCGCGATCCCGAACTTCGGCAAGAAGTCGATCGAAGAGGTCAAGGAGACCCTCGCAGACGCACGGCCTCGGCCTGCGAGGGGACGAATAATAGTGGCTCTCCCGGCAACGGTTAGGGCGCCGCTGGCGCGCGATCTGCGGCGCGCTGCGGCGTCCTCAGTCGCGCCCAGGCGTTCCGGCCTGGGCGCTCCCTGCGTCCTTGCATCGCTTGCAGCTCCCGCGCCAGCGGCGCGAAACCGTCACCGGGAGAGCCACTGATGAAGCACGCCCGCGCAGGCAAGAAGCTGGGGCGCGACTCCGCGCACCGGAAGGCGCTCTACTCGAACCTCGCGGGCGCGCTGCTCGAGCACGGCCGGATCCAGACGACCGAGGCGAAGGCGAAGGCGGTCAAGCCGTTTGCCGAGAAGATGATCACGCTCGGCAAGCGGGGCGACCTCGCCGCGCGCCGCAAGGCGCTCTCCGAGCTCCGCTCGCCCGACGTCGTCTCGCACCTCTTCTCGGATGTGGCGCCGCGCTTCGCCGAGCGGCCGGGCGGCTACACGCGGATCGTGAAGCTCGGCCAGCGCCAGGGCGACGCGGCCGAGATGGTGTATCTCGAGCTCGTGGACTACGAGCCCGCGCGCGCGCTCGCCCCCGGCGCGTAGCGCCGCCGGCAGAAGTCACGCAATCGTCACGAAGGCGTACGTCTCGCGTGCGCCTCGCTGACGTATCGTTGACTCAGGGGGCAGCGCGACCCCCTTGGGGCACGTTGGGCTACGCTCGCCCCCCGTGTTCGAGTTGATCGACCGGCGCGAACAGATCTGATCCATGGCATTCGTCATCGCCCTGCTGCTGGCCGCGTTCGTGCTCTCGCCGCCCTGGAGCATCGTCGTACTCGTCGCGGGTGCGGCGATCGAGCTCGGTGAAGTGTGGTTCTGGTGGTGGCTCTCTCGCCGCCAGAAAGCGGTGGTCGGCGTCGAGACGCTCGTCGGCCGGCGGGCGACGGTCACGACCGCGTGCCGGCCGTCCGGCCAGGTTCGGGTGGCCGGAGAGCTCTGGCAGGCGCGCTGCGACACCGGGGCCGACGAGGGGGCCCTCGTCGAGGTCGCCGCGGTCGACGGGCTCCTGCTCGTCGTCGAGCCGCTCCTCCCACAGCGCGCGTGAAGCTCAAGCTCACGCTCGAGTACGACGGGGCCGGCTTCCGCGGGTGGGCGCGCCAGCCCGGCGAGCGCACGGTGGAAGGCGTCGTCCGCGAGGCGCTCGGCGACGTCTTCCCGTCGTGGACGAACCTCGTCGTCGCCGGCCGCACCGACACCGGCGTCCACGCGACGGGCCAGGTCGCCAGCGTCGAGGTCGACGGCGGGCCCCCTCCCGACCGGGTGCCTCGCGCCCTCAACCCGGTGCTTCCGCATGACGTGGCGGTGACAGCCGCCGAGCTCGCCGGGGACGACTTCGACGCGCGGTACTCCGCCCGTGAGCGGGCCTACCGCTACCGGATCCTCCGGCGCAGCGTGCGCTCGCCGTTCGAGGCGCGTCGCTCGCTTTGGCTCTCCCGCGCGCTCGACGAGGAGACGCTTGCCGCGTCGGCGGCGCTCCTGCCGGGCCGGCACGACTTCACGGCTTTCACTCCTGCCGAAACGCAGCACCGGGCGTTCATCCGCACCATCCGCGGAGCCGCTTGGGAGCGCCACGGTGACGAGCTCCACTTCACGATCACCGCCGACAGCTTCCTGCGCCACATGGTGCGCACCCTCGTCGGAACGATGCTCGAACGCGACCCCGACGAGCTGGCGCGCCTGCTCGAGGGTCGGCCGCGCGCCGAGGGCGGTCCGACCGCGCCGTCGTGGGGCCTGTACCTCGAGCGGGTGCTGTACTAGTCGTCGGTACGATCGCGCGGTGTCCATGCGCTTCCCGGTCGTCCTCTTCGACTTCGACGGAACCGTGATCGACTCGGGCGCGATCATCCTCGCGTCGATGCGACACGCGACCCAGACCGTGCTCGGCCGGGAGGTCGAGGACGAGATCTTGATGGCGGCGGTCGGTGGGGCGGGGCTGAACGAGCAGATGCGCCTGCTCGACGAGTCGCGCGTCGAGGAGCTCGTGCGCGTCTATCGCGCACACAACGAGCCGCTCCACGCCGAGCTCGCCTGCTGTTCGGGGATGGAGGACGTGCTCGCAACGCTGAAGCAGGAGGGACGCACACTCGGGATCGTCACAGCCAAGCGCGGGCAGACGGTCGCGCTCGCGTTCGAGCACGTCGCGATCGAGCACCTGTTCGACGTGGTCGTCGGTTCCGACGACACCGAGCGGCACAAGCCAGATCCCGACCCGATCCTGCACGCGCTCGAGTTGCTCGGAGCACCGGCCGACCAAGCCGTGTACGTCGGCGACTCGCCCTTCGACATCCGAGCGGCCAAGGCGGCCGGCGTGCACGCGGTCGCCGTCACGTGGGGCGGCATCCACTCGGACGAGCGGCTCGCCGCGGAGAGCCCGGACGCGATCGTGCACACGGCGGAGGAGCTCCTTGCCGCGCTCTAGGCGCGGCGGCTCCGGGCCGGCAGGGCGCGTCGCGGAGCTCAGTGCCCTCCTCCACCACCACCTGCACCGCTACCACGTCCTCGACGATCCCGAGATCCCGGACGCGGAGTACGACCGGCTCTTCGACGAGCTGAAGCAGCTCGAGGAGGAGCATCCGGAGCTCGCGACGGAGGATTCGCCCACGCGCCGCGTCGGGGCTCCACCCTCGGAGCGCTTTCGCAAGGTGGAGCACCTGGCTCCGATGGGCTCGCTGGAGAAGGTGACGACGGACGAGGCGCTCCTGAAGTGGGCCGACGACGTCCGCAAGCGGCTCGACTCGGACGAACCGGTCGCCTACGTGATCGAGCCGAAGATCGACGGGTCGGCGGTCTCGCTTGTCTACGAGAACGGCAGGTTCGTGCGCGGCGCGACGCGGGGGGACGGCCGCCGCGGCGAGGACGTGACCCCGAACCTCCGCACGATCCGCTCGATCCCGCTCGCCCTGCGCTTTCCCGGCCGCGAGAAGCCGCCGCCGCTCCTCGAGGTGCGCGGCGAGGTCTACTTCCCCCTGTCGGCCTTCGCGCGTCTGAACGAGCAGCTCCTCGCAGCCGACAAGAAGCCGGCACCGAACCCGCGCAACGCGGCCGCCGGCTCGCTGCGCCAGCTCGACTCGCGCATCACCGCGCAGCGGCAGCTAGCGATCTGGGTCTACGGCTCAGGGCTGCGCGACGGGATCCCCGCCGAGACGCACTCGGAGTCGCTCGCCTGGCTCGCCGAGAGCGGCTTCCGCACGAACCCGTTCGTGCAGCGGCTGGAGACGATCGAGGAGGTCGCCGAGGCCTGCGCCGCCTGGGAGCAGCGGCGCGTCGAGCTCGACTACGAGATCGACGGGATCGTGATCAAGGTCGATTCGTTCGAGCAGCAGGCGCGGCTCGGTGCGCTCCACGACCGTCCGCGCTGGGCGCGAGCGTTCAAGTGGGCGCCGATGACGACGCAGACGACGCTGAATCAGATCCTCATCCGCGTCGGCCGCACGGGCGCGCTCAACCCCTGGGCGCTGCTCGAGCCCGTCGAGGTCGGCGGAGTCACGGTCTCGCGCGCGACGCTGCACAACGAAGAGGACATCAACCGCAAGCAGATCCGCGAGGGCGACCTCGTGATCGTGCAGCGGGCAGGGGACGTGATCCCGCAGGTCGTCGGCCCGGCCGGCGAGCACCGGCGCGGGACGAAGGAGTTCCGGATGCCGTCCCACTGTCCCCTCTGCGGCCACGAGATCGTGAAGCCCGAGGGCGAGGTGATGCACCGCTGCCCCAACCGCGCGTGCCCGTCACGCGGCCTCGAGACGCTGATCAACTGGGTCAGCGCCGCGATGGACATCGAGGGGGTCGGCGAGCAGTTCGTCCGCCGGCTCTGGGATCTCGGCCTGCTCCGCTCCATGCCCGACCTCTACCGGCTGACGAAGGAGCAGTTGCTCGAGCTGGACGGCTTCCAGGAGAAGTCGGCCACCAACGTGCTCGCGTCGATCGACGCCTCGAAGGCACAGCCCTTCTCGCGGGTGCTCTACGGGCTCAACATCCCGGACGTCGGCTGGGTGACCGCACAGAACCTCGCACGCCACTTCGGCACCGTCGACCGGCTGCTCGAGGCACGCCAGGAGGAGATCATGGAGGTCGACGGGATCGGGCCCGAGCGGGCGGAGGCGATCGCGGGGTGGTTCTCGGACGAGCAGAATCGCACGCTCGTCGAGGAGCTGAGGGCTCTCGGCCTGACGCTCGAGGCAGGTGAGGCGGAACGGCCGGTGGAGGGACCGCTCACGGGCACGCAGTACGTGATCACCGGCACGCTCACCGGGTTCACGCGGGAGGAGGCTGCGGCTGCGCTGATGTCGCTGGGGGCCAAGGTCTCCGACAACGTCTCCAAGAAGACCACCGGGGTCGTCGTCGGCGAGAATCCGGGCTCGAAGGTGGCGAAGGCGGAGAAGGCGGGCGTGCCGATCCTCGGTGAGGACGACCTCCGCGCGCTCGTCGGGGACGCACCGGCCGACGCGCCGGCCGGAATCGTGCCGCCGCCGCGGCGGCGGTAGCGCCGAGGCGTCGCGGCCCTTGTGGGACTTCTGTCGACCAGGTACCATGCGACGCATGGAACCGGGTGCAACAAGGAACTCGCTCTCCCAGCTCCGCCGCGGCGCCGTCGAGTACTGCGTGCTCGCGCTCCTGCGCGACGGGGAGCGGTACGGCTTCGAGCTCGTCCGGAAGCTGTCGGAGGTCGACGGCCTCGTCACGAGCGAAGGGACGATCTATCCGCTGCTCACCCGGCTGCGGCGTGACCAGCTCGTGACGACGTTCTGGCGCGAGTCCGAGGCAGGGCCGCCGCGGCGTTACTACCAGCTCACCGACGGGGGCCGCGACGCTCTCGCCGGCTTCACCGAGGAATGGGCTCGATTCCGTGACGGAGTCGATGCGTTGCTGATGGAGGAGGGGACACGATGACCACCCTGCACACGAACAAGCTCGTCGCGGACTACCTACGGCGCCTCGAGCAGGCCGCCGCCCCGCTGACACGCTCGAGACGGGCCGAGCTCCTCGCGGAGATCCGCGAGCACATCGACGACGCATTGCTCGAGGCAGGCGCTGCCGATGAGGTCGCCGTCCGGAACGTGCTCGAGCGCCTTGGCCCGCCCGAGGAGATCGTGGCGGCCGCCGGTCCCGCGCAGAGGCGCTCCGGCCGGCTCGAGCTCGCCGCGATGATCGCGCTGGCAATCCCGTTTCTCGGCTGGTTCATCGGGGTCGTTCTCGTCGCCGCGTCCCGGGCGTGGACAGGGCGCGAGAAGGCGGCCGGGATCGCCATCGTGCTCGTACCCGCGATCGTGTTGGCTCTCGCCCTGGTGGCCGTGGGCGCAGACAGTAGCCCGGACGTCAGCCCGGTCGAGACCACGCCGGGAGCGTTCCCCGAGGAGCAGGGCGGCAGCTCCTCCGGCCTCGGGCCGATCGAGCTCGTGGTCCTCCTCGGAACCCTCTTCGCCGGCCCGATTGCGTCGGTCTACCTCGGCTCGCGGCTGCGGCGAGCGTCCGAGCCGGCAGAGGCCGTGTCAGCCTGACGCGGCCAGCGCTGTCGCGAAGCGATCCTGGGCGACACGCGCCCAGTAGCTCGAGACCGGCCGGCCGTTCTGGAGGATCGCGAAGGCATACCGCCCGCGCACGAATCCCGAGAGGGACGACGCGAGGCTGGTCGTGCCCGTCTTGGCGATCACGCGGCCCCGGGCGGGGAGCGAGCGCATCCGGCCCTCGAGCGTCCCGTCGACTCCGGCCACGGCCAGCGAGGCGACGAAGGCGTCCTTGATCGCTCCGTCCGCGAGCCCTGCCTCGAGCAATGCGACGATCGCCTCCGCCGTGAGCCGGTCGAGGCTCGAGAGGCCGGATCCGTCGGCGAGCCGGACGCCCGCGAGAGGCACGTCCGCTTCCTCCAGCAGGCGCCGTACGACCCGGAGACCGGCCGCGGTCGTGCCGCGGGCCAGCTCGAGCGCCCCGAGCTGCTTGACGAGGAGCTCGGCCGTGAAGTTGTCGCTCTCGCGCCCCATGAACCGGACGATCTGGGCCAACGGCTGAGAGCTGTCGCGCGCGAGCGGGACGCCTTCCTGCTTCAGCGTGCGGGCGCGCGAGGGCTTGACGACCTCGACGCCCGCAGCTTCCAGCTCCTGCCGGAACAGGGCCGCCGCCGCGAGTGCGGGGTTGGGCGCGGTTCGGCCGCGATACCAGCCGCGCGAGACGACGAGCGCCGAGAGCGGCGGCGACTCGTTGATGTAGAACCTCGGCTTCCAGCCAGGCGCGGTCCGACGCGCGTCGAACCAGGACTCGTCGCCCACGACCGCGCCGGTGACGCGCCGGATTCCCCAGGAGGCCACCTCGGCCGCCAGGCGTCCGAGGTCGGCGGTGTCGAGCGTGGGGTCGCCGAATCCGCGCAGGAAGAGATTGCCGTCCCAGACGGCGCCGACCTGTGACCCGGTACCGACGACCTCGGTGTGGAAGCGATAGCCACCGCCCAGTAGCGCCAGGGCGGCGTAGGCAACCGGAACCTTCTCGTTCGAGGCGGGGAGGAGCGAGAGCGACGGGTTGCGCGAGTAGACGACCGCACCGGTGCGCAGGTCGACCGCCAGTGCCGCGGTGCGCGCCGGGTCGACGTGCGGCACGCGCAGCGCCTGGTCGAGCCGGCTGCGCAGCGTCGTGTCGGCCGCCTGAGCGGGCGCGGCGAGGAGCAGTGCGAGCAGCAGCAGGAGCGCGCCCAGAAGTGGGCCGCGCCGAGGCCCGAAATGGGCCTGGCGGCCCATGTGGGAGCGCCCGCAGGCCCGGATAATCGTTGGCGGAGCCTCTCTGTGGCCGATCCTCTTCCCCTGCTCGAGACCGAGATCCGGTCGCTGCTCGACCAGCCCGCCGGTGCGGGCCGGCCGTCGCGCGACGCCGTGGAGCATACGCTCACGACCGGCTATGCCTACGCGCTCCGGCTCGACGCCGAGCGCCTCCGCGCCGAGCGGCGACTGCGCGACGTCGTGCGTGCGGCTGCGCCGGATCCGGCTGCCCGGGACCGCGCCATGCTCGAGCTCGCGAGGGTCGACCAGGAGCTCGCGCACCTGCGTGCCCTGCTCTCCACCCTGCGCAAGCAAGCGCTCTAGGAGAGCTTGGCGCAATGCAGTCTGTGCCGTCGGGCCGCGCTGCTCGCCCCGATGCGGCGTCCTCAGTCGCGTCGATAGCTTCAGCTATCGGCGCTCCCTGCGTCCTTGCCTCGGAACGAGCAGCGCACCCCGACGACGAGCGGCATTCCGCCAATCCCTCCTAGACGATCCCGGACCTGACGGCGTAGACCGCCGCCTGGATCCGGTTCTCGATCTGCAGCTTCATCAGGATGTTCGAGATGTGGTTCTTGACCGTCTTCGGGCTGATGTGCAGCTCGCCGGCGATCACCGCGTTGTCCTTGCCGTTCGCGATCAGCTTCAGCACCTGGATCTCGCGGTCCGAGAGCTCGGCGCGGATCGTCGCGGCGGCTTCGGGTGCGGCCGTCGTGGCACGCACGTGCTGCAGCACCTTCCCTGCGATGTGGGGCGAGATCAGTGACTCGCCGACCGAAGCGGAGCGGATTCCCTGCATCAGGTCCTGGATCGACGCGTCCTTGAGCAGGTAGCCGCAGGCCCCCGCCAGGATCGCGTCCATCACGTCCTGCTCCTGATCCGAGATCGTCAGCACGATCACGCGCGTGAGCGGCGCATCCCGGCTGATGTGCCGGATCGCGTCGATGCCGGTCATCCCCGGCATGTGCAGGTCCATGATCACGACGTCGGGCGTCGCGTCCCGGACGATTCCGAGGGCCTCGCCGCCCGTCCCGGCCTCACCGACGATCGCCACCCCCTGCTCCTCGAGCAGGTTGCGCAGGCCCGTGCGGAAGAGGTCGTGGTCGTCCACGAGCAGGACGCGGACGTCGCGCCGAGTGATGTCCGTGATCGGTTCGGTCTCGCTCAAGAAAAGACTCCTGCACCTCGCTCGGAGAGAGCGAAGTGTAGAAGGTTCGACTCAGCGGAGGGTGATCACCACGGTGCGGCGACCCCATGCGTGGGCGGCGGCGACCGTCGGGAACCAGAGGTCGATGAGCGCGCCGCGCACCGCGCTACCCGTGTCGGCCGCGACAGCCTCGCCGTAGCCGGGCACGAACATGCGCGTGCCCAGCGGGATCACGCTCGGATCGACGGCCACGATTCCGTGCCCCACGGGCAGGCCGGAGGCCGTGTGGCCGGGCAGGCTGTAGCCGACCGCTACGACCGTCATCGTGCGAGCACCGTTCGCGGCGAGCACGATCGGCTGGGTGACCGCCGGGGCCGCAGCGGAAGTGGCCAGAGGCGCGGGTGCGGAGGCAGTGGTGCTCGGCGCCAGGGAGGCGGTCTGCTCCTGGGCTCTGCGGGCCTGAGCCTCGAGCGAGCTGAGCTGCCGAGCGGTCAGATCCTGCCTCCGACGCAGCTCGGCGATCGTCGCGTGCCGTGCGGAGACGGCGGCCGCGAGCTCGCCGGCGCGCGCCTCGGCAGCCGCGACGACCTCCGCCAGCTCACCCTCGCGTGCAGCCAGCCGGGCCGCCAGGCGGGCGAGCCGGCCCCGGGCCGCCTGCGCGCGCTCGACGACACGGACGTTCTCGCGGCCCGCGCGGCTCAGGCTGTCGAGCCCCGTCAGCGCCTCGTCGAGCGATTGCGCGCCGAGGACGACGGCCAGCGGGTCGACCTCGTTCTGCTGGTAGAGCGAGCGCAGCAGCTCCTCGAGGTGCCGCTCGGACACGCGAGCGGCGCGGGTGGCGGTCGCGAGGTGGCGCCGTGTCGCGGCGTGCCGTCGCCGAAGCTCGTCCTGCTTCGCGCCGAGCGCTGCTACCTGCGTGCGTGCGGTTGCGAGTGTGGTCTCGAGCGCGTAGAGCTCGAGCAGCGCGGCCTGCGAGCGGTCGCCGAGCGCTGCCTCCTGCGCCCGCAGTCCGTCGGCGGCGCCCGGCAGCGAGGACCGGTCTGCGCCGAGCGCGATCGGAACGACCGCTGCGACCGCCAGACCCATTGCCACAGCCGCCCACGCGGCCGCACAGCTCGTCGAGAAGCTCCGCACGGGGCGCGGACCGTAGCACAGCGTTGGCTGCGCACGCCGTGTTTGTGCACTGTAAAGTCACGTGTCGACGGCCCTGTTTTGGCTCTGTTGCGGTTTGCGGTCGTCCGGTTCCGCTGCTAGGGTGCCGTGCTTGTGACGTACCGGGGCCCCCACGGGGTGCCGCGCGGCCTCGAGCACTCCCCCCGACTTGGAGAAGCCAATTAGCTCGAGGAAACGACAGGCGCCGGTTATCCTCACGCTGCTTGCGGCCCTGCTCGCAGCGGTGAGCTTGGCCTCCGTGAGGAGCGCAGCAGCAGATCCGACGATCGGCGAGAAGCAGGCCGAGGCGCGTAGCGTGCTCGACCAGATCCGCGAGATCGACTCGCAGCTCTCGCACGCGATCGAGAGCTTCAACCTCGCGAACGTGCGTCTCGCCAAAGTCGATGCCGACCTGAAGGCGAACGCGCGCCACCTCGTGCTCGCGCGCTCCAGCCTGAAGGGCGCACAGGCGCATCTCTCCGAGCGCCTCGTGGCGCTGTACGTGAACGGCGGCGAGGAGTCGGCGATGGAGGTGCTGCTCGGCGCCGAGTCGCTCGACGATCTGCTCAACCGCCTCGATGCGGTCGAGCGCGTCTCGGCCCAGGATGCTCGCGTGCTGCGCGAGGTCAAGGCCTTCAAGGCCGAGGTGCAGAAGCGGAAGGCGAGGCTCAAGCAGGCGCGGATCGTGCAGGCGCGCGAGGTCGCGGCGCGGGCCGACCGGCGCCGGTCGATCGAAGCGCAGCTCAGCGAGCGCGAGAGCATGCTCGCGTCGATCAAGGATCAGATCGCGGAGCTCGAGGCCGCTGAGGCGCGGCGCCAGGAGCGGCTCGAAGCGCAGGCGCGCGAGCGGGTCGCTTCGCTCTCGCAGCAGAGGCAGGCCCAAAGCCTCGATACGACCAGCGCCACCGCTACGTCGGCCGGCGTTGCCGAGGTCGCTAGCCCTGCCCCCGCGGCACGGTATGGCGGCGTCGTCGGGATCGCGATGCAGTACCTGGGCGTCCCGTACGTCTGGGGCGGCGCCAGCCCGTCGGGCTTCGATTGCTCCGGCCTGATCATGTACGCCTATGCGCAGATCGGGGTCTCGCTCCCGCACCACGCCGCCTCTCAGTACGGAATGGGCTCGCCGGTCTCCAAGGATCAACTCGCACCCGGCGACCTCGTCTTCTTCAACGGGCTCGGTCACGCCGGCATCTACATCGGCGGCGGCCAGTTCATCCACGCGCCGCACTCGGGCGACGTCGTGAAGATCTCGAATCTCTCCGATTCCTGGTACGCCAGTACCTACGTCGGCGCGCGCCGCATCTGACCCGGCGTCTCGACTAGTGGTGGCCGTGCACGACCGCGTGGCCTTTGCCCCGCTGGATCAGCCACCGGTTGACCGGATACGCGACCGCGCCGGCTACTAGGAGCGCGACGGCGAGGCTGCCCCAGAAGAGCAGATTGTCCAGGTGGGCGTCCATCGCACCGGGGATGAGGAGCATGATCGCGTTGTCCACGATCTCCATGATCGCGATCGAGATCGTGTCGGCCGCGAGCGCGACGGGGATCGCAGCCGCGAGGCCGATACCGCTTCGTAGCAGCGGCACCATCGTCAGCGAGTAGCCGAAGAAGAAGGCGAGCACGACCGCGAGCGCGATCGTTTGGAAGTCGCCCCAGCCGAGCGCTGTCCCGATGATCATCCCGAGCACCTCGCCGATCGCGCAGCCCGTCAGGCAGTGCACGGTCGCCGAGAAGGCGATGCGGTTCAGCGACTGCTCGACGCGAGCGCCCTGCGCGGTCACGACTTCACGAGGCGACCGACCGCGGCCATCAGTTCGTCGGTGCGGTCGGCCTGTACCTCGCCGGAGCTACCGAGCACGCAATGGCGTACATGGTCGTCCAGCAGGCGGAGCGCGACGCTCTCGATCGCGCTCTGGACTGCGCTGATCTGGGTCAGCACGTCGATGCAGTAGCGCTCCTCGTCGACCATCTTCGCAACGCCGCGCACCTGGCCCTCGATCCGGGCCAGCCGCTTGAGCAGCGCGTCCTTCTCGGCGGAGTATCCGGGCGACTCGGTCGTCATGGAGGCGAGGATAGCATACCCCCTGGAGGTATCTGATAGGCTCGCCGCGATGCAAGTCCGGCTGCCGATCGAGGGAATGACGTGTGCCTCCTGCGCCGCGCGGGTCGAGCTGGGCCTGAACAGGCTGGACGGCGTCGAGGCCAGCGTCAACTACGCGACCGAGCACGCGACCGTGACGTTCGACACCGCCCGCGTCGAGCCCGCTCAACTGGTCGCGGCCGTCGAGGCCGCCGGCTACCGGGCCACGCTCCCAGACGCGGAGCGGCGGGAGAGCGCGGAGGCCGAGACCGACCCGACGGCAGCGCTGCGGCTGCGGCTGCTCGTCTCGGCGGCGTTGTCGCTGCCGGTTCTTCTGCTCGCAATGATCGAGCCACTCCAGTTCGACTACTGGCAGTGGCTCTCGTTGCTGCTCGCGACGCCTGTGGTGCTGTGGGGCGGCTGGCCGTTCCACCGCGCGGCCTGGCTGAACCTGAAGCACAGGGCGGCGACTCGATGGACACGCTGATCTCGATCGGAACGCTCGCAGCATGGGGCTGGTCGGTCGTGGCGCTCTTCTTCCTGGGCGCGGGCGAGCCCGGCCTGCGGATGGGGTTCGACCTTCTGGTCGACCGCGGCGAGGCCGCCGGCCAGACCTACTTCGAAGTGGCTGCCGTCGTGACGACGTTCATCCTCGCCGGCCGCTACTTCGAGGTTCTCGCGAAGCGGCGCGCCGGCTCCGCGCTCCGAGCGCTGCTCGAGCTGGGGGTCGAAGGAGGTCAACGTCGCTCGACCCCGACGGGCCGGGAGCGAACCGTCGCGATCGGCGAGCTGCAGCCCGGAGACCGCTTCGTCGTGCGTCCGGGCGAGAAGATCGCGACCGACGGCGTCGTCGAGGAAGGCAGCCTCCGCCGTCGACAAGTCTCTGCTCACCGGCGAGAGCGTCCCGGTCGAGGTCGCAGCCCGGCGACGAGGTCTTCGGCGCCACGATCAACGTCGGCGGCCGCCTGGTCGTGCGAGCGGTCAAGTGTCGGTGCCGACACCGCGCTCGCGCAGATCGCTCGTCTCGTCACGGAGGCGCAATCGGGCAAGGCGCCGGTGCAGCGGCTGGCCGACCGCGATCTCGGGCATCTTCGTGCCGATCGTGATCGTCCTCGCCGTCGCGACGCTCGTGTTCTGGCTCGGCGCGGGAAGCGGTGCCTCGTTCGCATTCGCCGCGGCGGTTGCCGTGCTGATCATCGCCTGCCCGTGCGCCCTCGGGCTGGCCACGCCGACCGCGCTGCTCGTCGGCACCGGTCGCGGCGCCCAGCTCGGGATCCTGATCAGGGGGCCGGAAGTGCTCGAATCGACGCGCCGGGTGGACACGATCGTGCTCGACAAGACCGGCACCGTGACGACCGGGAAGATGGCGCTCGTCGAGGTCGTCCCGCGCTGGGGGCGTCGACCGCGACCGAGGCGCTGCGGCTGGTGGGCGCACTCGAGAGTGCGTCCGAGCACCCCGTTGCGCGCGCGATCGCAGCGGCAGCGGGCGCCGAGCTGCCGACCCCGGAGAGCTTTCGCAACCGGGAAGGCCTCGGCGTCGAGGGCGTCGTCGAAGGCCGGGCGGTGGTCGCCGGCCGCCCCTCGCTGCTCGCGGAGCGGGGGATCTCGCTCGGCGAGGAACTGGTCGCGGCACAGGCGCGTGCCGAGCGGGACGGCAAGACCGCGATCGTCGGCGCCTGGGACGGCGAGGCGCGCGCTCTCTTCGTCGTCGCCGACCGCGATCAAGCCCACGAGCGCGGAGGCGATCCGCTCGCTCCGCGAGCTCGGCCTGCGGCCGGTGCTGCTGACCGGCGACAACCGCGAGACCGCGGAGGCCGTCGCGACGGAGGCAGGCATCGACGACGTGATCGCCGAGGTGCTGCCGTCCGAGAAGGTCGAGGTCGTGCGCAGCCTTCAGTCCGAAGGGCACGTCGTCGCGATGGTCGGAGACGGCGTCAACGACGCTCCCGCGCTGGCTCAGGCGGATCTCGGCCTGGCGATCGGGACCGGCACCGACGTCGCAATCGAGGCCAGCGACCTGACGCTCGTCTCCGGCGACCTGCGCGGCGCCGCCGACGCGATCCTGCTGTCGCGACGCACGCTGGCGACGATCAAGGGAAACCTGTTCTGGGCCTTCGCCTACAACGTCGCGGCGCTGCCGCTTGCGGCCGCAGGGCTGCTGAATCCGCTGATCGCCGGTGGCGCGATGGCGTTCTCGAGCGTATTCGTGGTCACGAACTCGCTGCGGTTGCGGCGTTTCCGCGCGCTTGGGGACCGGAATAGGCTGAGTTAGGTCAGAGCCCGGCGGCCTGGTTCAACGTCTCGCCGGCGTACAGCTCCTCGAGCTCGCCCGCGAAATGGCTGTGCACGACCCGCCGCTTCAGCTTCAGCGTCGGCGTCAGCTCCCCGTCGTCCATCGTGAAGTCGCGCGGGAGAATGGTGAAGCGCTTGACCTGCTCGTAGCGCGACCGCTCCGCGTTGACGTCGTCGACCACGCCCTGGATCAGCGCTCGGACGCGGTCGTCGCGTGCGAGCTCCTCGACACCGCCGGAGAGCCCCTGCTCGCGCGCCCACTTGCCGATCTCCTCGGCGTCGAGCGTGATCAGGGCGGCGACGTAGGGCCTGCGGTCGCCGATCACGAGCGCCTGCGAGACGTACTTGGACGTCTTGAGGTCGTTCTCGAGGTTCTGGGGGGCGACGTTCTTGCCGCCGGCGGTGACGATGATGTCCTTCTTGCGGTCGGTGATCGTGATGTAGCCGTCCGCGTCGATCTCGGCGATGTCGCCCGTCTTCAGCCAGCCGTCGGGGCCCAGCACTTCGGCCGTGGCTTCCGGGTCCTTGTAGTAGCCGCGGAAGACGGTCTCGCTGCGGACGAGCAGCTCGCCGTCCTCGGCCAGCTTCACCTCGAACCCGGGCAGCGCCTTGCCGACCGTCCCGAACCGGAACGCGTTGTGCGTGTTCGTCGAGGCCGCGGTCGTGCACTCCGTCAGGCCGTAACCCTCGACGAGCAGGATGTCGATCGCGTGGAAGAACTCGGCGATCTCGAGCGCGAGCGGGGCGCCGCCGGAGATTGCGGTGCGCAGCCGTCCGCCAAGCCGTTCCTTGACCTTGGCGTAGACCAGCCGGTCGGCGACGCGGTGCTGGGCCGCGAGCCCCGGCGGGATCGGCTTGCCGGCGCGTTGCAGCTCGCTGTACCGGCGGCCGACGCGAAGCGCCCAGTCGACGAGCTTCCGCTTCACACCCGTCTCCTCGTCGAACTTCGCGACGACGGCGGTGTGCACCTTCTCGTACACGCGTGGCACGCTCGGGAACACGGTCGGCTTCACTGCCGGAAGCGCGGCCGCTGCCTGGAGCGGATCGGGCAGGAAGGCGATCGTGTAGCCGACGTAGGGGCCGGAAAGGTGCATCAGCCGCCCGAAGTTGTGCGCGAGCGGGAGGTACAGCAGCATCGTGTCGCTCTCGTCCGTGAAGCTCTCGAGGTCGTCGACGACTGCCACCATCGCGTAGTAGTTGCGGTGCGAGATCATGCAGCCCTTCGGCGGGCCCGTCGTGCCGGAGGTGTAGATGTAGGTGAAGAGGTCGTCCTCGGCGATCGCGTCGGAGGCCTCGCGCAAGGCGTCCGGATGCTCGGCCTTGAACGCCCGGCCGCGTTCGGCCAGCCCGTCCAGCTCGTCGAACGAGATCACGTGCTGCAGCCGCTCGATTCCGCCGCGCACCTCCTCGACCTTCGCGCGCTGGGCTTCGTCCTCGACGAGCACGCCCACGGCCTCGGAGTGCTCGAGGATGTAGCCCGTGTCCTTCGGGGAGCTGTTCGCGTAGACGGCCGCTCCGATCGCCCCGATCGAGCCGAGCGCGAAGTCGAAGAGCGCCCACTGGACGCGCGTCGTCGCGAGCAGGCCGAAGGCGTCGCCCTTCCGCACTCCGAGCGCGAGCAATCCGTTCGCGTAGTCCTCCACCCGCTCGGCCGCCTCCTGCCACGAGATCGGCTCCCAGCTCTCGCCGCGCTGCTCCAGATAGGCCGGGTTGCCGCGACCGGCTGCCACCGCGTCGCGCCACAGCCGTGCGATCGTCCTGGGCTCGCTCACTGAGTGCACTCTAGTCACGCGCTAGGGGGAAGGAAAGCCTGCACGAGACTGGAAACCGTGTGGTCCGACTACGCAGTGCGATTAAACTTGGAGTGACCATGCGCACGACCTGGAACGGCTCCATCAGCTTCGGTCTCGTCAGCATCCCCGTGGGCCTCGCCCCGGCGACGAAGCCCGCCGCACGCGCCTCCGACGTTTCCTTCCGGATGCTCCACCGCGACTGCGGCACGCCCATCAAGCAGAAGCGCTACTGCCCGAAGCACGAGCGCGATCTCGGGCCTGACGAGATCGTCAAGGGCTGGGAGGTCGCGAAGGGCCAGTTCGTCGTCGTCGAGGAGGAGGAGCTCGAGGCGCTCCAGCAGCACGACGACTCGCGCTCGATCGAGATCACGCGCTTCGTCGACGCCGCGCAGGTCGACCCGATCTTCTTCGATCGCACGTACTTCCTCGTCCCCGCCGCGGCGGCTGCTGCACGGCGCCCGTACGTGCTGCTGCTCAATGCGATGGGCGAGACCGGGATGGCCGCGCTCGGCCGCTTCGTCCAGCAGGGTCGCGAGAAGTTCTGCCTGATCCGGCCGAAGGGTGACGCGCTCGTGCTCGAGACGCTCTTCCTCGCCGCCGACGTCTACTCGCAGGCGGAGATCTCGGAGGCCGTGGCCGAGGCGGACGTGAAGAAGAACGAGCTCGCGCTCGCCGAGCAGGTGATCTCGAGCCTGGCCGGCGACTTCGAGCCGGACGACCTCCAGAGCGACTACCGGCGCGACCTGCGCGCGATGCTCGAGGCGAAGCTTGCCGGCGAGGAGATCGCGATCCCGGAGCCGGCCGCCACCGAGGCACCGGTGATCGACCTGATGGAGGCGCTGCGCCGCAGTGTCGAGGAGGCGCAGGGCAAGAAGAAGCCTGCTGCCAAGAAGGCCGCGGCGCCGCGCAAGCGCGCCGTCAAGTCCGCCTAGAGACGGCTCGAGCGGCTTGCGCCGCCCGAGAAGACCGCGAGTCGGGCTCGGGCTAGTGCGCTCTCGGGAGTGCCCCGAGGGCTTCGAGCTGGGCCTGGAAGAGCGTCTTGTCGATCTTGCCCTGGTAGATCGGTACGCCCTCCTCGAGGCATACCCGGATCACTTCCTGCCGCTCGATCCCGAGCTCCTCCGAGAGCTCCTCGGGCGTGAGGTGGTTCGCCATCCGTGCATTCCTCCCATCTGCGGCAAAGAAAAAGCCCGCTGGCGCCGGTAGGCGCTCAGGCGGGCTGGATCACCGCTGTCGTCGTCGCTGCGGGAATCAACGGGCCCGCATCCCCAAGTTCACCATGCTCAGCGAAGGATACTGTCCGCGCATGACGGCTGCAACGAACCTGCTCGAGGAGCGCTTCCTCGAGCAGGAGGACCTTCGGCTGCGCTACCTCGCCGGCGGCTCCGGGGCCGCGGTCGTGCTGGTGCACGGGCTCGGTGGGGCGGCATCGAACTGGGTCGAGCTGTTGCCGAAGCTGGTCGCGCGGTACCGCGTGCTCGTGCTCGACCTGCCCGGCCACGGCGGCTCCGGCACACTCCGGCGCGGCGCAGGGATGAGCGCCTTTGCCGACGCCGTCGCATCCGTGATCGAGTACGAGGACGCCGCGCCCGCGCTCGTCTTCGGCCACTCCTTCGGTGGCCAGGTGGCGCTGCGGCTCGCGCACCGCCGGCCCGAGCTCGTGCGGGGGCTTCTACTCGCGGCGCCTTCGGGAATCCGGACCGGCACGCGGGTCGTGCGGGCAGCCGTACTCGTCTCGTCCGCCGTGCGGCCCGCGCGCCTCGTGGCGCCCTTCCGCCACCGCTTCTCAGCGCGACTCTGGTACCGCCGAGCGCTCTTCCGGCCATGGTTCGTCTCCGACCCGCTCGCGCTCTCGCCGCGCGCGACCGTCGGCTTCCTGGACGGCGCGCCCGCCCACTCCGACATGGGCACGGCCGGTCGCGCGATGCTCGCCGACGACCCCCGTCTCGACCTCGAGCACGTGTCGTGCCCGGTCGTCCTGCTCTGGGGCGCTCGCGACGCGCAGTTGCCGCTCGACGACGCGTTCGAGTACGCGCGGCGTCTGCACGCGAAGCTGCGGGTCGTCGCCGACTGCGGCCACCTCGTGATCGGTGAGCGGCCGCACGCGTGTCTCGACGCGCTCGAGGAGCTGCGACGTGCCGCCTGAGGTGACGCTCCGGCCACTACGCGAGGACGAGTACGCCGCGTGGGACGCGGCCCACCGAGGTGAGTACGCGCGCGGCCTCGTCGAGCATGCGGGTCTCACGCCGGACGAGGCCGAGGCGAAGGTGTCGCGCGACATTCTCGCGGCGCTGCCCGACGGACTCGCGACGCCAGGCGTCCACGTCTGGGCCGTCGAGACCCAGGGGCGGAGGGTCGGGACGGTCTTCTTCGGCATCCGGGGCGCCGAGGCCTGGCTCTACGAGATCGCGATCGAAGAGGACGAGCGAGGCCGCGGGTACGGGCGAGCGGCGATGCTCGCGCTGGAAGACGAGGCACGCGCGCTCGGGCACGACCGGCTGGCGCTCAACGTCTGGGGCGGAAACGAGGTCGCGCGTGGCCTGTACCGCTCGCTCGGTTACTCCGAGCAGGCGGTGCAGATGCGCAAGACCCTCTAGACCGGGTTCTCGACCTCGAGGAACTCCCACTCGAGGTCGAACTCCTCGCCGAGCCGGCGCGCGAGTGCCTGGACGCCGAGTCGCTCCGTGGCGTAGTGACCGGCCGCGACGAAGTGGATGCCGAGCTCGCGGGCGGTGTGCAGGCTCGGCTCCTCGGGCTCGCCGGTGAGGAAGAGGTCGTAGCCCTCGTGCGCCGCATCGATCAGCTGGGACCCGGCTCCGCCGGTCGAGATCGCGACACGCTCGATCCGCTCGGGCCCGTGCGGGAAGACCGTCGGGTAGCGCTGCACGGCCGTCAGCACCCGTTCCTGGAACGCCTCGATGTCGCACGGCTCCACCAGCCGGCCGCGCAGGCCGATTTCCTTGAACTCCCCTTCACGCTCGACGCCGAGCGCCTCGGCGAGCTGCGCGTTGTTGCCGAGCTCGGGATGTGCGTCGAGCGCGAGGTGGTAGGCGGCGAGCGAGAGGTCGGCCCGGAAGAGCGCCTCCAACCGGCCCCGCAGGCGCCGGTCGACGAGGAGCGGCTCGTTCCGCCAGAAGAGCCCGTGGTGCACGAGCAGCAGCTGCGCGCCGGCCGCCGCCGCCCGCTCGAACAGCTCGAGCGAGCAGGAGACGCCACAAGCCACCTTCGTCACCTCGTCCGCGCCCACGACCTGCAGGCCCGGGAGCCCGTACTCCGGGAAGCGCTGCACCTCGAGCAGCTCGTTCGCGAAGGAGACGATCTTGTCACGGTGGGCCATCGGGCGATTCTAGGTCGCGGGCTTCGCTAACCTGTTCCCGCTCGGGGTGTGGCGCAGCCTGGTAGCGCGCTCCGTTCGGGTCGGAGAGGTCCGGAGTTCAAATCTCCGCACCCCGATAGAGAGACGCGGGGGAACCACAGGGTTCCCCCGCGAGCTCTTCAGGCGCCCATCTCGCCCGTGTCCGCGCGGGCCCGGCCGAGGGTCGTCGTCACGATCGAGATCACGATCGCGGCGGGGAGGACGGCGCTCGCCCAGTCGATACCGGTCAGGTTGTCATCCCAGTCGAGGGCGCGGTCGACGGACAGGCGCTCCGGCCCGGTGGCGACGACGGCGAGGACGACGGCGAGCAAAGTCAGCTCGAACTCGAAGCCACCGAGGAAGCCCTTCGGCCAGACGACGGTCGTGATCGCGTTCAGCATCACGACGGAAAGCCCGAGTGCCGCCAGCGGCGTCAGCAGACCCGCGGCGAGGAGGAGCCCACCACCGACCTCGGTGAGCCCGGCGAGGAGTGCCATCGTGGCCGGCCAGCGGAAGCCGATCGAGCCGAAGAACTCGGCCGTGCCCGCCGGGCCGCCGCCGCCGAACCACCCGAAGAGCTTCTGAGTGCCGTGGCCGACGAAGATCGCCCCGACGACGAGGCGCAAGAGCAGGATGCCGTACTCCATCTTCTCCTCCTAGCTTCGGACGAGCTCGCGGTGCACGACCGCCGTGCACGCGTCCTCGACGTAGTCCAGTCCGGCCGCCTCGGCGATGCGCCGGGACTCGGCGGACACGATCCCGAGCTGCAGCCAGAGCGCTCCGGCGCCGACCTCGACCGCCTCGCGCGCGTGCTTGGGCGTGTGCTCGGGCCGGCGGAAGACGTCGACGAGGTCGATCGGCTCGTCGATCTCCGCCAGCGTGCGCACGCAGGGGACACCCAGCACCTCGTCACAGCCTGCGGGCCGCACCGGGATCACCCGATAGCCCTGCTCGAGCAGGTAGCGCATGACCCCGTGACTCGGCCGGTCTGGATTCGGCGACGCACCGACCATCGCGATCGTCCTCGCTTCGCCCAGGATCTCGGCAGGAGCTCTCATGGGACGACGGTACCCTCAGCTCCGTGATTCAAGCCGTGCTCTTCGACGTCGACTTCACGCTCGCGCTGCCCGGGCCTGAGCTTGGCCCCGACGGGTACCGGCGGCTCGGGGAGCGCCACGGGCTCGCGCTCGACGTGGCGCGGCTCGACGAGGCGCGAGACCGGGCATTCCGCGAGCTCCAGCGTCAGCCCGGCCTGGTGCACGACGAGGAGCTCTGGGTCGCCTTCACGGAGCTGATCGTCCGCGGGATGGGCGGCGACGCGGACGGTGCGCGTGCCTGCGCCGCCGACATGGTCGCGCGCTGGATGCTCCACGAGAACTTCACACTCTACGACGACGTGCTGCCCGTGCTCGAGGAGCTGAGGCGACACGGGCTGAAGCTCGGGCTGATCTCGAACGGCGAGCGCGACCTCGACGAGTTCGTCGTGCACCACGCCCTCGAGGTCGACGTGGCGATCGGCTCGCGCTCCTTCGGCCGCACCAAGCCGCACCCGTCGATCTTCGAGGCCGCGCTCGAGCGGCTCGGCGTCGAGCCCGCCGAGGCGGCGATGGTGGGCGACTCCTACGCGGACGACATCGAGGGCGCGCGGGCGCTCGGCATGCGCGCGTTCCTGCTCGACCGCGAAGGCCGCTATCGGGACGAGCCCGATCGGTTGCCCACGCTGCTCGCTCTCCCGGCCGCGCTGGGGCTCGTCTAGCGCGCCTGCGTCGCCAGGCGGAGTCCGAGCGCCACCAGCACCGCGCCCGAGAGGGCGTCGAGGGCTCGCCGGACGCGCGGGCGCTCGAGCAGGCTGCGTGCACGAGCGACGGCGACGGCGTAGGCGCTCAGCCACGCGAGGGTGAGCAGGCAGAACGCAAGCCCGAGCAGCAGCAGCGTCAGGACGACACGGCCGCCGGGCGAGACGAACTGCGGCAGCAGGCTCGTGAAGAAGACGACCATCTTCGGGTTCGCGAGGTTGCTGACGAGCCCTTGCCGGAAGGCTCGCGCGGGCGCCAGCGTCGTCTCCGTGGAGCCGGGGATCCTGTGTGCCGGGCGTCGAGAGAGCGCGGCGCGCAGCGATTGCAGCCCGAGGAAGACGAGGTAGGCGGCCCCGGCCAGGCGCAGCGCGAGGAAGAGCGGCTGAGACGCGCTCAGGATCGCGACGAGCCCGGCGCTTGCGGCGAGCGTCCACGCCGCCTGCCCGGCTGCGACACCCGCGGCCGTCGTCACGCCGCTTCGGCGGCCGCCGAGCAGCGTGTTCCTGATCGTGAGCGCGGTGTCCTGTCCCGGTGTGCAGATGACGACAGCCGAGACGGCCCCGAAGGCTGCGAGCTCCGTCAGCACCGAGCCGAGTCGTGACAGGCGCGCAGCGTCTCGACCCGCGGTGTGCCGCCGCTCCACGTGAGGCGGATCCGCAGCGAGGCGTCGTTGTTCCCGTAGTCGAGCTCCTCCAGCAGGCCCTTCGCGTTCGCGCGGTGGACGAGCACGTAGACACCGGCCGGAACGCCGCGGAGCTCGAGGTTCTGACCGTGGAAGTGCGCCGGATAGAGGTCGGTGTAGCCCGGCGAGGAGCCCTGCTCGACGGTGAGCGCTCCCGGCTGGAAGGCCGCGCAGTTGCCGAGGAAGCGAGGGCCCCTGAAGGCGGAGACCCTGCGGGCCGCGAGGCCGTAGTGGTCGGCGAGGCAGAAGCCGCTCTTGCGGTCGCGCACGACGACCGTGCCGTCGGCCCGGCGTAGCTCGTAGCGCTGGAAGTCGAGAACGTGCCAGTGCGTGTGCGTCGGGGAGGGCGTGTAGCGCAGCCGCCCGGCCTCCTCGTAGATCCTCGTCGACCCGTCCGAGAGCCGGATCAGCTGCTGCGTGCGCATCGGCACGCCGGCGCTGATTCGGAACCCGCGGATCCAGATCGGGCCCTCGCCCACGTTGTCCGTCGCGGACGAGAAGCCGAGCTTCGTGCCCGCCATGGTGAGACGGAAGGGTGCACGCTGGTCGAAGTCGGGCAGCAGCTCGCGCGGCCCGGTCTGAGGTGTGCCCGCGTCGCTCGTCTTCTCCGGCCACGGCTCGCCCGGCTGGAGGCGCTCGAACTCGAGCTTCCCGGCGAGCGTCCACGACGGCAGGATCTCCTCGCCCGCACTCCTCGTCACCCGGCGCAGAGGCCCGCCTTCGGCGTCGACGACCCAGATGTCGAAGCTGCCGCCTGCGAGGGGGCTCGCGGCGAACGCGATCCGCTTGCCGTCGGGCGACCAGGCGGGCATCGCGACGACTCCCCGGCCGTCCGTCAGCTGCCGTACGTCGGTGCCGTCGCGCCGGCTGACGAAGAGGCTCGAGCTGCGCGCGCCCGGCTCCTGCCGCACGAAGGCGACACGCCGCCGGTCGGGTGACCAGTCCGGCGCGGTGTCGTCGGCCCGCGTCGAGGTGATCCGGTCGCCGCCGACCCAGAGGTCGCCGGCGCGGACGGAGACGGCGACTCGCGGCAGCCCGCGCGCCTCGACCGCGCCGTCGGAGAGAGTCGCGGCCGCGAGCGGCAGGGGTGCGAGCGCGACGGCCACGCCGACGAGGCGCATCCATCTCATTCGAGGCCTAGCTCCCCCCGCCATGCAGCCGTATCTTTCCCGATCGCGCCGGACGATGCCTCCGGCGCCTCGGAGCCGAAGGCGGCCGCGCCCTCGGCGAGCGTCGCCACCGGGCCGACGGCGACGTCCTCGTCCCCGAAGTGCTCGAGCCAGTCGTCGAGCGTGCGCGTCGCGAAGATCCCCGCCAGCTCGACCGCGAGCGCCGCCTGGACATCCGCGACGAGATGGAGCTCGACGAGCTCCGGGCGTCCGAGGAGCTCGCAGAGCCGCGCGAAGAACTTCGGCTCCAGAGCCGCCACCGTCAGGTGGCGCCGGTCTGCCGTCTCGTAGATCCGGTACGCGGCAAGGCCGCCCGTCAGAAAGCGGGGCAGCGGATCTCCGCCCAGGCGGTGCGAGACCAGCCGGTGAGATCCGTGCGTCATCGAGATCGTCAGCTGTGCACCCCGGCCGGTGCGCTCGCGCTCGAGCAGCGCGGCCAGGATCTCCGCCACCGCCGCCAGGGCGCCGGCGGCGAGGTCAGCGGGCTGGAGCGGGGGCAGGCCGGGCGCGGTGTCTTCCAGCACCCCCGCCCAGCCGAGGTAGTTGAGGTCATGGCCTGCACGCCGGGCGTGCGCCCCCTCGGTGCCGAAGCCGGTGATCGAGCAGTAGACGACTCGTTCGGGCAGGTCGTCGGGCCCGATCGCGAGCCGCCGCGCCACGCCCGGCCGGAACCCTTCGAGGACGACGTCAGCGCGGCTGCAGAGCGCGCGGCCGAGCTCGGGGTCGGCCTTCAGGTCGCAGGCAACCGATTCCTTGCCGGCGTTCAGCGCGTTCTCCCATGCAGGCGCGACGAGCCGCATCGGGTCACCCTCGGGCGCCTCCAGGCGGACGACGCGCGCGCCCAGGCGCAGCAGCTCGCGCGAGGCGTAGGCGCCCGGCAGGTAGCGGGTCAGGTCGACGACGAGTAGGCCGGCGAGCGGTTGCACGGCCGCCGACGGTACCACTACAGTGCGACGGCGTTGACTACGCGTTCAACCGCCCAGGAGGAGAAGCGGCGCGTCATTCTGGCGGCCGCCGTGCGGGTCTTCGCCCGCAAGGGCTACCACACCTCGCGCGTCGGCGACATCGCCGAGGAGGCCGGGATCGCGCACGGGTTGCTCTACCACTACTTCTCCTCCAAGGAAGAGGTGCTGCAGACCGTCTTCCGCGAGAACTGGAGCGAGCTGCTGGAGACCTTCCACCGGATCGAGGCATCGGAGGAGTCGTCGCTCGAGCAGCTGCAGGGCATCGCCAAGGTGCTGCTCCGCTCCTGGCGGAACGATCCCGATCTCGTGCGCGTGATGGTGCGCGAGGTGGCGCGGAGCCCGCAGCTCCAGAGCCAGGTGGACGAGATCCGCGAGGGATTCCTCGTGATCCAGCGCGTGATCGAGCGCGGCCAGGCCGACGGCACCTTTCGACCCGAGCTCGATGCCCGGCTCGCGAGCTGGATCGTCTACGGCGGGCTCGAGGAGCTGCTGACGGGCTGGGTGCTCGGCCAGCTGCCGGACGGAGACGAGGAGGTCGCGCGCGCCGAGCAGACGGTCGTCGACCTCATCTGCGGCGGGCTGACCGTCTCGCCCACGACGGCGCCGGTCTAGCGGCAGACCGGCATGCCGCTCGCAGACAGCCCGAAGGCCCAGAGCCGGCCGTCCAGCACGTAGAACGCCGTCGTCGTGCTCCGGCGCGGCAGCAGCAGCGCGTAGTACCCGCCGCACTCCACGCGCATGAGCGCTCCGAAGGTTGCGGTGACGCGGGCGACGGGGTCGCCCAGCTCGAGCCCGACTCTCGTTCGCCAGCCGAGCGGCTGGTACAGCGTGTAGATCGCAGCGACGCGCCCGCGCCGGAACTCGACGGCGGCACCGCGCGGCTGGAAGGCGAAGTAGTTGAAGTACCACGTCTCGCGCCGGCAACTGCCGCAGCGGCCGTACGCGCGGCCCCAGGCTGCCTCCACCTCGGCCTCCGTGTCGCCCAAGGCAAGCCCGCCGAGGCTCGTTCCGGGCACGAGCAGGCCGGTCGACGGAGGCGCAGCGGCGGCCGGTGCGACGGCGAGCGCCAGGAGGCAGGCGACGACGAACAGCAAGCGCACATCTGGGAGGATAGGTGCCGTGAGGTCGTTCAACCTCTTCGACGGCGAGCTGGACGAGGCTCGTGACCGGCCCGGGTTCTCATGGCGACGTGCGGCGGTGGGCAGGAAGATCGGCGGCGAGAAGCTCGGCGCGAGCCTGTACGAGCTGGAGCCGGGCGAGCGCACCTTTCCCTATCACTACGAGTACGGCAACGAGGAGTGGCTGCTCGTCGTCGCGGGCCGGCCGACCCTGCGTGCGCCGGACGGGGAGCACGAGCTGCACCCCGGCGACGTCGTCTGCTTCCCGGAAGGCCCGGAGGGTGCGCACCAGGTGCGGAACGACACCGACGGACCGGTGCGTGTGCTGTTCCTCTCGACGAAGCGGCAGCCGGACGCGGCGGTCTACCCGGACAGCGGCAAGATGGGCGTTTGGTCGGGGAACGACGCCGACCCCGGCCGTCTCTTCCGGATCGAGTCCGAAGTCGACTACTGGGACGGCGAGAGCTAGGCGGACGCCATGCCGCGGCTCAGCGC
This sequence comes from uncultured Gaiellaceae bacterium, assembly GCA_963735585.1. GTDB lineage: Bacteria > Actinomycetota > Thermoleophilia > Gaiellales > Gaiellaceae > Gaiellasilicea. Next base: position 621,335 of record CAVTLI010000002.1, on the reverse strand, counting down.
CAAGGAGCGCGCGAGGCTCCCGAACACCGCCTTCGCCTACGTCGACTCGAAGGGACAGAGGCGTCTGCCGATTCACGACGAGGCGCACGTTCGCACTGCCCTCGGCCGCTTCAACCAGGTCGTGTTCGAGGACGACGCAGCGCGCGAGCGCGCACGCAAGCGGCTGCTGACCGCTGCGAAGAGGCACGGGATCGTGCCCATCGGGTTCATCACCGGGCAGCTCGCCAGCGAGCGGCTGGACGGCGAGTCGAGAGGCCGCGATGCGGTCTCGCGGGACCTGCCGCGAGGCCAGGTCACCTTCCTCCTCGCCGACATCGAGGACTCGACCGGCCTGCTCCGACTCGTCGGCAAGGGCTACGCCTCCATGCTCGGTGACGTTCGGCGGATCCTCCGTCGCGCAGTCCGCCACGCGGGCGGCAGCGAGGTCGACGCCCGGGCGGACGAGCTCTTCGCCGTCTTCAAGCGGCCCGCCGATGCGATCGAGGCGGCGATCGCGAGCCAGCGTGCCCTCGCAGCACGGGCGTGGCCCGACGGGGTCGATGTGCGCGTCAGGATCGGGCTCCACACGGGGCGACCGACCTTGACCGAGAGTGGCTACGTCGGCCTGGCGGTCCATACCACCGCCCGCGTTTGCGCCTTCGGCCGCGGCGGCCAGATCGTCCTCTCGTCCACGACTGCGCGAGGCCTCCGGCCGTCGCTTCCGGCAGGAGTCCGCCTGCGCGAGCTGGGGTCTCACCGTCTGCGGGGGCTGCCCGAGAGGATCGTGCTGTTCCAGCTCCAGACCGGCGCCGCGCGAACCGGTTAGCGGAAGGCGTTCTCGCCGGTCAGCGCCTGCCCGACGACGAGCGTGTGCACTTCGTGCGTGCCCTCGTAGGTGAGCACCGACTCGAGGTTGTTCTGATGGCGGATCACCGGGTACTCGAGCGTGACGCCATTCGCGCCGAGGATCGTGCGCGCGCTGCGCGCGACCTCGATCGCACCGCGCACGTTGCCCATCTTCCCGAGCGAGACGTGCTCCTGGCGCAGCGTGCCGTCGTCCTTCATCCGGCCGACGTGGAGCGCGACGAGCCCGGCGCGGTTCACCTCGAGCGCCATCTCCGCCAGCTTTTGCTGCGTGAGCTGGTAGCCGGCGATCGGCTTGCCGAAGACGATCCGCTCCTTCGCGTAGTCGAGCGCCGACTCGAAGCAGGCGCGCCCGGCGCCGACCGCGCCCCAGACGATCCCGTAGCGCGCCTCGTTCAGGCAGGAGAGCGGGCCGCGCAGCGTGGTCACGTCGGGGAAGACGCTCTCGTCGGGCACGCGCACGTCCTGAAGCACGAGCTCCGAGGTCACGGAGGCACGCAGCGAGAGCTTCTTGTGGATCTCCGGCGCCGTGAAGCCCGGTGTGTCGCGTTCGACCAGGAAGCCGCGGATGTCGCCCTCGTCGGTGCGTGCCCAGACCGTGGCGACGTCCGCGATCGTCCCGTTCGTGATCCACATCTTGGCGCCGTTCAGGATCCAGTCCGAGCCGTCGCGGCGGGCGTGGGTGCGCATCGAGCCCGGGTCGGAGCCGGCGTCGGGCTCGGTGAGGCCGAAGCAGCCGATCGCCTCGCCCGAGTGCATCGCCGGAAGCCAGCGCTGCTTCTGCTCCTCGGAGCCCCAGCGCCAGATCGAGTACATCGCGAGCGAGCCCTGCACCGAGACGGCGCTCCGCACGCCGGAGTCGCCGGCCTCGAGCTCGAGACAGGTCAGCCCGTAGGCGACGGCGCTCGCGCCGGGCAGGCCGTAGCCGTCGAGGTGCATGCCGAAGAGACCGAGCTTGGCGAGCTCGCCGAGCAGCTCGCGCGGAAGGATGCCCTGCTCGAACCAGTCGCCCACGTCGGGGAGCACGCGCTCGCGCACGAACTGACGCACGGTGTCGCGGATCGCGCGCTCCTCCTCGTCGAGCAGCGCGTCGAGGGCGAGGAAATCGAGCGGGTCGAGGGCGGTGGGCTTCTCCGTGACGGCCACGGCCGAATCGTAGACGAGGCGAGGAGGTTCTATCGTGCCGGGATGCTGACGGCAGTCGTCCAGGCGCTCGCGCTGCTGCTTGCCGGTCCGGCGCAGGCGGAGGTGGCGGCGATGACGCCGCTCGAGAAGGCGCACGCGGTCGTCGTTGCCGGGATGCCGGCCGACGACGCGTTCGCCGGGGTGCTCGTGCGGCAGTGGAACACCGAGCTCCCGCGCCCACGCGGCGCGCTCGTCTTTGCCGACCAGGAGGGCGGTCTCGTCAAGACCTTTCGCGAGCGCGCTCCCTGGCGCGCCGCGTCGGAGTACCGCAGTGCCGGCGAGGCGTTCCGCGCGGGGCGCGAGACCGCGGCCGGACTCAGGAGGGCCGGGGTCCACGCGGCGTTCGCGCCCGTGCTCGACCTTGCCGACGGCCCGCTCGGCTCACGCCAGTTCACGCGCCCGGAGTACGGCGTTGCGTTCGCGCGCGGCCTTGGCCGCGCTGCGTGCGTCAAGCACTTCCCCGGACTCGGCTCGACGCCGAAGTCGACCGATGTCGCGCGCGTGCACGGTGTCCTGCGGGAGCGCGACCTGGCCCCGTTTCGCGCCGCGATCGCAGCCGGCGTTCCGTGCGTGATGGTGGGCCATGCGATCTATCCGAAGCTGGGCTCGCGCCGCGCGTCGCTCGAGCCGGCCACGTATCGCCTGCTGCGCGACCTGGGCTTCGACGGTGTTGCGATCACGGACTCGGTCGGCGTCTTCGGCAGTCCCTATGCGCCCTACTGGGCACGGCTCGCGCTGCGCGCGGGCGCCGACCTCGTGCTGACGACGAGCGCCCGTGACGCCAAGCGGATGGTGCAGGCGCTCGTGCCGCTCGCCCGTGCCGGCGAGCTGGACGAGAGCCTGGTCAGGGTGCTCCGCTACCGGAAGTCTCTGCAGGCACCGTGACGGTGACGGTCGCCTCGACCCTCTTCCCGTCCTTGCCGACGGCGCGAGCGGTCAGGCGGTGCTGCCCTGGGGTCTCGGCGGAGGCATTCCAGCCAAGCGTGTAGGGGGCGGCCACGTCGATGCCCCGCGATGCGCCGTCGACGAGGAACTCGACGCGTACGGCCGCGAGCGGCGTCGACGCGCCAGACGACGAGCCCTGTTGCCGTCTGTCCGTTCACGACGCTCTGCGAGACGATCCGGAGCGTGGGCGCAGCCGGCGGCGTGGGCTTGGGCCTCGGCTTCGGCGCGCGCCGCGGAACGACGACCGGGATCCGCCGCGTCGCGGTGCGGCCGTCGACCGAGACCGCGACGACCTCGAGGACGTGCCGACCGGGCTTCGCGCGCCGACCGTCCCACGAGAAGGCGAACGGAGCCCGCGTGTCGACTGCATGGCGGCGGCCGTCGACGCGGAACGTCATCTTCGCCGCGCGGGCACCCCACGGGCGCACGCGCAGTCGTACCTGGCGCCGAACCTTCGTCCACGGCCGTGCCCCCGCGCTCGTGAGGGCGAACGACTTGTTGTCGACGACGACGACCCGGCGGGCGATGTCGTACCGCCCTGCCCCGGCGATCCCGTGCAGCTCGAGCACGTGCGGACCGTTGCCGAGCTTCGTCGTGTTGAGGCGGTACGAGAAGGGCGCTCGCCGGTCGGCCCGGACGACGCGCCCGTCGAGCGAGAACTGCACCGAGCGGATGTCTCCCGTGACCTTCGCCTGCAGCCGTACGACTCCGCGGAGCGGTCCCGCGCGCACGACCGGAACGACGCTCAGCTTCGCCCGGATGCCCGCGTACGAGCGCACGAGGCTCAGGTAGCGCTTCCAGCTCCAGTTCGGGCCTGGGTCGGTGTGGCCGCTCGCGCCGCCCCGGCCGTGACCGTCCGGCGACGGCACGTCCGCGTGGCCGATGATGTGCTCGCGGTCGATCGGCATCAGCGCGCGGCGCGCGAGCCAGGCGGTCAGCTTCGCGGAGTTGCGGTACTGCGCGGTCGTGAAGCCGTCAGGCCCGTACGTGAAGCCCTCGTGCTCGATCCCCACCGAGCGGACGTTCGTTTGCCAGTTGCCGGCATGCCAGGCGATGTCGGACACGTGCACGAGCTGCACGATCTTGCCGCCGCGTGAGACGATGAAATGCGAGGACGCGTGCGCGCGGGGGTTCTTCAACCACGTCACCGACCCCCAGAAGGCGCCCTCGGTGACGTGCACGACGATCCGTTCGATCGACTGTGGCGAGCGATGGGCCTTCGTGTAGTTGCCCTCGCCCTTGAGCCAGGTCACCGGCGGTCGCAGCGCCTGCGCCTCGGGCACGGCGGCGCCCGCGATCAACGCGATCGCGACCGGCAGGAGGAGACGTGAGATCCGCAATGACGCCATCGTGTACGCAGCCCGGAACGAAGACCCGAAGCGCCTGTTGTAGCCGATTTCGTCCGCGCGCGTCCTTGACGGGTGGGCGGGATCGCTCCTACACTTTGACTGACCAGTCAATCGAAGGCCGGGGGCGACGACATGACGACGATCGAGCAGGCTGCGGCGACGGGAGTCTCGTTCGCCCTGACAGACGAGCAGCGCTCGCTGCGCGAGCTGGCCCGTGAGTTCGCGGCGAAGGAGATCCGGCCCCATGTGGCCGAGTACGACGAGCAGCAGACGCATCCGGCCGATGTGGTCGCGAAGGCGCACGCCCTCGGCCTGATGAACCTCCACGTCCCCGAGTCCTTCGGCGGGCTCGGCCTCTCCACCTTCGACGGCATCCTCGTCGGGGAGGAGCTGAACTGGGGCTGCTCCGGCATCGGCACCTCGATCGGCGCAAACGGCCTAGGTGCCGGCCCCGTGATCATCGCGGGCAGCGAGGAGCAGAAGGCGCAGTGGCTGCCGCCGCTCCTCGAGGAGCCGATCCTCTGCTCGTTCGGCCTCTCCGAGCCCGAAGCGGGCTCGGACGTCGCGAAGCTGAAGACGACGGCGACGCGTCGTGGCGACGAGTACGTCCTCAACGGCTCGAAGACGTTCATCACGAATGCGGGCCACGCGGCGTGGACGGTCGTCTTCGCGAAGACGGACGCGGCGGCGGGCAACCGCGGCATGTCCGCGTTCATCGTCCCGATGAACACGCCCGGCGTAGAGCTCGAGAAGCATCTCGACAAGATGGGCCAGCGCGCGACCGACACTTCAGCCTTCGCCCTGACGGACGTGGTCGTGCCTGCGGCGAACCGGATCGGCGCCGAGGGCGAGGGCTTCAAGATCGCGATGAAGACGCTCGACTTCACACGGCCGGGAACGGCGGCCGGCGCCGTCGGCGTCGCACAGGCCGCGTTCGAGCACGCGGTCGAGTACGCGAAGCAGCGCGTCACCTTCGACGTCCCGATCGCGATGCACCAGGGCGTCAGTTTCATGATCGCGGACATGGCGACCGAGATCGAGGCGGCGCGGCTGCTCGTCTGGCAGGCGGCTTGGCTGCACGACCGCGGGGATCGCGCGACGCTCCAGTCCTCGTTCGCGAAGCGGTTCGCCGCGGACACGGCGATGAAGGTGACGACGGACGCCGTTCAGGTCTTCGGCGGTTACGGCTACATGAAGGAGTACCCGGTCGAGAAGCTGATGCGCGACGCGAAGCTGTTCCAGATCTACGAGGGCACCTCGCAGATCCAGCGGCTCGTGATCGCGAAGGAGATCTTCCTGCCGCGGGAGGGGTAGCTCAGTCGGCGGAGTGGCCTCACTCGGCGAGCGCGCGCTGGAACGGGGGCAGGAAGCCCGGCGAGAAGCGCACCTCGCCGAGCCAGGCGGCCATGCGCTCGGCCTCGACGTCGATCGCGGCGGCCGCGTCGGCGCCGACGTCTTCCAACAGCCGGTAGACGATCTCGCCGTCGCGCCGCTGGCTCCAGCCCCCGACGACGCGGCCGTCCCACCAGACGGTCGGCCCGGCGTTTCCGTTGCTGTCGAACAGAGTCGGGCCGTGCGGGCCGAGATACCAGTGCCGCTCCTTCCAGCCCATCGTCGTCGGGTCGAGGGTGGGCAGGAGCGCAGCCCACGGGTGCGGGCGCTCGACGGGAGCGAGGTCGTCGGCGAGGACGTACCCGGTAGCCCCGTCGAGGTCGACCGTCGCGTGTCGGACGGCCGCGAGCGCAGCGCGGGCCTCGCGGGCCGTCCAGCCCGTCCACCAGCGGATGTCCGTCTCGGTGCCCGGCCCGAACGCCCCGAGCCAGCGCTGCAGCAACTCCGCCTGCGCGGAGGCCGGCTCGAGCCTCTCGACGGGGCCGCCGAGCCACGCTGCGGTTGAGGTCCACCGGTACTGCCCGTTGGCCCAGCTTCCGCGCGGCCGGCCACGGAGCAGGTGGCCTTCCATCGCGAGCTGCGGCAGGACACGCGCCGCGGCGCTCTGCGTCGTCTCGAACCGCGTCCCCGTGCCGAGGCGCAGCCGCTTCGCGAGTACCGGCACGTCGGCGGCCACGTCGGTGGTGAAGGCCTCGCAGCGGGCCTCTACCGCGAGCAAGGCGGCCTTCTTTGCGCGCCTCAGCCAGGACTCGGGCCGCGTCGAGATGCCGCTATCGCGGATCATGCCCTCGAGCCGACGCCGCTCGCGAGCGGCGACCGCCCGCGTGGCCGCGGCTTCGACGACGGGGACGAGCTCGCGCGGGACGACCCAAAGCGTGCGTCGCATGGCCAGCATGCGGACGAGCGTGCGGTCCGCGTAGAGCGCTCGCTCGATGTCGGCCGGCGCGACGCCTTCGGTGCGGGCGAGCACCGAGAGGAAGACCGTGACCGCGTCGGTTGAGTGCAGGGTCACGAGCGAACGTGCGACCTCGAGGGCGTCGCCCGCGCGGTCTGCCGGCGTCAGGCGGTGACGGCGGACAAGCCGCGCCCGTCGCTCCTCGACGCCGATCCGGTGCACCCGGCCGTTCTACCAGCGTAGGATCGCCAGGTGGCGATCGAGATCGACCTCTCCGGGCGGGTCGCCCTCGTCACCGGCGGCTCGCGGGGTCTCGGCCGCGCGGACGCGCTCGCACTGGCTCGCGCCGGAGCGGACGTCGTGATCGCCGACATCCAGGTCGAGTCGGACGAGTCGGCCGAGACGGTCGGAGCGCTACGGCGTGCTCGCCCAGGTCGCGAGGGCGCAGGGGATCGTCTACAGCGAGGCGACGGCGCAGGAGATCCAGGGGATGGGACGGCGCGCGGCGGCGATCAAGTGCGACGTCACCGACCGCGACCAGGTGGGCGAGACCGTGACGCGTGTCGTCGAGGAGTTCGGGTCCGTGGACATCCTGGTCAACAACGCCGGCACGCTCGACCATGCGGCGCAGTTCCCCGACCAGAGCCTGGAGCTGTGGGAGCGTGACCTGCGTGTCAACCTGACCGGCGGCTTCAACTGTGCGCAGGCCGTCTGGCCCCACATGCGCGAACGTGGCTGGGGGCGGATCGTGAACATGGCGTCCGTCGCGGGCACGCTCGGCGGCTTCGGGCAGGCGAGCTACTCGACGACGAAGGCGGGCATCCTCGGCCTCACTCGAACGCTCGCGATGGAGGGCGGCCGGCACGGGATCACCTGCAACGCGATCGTGCCGGGCGTGATCGGCACCGAGGCGTTCGGCTTCGCGAACGCGGCGATGAACGACCGGATCCGGGCGCGCACGGTCTTCAAGCGTGAAGGCGAGCCGGACGACATCGCGAACGCGATCTGCTTCCTCTGCTCCGACCTCGCCTCCTACATCACGGGCGTCGAGCTGAACGTGAGCGGCGGTGTCGAGCTCTTCGTCTTCTAGGAGGCTCTAGCGCAATGGAAGCTCTGAGCCGACGAGGCCCCATCACGCTAGAGCCTCCAGTGTGCTGATTGCCACGAAGCTGTTATGGTCCCGCCATGCTCAAGCGACTCGTGGTGCTCGGAGTGGCGGGAATCTTCCTCGCCGTGCCGCACGCCATCGCCAAGAGCTCGTCGACGGTGAAGGCTCCGGCCGCGAAGAAGGTCGACCAGGGCTTCACTCGGCACGGGGACGGACAGTGTCCGTTCAAAGCCGACGCGGCAGCCCTCTAGCCTCGGCGAGCACAGGAGTCACCCTGCGGTGGCGCGCGTAGCGCCCGCCGGGATCTCGTTCGAGCTCGAGGCCGAGCAGCGCGAGCTGCGCGAGCTGGCCCACGACTTCGCGGAGCGGGAGCTCCGGCCGATCGCGCACGAGTGGGACGAGCGGGAGGACTGCCCGGCCGAGCTGCTCGGCAAGGCGGCCGCGCTCGGCCTGACCTCCCATGCGATCCCGGCCGAGTACGGCGGCGGCGGCGTCTCGGCGGTCACGTCGTCGCTCGTCGCCGAGGAGCTCTCGTGGGGCTGTGCCGGGCTGGCTGCGCCGATCGGCGCGACGATGTTCCCGGTGCGGCCGCTGCTGCGCGCCGGCAGCGAGGAGCAGCGCACGCGCTGGCTGCCGCGGCTCGCGTCGGAGGACGGCTGCCTCGCGGCGATCGCCTTCACCGAGCCCGGTGCCGGCTCGGACGTGGCAGGCATCGGCACCACAGCTCGGCGCGAAGGCGACGCGTACGTCCTGAACGGAGAGAAGTGCTACGTCACGAACGGCGGCATCGCGGAGCTGACGCTCGTGTTCGCGAAGCTCGAGGGCGAGGTCACCGCTTTCCTGCTCGAGGCCGGCGATCCGGGCCTGCGCGCCGGGCGGAAGGAGCCGAAGCTCGGCCTTCGCTCCTCCTACACCGGCTCGATCCTGCTCGACGACGCTCGGATCCCCGCCGACCGGCTGCTCGGCGAGGAGGGCGAAGGGTTCGCGATCGCGATGGACTTCTTCGCCCACTCACGCCCGCAAGTCGCAGCCTCGGCCGTGGGCATCGCGCGGGCGGCATTCGAGTACGCGACCGACTACGCGAACGAGCGGCAGGCATTCGGCAAGCCGCTGATCGCGAAGCAGGGGGTCTCCTTCAAGCTCGCGGACATGGCGATGCAGATCGAGGCCGCGCGCCTGCTCGTCTGGCGCGCCGCAGCCGCTGTCGACGCGGGCGAGGACGCCGGCCTGCTCGGCTCGTACGCCAAGGCCTTCGCGGCCGACACCGCCATGTCCGTCGCCACCGACGCCGTCCAGGTGCTCGGCGGCGCCGGGATCATGCGCGACCATCCGGTCGAGAAATGGCTCCGAGACGCGAAGGTGCTGCAGATCGTGGAGGGCACCTCCGAGATCCAGCGGCACGTGATCGTGCAGTACCTCAGAGCCTCCGGGCGCCGGTAACCGCTTCCTAACCAAACCTTCACGCAGCCCGAGTTCGTGCGACTTGTCGCGTCGCTACACTGGCTCACTTGCGCGTTGAGGCTACAAGCGTGCTCGTGGGCGCAGCACGCCGCCGTTCGGCCGGCGCAATCGTCCGCGGGGTTCTCGTCACGGCGGTGCTCGTCGCAGTGCTGGTTGCGCTCGTCGGCCTGGCGTTCGCGGGCTCTCCGACGCGCCTCGCAGAAGGCGTCTCGGTTGCCGGAGTGGATGTCGGCGGGCTGACGCGCTCAGAGGCGCTTCGGCTGCTCGAGAGCCGCGCCGCTGCAGTGGCGAAGGAGCCGATCGTCTTCACAGCAGGAGAGCAGCACTTCCCGATCAAGGCCTCGACGCTCGGCGTGGAGGCGGACTGGCGTGCCGCGCTCGACTCCGCCGTCAACGAGGGCGAGGGCTTCGGACCGGTGCGCGGCTACAAGCGCCTGCAGACCCGCTTCTTCGGCTCCGAGATCGCACCGCCCGTCCAGGCCTACACGGCTGCGCTCGACTACAAGCTCGACGGCCTGTCGCGCGTGATCGACCGCGCCCATGTCGAGGCCAAGCTGGCGCGGCGCGGGCTCTCCATTCTCGTCGTGCCCGGGCAGGCGGGACTCCGCCTCGACCGCGAAGCAGCGGCCGATGTCGTCGTCCGCTCGCTGGCGCGGCTCGAGCGCAACCGTCAGGTGCCCCTCCCGGTGGTGGTCGATCCGATCGAGGTGACGACGGACGAGCTCGCCGTCGCCGCCCAGGAGGCCAGGACGGCGCTCTCGGCGCCTGTGCGCCTCAACTACGGCCCGACCTCGTGGCGGCTGCCGCGCTGGCGCGTCGCCAAGCTGCTCTTGCTGCCGCAGGGCGGTGCCGTCGATCTCGCGATCGCCGGCCCGGGCGCCGACGCGTGGTTCGCGCAGCTCCGTGAGTCCGTCGAGCGCAAGCCGCAGGACGCGCAGGTCCTCGCGTCCTCAGGAGTCGTCCGGATCGCCCCGGCAAAGGACGGGCTGGCTCTCGACGTGCCGGCGACCGCGAAGGCGATCCTGGCCGCGGCGACCTCGCCGGGCGCCAGGAACGCTGCGCTCGTGATGAACACTGCCGAGCCGGAACGCTCGACGGCGGAGGCCCGGGCGATGGGAATCGAGCGCCGCCTGTCGTCGTACACGACCCTGAACGCAGGCACCTCCGACCGGATCACGAACCTCCGGCGCGCGATCGATCTGCTGAACGGCGCGCTCGTCGCCCCCGGCGGCACGTTCTCGTTCAACGAGCGCGTCGGCGAGCGGACGGTCGAGCGCGGCTTCCGGCCGGCGCCCGTGATCATCAGAGACGAGTACGAGGAGGACGTCGGCGGCGGTGTCTCTCAGGTGGGCACCACGGTCTTCAACGCCGCGTGGGAGGCGGGGGTGAAGATCCTCGAGCGCAATCCGCACTCGCTCTACATCTCCCGCTACCAGCTCGGCCGCGACGCGACCGTCAATTACCCGGATCTCGACATGAGGTTCCTCAACGACACGCCGAACTGGATCCTCGTCGCCGCGAGCTGGGACGGCGGCGGGATCACCGTCTCCCTGTACGGCGGCGGTCCGGAGCGGCGGGTCGAGAGCGGCGAGGGGACGTTCCGGGTCACGGGGCCGGGCCCCGTGCGCAGAGTGCCGGACGCGACCCTCGAGAAGGGCACGGAGATCGTCGACGAGACGGGGTCCGACGCGAGCACCACATCGGTGACGCGGACGGTCTACGGCGAGGACGGCACCGTCCTGCACGACGAGACCTGGAACACCTCTTACCGCGGCGAGTACCGGATCGTCCGCTACGGGACGAAGCCGAAGCCGAAGGAGCCGCCGAAGGAGAAGGACCCGCCGGCGACGGATCCGAAGGATCCCGGCGACGAGACGGAGGCGCCGCCCGACCCGGCTGCCCCCGCCGCCGGGTCGACGACTACGACGCCTCGGCCCTAGCGACAGCCTCGGCAAACCACGGCGGCACGCGTGTCGGCCGTCGTGTCGCGGCGTCGACCGTGGCGTGCAGGGTGTGGCCGGCCGCGACGAGCTCCGCGCCCGCCTCGCCGATCCTCTCCACGGCGTACTCGTAGCGGAAGCGCGCCCCCCGGAGGTCGACACAGCGCGTCCAGATTCGGAGCCGGTCGTCGAAGTAGGCGGCGCGGTGGTAGTGGACGTGCACCTCCGTCGTCAGCGCCTCGATGCCCTGGTCGCGGATCGACTGATACCCGCCGGCATGTTCCGCGAGGTACGCGACGCGCGCAACTTCGAGCCACACGACGAAGGCCGCGTGATGTGCGATCCCCTGCGCGTCGGTCTCCGCGAAGCGAACCGCGAGCTCGGTCGAAAAGTGGTAGCCCTCCATCCGGGAGAGCCTACGATGCGCGCGTGTCGCCCGAACGACTGGCCCAGCAGCTGGCAGAGTTGATCCGGACACACCAGCCCTGCGTCGTCCTCACTGGCGCGGGCATCAGCACGGAGAGCGGCATTCCGGACTTCCGCTCGCCGGGCGGGCTCTGGGCGGAGTTCGATCCGCAGGACTACGCCTCGCTCGAGTCCTTCCGTCGCGATCCGGCGCGGATCTGGGATTTCTACGGCCGCCGCTTCGCCTTCCTCGTCGACGCCGAGCCGAACGACGCCCATCGCGCGCTCGCCCGGCTGGAGCAGCTCGGGCTCGTCGAGGCGGTCGTGACCCAGAACATCGACCTCCTGCACGAGCGCGCAGGCAGTCGCGAGGTGATCGAGATCCACGGCTCGATCAGGCACTCGGTCTGCCTTGCCTGCGGGCGTGAGGAGACCCTCGCCGCCGTGCTCGCGCAGCTGCAGGCCGGCCCCGCGCCCCGTTGCCCCAGCTGCGATGCCGTGCTGAAGCCCGGTGTCGTCTTCTTCGGCGAGCTCCTGCCGGCCGCTGAGCTCGAGCGCGCGACCGAGCTCGCGCAGCGCGCAAAGCTGCTCGTCGTCGTCGGGTCGTCGCTCGAAGTCCATCCGGTCGCCGGACTCCCGCTCGCGACGCTGAGGCACGGCGGCGCGCTCGCGATCGTCAACCGTGGATCGACGCCGCTCGACGACCGCGCTGACCTGCGGCTCGACGGGAGCGCGGGTGCGATTCTGAGCGACGTGGCGCTTCGGCTCGAGCGGGGATAGCGGCGCCCGCCCCGTCCCAGCGGGGAGAATCGCCGGGTGCCCGGAAGCTACGCCGCCGCGCGGCGCACGGTCCGCACGTCGAGGACCCGGCGACAGTCGGAGCAGACCTTCTGCTCGACCTCGTACGGGACTCCCGCGTGCTGACGCAGTGCGTGCGTGACCACGGTCTTGTGCCGGTGCAACCGCCGAGCGCTGTGCTCGAAGTTCCGTTCGCTCATCGCAGACTTCACGGTAGCGCCCGTGTCAGATGGAACAAGTGCCGAAAGGGTGAACTCCCGGTAAGGATTCTGCTTCCGCGCGGGAGCGGTAACATCGCGCCATGGCCAAGAACCCGCAGGATCTCCTCGCCCGCATGGCCGACCTTGGCGAGGAGGCGCTCCAGAGGCTCCCGCATGTGCCGGGCGGCAATCGCCTGATGGACGTGGTCAACCAGAGCCGGACTCGGCTGGACGAGGTGCAGAAGCGGCTGCGCGGGCTCGACGTGCTCGAGAAGCGCGTCGACAAGCTCGAGCGGCGGCTCGCCAAGCTGGAGACGGCGGCGACCACGAGGAAGGCCGCGGACAAGAAGCCCGCGGCGGCGAAGAAGCCCGCTGGCGCGAAGAAGACGCCGGCCGCCGACGCGGGCTAAGCCGGCACGCGCACGCGCAGGGCACTGCGCACGAGCTCGAAGCGGACCGGCGTCGTGCCCGGCTGCTCGCCGTCGAGCTCGATCGGCAGCGGCTCCGGCGCGTCCACGGTGACGACGGCGCCACGAAGGAGCTCAGCCTTCGGGTGCGGCAGGTGGCCGCCCCAGAATGTCTTCGGCAGCGTTGTCAGGAGATCGCGCTTGGTCAGATCGCCGATCGTGAGGACGTCGAAGAGCCCGTCGTCCGGCTCGGCCTCCGGGCAGATCCGCATCCCGCCGCCGAAGCAGCGGCCGTTCGCGACGACCACGTCGTGCATGCGCCCGCCTCTGATCTCGTCGTCGACCGAGACGCGCAACTCGGAGTTCTGCCAGCGCGAAAAGACCGCGAACGTGGCCCAGAGGTACGACACCTTCCCGCCCAACGCCTTCGTCGTGTCGTTCGCTCGTTGTGCGATCGCCCCGCTCATGCCCGCGCTGGCGACGTTCGCGAAGTACGTCGTCGCGGAAGCGCCGTCCCAGCCGCGGTAATGCACCCGCCCGAGGTCGATCGTCCGCGCGGTGCCGTTCAGCGCCACGTCCAGCGCGCCGTCGAGTGAGTGTGGGATCCCGTAGGTGCGGATGAAGTCCCAGCCCGTCCCGCGTGCCAGTACCGCTATCTCGGCGTCGAGGTCGTGGACGCCGTTCGCGACCTCGTTCACGGATCCGTCCCCGCCGACGACGACGAGCAGCTTCGCGCCGCCCTGCGCGGCTTCCCGCGCGAGCACGGCCAGGTGCCCCGGGCGCTCGGAGATGAGCGCGTCGCCCTCGAGGCCGCGCGTCGTCGCGCGGCGGGCGATCTCCGGCCAGCGGCGGCCGGTCGAGCCGTTCGCCGACGCGGGGTTGACCAGGAAGACGGTGTCGCTAATGGGTCGCGGTCGCGAGCGCCACGCGCGTCATCCGGTCGACGGCTGCCTTCATCTCGTCGTCCGTGACGCGCTTGAACTCGCCTTCGACGACGATGTCGCTCACGATCAGCAGGCAGCCGGACTGCACGCCCTTGAGCGCGCCCACCGTGAAGAGCGCCGCGGCCTCCATCTCGACCGCGAGCACGCCGCGCTTCGACCAGCGCTCGTACTGGCCCTCGTCGGGGTTGTAGAAGAGGTCGCTCGAGACGATCGGGCCTACGTGCATCTCCTGCCCCATCTCTTTCGCCACGTGCACCGCACCGTGGATCAGGCTCCAGCTCGCTGTGGGGCAATGCGGCTCGTTCAGGACGAGGTGCATCGCGGTCGAGTCCGCCGGGACCGCGGAGAGGGCGACGATCATGTCGCCGAGCTTGTGCTGGGGCTGGAGCCCGCCGCAGGTGCCGACGCGCAACAGCTTCTTCACACCGAGCTGGATCAGCTCCTCGAAGACGATCGTCGCTCCGGGGCAGCCCATGCCGGTGCCCTGGACGGAGACGGGCTTGCCCTCCCACGTCCCGGTGTAGCCGAGGAGGCCGCGCTCCGCGTTTCGCTGGACGACGTCGTCGAGGTAGGTCTCGGCGATGTACTTCGCCCGCAGTGGATCGCCGGGCAGCAGGCACGCCTCGGCGTAGTCGCCGGGCTCGGCTTTCACGTGGATCGGCATCGCGGAGACCCTATAGATGACCGGCGGGTGGGCGCGTGCTGTCGGTGGCGACCGATGCCGAGCCGATCGTCGTGATCGCGTGCGTGCGCGTACCGGACGTACGTGTCGCGCGCGAGCGCGGCGAGCGGCGATGCGCAGCGGGCGTCACCCGGTGGTGCGCGCCCCGCCGGCCGGTCATCTGAGGCAGGATCAGAGCGATGGCGCAGCTCGTGGAACCGGGGCTCGACCGGATCCTCGCCTACACGGCCGAGGATCCCGTGGAGCGCGTCTTCCTCGAGGACGTGGCGCGCCGCGGTCACGGTCGCTTCGCCGGGCTTGCGGAGAACGGGCGGCTCGTCGCTCTGTGTCACTTCGGCGCGAATGTCGTCCCGTCGGGCCGCAGCTGCGGAGCGTTCGCGGACGCCGCGGCGCGCTCGCGCGCTCGGATGCTGATCGGCGAGCAGCGGGCGGTGACCGACCTGTGGGAGGCGGCGCGCGACCGGCTCGCGGCCGCTCGCGAGGACCGCCCCGGCCAGCCCGTCTACTCGATCGAGGACATCCCCGCGCCCGGTGAGACCGGCTTGCGAGCCGCCACGCACCACGACCTCGACCTGCTCGTGCCCGCGTGCGCGGCCGCTCACGAGGTCGAGCTCGGCATCGACCCGATGCGGCGCGACCCCGACGGCTTCCGGTGGAGGACTCGGGGCCAGGTCGATGACGGCCGCTCCTGGCTGTGGGTCGAGGACGGTGTGATCCGCTTCAAGGCGGAGGCGTCGGCGTGGACGCCCGGGGCGGTGCAGCTCCAGCAGGTCTGGACCGACCCGGCTGCGCGCGGCCGTGGCTTCGCGACCGCGGGGCTCCGCGACCTGATCCGTCTCCTGCTCGCCCGCGTGCCGCGCGTCTGTCTCTTCGTCCGGGCCGAGAACGGGCCGGCGATCCGGCTCTACGAGAAGGTCGGGATGCAGCACGTCCTCGACTACCGGAGCGTGCTCCTCTGAGGCGTCTCGTGGTCGCCCGCCATGCGGAGAGCGAGCTGAACGTCCGGGACGTCCTGAACGGCGATCCGACGCTGCCCGTTGGCCTGACGGCGCGCGGCGAAGAGCAGGCGCGCGCACTGGGCCGCCGCGCCGGCTCCGTGGACATCGTCGCCCACACGAGCTTCGGGCGGACGCTGCGCACGGCGGAGGTCGCCTGGCCGGACGCGCCGCTCCTGTCGGTGCCCGAGCTGGACGAGATCCGCTTCGGCAGCTGGGAGGGAACCCGCTGGGACGACGGCTACCGAGCCTGGGTGCTCGCGGCAGGCCCGGAGGAGGAAGGCCCGGGTGGCGGCGAGAGCAGGGCGGCCGCGCTGGAGAGGTACGTGCAGGGCTATCGGAGGCTGCTCGAGCGGCCGGAGGACCGGGTCGCCGTCGTCGCCCACGGCGCCTCGGTGCGGTATCTCCTGCTCGCCGCAGCGGGCACCCCACCGGTGCCCCGCCTCGAGCAGGTGCCGCCGGCCGAGCCGTTCACGCTCGAGCGCGACGAGCTCGAGCGTGCGATCGCGGTGCTCGAGCGCTGGCTCGAGTCGCCCGCCTTCTAGGGCACACTGAAGCGATGCTCCAGCGCGTCGAGTCGTTCATCCGCGAGCACGACCTGATCGCCCCCGGAGGCGAGGTCACCTGCCTCGTCTCGGGCGGCGCCGACTCGACCTGTCTCCGACACGTGCTCGAGGCACTCGGCTACCGCGCCTCTGCGCTGCACGTGAACCACGGGCTCCGCGGCGCCGAGTCGGAGGCGGACGCGCGCTTCTGCCGGGAGGCGCTCGGCGCCGAGGTCGTCCGGGCGAGCGGAACGACCGAGGCGGAGCTGCGCGACGGGCGCTACGGGTTCGCGACGACGCGGCTGCGGGCCACCGGGCACACCGCCTCCGACCAGGTCGAGTCGGTGCTGCTCGGGCTCGTCGCCTCGGGCACGCCGCAGCGGATCAAGCCCAGGCGCGAGGACGGCATCGTCAGACCGCTGCTCGGGGTCTGGCGCGAAGAGACGCGGGCGTACTGCGACGAGCATGGCCTGACGTACCGTGAGGACTCCTCGAACGCCGACACGAAGCGCGGTCTGATCCGCAGCGAGATCCTGCCGCTGCTGGAGCGGCTCGACGCCCGCGCGCGCTCGAGCTTGCTGACGCTCGCAGCCGAGCGCCCGCACCTGCCGCGCACGCTCGAGCGGACGCTCGCGGAGCTGCTGGCGAGCCGCGACGGGACGAAGGCGGCCGACCTCGGCGGCGGCGTCCGCGCGGTGCGCGAGTACGGGACGCTCCGGCTCGAGGGAGCCTTGCGCTGGGGACCCTGGACGATCGAGTCCGACGCGGAGGGCCTCGAGGTGCGGAGCCGCCGGCCGGGCGATCGCCTCGCAGGCCGCAGCAAGAAGGTGCAGGATCTGCTCGTGGATGCGAAGGTGCCGAAGGCCGAGCGCGACGACTGGCCGCTCGTCGTGCGCGGTGAAGACGTCGTCGCGGTGCCAGGTGTGGCCGCTGCCCCGGGGTGGGAAGGAGTCGTCAGGTGGAGACGGTGAAGAGCGCGGTGGGCGAGATCCTCATCGACGAGGAGCCCTTGCAGGCTCGGATCGCCGAGCTCGGGGCGGAGATCTCGCGCGACTACGCGGGCCGCGACCTCCTGCTCGTCGGCGTCCTCAAGGGCGCGGTCTTCTTCCTGGCCGACCTGATGCGCGAGCTCTCGGTGCCGTGCGAGATCGACTTCATGGCCATCTCGAGCTACGGCGCCGGTACCGACTCGTCCGGAGTCGTCCGCATCCTCAAGGACCTGGACATGAACATCTCCGGGCGCGACGTGCTCGTCGTCGAGGACATCATCGACTCCGGGCTCACGCTCTCGTACCTGATGCGCAGCCTGAAGGCGCGCAAGCCGGCGTCGCTCGAGGTCTGCACGCTGCTGACGAAGCCGGAGCGACGCGAGGTCGACGTGCCCGTCCGCTACGTCGGCTTCGAGATTCCGAACAAGTTCGTGATCGGGTACGGGCTCGATTTCGACCAGCGCTACCGCAACCTGCCGTACGTCGCCGTCCTCCACCCGGACCTGATTCCGCCTCATTAGGAATCTTCTAAGCTCCCTCGTGCGGGGGCCTGTGCGAGGCAGGGAGGCTGCTACCCTCCAAAGAGACTCCTTGTGAATCGCTTCTTTCGCAGCGCGCTTTTCCCCCTCATCGTCATCGTGTTGCTCGTGTATCTGGCGAGCCAGACGCTGATTCCGAGCGGGGAAGAGGGCGAAAAGCTCACCTACTCGCAGCTGTTCGGTCAGATCGAGAACGGGAACGTGCAGGAGGTCCTATTCACGCCGAACCGCCAGCAGGTCGACGCGACGCTCGTCGGCGGCGACAAGGTGAAGGTCAACTACGTCAGCGACGTCTCGGCGCTCGAGCTCGAGAACGTGCTGAAGGACGAGAACATCACCTACGACTCGAAGGGCACGGGGGGCTCCTGGTGGAGCTCGCTGCTGATCTCGATCCTGCCCTTCGCGCTCCTGATCGGCTTCTGGATCTTCCTGATGAACCAGGTGCAGGGCGGCGGCTCCAAGGTGATGAGCTTCGGCAAGAGCCGCGCCAAGCGAATGACCCCCGACTCGCCCAAGATCGGCTTCAAGGACGTGGCCGGCGCGGACGAGGCGGTCGAGGAGCTGCACGAGATCAAGGAGTTCCTCGAGAATCCGAAGAAGTTCCAGGCGCTCGGTGCGCGGATCCCAAAGGGCGTCCTGCTGTACGGGCCCCCCGGAACCGGTAAGACGCTGCTCGCACGCGCCGTCGCCGGCGAGGCGGGCGTGCCGTTCTTCTCCATCTCCGGGTCGGACTTCGTCGAGATGTTCGTGGGCGTGGGCGCCTCGCGCGTGCGCGACCTGTTCGAGCAGGCCAAGCAGTCGAGCCCCTGCATCATCTTCATGGACGAGATCGACGCCGTCGGCCGCCATCGCGGCGCCGGGCTCGGCGGCGGCCACGACGAGCGCGAGCAGACGCTGAACCAGCTGCTCGTCGAGATGGACGGCTTCGAGATGAAGGACAACATCATCCTGATCGCCGCCACGAACCGTCCCGACATCCTCGATCCGGCGCTGCTGCGCCCCGGCCGCTTCGACCGGCAGATCGTGGTCGACCGGCCCGACCGCAACGGCCGGCGCAAGATCCTCGAGGTGCACTCGAAGGGCAAGCCGCTCGCCGCCGAGATCGAGCTCGACACGCTCGCCGCGGGCACCCCGGGCTTCACCGGTGCCGACCTCGCCAACCTGATCAACGAGGCCGCGCTGCTCTCGGCGCGCTACGGCAAGAAGGTGATCGGCCAGGAGGAGCTCGAAGAGGGGATCATGCGCGTGATCGCCGGCCCCGAGAAGAAGGCGCGGCTGCTGGGCGAGAAGGAGCGCAAGATCACCGCCTATCACGAGATGGGCCACGCCCTCGTCGGCCACTACCTCGAGAACACGAACCCGGTGCACAAGATCACGATCGTCTCGCGCGGCCAGGCGCTCGGCCTGACGATCTCGCTGCCCACCGAGGATCGCTACCTGACCACGAAGTCGACGCTCATGGACGACCTGGCGATGACGCTCGGCGGCCGGGCTGCCGAGGAGCTCGTCTTCCACGAGGTGACGACCGGCGCGGCGAACGACCTCGAGAAGGTGACGGCCACCTCGAAGGCGATGATCATGCGCTACGGGATGAGCGAGAAGCTCGGCCCGCGCGTGCTCGGCCGCAACCAGGATCAGCCCTTCCTCGGCCGCGAGATGGGCAACGAGCCCGACTACTCGGACGAGATCGCGCGCGAGATCGACGACGAGATCCGGCGCGTGATCGAGGAGGCGCACGAGACGGCGCACCGCGTCCTGCGCGAGCACATCGACGAGCTGCACCAGTTCTCGGCGATCCTGATCGAGCGCGAGACGATCGACAAGGATCAGTTCGAGCGACTGCTCGCGGGCGAGGACGAGGGCACGGTCTTCCCGGAGGAAGTCGCCGCACCCGAGCCGGAGGCCGAGGGTTCGGCCGACCGCAAGCCCCAGCCGAAGCCGCAGCCGCGCCCGTTGCCCGGGCTCGGCATGCAGCCTCCGCCGCCGGAATCTGCCTAGCTGCGCAAGATGAGCATCCGCGGAAGCGGATGCCCATCGCGCGAAGACCCCTGAAGGAGGCCGCTTCGCGGCCTCACCTGCCGACTGGTCAGCGCGGTTGCCGCCGAGTGGCGAGCGCAACGATCGCGAGTGCAGCGACCGCGGCGACGGCGCCGAGGGCCTCGACCGAGATGCCTCCACGCTCGCCGGCGTCCACGATCGCGAGCAGTCCCGCGCCGACTGCCAGGGCGCCGAGCGCCAGCGCCGAGAGCAGCCCGATTCGGCGCCCGTACGCGCCGGGCTCGTCCGCTACGGCATCGCGCAACTCGAGCGACCAGTACGCAAGCTCTGCCAGGAGGAAGAGCGCCGCCGCCAGCGCGGGCGCGCGAGCATCGAGCGCGCCGCCCTCGACCCCGAGGGAGGCGCCGTAGCCGGCGCCGAGCGCGAGCAACGCCACCGGCACGACGACCGGTAGGCGCAGCGCGAGCCCCGCCGCGAGCAGCACGCAGGCGAGCGTTCCCGCCACTGCGTTCGCCCAGCGGACGAGCTCGTCCTCGCTGCCCAGGGCGAGCCAGCCGGCGATCGCCCCGGCCAGCACGACCGCAGCAGCCGCGACCGCTAGACGCGCGCGAGCCGAGCGTGTCGACGGAACGACCTCACCCCCTCCAGCGCCGCCTCCAGCGCGACGTCGTCACCGTAGGTCGCCACCGCCACGCCGAGGCTCTCGTAGCGGGCGCGCAGTTCCTGCCGGTGCAGCAGCCAGAGCCGGTGGGCGAGCCGGTCGAGCTCGCTCCGGCCGGCCTCGGCGAACGGAACCGGAGAGACCTCGACGACGACGAGGTCGTAGCCGCGGGCGCGCAGGTCGAGCAGGGCCGACACCGAGCGCTCGTCGAGGAGCGGTGTGACCGCGATCACCAGTGCCTGCGGCGGGAGCGTCCGCGCGGGGATGATCGAGACGTCCTTCCAGGCGTAGTTGAAGACGACCGCGGTCTCGAGCAGCGAGTCGACGATCCGGTAGCGCTGTGCGAGCCCGGTGCCGGGCACGAGCCAGCGCAGGAGGCCGCCGAACGAGACAACGCCGACGCGGTCGCGCCGCTCCAGGTAGCGGCTCGCGATCGTCGACGCCGCGCCGACGGCGAGGTCGAGCGTGGAGCGGCCTCCGCGCCGTGCCTCGGCGAACGTGTCGAGGAAGACGATCACGTCGGTGTTCCGCTCGGGATGCCGCTCGTTCACGATCAGCTCGTTGCGACGGGCGCTGGCGCGCCAGTTGATCGAGCGAACGCGGTCGCCCGGCCCGAACGCGCGCAGGTCGGCGAACTCGAGCCCCTCGCCTTTCTGCCGCGCCACCTCGTTGCCGGTGAACGGCTGCGTCTCGACCGGGGGGACGAGCCGTCGCAGCGCGTCCGGATGTGGATACACGCGCAGGTGCGTCGTCCGGTCGAGGCGACGCTCCCACGCGACGAGCCCGAAGCGGTCGCGTGCGCGCAGCCGGATGTCCCCGAGCACGTAGTTCCCCCAGTGGACACAGCGAAGCGTGAAGGCGACCGTGCGGTCGTCGTCGCGACCGAGGCGGATCGCGACCGGATTCTCCCCGTCGGCCACCTCGAGCCCGTCGGGGACGACGAGCATCAGCTCGAGCCGCTCGACCGGCGCCTCGGAGCTGACGTCGAGCTCGACGGCGATCTCGTCGCGCTCGAGCGCGCGCTCGCGGTCGACCGACAACGAGATGCCCACCCGTGGCTCACGGGCGAGGCGCAGCCCGAGTACGAGCGCCAGGGCGAACGGTGCGGAAAGAACGACGAGCTCGGGCCGCCGGAGTGCCAGCGCGCCGAGCAAGCCGAGTGCCGAGAGCGCGGCATACGCCGCGACGCGCGGGGAGGCCGTGGGGGTCACTCGGCGGGGGCTGCTCGGCCCGCGGCGGGCTCCTCCGCCGCCGGGGTCGCCACGTTTTCGAGCAGGTCCCGGACGACGTCGTCCGCGGAGAGCCGCTGCACCCAGAGCTCCGGCTTCAGCATCAACCGGTGCGCCAGCGCCGGCACGGCGATCGCCTTCACGTCGTCGGGCGTGACGAAGTCGCGTCCCGCGAGCGCTGCCCGGCAGCGCGACAGCTTGAGCAGCGCCAGCGATCCGCGCGGGCTTGCGCCGACGGCGGTCGAGCCGCTCGTGCGCGTCGCAGCCACGATCTCGACCATGTAGCGGCCGACGCTCGGCCCCACGTGAACCTGCTCGATCGCCGCCTGGAGCTCGAGCAGCGTTGAGCCGTCGATCACGGGCTCGAGCTCGACCTCGTCCGAGCCCCGTTCGAGCCGCCGCGACAGCACCTCCCACTCGTCGTCCGGGGCGGGATAGCCGAAGCCGACGCGCAGCAGGAAGCGGTCGAGCTGCGCCTCCGGGAGCGGATACGTGCCCTCGTACTCGATCGGATTCTGCGTGGCGAGCACGAGGAACGGCCGCGCGAGCAGGTGCGTCGTCCCCTCGATCGTGACCTGCTGCTCCTGCATCGCCTCGAGCAGCGCCGCCTGCGTCTTCGGCGGGGCCCGGTTGATCTCGTCGGCGAGGAGGAGGTTGGTGAAGATCGGGCCGGGGCGGAACTCGAACTCGGAGTCGCGCTGGCTCCAGATCGACGAGCCCGTCACGTCGGAGGGCATCAGGTCGGGTGTGAACTGGATGCGCGAGAAGCCGATGCTCGTAACGGCGGCGAACGAGCGCGCCGCGAGGGTCTTCGCGAGCCCCGGGTAGTCCTCCAGCAGGACGTGCCCGTCGGCCAGGATGCCCATCAGGATCAGCTCGAGCTCGTCGCGCTTGCCGACGACGGCGCGCTCGACCTCGTCGAGCACGCGGCCCGAGAGCTCCTGCACACGGCTGAGCGGCAGGGGGCTCAGAGCCGCTCCAGCGACGTGACGACTGCGCCGAGGCGGGCGAGCTCCAGCCCCGGCGCCGAGCGGTCGGCCGGCGGCTCGATGCCGGGCCGCACGAGCGCCCAGGTCTCTTCGCCGAGCAGGCGGCGCGCCGCGTCGGGCTGGGTGAGGAGGTCGACGCCGCGCCGAGACGCCAGCAGCTGTCGCGCGATCCGGTGCACGCGCGGCCGTAGCCGGAAGTGGAGGTCGAACGCGGTGCTCGTCGCCATCGACACCTCGCGCTCGAGCCGCTCGAGCTCGGCGACCGGCTCGCGCAGGTCGCGGCGCCTGCGCAGGCCGAGGTCGAACGGCGAGACCTCGGCGACGGGGTGGGTTCGCCGCACGACGCCCACGAGCCAGCCGAGCGCGAGCGCCGCGAGCACGAGTCCGAAGACGTGCAGGGCCAGGTCGCGCCGTCCGGGCAGGAAGGCCAGCGCGAGCGCGAAGGCCGCCGTCGCGAGCAGCGGTAACCGCGCGAGCCGAAGTGCCTGGCGCGTCACCCGGACGACTCCGCCCGCGCGCGGGCGAAGGCGAGCGCCTCCGCGCGAGCCTCCTGGGCCCGTAGCTCCGCGAGGCGCAGGTCCTCCCGCACCGTCTCCAGGGCCTCGATCGCCTCGTCCTTCATCAGGGCATCGACCTCATGCTGCGAGAACCTTGCCCGTTCGAACAGCAACGTGAGCCGCTTGACCGCCACCGGACCGACCTCGGCCTCCGCGAGCATGCGACCCAGGTACTCGAGCGGCGCCTCCGCCGGCCGGCGCGGAACGCCGTACGCGGCCAGGGCGCGCTCGAGCCGCGCGTATGCCCCGATCACGGCGCGGCGCGGATCGGCCTCGGCGCGGAGGTCGTCGAGCGTCTCTGCGAGCACGTCGTCGAGCGCTTCCGCGAACGTCGGCTCCTTCCCTTCGCCGCGCGCCTTGCGGCGGGCCTTCGCCGACCACCACGCCGCCGCGACACCCGCCGTCGCGAGCCCGACGACGATCACGACGGGAAGCCACGCGAACTCCGGCGTGTACTGCGAGTCGGCGGGCTCTCCGGGTCGAGCGCCGTCGGCCGGCGGCGCGGGCTGCAGCTCCGGCAGCTCCAGCCCGCTCTGGCGCTCGCCCAGGCTGCGGACGACGAGTGCGAGCACCAGCACGCCGACGAGAACGAGCAGGATCGCGCGCCGCGAGCGCTGCCGCTGCCGGATCGGATCCGGTAGGGCGCGAAGCGCGTCGCGGTTGAGGTAGAAGACCAGCACGATTGCGAGGACGCCGAGCACCATTGCGACGAGGAACAGGCTGAACACGGCGTCCAGCAGGCCGTCGGCGGGCCGCCTCGACCCGGGTTCGCCGGCCTGGACACGGCCCCGCGCGGCGAGCGCGACGACGCCGAGGGCGACCACGACGCCCAGCGTCGTCAGGATTGTTCCGCGTCTACTCTCCACAGAGGATGAGACGTCCGCCGCTCACCGAACGTTTGCGGCGCCCCGCCGTGGTCGGAATCGTGAACGTCACGCCCGACAGTTTCTCCGACGCAGGCGCCCACCTGGCCCCCGACGACGCGGTGGCCGCGGCGCGCCGGCTGCTCGCCGAGGGAGCGGCTCTCGTCGACGTCGGCGCCGAGTCGACGCGCCCCGGCTCGGAGCCCGTCTCGCTCGACGAGGAGCTGCGCCGGCTCCTGCCCGTGTTGGAGCGGCTCGAGGGCGTGCCTTTCTCGATCGACACGGCCAAGGCGGAGGTCGCGCGGCACGCGCTGGCGCTCGGTGCGGAGCTCGTCAACGACGTGACCGCGCTGCGCGGCGACCCCGAGCTCGCCGGCGTCGTCGCCGAGGCGGGCGCCTATCTCTGCCTGATGCACATGCAGGGCGAGCCGCGCTCGATGCAGGAGGCGCCGCGCTACGACGACGTCGTCGCGGAGGTGGCGTCGTTCCTGGAGGAGCGGCTCTCCTCAGCCGTCGCCGCCGGGATCGACGAGGAGCGGATCTGCCTCGACCCCGGGATCGGCTTCGGCAAGAGCGTGGAGCACAACCTCGAGCTGCTGCGCCGGCTCGACGCGATCGTGGCGCTCGGCCGCCCGGTGCTCGTCGGCATCTCCCGCAAGCGCCTGCTGGGCCGGCTGCTCGGCGATCCTCACGCCACGACGGGCTCCACGGCCGCCTCGGTCGGGGCCGCAGTCGCCGCCTTCGAGCGCGGCGCCTCGATCTTCCGCGTCCACGACGTCCGCGAGCACGTGGAGGCGCTCGGAGCCGCCGCGGCCATCGCCGGCCGGCGCTCACGTGGGCGCCGCTCGCGTGTGCAGGCCGGTGGGCAGCTGCGGCCGGCTCCGCCGAGCGGCGCGAACGGCGGCCGGCGTGAGGATCGAGCTGCGCGGGCTGGCCCTGCATGGCCGTCACGGCGTGCTCGAGCACGAACGCCGTGACGGACAGCGCTTTCTCTTCGACGTGGAGCTCGAGGTGGGGGAGGCCGGCTCCTCCGACCGGATCGCGGACGCGGTCGACTACCGCGAGGTGGCGGCGTGCGTGCGCGAGGTCTCCGACGGTCGCGCGTACATGCTGCTGGAAGCGCTTGCGTCGGCGCTCGCAGACGAGCTGATCGCCCGTTTCCCGGCGGCGGAGCGCGTGGAGGTGCGCGTGCGCAAGCCGGACGTCGTGCTCGAGCCGCCGGTCGAGGTCGCCGCGGTCAGCGCTGTACGGGAGCGCGGGCCCGCGTGACTGCAACCGTGTACCGCGGATTCGCGATCGTCGCGCGCGCTGTCGGTCGCACGTGCAGGAACAGCACGATCGAGCGGGGACCGCGGTTCGTGTAGGTCACGGTCTCGACGCTCTCGCCCGGGCGGTCGGAGAGGGCGACCCGCGCACGCGAGCCGGACACCGTCCGTGCCGTCGGCCCGAAGAGCGCGACCCGCACGTCGGAGGCAGCCGTCACCGCGACGGTCAGCTTGCGGCCCTTCGGCACGGAGACGCGATAGACGTCGGCGGGATCCTCGGTCATGTCGAGCCCGCCCCGCACGCGTGTCGAGAGGAGCGGCTTCGCGCGCGGGAAGAGTCCGCCGGCCACGACCTGGTGGATATCGTCGTTCGGCTCCTGAGGGTCGACGGGCGGGATCGGCGCTGCGAGGGCAGCTGGGATGTTCAGCAGCCCGAAGCCCGTGCGCTCGTCGAACCCGGACGCGTCGACGTCCTTGGCGGTCGAGCGGAGGAGGTCGGCCAGCTGCGTCGGGTTCATCGTGCCCCTGATCGTCCGGACCCAGGCGGCTGCCGCCGACACGATCGGGGCTGCAAAGCTCGTGCCGCTCTGAAGCACGTAGGCGGCGGGATCGGTCGGTAGCTGGAGCGGCAGCTGCTCGCCCGGGGCGGCGAGGTCGACCGCGGAGCTCGCCGACGAGAAGCTGGACGCGGTCCCCGCCCGGCTCGTTGCTCCGACCGTCAGGACGTGGGGATAGCTCGCGGGATAGAGGGTCGGATTCCCTTGCTCGAGCTCGTTGCCGGCCGCGGCGACGACGAGCGAGCCGGCACCGACCGCGCGGACGATCACCTCGTACTCGGCCCGCGAGGGCGCCGATCCGCCGAGGCTCATGTTGATCACGCTGGGACCCGCGGCCATCGCGGCCTCCACCCCGGCGATCACGGAGGCGTCGGACAGGTCGGGCAGGTCGTACGTCCGGATCAGCGCCTGGGGATAGACGCCCTCGGCGCCGACCCCGTTCACCGCCGCGGCGGCCGCCGAGGCGACGGCGGTGCCGTGATACTCGTCCGGGACGTTCGCGGCGACGACCTGAGGATTCAGCGCGATCGTGTCGGGCCGGCCGGCGAAGTCCGGGTGCGCGAGGTCGATCCCGCTGTCGATGATCGTGATCGGGAAACCAGGCCCGGGCGGCTCGGCCGCGTTGGCGCCGACCGCGTAGAGGTAGTAGCCGAGGTCGGGCGTCGAGAGCGGATCGGTGAAGCGGACGAGTGCGTCCCGCGAGCGGGCGGGCTCCGCGTAGCGGAGCGCTCCGAGCTGCTCCAGCCGAGGGAGCAATCCGGCGGCCGCTCGTCCGCGCAGCTCCCAGATCCGAAGCCGAGGCGACACGAGCTCGCCGCCGGCGGAGCGAATCAGGCGCTCGGCGGTGGGGTTTGCCTCCAGGGCGACGAGCGCCGAATCGGCCAGGGCGAGCTCCGCGAGCGCCGGCCCGGTCGGCACGGCAGCCGAGAACGTGACAGCGTGGGCAGACGGGACGAGGGCTACACCGATCAGCGCGGCGACGACGGCGAGCTTCACGTGCGACACGGTACCCGTGAATGATGAGAATCTGATGAAGGCGATCGCGTACGTCGGGCTGGGGGCGAACCTCGGTGATCGCGAGTCGGCGTTGCGGCGGGCGCTCGACCTGCTCGACGCACACGAGGAGATCGACGTCACGGCGGTCTCGACCATCCGCGAGACGGAACCGGTCGGCTACCTCGACCAGCCCTCTTTCCTGAACGCCGCCGCCCGCCTGGAGACCAAGCTGGCGCCGCGCGACGTGCTGGCGGCGCTCCTGCAGGTGGAGCGGGAGCTCGGGCGTGACCGCTCGGGGCCTCGCCCTGCGGTGCGCTGGGGCCCGCGGACGATCGACCTCGACCTGCTGCTCTACGGCGACCTCGAGCTCGACGAGGAGGGGCTCGTCGTCCCGCACCCGCGGCTGCACGAGCGCCGTTTTGTGCTCGAGCCGCTCGCCGAGCTCGCTCCGGGGCTCGTCGTGCCGGGGCGCGGGTCGCTGGAAACCCTGCTCTCGGAGCTACACTCCGAGCGATGAGCCACCTCGACGACCTGGACGAGTTCGAGGCCGACCTCGAGCTGCGGCTCAAGCGGGAGTACACGGCCGTGTTTGGCCTCTTCCGCTACTGCATCCTCACCCAGGACGCGACCTATCTCTGCAACAAGCTCGATCTGCAGGTCTCGCAGGGTGCGAACTACCCGTTCTTCCACATCACGATGGAGGACGTCTGGGTATGGGACAAGAACCGCCCGACGCGGATCATCCCGCGCGCCGAGGTCTACACCTCGAGCGACGTCACCGTCGAGGAGCTGCGCGGCGAGGGCGACGAGCCGAAGCTGACCGCCGAGGCGCTCGCCGAGCGCATCGGGGAGTCGCTCTCGACGGACGACGAGACCCCGTAGCGGCCCCTGGCCGGCTGCGCCTCCCGGCCGGCGGAGCCGGCCTCCGGCGCAGCCTCGCGTCGCTCGCGGCGCTCCAGCCGGCGGGCCGTACGTCCGTACTGTCCCGCCGGCCTACGCACCGTGAGCGACGCGCCAGGAACCGCTACGTCGCGCGCCGGCCGAAGAGATAGTCGCTCTGAGCAACTATCTTCCGTCCATGCTGCTGGCGGTCGACGTCGGGAACACGCAGACCGTGCTCGGCCTGTACGACGGCGAGGAGCTGGCAGACCACTTCCGCCTCGCCACCGACCGGAGCCGGACGGGCGACGAGCTCGGCGTCACGCTGTCCGCGCTGCTCGATCTGGAGAGCGTCGACGGGATCTGCCTCTCCACCACCGTGCCGGCGCTCCAGCGCGAATGGGAGCGCGTGGCCGAGCGCTGGGCGCAGGCGCCGCTGCTCGCCGTCGGGCCGGGAGTGCGCACCGGGATTCCGGTCCGCTACGACGACCCGCGGGAGGTCGGGCCCGACCGGATCGTCAATGCAGTCGCCGCCCTCGAGCGCTACGGCGCCCCGTGCATCGTCGTCGACTTCGGTACCTCGACCAACTTCGACATCGTCTCGGCCGACGGCGACTACGTCGGCGGCGTGCTCGCGCCGGGAATCGAGGTCTCGATGGACGCGCTCTTCGCCCGAGCGGCGCGGCTGGTGAAGGTCGATTTCGCCGCGCCTCCGACCGTGATCGGAAAGACGACCGTCGGCGGCCTCCAGTCCGGGCTCGTCTACGGCTTCGCCGGACAGGTGGACGGAATCGTCACGCGCATCCGCGAGGAGCTCGGCACCGAGGCGCAGACGGTTGCGACCGGAGGCCTCGCCGACCTGATCGCACCTCACGCCGCCACGCTCGACCGCGTCGACCCCTTCCTCACGCTCGAGGGACTGCGGATCGTCTGGTCGCGTAACCACTGACCACTCTTTGTCGTTGATTTGTCGAGGGATGGGGGACCTGAAGCCCCATTTCTGTCAACGACAAGCACAAAGGGGTCAAGATGGACATCGGAAACAGCGTGGAGCGAGGCTTCACGGAGTTTTTCGCGTGGCTGCCGGTCGTTCTCGGCGCGCTCGCCATTCTCGTCATCGGCTACTTCGTCGCGAAGGCGGTCAGCGGCCTCGTCTGGCGCTCCCTGCACCGCGCCGGCTTCGACCGCACTCTGCACGCCGGCCAGGGCGGCAGCTTCGTGGAGAAGCTCACGTCGAGCCCGTCGAAGCTCGTCGGCACGATCACGTTCTGGGCGATCCTGCTCGGGGCGATCTCGCTCTCCGTTTCGGTGCTCGGCATCGAAGCGCTGACCGACTTCGTCGCCGCCATCTATGCATATCTGCCGAACGTGCTTGCGGCGGTGTTGATCTTCCTCGTCGCCAGCGCGATCTCCGCGGGCGTCGCGGCGCTCGCAGCCCGCACGATGGGAGGCACCTCGCTCGGCAAGATCGTCGCCACTGCGGCTCCGATCCTGGTCATGACGATCGCCACCTTCATGATCCTCGACCAGCTGATGATCGCCGAGAACATCGTCACGATCACGTACGCGGGGTTGATCGGGGCGATCGCGCTCGGCTCGGCGCTCGCGTTCGGTCTCGGTGGCCGCGACGTGGCCCGGGAGATGCTCCAAGGGGCCTACGAGAAGGGGCAGCAGAACAAGGATCAGTTCAAGCGCGACCTCGAGCAGGGACTGACCCGCGCGAAGGAGGATGCCGGCAGCATGAAGGAGTCGCTGACGGGCTCCGACGGCAACGAGAGCCCGCACGACGGCGCAACCCGCACCATGCAGACGACAGCCGCGACGGCGCCCGTCCCGTCGAATGGCGGCGTGGTGGAGCCTGGCGTCGAGCCGACGGAGACGCACGACAGCAACGTCGACCGCTAGATCCGCGCGGCCGACTCGGGTCTGGGGCGCCGCAAAGGCGCCCCAGACCCACATCTGTTTGACTAGCCGGAGGCTCGATGAGCGATGCAGACCGTCCGCCCGACCGCAAGACGCTCGCCCAGCGGCTCGCGTTCCTCTTCGGGGTCGCCTTCCTGGTCGTCGGGATCTTCGGCTTCGTTCCGGGAATCACGGTCAACTACGACGACCTCGAGTTCTCCGGCCACGAGTCCGACGCCGAGCTGCTCGGCCTCTTCCAGGTCAGCGTCCTGCACAACGTCGCCCACCTGCTCTTCGGCGTCGGCATCCTCGCCGCGCGCCGGCATAGCTCTGCGCTCCAGTATCTGCTCGTCGCGGGGACGCTGTACGCGGTGCTCTTCGTGTACGGCCTGCTCGCGAGCGAGCGCGGCAGCGAGAACTTCCTGCCGACGAACAACGGCGACGACGTCCTGCACGGCGCCCTCGCGCTTGCTCTGATCGGCTCCTGGGCCGTCGCCCGCGGACGCCCCAGGCCGCTCTAGCCGCCGCCGTACACCGAGATCGGCAGCGAGTCCAGCAACACCTCGTCGCCCGACGGGAGCTCGGCCTCGAGCCGCTCGAGCAACGGCAGCGCACCGGGGGCCGCGGCGAGGAGCAGCCGTTCGACCTCCTCGGTGGAGTCGAGCACCACGAGCTCCTGCTTGAACTGCTTGGGGAACCGCCCGCGGCCGAGATACCAGCCATAGAACTTCTTCAGGAAGCCGCTCGCACGCCGCTCGCCCAACTCGCGCACGGTCTCGCGGACGAAGAGCACGAGCTCTGCGACGACCTCCTCGCGCGTGGGCTCGGCGCCCACGCCGTCGACGATCTCGCGCAACGCCCACGGATTCCCCTGGGCGCCGCGACCGACCATCACGGCGGCGGCGCCCGTCGTCGCGAGGACGGTTTGCGCCTTCGCGCGCGACGTGACGTCGCCCGAGGCGATCACGGGCACGTCGACGAGCGAGACGAGCTCGGCCGTGAGCGAGTGGTCGGCACTGCCGGTGTACATCTGCTGCGCGGAGCGTGGGTGCAGGGTGAGGGTCGCAGCGCCGACGTCCACGAGTTGCGGGCCGATCGCGAGGCACGTGCGCGAGCCGTCGCGCAGGCCGCGCCGCATCTTCACGCTCACCGGCAGGTCGACCGCGTTCGCGACCGCCTCGACGATGGCTGCGGCGCGCGCGGGCTCGTCCAGCAGCGTCGCGCCCGCTCCGGTCTTCGTCACCTTGCGCACCGGGCAGCCGAAGTTGATGTCGATCAGGTCGGCGCCCGCCGCCTCGACCATCCGGGCCGCGTCTGCCATCACGGGCGGGTCGGAGCCGAAGATCTGGATCGCGAGCGGATGCTCGTCCGAGGCGACGCGCAGGTAGCCGAGCGTCTTCTCGTTGCGGTGCTCGATCCCGGCGCAGCTGACCATCTCGGAGCACACGAGCCCCGCGCCGAAACGGCGCCCCTGCCGGCGAAATGCCTGCACGGAGACCCCCGCCATCGGCGCGAGCACGACTCTCGTCGGGATCTCGACGTCTCGAATCCGCCAGCTTTCTCGCAGGTCGATCTGCATCGTCCAGGGATGGTAGACACAGGTATTGACCGCTACGGATCCCGCGGGTACCATTCCCGCCCGCGTCGGCGCGTGGTTCGCCGGCTTTTCTGTAGGTAGACAGGCCTGGGAGGCCAGATCTTGAAGGAAGTCATCCTCACTCCAGAGGGGTACGAGAAGCTCAAGCAGGAGATCGAAGTCCTGTCGAACGACCGGCGCCGCGAGGTCGCGGACCGGATTCGCACGGCGCGCGAGTTCGGCGACATCACCGAGAACGCCGAGTACGACGATGCCAAGAACGAGCAGGCGATGCTCGAGCACAAGATCGCGCAGCTCGAGGATCGGCTCGTCAACGCGCGAGTGATCGACTCCGGTGACGTCGACCTGAGCGTGGTCTCGATCGGCGCGAAGGTGCGCCTGCGCGACGTCGATGCGAACAAGACCTTCGAGTACACGATCGTCGGCTCCGCGGAGGCGGACCCGGAAGAGTCGAAGCTCTCGAACGAGTCGCCCGTCGGCCGCGCCATCATCGGCAAGAAGAAGGGCGAGACGGTCGAGGTCTCGGCCCCACGCGGCGCACTGAAATACAAGATCCTGGACATCAAAGCGGCGTAGCGTGCACCGGGCGGCGTCGCCTGCGGGCGGCGGAGCCGCCCTCCGACGACGCCTCGCTCCGCGCCGGAGCACGCTCCGCACCGCGCCGATGAGCGCACTAGAGTCGTGACCCATGTTGCCGAAGCGCTTTCCTGACCGGGACGAGATCGCCGCGGTCCGGGAGGACTGCGAGGCGCTCGAGGCGGGCGCGGAGTCGGCCGGGAAGCGGCGCCTCGCGGGGCGGGTGCTCGGGCGCCGGGGTCACGGCAAGCTCGTGTTCCTCGACCTCGTCGATCGCTCCGGGCGCATCCAGCTCCTCTGCGACGAGAGCCGCACGGGCGAGCTCGAGCTCGATCTCGGCGACATCGTCGGCGTCACCGGCTCGCCCGCCAAGTCGCGGCGCGGAGAGCCGTCGCTGGCCGTCGACGAGCTGACGCTGCTCGCGAAGATCCGCGCGCCGCTGCCGGATACCTTCCACGGCCTCACCGACGTCGAGGCCCGCTACCGGCGCCGGTACCTCGATCTGCTGATGAACGAGGAGACTCGCACGGACTTCCTGCTGCGCAGCCGGATCGTCGCCTCGATCCGGCGCTACCTCGACGGCGAGGGTTTCGTCGAGGTGGAGACTCCCATGCTCCAACCGCGCTACGGCGGTGCCTTTGCCGAGCCTTTCGTCACGCACTGGAACTACCTCGACCAGGACTTCTACCTCCGCATCGCAACCGAGCTGTACCTGAAGCGGCTGATCGTGGGCGGCCTCGAGCGCGTCTACGAGCTCGGCAAGGACTTCCGCAACGAGGGCATCTCGTACAAGCACTCCAACGAGTTCACGATGGTCGAGTGGTACGAGGCCTACGCCGACTACCGCGACACGATGGTGCGCATGGAGACGCTCGTCGAGCACGTCGCGCGGGAGACGCTCGGCACGACGAAGGTCGAGTTCAAGGGCCGGGAGCTCGACCTGAAGGTGCCGTGGCGGCGGCTTCGCTTCACCGACTCGCTCGCCGAGCACGGGCTCTGGATCCGCGACGAGGCGGCGCTGCGTGCCGCGCTCGACGAGCGTGGGGTGGACACGAATGCGGACAAGGATTGGGCGCAGCTCGTCGATCACGCGTTCAGCTACTACGTCGAACCGGGCCTCGTTGCACCGACGATCGTGCACGACTATCCGATCGAGATCTCGCCGTTCGCGCGCTCGACCGACGGCGACGAGACGCTGACCGAGCGCTTCGAGTACTTCGCCGGTGGGATGGAGCTCGGGAACGCGTTCTCCGAGATCAACGACTCCGAGGAGCAGCGCGAGCGCTTCGTGCGCCAGTCCGAGCAGGTCGAGGGTGAGCGAGAGGATCCCGACTACGTCGAGGCGCTTTCGTACGGGATGCCTCCGACGGGCGGGCTCGGGCTCGGGATCGACCGGCTGGCGATGCTCCTGACCGGACGCGAGACGATCCGCGACGTGATCCTCTTCCCGGCGCTCAAGGAGCGATGAGCCCCGACCGGCGCGTCGTCGTCGCCGCGACGCTCGCCGGGCTCGGCGTCGCGCTCCTCGTCACGCTGCTCCAGCCCTCGACCTACCGCGCGACCGGCACGCTGGTCCTGACGCGGGAGGGCCGCGCGCCCGGCGACGACCCGACGCTCGCTCCGGCGACCAAGGCAGCTCTGGACCTGCTCGAGACGCGCGGCGTCGCAGAGTCGGTCGCCGCGAATCTGCGGCTCGACGACTCCGCCGAAGACCTGCTCGACCGGATCGCCGCCGACGCCGATCCGCAGAGCTCGCTGCTGCAGGTGTCCGTCGAGGGGGACGAACGGCAGAGCGCGCGCCGGATTGCCCAGGAGGTCGCAGAGGTCTTCACCGTCCTCTACAACACCCGCTTCGGGCCTGGTGTCACCGTTTCGATCTGGGAGGCGCCGGCCGCCGAGCAGGATCGTGTCTCGCCTCGGCTTGCCCGCAACCTCGCCTTCGGCGCCGCGGCGGGCGCGCTCGTGGGCCTCGCGCTCGGCTCGCTGCGGCGGCGGCGACGCCAGGAGGGACGCCAGGAGGAGCGAGCCGCGGCGCCTGCCCCGCTCGAGCAGGTCCCGGCTGACACTGAGCCCGTCGCTGAGCCCGTCCCTGAGCCCGTTGCCCAGCGGCCCCCGGCGCCGGAGCCGGAGCCTGCGCCCGAGCCGTCGCGAGAACCGCCGGCGGCGTTCGTCCGGCCGGAGCAAGGAGCCTGGACGCTTGCCGATCTCGAGGCGCTCATCGCCGAGCAGGCCGGTGACTTCCCCGCTCAGCGGGAGGAATTCGACGTCTATCTCGCCTCGTTCCGCGACGTCGCCGACGCGGACGGGCGCCTGCCGGGCGGCGTGCAGGTGCTCGTGGAGGAGGTCTTCGCAGATCCGATCGAGGCGGCGCAGCAGCGCGACGAAAAGTCGTAACGACCGGCCGCGCACTCACCCTCAGGGAACCAGGGTAGGCGTCCGATACCATAGGCCTCATACCTTCGACCCGGAGGCCGGAAGATCCGCCCTCCGGAGATCACGAGGGAAGGAGGGTCGAAGGGATTGTTTGAGCGCTTTACAGAACGGGCCCGCCAGGTAGTCGTCCTCGCCCAGGACGAAGCGCGAGCTCTCAAGCACAACTACATCGGCACGGAGCACATCCTGCTCGGGCTCCTCCGCGAGGAGGAAGGTCTCGCCGCACGCGTCCTCGAGTCGCTGGACATTACGGTCGAGGAGGTGCGCGCGCAGGTCGCCCGCATCGTTGGTCAGGGCGACGAGGTGACGACGGGGCAGATTCCGTTCACGCCGCGTGCCAAGAAGGTCCTGGAGCTCGCGCTGCGCGAGGCGCTCTCCCTCGGCCACAACTACATCGGTACCGAGCACATCCTGCTCGGGCTCGTCCGCGAGAACGAGGGTGTTGCCGCACGCATCCTGCTCGACTTCGACGCCGACGCCGAGAAGATCCGGAACGAGATCATCCGCATGCTCTCCGGCCCCGGCCGGCGCCAGCAGGGTGGCGCGGGCGGTGCAGCAGGCGAGAAGTCGAAGAGCTCGAAGCTGCTCGACCAGTTCGGGCGCAACCTGACCAAGCAGGCCACGGAAGGCAAGCTCGACCCCGTCGTGGGGCGCCAGACCGAGATCGAGCGCGTGATGCAGATCCTGTCACGCCGCCAGAAGAACAACCCCGTCCTGATCGGCGAGCCGGGCGTCGGCAAGACCGCCGTCGTCGAGGGCCTCGCCTCCCGCATCTCGACGAATCAGGTGCCGGAGCTCCTGAAGAACAAGCAGATCTACACGCTCGACCTGGCGGCGCTCGTCGCCGGCTCGAAGTACCGCGGCGAGTTCGAGGAGCGCCTGAAGAAGGTGATGAAGGAGATCATGCAGCGGGGCGACATCATCCTCTTCATCGACGAGCTTCATAACCTCGTCGGCGCCGGTGCCGCCGAGGGCGCGATCGACGCGGCCTCGATTCTGAAGCCGGCCCTCGCGCGGGGCGAGCTGCAGACGATCGGCGCGACGACGCTCGACGAGTACCGCAAGTACCTCGAGCGCGACGCGGCGCTCGAACGGCGCTTCCAGCAGGTGCGCGTCGAGGAGCCGTCGATCGACGACACCGTCCAGATCCTGCGGGGGCTGCGCGACCGCTACGAGGCGCACCACCGCTGTCAGATCTCCGACGACGCTCTGCGGGCCTCCGCGGTGCTGGCCGACCGCTACATCCAGGACCGGCAGCTGCCCGACAAGGCGATCGACCTGATCGACGAAGCCGGCTCGCGCCTGCGCATCAAGACGATGACGGCGCCGCCGCGCTACCGGGAGCTCGAGGACGAGATCGAGCGCGTGCGCACCGAGAAGGAGAACGCGATCGAGGCGCAGGAGTTCGAGAAGGCCGCGTCGCTGCGCGACAAGGAGCGCAAGCTGACGCAGAAGAAGAAGGAACTCGAGGAGAACTGGCGCACCGAGGAGGCGGAGGAGCAGCCCGAAGTGGGCGAGGACGAGATCGCCGACATCGTCTCGATGTGGACGGGGATCCCGGTCTTCAAGCTGACCGAAGCCGAGTCGCAGAAGCTGATCCGCATGGAGGACGAGCTGCACAAGCGCGTGATCGGCCAGCACCAGGCGATCGTCGCGGTCTCCAAGTCGATCCGCCGCGCCCGCGCGGGGATCAAGGATCCGAAGCGGCCGACCGGCTCGTTCATCTTCCTCGGGCCGTCCGGTGTCGGCAAGACGGAGCTCGCGCGCACTCTCGCCGAGTTCCTCTTCGGGGACGAGGACGCGATGATCCAGGTGGACATGTCGGAGTACATGGAGAAGCACTCCGTGTCCCGCCTCGTCGGCTCCCCGCCCGGCTACGTCGGCTACGACGAGGGCGGCCAGCTCACCGAGGCCGTGCGCCGCAAGCCGTACTCCGTGCTCCTGCTCGACGAGATCGAGAAGGCGCATCCGGACGTGTTCAACATCCTGCTCCAGATCCTGGAGGAGGGGAAGCTGACCGACTCGCAGGGACGCAAGGTCGACTTCCGGAACACGATCGTGATCATGACGTCGAACATCGGCGCCGCCCAGATCGCCAAGAACCAGACGCTCGGGTTCTCGATCGGCGACGAGGTGGGCCTCTCCTACGAAGAGATGAAGGGGCGCGTGATGGGCGACCTGAAGAAGGTCTTCCGGCCCGAGCTCCTGAACCGGATCGACGAGACGATCGTCTTCCACAAGCTCGAGAAGGCGGAGATCCTCACGATCGTCGACCTCCAGCTGAAGCGGCTGCGCGAGCAGATGGCGACGCACGAGGTGGCGATCGAGCTGACCGACGGCGCCAAGGAGGTGCTCGTGGAGCAGGGCTTCGATCCCGCGATGGGTGCCCGGCCGCTACGCCGTGCGATCCAGCGCTTCATCGAGGATCCGCTCGCCGACTACGTGCTCGGACGCGAGCTCAACCCGGGGGCGACGATCGTCGTCGACCGGAAGCAGGAGCTCACCGGCGCCGAGGACGAGTCGCTCGTCGACATCCGCATCGTGGAGGGCGAGGCGCCCAAGCGGGCCGAGTCGGAGAAGGTGACGGTGCCGCCCCAAGCGCCGACGGAGCCCGAGGACGCCTCCTCCGAGGAGTAGCCGTTCGAGAGAGGCCGCCGCGAGGCGGCCTCTCTCGTTCTAGGCGCCGGCGAGCTTCGTGCGCGAGCCGGTGTCCGCATCGACGCGGTAGACGGTGCCGGGCTCGATCGTTGTCGCGACAAGCGATCCGTCGGGGAGCACAGCGACGTCGCTGACGCGGAGATCGTCGAGCACGATCGACAGCCTGCCGGAGGGGGTGAGGCGACGAATGCTGCCACCGCTCAGAGTCGCTCCGGCGAGGTAGAGGGTTCCGTCGTTCGCCACGGCGATCTTGTTCGTGTCGACGCCGTCGACGACGAGCTCGGCCCGGCCCGTCGCGGGATCGATACGGCGCACGCGCCTCGAGTCTTCGGCGACGAGCAGTTGCCCGTCGCGGTCGAGCGCGATCCCGTGCGGGCGGTCGAGGCCGGTCGCGACTGCGATCCGGGTGGTCCTGCCGGACGGCGAGATCCGCGCGAGCGTCCCGTCCAGCGTGACGGCGTAGACGTCTCCGCCGGAGGCGGCCGTCGCAACCGCGGTCACCTGCGGGAGTCGCGTGAGCGTGGTCACGCGGCCGCCGGCGCCGACCCGGCGGACGAGCCCTGCGTTGAAATCCGCGACATACAGGCCGTCGGCCGCGGCGGCGAGGCCCGTGGGCTCGTCGAGCCCGGAGGCATGAACCCAGAGTCGGCGTGTCGGAGGGTCGAGGCGCAGGATCCGGCGCGCATCGCCGTCGGCCACGTACACGCGGCCTCCGGCGGCGACGACCACGGCGTATGGGTGTTTCACCGTGGGCGCGACGACTCTGAGCTGGCGCTTCGCAAGGGCGCGTCCCGCCACGAGGGCGGTCATCCTCCACCGTCCAGCGCTCGTCAGCACGGGGCGCGCGCGGTACGTGCCCATGCGTCCTCTCGCCACGAACGCTCGACGCTCGCCGGGCTTCGTCAGCGCCACCGAGACGGACCCGGCGAGCGGCGCCGGGCTCACCCGGACGACAGCGGTCCACTGCACCCCGGCGGTCACCGCGGTCGGTGCGGCGACCGTCACCCGGGGTGCTGCTCCTCCGGCTCCGAGGAGGAGAGCGCCTGCGAGCAGGACGAAGGCGAGGCGGACGGCCGGCATGCACGTCCTCTACACCGAGCAGAGAGCCGAGGTTCCCGGCCAAACGCGAGCCCGATCACCAAGCGCCGGTGTCAGACTCGTCTCTGGCACCGTCCCTGACTCGTCTCTGGCACCGTCTCTGGCACGAGTCTGGCACGCCTGGCTCGGTCGGCCACGTCGTTTGCAACAAATGGGTGGCGGATGTTGAGAGGTTCAGCGCCGAGTGCGGTTTCTGCTCGGGGCGTCCGGTACGGTCGATTCGTGCCTCGCCGACCGCGCGCCTTCTACCCCGGTGTCCCCACGCACATCACCGCGCACGGCGTCGACGACCAGCCGATCTTCCTCTGCGAGCTCGATCGCCACAGCTTCCTCGCTCTCCTGCGAGGGGTGACGGAACGCGTCGGGTGGCAGGTAGTCGCCTGGTGCCTGCTCGACTCGCACTATCACCTGCTCGTCGTCGTCGGCTCCGCGGAGGAGCCGCGCGTGTCGTGGGGGATGCAGACGCTGAACAGCGTGTACGCCCGGGAGTTCAATCGCCGGCACCGCCGACGAGGCCATGTCTTTGGAGAGCGCTTCACGGACACGCTCGTGGCGACCGACTCGCACCTCGAGGCCGCCGTCACATACGTCCTCACAAATCCGGTCGACGCCGGGCTCGCGGCGCGGATCGACGACTACCGGTGGTCGGGCGACAGCCGCCTCGAGCCTCGCAGCCCGGCGCCTCAGCGCAGTCGGAATGTGAACAGCAGCGAGACCACGAGGATCAGCCCGAAGACGATCAGAGCGGTGCCGGCCGTGCCGCCGATCGAGGCGCCGACGCCGAGCAGGATTCCGGCGATCAGATAGCCGAGTACGCGCGCGAGGAAGCGTCTGTTCGCCATCCGTGACGATTCTGACGCACGACCGTGACCGATTCGTCCGCCGCCGCGGCTAGCCTCGAGTCATGGCCAAGGCGGCAGTCCAGTTTGCGTGCACCGAGTGCGGCTACTCGGCCGGCCGCTGGTTCGGGAAGTGCCCGGGCTGCAACGCGTTCGGCTCGCTCGTCGAGGAAGCACCGGCAGCCGCGAACCGGGCGACCGCCAAGCCGCTGCTCAGGCTGGTCGATGTCGCAGCGGACGAAGCCGACCGGATCTCGACGGGTGTTCCCGAGCTCGACCGGGTGTTGGGCGGTGGGCTCGTGCCGGCCAGCCTCGTCCTCGTCGGGGGCGAGCCGGGTGTCGGCAAGTCGACGCTGCTCCTGAGCGCGCTCGGCGCGATTGCCTCCTCCGGTCGCCGCGCACTCCTCGTGACCGGCGAGGAGTCCACCGCGCAGGTGAAGCTGCGCGCTGCCCGGCTCGGTGGGACCGACGGCGTGGAGATCCTCGCCGAGACGGAGCTCGATGCGGTCTGCGCCACCCTCGAGACCGAGCGGCCCGATGTCTGCGTGATCGACTCGATCCAGACGCTGTACGCCCAGGACCTTGGCTCCGCGCCCGGCTCCGTCGGGCAGGTTCGGGAGGCGGCCGGACGGCTCCTGCGTGTCGGCAAGCAGTTCGGCGTCGCGATCATCCTCGTCGGACATGTGACGAAGGACGGAGCTGTCGCCGGCCCGCGCGTGCTCGAGCACCTCGTCGACTGCGTCCTCCAGTTCGAGGGCGACCGCTACCACGCCCACCGCGTCCTGCGTGCGCAGAAGAACCGCTTCGGCTCGACCAACGAGCTCGGTGTCTTCGAGATGACCGGCGCTGGGCTCGTCGGCGTGCCCGACCCGTCGGAGCTCTTCGGCAAGACGCTGCCGGGCGAGATCGGCGCCGCGGTCGCGTGTGCGCTCGAGGGCACACGGCCGATCCTGCTCGAGATCCAGGCGCTGGTGGCGCCCTCGGATCTGGCGATGCCGCGGCGCGTCGCCACCGGCGTCGACCCGAAGCGCCTGGCCATGATCGTGGCCGTCCTGTCCCGCCACGCGGGCATCGCCCTCGGCTCCGCGGACGTCTTCGTCAACGTCGCCGGTGGACTGCGGATCGACGAGCCGGGCGCCGACCTCGCGATCGCGCTCGCGATCGCGTCGGCCGCCCGAGGTGTTCCGGTGCGGGACGACCTCGTCGCCTTCGGCGAGATCGGGCTCACCGGCCGGCTGCGGCCGGCGGCCCAATCCGAACGCCGGCTGGAAGAGTGCGCGAAGCTCGGAGTGAAGGTCGCCGTGGCGCCGAAGGACACTCGCAGCCGCAGCTCGATCGAGGTCGCGGAGGTCGAGACGCTACGCGAGGCGGTTCGCGCCGCACTCGCTCCCGGTGCGGAAGAAAATCCCCGCAAATAGCAGAAATAGACCCGGAAAAGCAGCCTTTTCCAGGGATTTCTGCTAGACTGGCTTGCGCATGCCGGCGGAGCTCCAAGACCGCCGGCTTCTTTCCGTGTTCAGGCGATTGTGACGAAGGGGAGGCTGGCTTGTTCGACGTCGGCGACAAGGTGGTGTATCCGCACCACGGGGCAGGCACGGTCATCAAGAAGGAAAAGCGCGAGATCCTCGGGCAAACGCGTGAGTACCTGACCATTCAGATCCTGCACAACGACATGACCGTGAACGTGCCCGTCGAGAACGCCGAGAAGGTCGGCCTGCGCGGGGTGATCGAGGAGGATCTCGTCACCGTCGTCGTCAAGGCGCTGACCGCCGGCGAGTCGGAGATGCCGAAGAACTGGAACCGTCGCTTCAAGCACAACCGCGACAAGATGAAGACCGGCGACATCTTCGAGCTGGCCGAGGTGGTGAAGAACCTCTCGCTGCGCGACCACGAGAAGGGCCTCTCCACCGGCGAGAAGCAGATGTTCGTGAAGGCGAAGAAGATCCTCGCCTCCGAGCTGATGTACGCCAAGGGTGTCGACGAGGAGGCCGCGGCCGAGTGGCTGGACGAGGTCCTCGCCGGTGTCGGCGAGAAGCCGGCCGCGAAGAAGAAGTCGAAGGCCAAGGCCGTCGCCGCGGTGTAGCACCCGCGACCGCGCCTTCAACCGATGAGCGTCTGGGCGCTCCTCGTCGCCGCCGGGTCCGGTGAGCGGCTCGGCGAGGAGCTGCCCAAGGCGTTCGTTCGGCTGGGCGAGCTGCCTCTTCTCGCAGAGCCGCTGCGCCGGCTCGACGAATCCGCCTGGATCGACTCGATCGTCGTCGTCGTGCCCGCAGGCTGGGAGGAGCCGGCGATCCTGCTGGCCGAGGAGCTCTCGGCGACGAAGGTCGTGGCGAGCGTCACCGGCGGAGTGACGCGCGCCGAGTCCGTCCGGGCCGCGCTCGCGGAGGTGCCGGAAGACGCCCTCGTCGTCCTCGTGCACGACGCTGCCCGTCCGCTCATCGGCGACGCCGTGATCGAGCGCGTGCTGGCACCGCTCTCGGAGGGCTGGGACGGTGTTGTCCCGGGGCTTCGGCTCGCGGACACCGTGAAGCGGGTGGAGCGCGACACGGTGGTCGAGACGGTCGACCGTGAGGGGCTCGTGGGTGTGCAGACGCCACAGGCGTTCCTCGCACCGACGCTCCGCGCGGCCTACTCGGGCGAGCTCGGCGGCGCGACCGACTGCGCCTCGCTCGTCGAGGCGCGCGGCGGGCGCATCAAGGTGGTCGAAGGCGACCCGCGCCTCGCCAAGGTGACGACGCGGGACGATCTGGAGCTCGTCTCGTCGTGGCTGTGAAGGCCGTCGTCTTCGACGTCGGCGAGACGTTGATCGACGAAACGGGGATGTGGGAGCGAGCCGCCGACATCGCCGGCGTGCCGCGCTTCACGCTGATGGGCGTGCTCGGCGGCCTGGCAGCGCGCGGGGAGCACCACACCAGGGTCTGGGGCATGCTGGGCGTCGAGCGCCCCGAGTCGACCTGGCGAGCGACGGACTTCTACCCGGATGCGCTGCCGTGCCTGGAGCGGCTTCGCTCGCGCGGCCTGCTCGTCGGGGCGGC
Organism: uncultured Gaiellaceae bacterium; assembly: GCA_963735585.1. Lineage (GTDB taxonomy): Bacteria > Actinomycetota > Thermoleophilia > Gaiellales > Gaiellaceae > Gaiellasilicea. Next base: position 579,581 of record CAVTLI010000002.1, on the reverse strand, counting down.
AGGCAACGTGCCGCTCGGGAGCGAGGAGCCGTTGCGAGAGCACGTCGAGTTCGTCGGCTCGTCCGGGCTCTGGGGGATCGAGAAGCCGGCGCCCGAGTTCTTCGAACGGCTCGCGGCCGAGGCAGGAGGGGACGTCCGCGAGATCGCCTACGTCGGTGACCGGGTCGACAACGACGTCGAACCGGCGCTCGCAGCCGGAATGGTCGCCGTCCACATCCGCCGCGGGCCGTGGGGCGTGCTCCACGAGGCGCCGCGGCCGGCGATCCGGATCGACTCGCTGGACGAGCTTCCGGAGGTGCTCGGTGTCTGAGCTGCGGATCGGCCTCGGCGTCGACGCGCATGCTCTCGAGCCGGGGGTGCCGCTGGTGCTCGGTGGGATCGCGATCGAGCACCCGCGCGGGCTCGCCGGCCACTCGGACGGAGACGTGATCGCGCACGCGCTCACGGACGCGCTGCTCGGTGCCGCCGGCCTGGGAGACATCGGTTCACTCTTTCCGTCCGACGACGCACGCTGGCGCGGTGCGGACTCCCTCGACCTGCTGCGCGACGCGTACGCGCAGGTGACTGCGGCGGGCTACGTGCTCGTCAATGCCGATTGCGTCCTGATCGGAGAGGAGCCGCGGATCGCACCCCACCGCGAGGAGATGCGGACGCGGCTGGCGGCTGCGCTCGGAGTCGAGCCGAAGCGCGTCAACGTCCGCGCGACGACGACCGACCGGCTTGGCTTCACCGGCCGCGGCGAGGGCCTGGCGGCCGAGGCCGTCGCATTGCTGGAGCGGGCGTGAAGCTCGTCCGCTACGCCGACCGGCCCGACCTGCTCGAGCGGCGCTTCGAGGAGCTGTCGGGTGTGACTTTCCCCGTGTTCCTCCACCACAACGAACCGGGCGGCAAGTACTGGGGCAGGCTCTACGAGCACTTTCCCGACTTCCAGGTGGCGCTCGTCGACGGCGATGAGCTGGTCGCAGAGGCACATGCCGTGCCGGTCGCCTGGGACGGAACGCTCGCCGATCTCCCCGCAGGATGGGACGAGGCGTTCGTCCGCGGTATGACCTCCGAACGCGAGCCGACGACACTCTCGGCGCTCGCGATCAGCGTGCGGCCGACGCGGCAGCGCGAGGGGCTCTCGCAGCGGATGATCGCGGCGTTCAGGGACACCGCGCGTGCGGCCGGCCTCGATTCCGTGATCGCACCCGTGCGGCCGACGTTGAAGGAGCGCTATCCGCTGATCCCGATCGAGCGCTACCTCGAGTGGCGGCGCGAAGACGGCTCCCATTTCGACCCCTGGATTCGGATCCACGAGCGCGTTGGCGGCGAGATCATCGCGACCGCGCCCGAATCGATGCTCATGCGGGCTCCGGTCGCCGACTGGGAGGAGTGGACCGGAATGCATCTTCCGGTCGACGGCGAGTACGTCTTCCCGGGCGCTCTGGCGACGCTCGTCGTCGAAGACGGGATCGGCACCCACGTCGAGCCCAACGTCTGGATCCGGCACGCCGTGTGACGCCTGAAGCTCAGGCAGGCAGCGTGAACGAGACGCGCGCGCCCCCGCCTGGCCGATCCTCCGCCCAGATGCGACCGCCGTGCGCCTCCACGAGCCCGCGCGCGATCGCAAGCCCCAGTCCGGCGCCGCGCGCCGACCGCGCCGGGTCACCGCGCCAGAAGCGCTCGAACATGCGCTGGTGCGACTCCTCGTCCAGCCCGTCGCCGGTGTCCTCGACGGTGACGCGCACGGCGTCGCGCTCGGATTGGGCGAAGACCGCAACCGAGCCGTCGCTCGGCGTGTGGCGCAGCGCGTTCGCGAGCAGGTTGTGGAGCACGCGTTCCACCTTCTCGGGCGCACAGCGGACGACGACCGAGGTGTCGACGCGCGACTCGAGCCCGATCTGTCGCGCCTGGGCCTCGGCGGCGACGCCGCGCAGGCAGACGTCGACGAGCCCGGCCAGCTGTGCCTCGCGCAGCTCGAGTGTGAGGGCGCCGCTGTCGATGCGCACGAGCTCGAACAGGTCGTCGACGAGCACCGACAGGGCGCGAACCTGGTCCCGCAGGGCGGGGAGGTAGTCGTCCGGGCGGGCCAGTCCATCCTCGACCGCCTCGAGCATCGCCTGCATGTTCGCGAGCGGCGTGCGCAGATCGTGGCTGGCCCAGGCGACGAGCTCTCGGCGCGCGTCGAACAGCCGCTCCAGGTTCGCTGCCATCTCGTTGAACGCGCTCGAGAGTTGGCGCAGCTCGGCGGGGCCGCCCTCCGTGGCCCGGGCGCTCAGCTCGCCGCGCGCGAGCCGACCGGACGCGCTGACGAGCCGGCCGAGGCTTCCCGAGATCGACCGCGCGACGAGAAGCGCTGCGGCCAGCGCCGCGCTCGCGCAGCCGGCCGCGACCGCGAGGATGGTCAGGTCGTGGCCGGACTGGAACATCACGAGCCCCGAGACGAGTACCGCCCCGAGGGGCAGCAGCACCGCGACGAGGGCGAGCCCGACGAGCTGGAGCTGCACCGTGGGCAGGCGCCGCAGGCCGAGCGCGGCCGCGATGCCCACAGCGAGCGTGCCGCCGGCGACCGCGACCGCGAACGCGATCACGGCACGAACCTGTAGCCCACGCCCCACACCGTCTGCAGAAACCGAGGATGCGAGGGGGCGTCCTCGATCTTCTCGCGCAGCCGCCGCATGTGCACCGTCACGGTGCCCGTGTCGAGCGCGGCCTCATACCCCCACACACGGCTCATCAGCTGGTCGCGCGAGAAGACCCGGCGCGGATTGCTGGCGAGGAACCAGAGCAGGTCGAACTCCTTCGCGGTGAGCTTCAGCTCCTCGCCGGCTTTCCGTACCTCGCGCGTCTCCGTGTCGAGCGTGAGGCCGTCGAACTCCAGCCGCTCACCCTCCGCGCCGGGTGCCGGAGTCGACCTGCGCAGCACGGTGCGCACGCGCGCCGCGAGCTCACGCGGCGAGAACGGCTTCGTCACGTAGTCGTCGGCGCCCAGCTCGAGCCCGACGATCCGATCTGCCTCCTCGCCGCGAGCGGTGAGCAGGATCACGGGCAACTCGGAGCGGGAGCGGATCCACCGGCACAGCTCGAGGCCGTCCGTGCCGGGGAGCATCACGTCGAGCACGACGAGGTCGGGCGAGTTCCGCTCGAGCATGATGCGGGCGCGGTCGCCGTCGTCCGCCTCGAGCGTCTCGTAGCCCTCGCGACGGAGGTAGCGCACGACAACGTCGCGGACGATCGGCTCGTCGTCGACGACGAGAACGGTGGTCATGCGCCCATTGTTGCCCCAGCGGCTTGCGAAAGCCTTAACTGCGCCGCGTCAAACCTCCGGCCCACTAGGCCGGCAGCGCGACGGTTCCCCGCTCGACGCGTACGAGGCCGTCCCGCTCGAGAGCGGCCACCGCCTCGGCGTCGAGCTCCGCCAGCGCCCGTGGCAGGTCGGCCACGAGTCGCAGCGTGTGCGCCCGCCGCTGCCGGAACGATCCTTCGAACCGGGACTGCTTCCGCAACGGCTCGTAGCGGCGGCCGCGAGAGGGGCAGCGCTCGGCGAGCGGGCACACGGTGCAGCGCGGCACGCGGGCCAGGCAGATCGTCGCGCCGAGATCCATCAGCGCCTGCCCTCCGGCGGGCGCGAAGGCGTGGCCGGTCCGCTCCTGGATGCGGCGCACGTTCGTGTCCACGGGCAGGACGGGCTCGCCGAGCGCGAAGTTGCGGACCGCCGCCGCGGTGTACGCACCGACCCCCGGCAGCGTCGTCAGGTCGTCGGGCCAGCCGCGGGCGGCGATCTCCTGTGCAGCACGGTGAAGTGCGAGGGCGCGCCGGTTGTAGCCGAGTCCCTGCCACTCGCGGATCACCTCGGCGGGCGGGGCCGCCGCGAGCGACGCGGCCGTCGGCCAGCGTTCGAGCCAGCGCTCCCACCGCGGCACGACGCGCTCGACCTGCGTCTGCTGCAGCATCACCTCGCTGACGAGGATCGCGTACGGATCCTTCGTCCGCCGCCAGGGCAGATCTCTTCCCGAGCGCTCGAACCAGGCCAGGAGCAGTGCCTCCACATGCGCGAGCGTACTCGAGCGGCCGGTCGCGACCATGGGTCGCCGCACGCGCGAGCCCGGTCGCATTTACCGGTTCAGTCAAGTGCCATCTCGCGGGACTGTATGATCGGCCGCCAGGAGGCGTGCGGACCGCCGCGGGCACCCTTACGGGAGGCGAGCATGACCGGGAACCCAGGTCGAGGGCGCAGGGCGACGATGGCCGACATCGCCGAGCGAGCCGGCGTCTCGAAAGGCGCGGTCTCCTACGCGCTCAACGGGCTGCCAGGTGTCTCCGACGCGACCCGCACGCGCATCCTCGCGATCGCGACCGAGCTCGGCTGGTACCCCAACCACGCCGCTCGCTCGCTCTCCGCCGCGCGGGCCGGGGCGTGTGGTCTCGTGATCGCGCGCCCCTCGAGGATCATCGCGCTCGAGCCGTTCTTCATGGAGTTCATCTCGGGCGTCGAGGCCGAGCTCTCCGCCCGCGGCGTCGCGCTCATGCTCCAGCTCGTGCGCGACCCGGAGGAGGAGGTCGAGGTCTACCGGCGCTGGTGGGGGGAGCGGCGGGTCGACGGCGTCATGCTCGTCGACCTGCGCCGCGACGACCCTCGCATCGCCGACGTCGTCCGGCTCGGTCTGCCCGCCGTCGTCGTGGGCGGCCCGGTCGAGGGCGATGCGTTGCCCTCGGTCTGGCATGACGAGGCGGCCGCAACGGCAGAGGTAGTCGGCTATCTGGCAGCGCTCGGCCACCAGCGGATCTCCCGTGTCGCCGGCGTGAGCGACTTCGTGCACAACGTCCTGCGCTCGCAGGCATTCGAGGAAACGGCCGCAGCGCTCGGCCTCAGCGCCGACGTGGTCGACACGGACTACACGCCCGCGAGCGGCGCCCGCGCGACGCGCACGCTCCTGTCGAAGCCGGATCGTCCGACGGCGATCGTCTACGACAGCGACGTCCTCGCCGTCACCGGGTTGGGCGTCGCGCACCAGATGGGCTTCGCCGTTCCCGAGGACCTGTCGATCGTCGGCTGGGACGACTCGCTCATCTGCCGGGTCGTGCATCCGCCGGTGACCGCGATGACTCGCGACATCGTGGAGTACGGCTCTGCCGTCGCGGCCCGTCTCCTCGCGGAGATCGAGGGCGAGGCGACGGGCAGCGTGCAGGCGCAGCCGGGCGAGCTGACCCCGCGCGCCAGCACCGGGCCGCCGGAGGGCGCTCGGCGCCCGCGCGCGGTCGCGCAGCAGCCCGGGCGCTAGGCGAGAAGTCGAGCGAGAACAGGCTCCGCGGCCGCTCGGCCGGTTGACACTGAACCGGATAAGTGATTCAGTCCCTCGGGATGCGCGAGCGCGACGAGTCCGGCCCGGTGGACCGAAGAAGGAGCCTTGCGGCCGAGCCGTGGCTCGGCGTGAACTTCTGGTCTCGGGCGGGTGGGCCGCGCATGTGGACGCGGTACGACGCAGCGGTCGTGCGGGACGAGTTGCAGGTGCTCGCGGAGCACGGGTTGAACGTGACCCGGTCGTTCTGCTTCTGGCCCGACTTCGTTCCCCAGCCGGGGCGACTCGACGCGGCTGTCGTCGAGCGCTTCGCCGACTTCCTCGACGCGCACTCCGAGCACGGGCTCGGGACGATCCCGACCTTCATCGTCGGCCACATGTCCGGCGAGAACTGGGATCCGCCGTGGCGTCACGACCGCGACCTCTACAAGGACGTGTGGCTCGTCTCGCAACAGGCGTGGTTTGCCGGCGAGCTCGCCCGACGGTTTCGGCGGCATCCGGCGGTCGTGGGCTGGCTCGTCTCGAACGAGATGCCGCTCTACGGCGGCCCGGCCTCGGTGGACGAGATCGCCGAGTGGGCGCGGCTCGTCGTCCAGGCGGTCCGCGCAACGGGTGCAACCCAGCCCGTCTCGCTCGGCGACGGCGCGTGGGGGGTCGAGATGACGGGTCGCGACAACGGCTACTCCGTCCGAGCGCTCGCGCCGCTCGTCGACTTCCTCGGCCCGCACACCTACCCGATGCAGGACGACGAGCTGCGGCAGTTGCTGACGCCGGCTTTCACCTGCGAGCTGGCGGGAAGCTTCGGCAAGCCGGTCGTGCTCGAGGAGTTCGGGGTCAGCTCCGACTTCGCCGCCGACGACCACGCCGCCGACTATTACCGCCAGGTCCTGCACAGCACGCTGCTGGCCGGCGCGCGCGGCTGGCTTGCGTGGTGCAACACCGACTTCGACGACCTGCACGCCGAGGACCCCTACAGGCACCACCCGTTCGAGCTGCACTTCGGCGTCACCGACCGGCACGGGCGGCCCAAGCCGGCGCTGCTCGAGTTGGAGCGATTCGGAGCGCTCGTCCGCGACCTCGGCGCGCACGGCTTCGAGCGCGTCGCCGGCGACGCGGCGATCGTCGTCCCGGAGCACTTCGAGCGCGTGCTCCCGTTCACCGAGCAGGCGGCCCGCGACGATGTGCGCGACAACCTGCTCCAGGGCTACATCGCCGCGCGCGAGGCCGATCTGCCGGTCGAGCTCGTCCGTGAGCGTGACGGGCTCGTCGGCGGCGCCAAGCTTTACCTGCTCCCAAGCGTCAAGGCGCTGACCACCACCGGGCTCGACCGGCTGCGCCGGCTTGCAGCCGACGGAGCCATTGTCTACGCCTCCTACTTCGCGGGCAGTACGACGAACCAGCGCGGCCCGTGGCTGACCTGGCTCGACGAGGTGTTCGGGTTCCGGCACCGGCTCCGCTACGGGCTCGTCGACCCGATCGAGGACGAAGACGTCGTGCTCGAGCTCGTGGCGCCGCTCGGCGAGCTCCCGCGGGGCACGACGCTCACGTTCCGGGCCGGCGGGTCGCCGAGCGCGCTTGCGTACCTACCGGTCGAGCCGGCTCGGGCCGAGGTGATCGCGGTCGACGGGCACGGCCGGCCGGCGCTCCTGCGTAACGCGCTCGGTGCAGGCCACTCCTTCTTCTGCACGTATCCGCTCGAGCACCTGGCGGCGCGAACCCCGCGTGTGAATCCCGAGAGCAGCTGGCGCCTCTACTCCGCGCTCGCCGTCGAGGCGGGTGTTTCACGGCCGGTTCGGGTCGACGATCCGCGCGTCCTCGTCGGGCTCGTCCGCGGCGCGGCGTCCCGGACCGCCGTGTTCCAGAACGTGTCACGCGAGACCGTGGCCGCAGAGCCGCTGCTCGACGAGGACGTCGAACTCGACAACACTCCCACGGCGCTGACGCTGGCTCCGTTCGCCGTTGCCACCGTCACGCTTCGCGACCGACGCCGCGGCGTCGCGCCGGCTCCGACGCTCGCCGTCGCCGCGGCGGAAGGGAGGGATGCGCGGGACTAGACCCCGAGCGGGAGCCGTGAACGCCGCAGGAAGCACCGAGGCGATTGCACTCCCGGCATCTGCCATGTGATCGTCGTAAAGGACAGGAAGGTGGGATCGTGGCTATGACCAACAGGCAACGAGGGCTGTCCGCCGGGTTGCTCGTCGTCTTCGTGCTCGCGGTGGTCGTCCTCGCGACGACGGCCGGAGGTGCGGGTGCGAGAACCGACGGCGCGTCCGCGCTCCCGCGGTCGCAGACGCTCTACGTCTCCGGCAAGCAGTGGGGGCCGTACACCGACTTCAACCCGTTCCGCTCCGGCGACTACGCGACCGGCGTCGTCGGCCTCGTCTACGAGACGCTGTTCCGGTACGACCCGCTGAAGGACACCTATCTCCCGTGGCTCGCTCTCAACGGTGGTTGGCAGGGCAACACGTACGTCGTCACGCTGCGCCGCGGAGTGACGTGGAGCGACGGCAGGCCGTTCACCTCCAGGGACGTGAAGTACTCGTTCGAGACCGGCAAGCTGAACGGCTCGGACTTCGCCACGCTGTGGCGCACCGGCCTGCAGCGGGTGACGACGTCCGGCAACTTCGTCGTGCGCTTCCAGTTCCGGGGAAAGCCGAACTACCAGCAGTGGGACTGGTACCGCTACAACATCCCGATCGTCCCCCAGCACATCTGGAGGGGCTACAGCGCCACGCAGATCACGACCGGGAACAACGACGACATGTCGCGGCTGATCGGCACCGGGCCGTTCGTCTACGGCGGCGGCAAGGGCTCGTCGCAGACGCTGCAGTGGAACCGGCGTGACGGCTGGTGGGCGACGAAGGCGCTCGGCAAGCGGATGTGGATGAAGCACCTCGTCGACATCCACAACACCTCGAACACGGCGTCCCTGCAGAACTTCATCCAGGGGCGGATCGATCTCAGCAACAACTTCTTCCCCGGAATCGACAAGCTCATCAAGGGGAACATCCAGACCTACTACTCGCGGGCGCCGTACATGCTCGCCGCCAACACCGCGTGGCTCGTCCCGAACACGACGAAGCCGCCGCTCGACGACCGGAACTTCCGCAAGGCCCTCGCCTCGTCGATCGACGTCGGGCGGATCGTGCGGGACGACTACGGCAACATCGTCTCGAAGGCGAATGCCACCGGCCTTCTGCCGATCTGGAGCAAGTGGATCGACGCAGGCCAGGTCAACCGCCTGGGCTTCCGGTACAGCGTCGCGACGGCGAAGCAGATCCTCGCCGCGAACGGCTACCGCGACCGGAACGGCGACGGGTTCGTCGAGAAGAAGGATGGGACCGACCTCAACCTCCGGCTGATCGTGCCGAACGGCTGGTCGGACTGGATGACCGCGATCCAGATGATCGCCGACAGTGCCAAGGACGCCGGCATCAGGATCACACCGGCCTATCCGGACTTCAACGGGCTGGTGGAAGAGCGCAACACGGGCAAGTTCGAGCTCGTGATCAACAACGAGGTCCAGATCGGGAACTCGCCGTATCCGTACTACGAGTACCTGTTCCGACTTCCGCTCGCGAGCCAGCAGACGACCCGCAACTTCCAGCGCTACCAGAACCAGCGCGCCTGGAACCTGACCGTCGAGCTGAACAAGACGAGGAGCACGGAAGTCGCCAAGGTGCGCTCCCTGCACCGGCAGCTGCAGCAGATCATGCTCACCGACCTGCCTGCGATCCCGCTCTGGTACAACGGCATGTGGGCCCAGTACAACACGCGCAACTGGACGAACTTCGCGCGTGGCACCGGCTCGGGCCTCCAGAACACGCCGTCGACGTGGAACGGCTACCTCCAGATGACCGGCATCGACGCGCTGGCGAAGCTGAGGCCACGCAGGTAGCGGCAGCGTCGTCGAGGCGCAGCGTTCCCGGGGCGGTTGCCGCACCGCCCCGGGAGCTGCGCAACGACGTCGTTCGCCGGGGCGCCGACTGAGCCGTGACCCGCTACCTCGCCCGGAAGACGTCGCTCTACCTGCTGACCTTCTTCGTCGCCGTCACGGTCAACTTCGCGATCCCGAGGCTGATGCCGGGCGACCCGATCGCCGGCCTGATCGCGCGACTCCAGGCGGATCCCACCGCAGCCGAGGAGCTGAGCGGCTACTTCAGCGAGTCGTTCGGGCTCGACGAGCCGCTGTGGCGCCAGTACCTCGACTTCTGGCGAGGGCTCCTCCAGGGCGATCTCGGCCCGAGCATCGCGTACGTGGGCTCGAGCGTCAGCGAGCTGCTCTGGAACGCGGTCCCGTACACGCTCGCGCTGCTCGTCCCGGCGATCCTCTTCAGCTACGTCGCGGGGAACCGGGTCGGCGCGATGGCGGCCCGGCGCAAGGTGCTCGACAACACGGTGCTGCCGCTCTCGTACGTGCTGACCGCGACGCCGTACATGTGGCTCGCGCTCGTCCTCGCCTACGTGCTGGCGTTCCGCTTGCAGATCTTCCCCATCTCCGGCGCGTACGACTTCTCGCTTCAGCCTGAGTGGAGCGTGGAGTTCGCGCGCAGCTTCCTGAGCCACTGGTTCCTGCCGTTCCTCTCCCTCTTCCTCGTCTCCTTCGGAGGCTGGGCGATCGGCATGCGCAACCTGATCATCTACGAGCTCGAAGCCGATTACGCGAACTACCTGATGGCGCTGGGCGCCCCGAACCGCCTCGTCCGTCGCTACGCCTACCGCAACGCCGTGTTGCCGCAGATGTCCGGCCTCGCCCTCGCGCTCGGCGCCGTCGTCGGCGGGGCGCTCGTGACCGAGATCGTCTTCGGCTATCCGGGGGTGGGGTCGCTGATCCTGACCGCGGTCCAGAACCGCGACTACTTCCTGCTCCAGGGCGCCTTCCTCTTCATCATCATCGGCGTGCTGATCGCGAACTTCGTCGTCGACATCCTCTACATCGTCGTCGACCCGAGGACGCGGGTCGGGCTCCAGGGGCGCTAGCGTGAGCGTGATCGGACCGGTCACCGAGCCCCTCGACCCCCAGGCGGAGCCGCGGGTCGTCGCCGGCCCGCCGCGCGTGGAGTGGCTCTACTTCGCGCTCCGCAACCGCAAGCTCGTGATCGGCGCCACGGTCGTCGTCCTCGCTCTCCTCGTCGCGCTGGTCGGGCCCTGGCTCACCGACGCCGATCCGTTCGAGTTCGGGTATGGAACGGGCCTGCCGCCGTCCTCGGAGCACTGGCTCGGGACGACGGCGCCGGGGCAGGACGTCTTCGCGCAGCTCGTCCACGGCCTGCGCGCGAGCTTCGTCGTCGGCGCGCTCAGCGCCGCCATCGCCTCCGCGATCGGGATGACGGTCGGGTTCGTGGCCGGCTACCGCGGCGGCGTCGTCGACGAGATCCTCAGCGTGCTCACGAACGTGGTACTCGTGATCCCCACGCTCGCGGTCCTGATCATCGTCGCGGCCTACCTCAGCGTTCGGGGGCTGGTCGCGGAGGCGCTCCTGATCGGCGTCACCTCCTGGCCGTGGGCGGCGCGGGCGATCCGCGCCCAGACGTTCTCGCTCGCCTCCCGTGACTTCGTCAGCCTCGCCCGGCTGTCGGGCGCCCGCGGCAGCCACGTGATCGTCCGCGAGATCGCGCCGAACATGGCCTCCTACCTCGTCCTCGTCTTCATCCTGCTCTTCGGCGGCTCGATCCTGACCGCCGCCTTCCTCGACTTCCTCGGCCTCGGCCCGACGAACGCCATGTCGCTCGGAGTGATGATGAACAACGCGGTCGTGTCCGGGGCGCTGCCGCTCGGGATGTGGTGGTGGTTCGTGCCCCCGGGGCTCGCGATCACGGCCGTCGTCGGCGGCCTGTACGTGACGAACGCCGGCCTCGACGAGATCTTCAACCCGCGCTTGAGACAGCTGTAGCCGGTGAGCCTCGCAGTCGACAACCTCAAGGTCTACTACCGGAGCCTGCGCGGCGAGGTGAAGGCCGTCGACGACGTCACCTTCGCGATCGGAGACGGCGAGATCATGGGGCTCGCCGGCGAGTCGGGCTGCGGCAAGTCCACTCTCGGCAGGAGCCTGATCCGGCTCGACGGCCGCATGCGGTACGTCGAGGGCCGGGTCGAGCTCGACGGCAACGAGCTGCCGATCTGGGACGACGGCGACATGAACGACTTCCGCTTCCAGCACGTCTCGCTCATCCCGCAGTACGCGATGAGCGCCCTCAACCCGACCCGCAAGGTCGGCCGGATCGCGCAGGACCTGCTGGAGTCGCGCGGCGTCCGATTCGAGACCGTCCTGCCCGAGCTCGAGCGTCGGCTCGAGCTCGTCGGTCTCTCGCAGGCCGTGCTCGGGCTGTACCCGATCGAGCTCTCGGGCGGGATGAAGCAGCGCGCCGTGATGGTGCTCTCGACGCTGCTCGACCCGTCGCTCCTGATCGCGGACGAGATCACCTCCGCCCTCGACGTGTCCACGCAGCGCGCGGTCTCGGAGACGCTCGTCGAGTTCCGCGACCGCGGGTTCGTGAAGAGCACGATCGTGATCACGCACGACCTGTCGCTGCTGTACCAGATCGCGGACACGATCCTCGTCATGTACGCCGGGCGCCTCGCCGAGAAGGGGCCGGCGAACGTGATCGTGAACGAGCCGCGCCACCCCTACACGCGCATGCTGATCGGGTCGCTTCCGGAGGTCGGCATCCGGTACGAGGAGAAGCAGCTCGCGGGCATCCCCGGTCGCCCGCCCTCGCTCCTCGACCCTCCGGCCGGTTGCCGCTTCCGCCACCGGTGCCCGCTCGCGTTCGAGAAATGCGCCGAGCAGCCCCCGTTCGTCGAGACCGGCCCCGACCACCGCGTCGCCTGCTGGGCGACCGCGCCGCCCGCGTGATGCTCGAGCTCCACGGCATCTCCAAGAGCTTCCGCACCGGCACGTTCGGCGGGACGGAGCTGCCGGCCGTGCGGGACGTGAGCTTCGCGATCGGTCCGGGTGAGATCGTCTCCCTGATCGGCGAGAGCGGCAGCGGCAAGAGCACGATCGGACGCATGATCCTCCGGCTTCTGCCGCCGACCGACGGCTCGATCTCGTTCGACGGGAGCGACATCTCGCAGCTGAAGGCACGCGAGTACCACCGTCACGTGCAGGGTGTCTTCCAGGACCCCTTCAGCTCCTACAACCCGATCTTCAAGGCCGACCGCGTCTTCTCGACCATCCGGAGCTCGTATTTCCCGCGCACGCGCTCACCGGCATGGAGCGAGAAGGTCGAGAAGTCGATCGACGCGGTCGGGCTCAATCCCGCCGACGTGCTCGGCAAGTACCCGCACCAGCTGAGTGGCGGGCAGCTCCAGCGGCTCCTGATCGCGCGCGCCCTCCTGCTCGACCTGCGGTTCCTCGTCGCGGACGAGGTGATCAGCATGCTCGACGCCTCGACGCGGGTGGACGTGCTCAACCTGCTCGCCGACCTGAAGCAGCGCGGCCTCGGCATCCTCTTCATCACCCATGACCTCTCCCTCGGGAACTACATCAGCCAGCGCACGGTGATCCTGCGGCGCGGCCGCATCGTCGAGCTCGGCCCCACGCAGACCGTCTTCGGAGAACCACGGCACCCGTACACGAAGGCGCTCGTAGCCTCCGTGCCCCAGCTGCACCGCAAGTGGGACGAGGTCGAGCGCGTCGGCCGCGACGACCTGGCCGGCGGTGACGGTGCGGAGCTCGTCGAGGTCTCCGCCGGGCACCTCGTGGCGCTTGCGCCCGGCGAGCGGGTCGCGCCGCGGCGCTAGCTACGGCGCGGTCGGCTCGAGCTGTGCGACGCGGCCGGAGGAGATCACGTCGCGGTACCACTGGAAGCTCGACTTCGGGATGCGCCGGAGGCTGGCGTAGTCGACGTAGACGATCCCGAAGCGCCGGCCGTACCCCTCGGCCCACTCGAAGTTGTCGAGCAGCGACCAGACGAAGTACCCGCGGACGGGAACTCCCTCGGCGACCGCCCGCGCGACCGAGCCGAGGTACTGCTCGAGGTACGCGATCCGGTCGCGGTCGTCGACCCGACCTTCGGCGTCGAGGGCGTCGTCGAACGCGGCGCCGTTCTCCGTCACGTAGAGCGACTGCACCCCGTACTCCCGGTGGAGGCGAGTCAGCAGCTCGTAGAGCCCGTCCGGATAGATCTCCCAGCCCATCGCCGTCTTCGGCGTGTCCACCGCGGGCACCTCGATCGACGGTCCTCCGTCGGCGCTCGCACGTACGACCATCCGCGAGTAGTTGTTGACGCCGACGAAGTCGAGCGGTGCGGAGATCAGCTCGAGGTCGCCGTCGCGGACGGGCGGCGCCGCGTCGCCGAGCCGCTCGAGCACGTCCTCCGGGTAGCGGCCGCGCAGGATCGGGTCGAAGAAGAGCCGCGTCCGGAAGCCGTCTGCCTCACGGGCCGCCGCGACGTCGGCCTCGTCAGCGGACGCCGGATGCACCGGCCACGAGTCCAGGACGATCCCGACCTGCGCGCCCGGGGACCGGCGCCGCAGGACCTCGACCGCGAGCCCGTGGGAGAGGAGGACGTGGTGCACGGCGGCGGCGCCGTCCCGAACGTCGGTGCGGCCCGGAGCGTGGACGCCGACGACATAGCCGAGCCAGGAGGCGCAGTACGGCTCGTTGTGTGTCGCCCAGTGGTGGACTCGGTCACCGAGCCTGGCCGCGACCGTCTCCACGTATTCGACGAACGCGTCAGCGGTCGCGCGCACGGGCCAGCCCCCGGCGTCCTCGAGCGCCTGCGGCAGGTCCCAGTGGTAGAGCGTGACGAAAGGATGGATCCCGGCCGCGAGGAGGTCGTCGACGAGGCGGTCGTAGAAGTCCAGCCCGGCGACGTTGACGCGGCCGCGGCCCTCCGGCAGGACGCGGGGCCAGGCGATCGAGAACCGGAACGCGCGCAGCCCGAGCTCCCGCATCAGCTCGATGTCCTGCGGGTAGCGGTGGTAGAAGTCGCACGCGACCGCGCCCGAATCGCCATCCCGCACCTTCCCGGCGCTCGCGCAGAAGGTGTCCCAGATGCTCGCACCGCGCCCGTCCTCGGCGGCCGCTCCCTCGATCTGGTACGCCGACGTCGCCGCGCCCCAGACGAAGTCGGTGGGAAAGTCGACCCTGCGCGTCACGATCACATCCTCCTGTCTCAGCCACCTTAACCGGTCAAGTTACATCCTAACCAGTTCCTCCGCCGGTGGCGAAACCGCGGGCCTGGAAACCGCGACAATGTGTGCGTGAACCCGACCCGCGAGGCCGAGGAGCTCGTCCGGCTCTGGCAGGAGCTGCAGGAGGCGCAGGTCGCCGGCGACGCGGAGCGCCTCTCGGCGCTCCGGAGCCGGGCCGAGCGCGAGAGCACGCGGCCCGATGCGTCGGAGGAGTGGCAGCAGCTCGTTCAGGAGGCCGGCCGGTACGGCGACCGTCTGCAGGAAGAGCGGGAGGAGCGGCCGAGCGTCGGAGTAGGGGACGCGACCGAGACCGTCACGGTGGACACCGAGTCGACGCCGGAGCCGGTCGAGGGACGCCGCAGCCGTGGGAAGACCGGGTCTCTGATCTGGCTCGCCATCCTCCTCGGCTGGGTCGTGCTGCAGATCGTCGGAGGTCTCGGGAACGAGTAACGGGTCGCCGTAGACTGGCCTGATGACCGTCCGCACTCGCTTCGCGCCCAGTCCGACGGGCTCGCTCCATCTCGGCAGCGCCCTCTCGGCGGTTGCGAGCCGTCGCCGCGGCGACTGGCTGCTGCTGCGGATCGACGACACGGACGCGGAGCGCGGGGTGGAGGGGGCGGTCGACGAGATCGTCGCGGACCTGCGCTGGCTCGGGATCGACTGGGAGGAAGGGCCGTCGCCGCAGAGCGAGCGCGCCGAACGTCACCGGGAGGCTGCCGCCGCCGCGGGCACCGAGGATGCCGACGGGACGCTCCGCTTCGGCCGCGTCACACTCCTGCGGGCCGACGGCAGCCCGACCTACCACCTTGCGAGCGTCGTCGACGACCACGACTTCGGCATCACGCACGTCGTCCGCGGGGCCGACCACCGGCCCAACACGGAGCTCCAGCAGCAACTCGCACGCGCACTCGGCTTCGAGCCGCCGGAGTACGTCCACCACGGCCTGATCCTCGGCCCCGACGGCAAGAAGCTCTCGAAGCGCTCGAGCGAGGTGGCGACGCTGGCCGACCTGCGCGAGGCCGGGATCCCGGCCGGCGCCGTCCGCGCCTACCTCGACGAGCTCGGCGAGCCCGCGCACGATGTCCACCTCGATCTGCCCCGCATCCGCCGGCTCGCGATCGACGCGATCGCGTCGATGCCGGACGAGGAGCTGGCGGCGCAGGCCGCGGCTCCCGTCGAGCTGGTGCCCGCGCTGCGCGGCGCCCGGGACCTGAACGAGGCACGCGAGATGACGCGATCGATCCTCGAGCCCGAACCGGCAGAGCTCCCCGCGGGCTCAGCCCCGACGCTGGCCCGCTTCGTGGAGCTCGAGGCGAGCGGGCTCGAGCCGCGCGCGCTGGTGCGCGAGCTGAAGGCCGTCGGCGGCGACCTGAAGGCCCTTCGCCTCGCGCTCACCGGCAAGGAGCGCGGCCCCGAGCTCTGGACCGTGATCGCGGCGCTGCCGCGCGACGAGGCGCTGAGGAGGGTCGGTGCGGCTCTCTAGCACGCTCCAGCGGGGGCTCGTCGAGCTGCCGGAGGCGCCGGGGCCGATCGGCATGTACGTCTGCGGCCCGACGGTCTATGCGCGCGCGCACATCGGCAACGCGCGGCCGTTCGTGATCGGCTCCTGGTACGCGCGCTGGCTGCGGCAGCGCGGCTACGACGTCACGCTCGTCCACAACATCACGGACGTGAACGACAAGATCTACGAGGCGGCGCCCGGAGCAAGCGCGGCGCGAGCCGCCGAGGCGACGGAGTGGTACCTCGAGGACGTGGCGCGCTTCGGCCTCGAAGAGGTCGACCACTATCCGAAGGTCACCGAGACGATGGACGCGATCATCCGCTTCATCGCCGACCTCGTCGAGCGCGGTTACGCGTACGAGGTCGAGGGCGACGTCTACTTCCGCGTCGCGAAGCAGGCCGAGTATGGGCGCCTCTCCGGCCAGCGGCCCGACCAGGTCGAGGAGCAGGAGCCGAACGCGCGCAAGGAGGATCCGCGCGACTTCGCGCTCTGGAAGGGGAACAAGCCCGACGAGGACACGTGGTGGGACTCGCCCTGGGGGCGGGGCCGGCCCGGCTGGCACATCGAGTGCTCGGCGATGGCGGAGCAGCTGCTCGGGCCGTCCTTCGAGATCCACGGCGGCGGGCTGGACCTCGTCTTTCCCCACCACGAGAACGAGCTCGCGCAATCGACCGCGCGCGGCTACGAGTTCGCGCGCATCTGGATGCACAACGGGATGCTCCGCTTCACAGGGGAGAAGATGTCCAAGTCGGTGGGCAACGTGGCCACGATCCAGGAGGCGCTCGACGAGTGGGGGCGCGAGACCCTCCTCGTCTTCTTCCTGACCGCGCACTGGCGCAGCCCGATCGACTACTCGGACGAGACCGTAGGTGCAGCGGCTGCGCGCGCCGAGGGCTTCCGCGAGGTCTTCCGCAACCCCTCGCGAGCCGCAGCGCCCGATGCGTGGGAGCGCTTCGAGGAGGCGCTCGACGACGACTTCAACACTGCGGGAGCACTCGCGCTCATGCACGAGTGGCGCGACCACGAGCTGCTCCGGCGCGCTCTCGATGTCTTCGGCCTGGTCACACTCGCCGACTCGCTCGAAGCACCGCCTGAGCTGCACGAGCTGGCACGTCGCCGTCAGGAAGCTCGCGCGGGGCGCGACTTCGCCGAGTCCGACCGGCTCCGCGCCGAGATCGAGGCGGCCGGCTGGGAGGCGCGCGACGAGGCGGACGGATACCGCCTCGTACGCCGATCGTGACGCAGGCGCGCGAGCAGGTGTACGGCCGCCGCCCCGTGCGCGAGGCGCTGCGTGGGCCTCGTGAGGTCTTGGAGCTATGGGTGACGGAACGCGCAGTCGCTTCGGAGCCGTGGCTGCAAGATGGGCCTCGTTTGCAGGTAAAACCCGATCGGGAGCTGTCCGAGGCGGCCGAGACCCGCGACCACCAGGGCGTGCTCGCCTGGTGCGAGCCGTACCGCTACGCCGATGCCTACGAGCTCGCTGCGGCGGAGCAGCCGCTGCTCGCGTGCCTCGACCAGGTGACGGATCCGCGCAACCTGGGAGCGGTCTGTCGCAGCGCCGAAGGGGCGGGTGCAACCGGCGTCGTCGTGCCGGCCCACGGCTCTGCACGCGTCACGGCCGCCGTCTGCCGCGCCTCGGCCGGCGCCGTCGAGCATCTGCCGGTCGCAGTCGTGCCGAACCTCGCGCGCTACCTGAACGAGATCAAGCGCGGCGACCTCTGGATCTACGCCGCGGCCGCCGACGCTGAGCAGTCGCTGTGGAGCGCCGACCTCGAGGGCGGTCTCGCACTCGTCTTCGGCGCCGAGGGCAAGGGCGTCCGCCCGCTCGTCCGACGCGCATGCGACGGCGCGATCTCGATTCCGCTCGCCGGCCGGGTGGAATCGCTGAACGTGAGCGTCGCCGCGTCGCTGCTCCTCTACGAGGCCGCCCGCCGCCGCGTGACCGAGGAGACGACTCAGTTGCCCTGAGCGACTGAGTCCCGCTCACCCGTGCCCGAGCCGACGCTCTATCTCTTCGACGGCTACAACCTGCTCCACCAGGCCTCCTTCGACGACCCGCGTGAGCTGACCGACCTGCTCGCGAGCTTCGTCGCGTTGCGCGGCGCCCGCGGGGTGCTCGTGTGGGACGGCGTCGGCGCCGACGCGGAGGTCGGGCCCCTCTCCGTGCGGTACGCAGCACATGCCGACGCGCTGCTCGAGCGGCTCGCCGCGGAGCACCGAGCCCGCGAGCGCGTCTGTCTCGTCTCCAGCGACCTCGCCGTCCGGGGCACGTCCGGGCAAGAGGTGCAGAAGCTCTCGTCGCACACGTTCCTCGGCGATCTCGAGCCTGCCCGGCACGAGGAGGGGCGCCGCTCGCGCCTGGCGGATTCGCTGGACGCGGAGACCCGCGCCCGGCTCGAGCGGCTGCGCCGCGGCCAGACTCCCTGATACGAACATGTGTTCCTAGCAAAGCCGGTCCCTTGCAAAGGGCTTGTAACTTGCAGGGAGCGCTGCTATGTTCTGCCTCAACTTAAGGGTGAGAGTTGAGTGTTCGGCATGGCGAGCCCTCACTGCTCTTTCCCGCTAGATCCAGGGAGAACGCGAATGTCGCCTCGCACCGCCACGGCAGTCCAGAGCGCGCAGAAGGTTCAACGAGAGCTTGAGGATCTCCAGCTGGTGATGAAGGCGCGGAACGGCAGCCAGGACGCGCTCGACACGATCATGCGCCGCTACACGGGGTTCGTGCGCCTGAAGGCGAGCTCGTACTTCCTGGCCGGTGGGGAGTCGGACGACCTGATCCAGGAGGGGTTGATCGGCCTCTACAAGGCGGTACGCGACTTTCGCGCCGACAAGGAGACCTCGTTCCGCAGCTTCGCAGAGCTCTGTGTGACGCGGCAGATCATCACGGCGATCAAGACCGCCACACGCTTCAAGCACCAGCCCCTGAACCAGTACGTCTCGTTCAGCCACACGCCGGCGGGTCAGGACTCCGAGGGGGACTGCACTCTCGGCGACGCCCTTCCCGGCCCGTCGACGAACGACCCCGCCATATGCGTGATCTCCACCGAGGAGCTGCAGAGCCTCGTCTTCACGCTCGGCACCGGGCTCTCGGGCCTCGAGGCGGACGCGCTGCGCTGTTACCTGGAGGGCCTCTCCTACGAGGACATGGCGGAAGAGCTCGGCTGCGACTGCAAGACGATCGACAACGCGCTCCAGCGGGTCAAGCGCAAGATCGTCGCGCACCAGAAGACGCGAGAGGTGCTGAACTAGCGAGCTGGAAGTTCGCGATCTCGTAGGCCGATGCGAATCGAATCCGACGGGCCTGCCCGTTTCGTGACGGATCGACGCGCAACGCGACCTCGCGAGTGAGCGGGGCGTCCGCAATCGGGACGAGGTAGACGCCAGCCGTCTCCCGGCAGTACACGCCGAAATAGTCGATCTGCCCGAGGTAGTCCCGGCGTAGCAGCTTCGGATTCGGGTGGTGTGCGTAAGAGCTGCACGCTGGGAACCGAACGGCGCCTGCTCGTAGCCGCCCGGTCTTGCACTGAACCCGTGACAGCGTCACGCCGTCGTCGACGACGAGGTCGTAGCGCGTGTTCTCGCCGAGCGGCAGCAGGATGTCGTAGCCGCGTCCTTGCAAGGCGAGCATCACGGCCAGGGTCGTACGGTCGCCAATCGACTTCGGATGCTCCATTCCTGGACGTTGCCTCAAGCATCGGCTGGGCCGTGTCCAACACGGACGGTCGCCCAGGAACAGAGTCCTAGATTCGCGGCCCCTACTATTTGGCGACGGGCCGGAGTAGCTCAGCTGGTAGAGCAATCCCCTTGTAAGGGATAGGTCGTGGGTTCGAGTCCCTCCTCCGGCTTCACCATCACCTCCCGCCGCGGTTGTTGCCGTCACCGCCCTTCACGTTCGAAACCGCGAAGAGCAGGAACTGTGTGAACTGCGCCGGCGCGAAGTTGTTGTCGCTGACGAGGACGAGGGAGCTGCGTCCGTCCGGCAGGCGCGGGCCGAAGTCCATGCCCTCCAGGTTGTCGAGCGGGACCCCGAGGTCGTCCAGGTCGAGCAGCAACGATTTGCGCGCGGGCCGGACGCTGTTCAGCAACGTGGCGAGGCTGTCGAAGCCGTTCACGTCGTCCGCACGGGCGAGCGAGACGGTGAAGAGCTTGATCGTGTTCCCGGTGTCGGGCGCGCCGACCGAGAACGATCGCTCCATCGCGAGCAGACGCTGCTTGGCGAGCGGCAGCAGCTCGACGAGGCCGCTGACGGCGAAGGCGCTCGCGGGTACGGGTGGCTCGGCGATCGGCTCCGTCCAGTAGACGTACTGCCGGTCGAGCCTGCCGTTCAGGGCGTTGTAGCGGAGCAGGCGCGCCGGGCTTCCCGCCGCCACCGTCGCGGGCGGCCCGTCCTGCGCGAGCGCAGCCTCGGTTCCGGTGAACACGAACTTGCCGTTGGGGGTCGCGCCCGCACTCTCGAAGCCGAGGTTCTGGCGCACCCCGCGGCTGCCGTCCGCGACCGGCAGGAACGGCGAGGGCACCGGCAGCGCGCGCAACTCACGACCGTCGAGGCCGAACTCGCGCACCCACGGGTCGATTAGCCGGTTGGCGAAGCCCTCCGAGGTGATCACGAGCGTGCCCCGCTTCGTCAGCGCGAGTCCTTCCGGATCGAGGCTGAGCGGAGCGAAGGGTTGACCCGACGAGTCGCGCAGTGTCGTCACACCGAGGATCTCGACGGACGGCGCGCCGCCCGAGACGGCGATCCGGAGCGTGTAGAAGCGCGCCGGGTCGAACTGGCTCGGGTCGTCGGAGAGGGCGTAGAAGACCTTGCGCCCCTCGTCGTAGGCGAACCCGGAGAGCCCGCCGAACTCGGTGCCCTGGAACTGCGTTCCGGTCGGGATGATCTGCTGGCCGAGGAACTGCAGCGCCGGCCCGCGGCCGTCGCGATCGGCAAGGGCGGGGCCGGCCGTGCCGCCCGCGATCGTGAGCGCGACTGCGACGAGCCGCGCGATCCTCGTGAGTCCGAGCGCCATTTGCGCACCTCCGGGTCTGGACGGTCGTGTCGACCTGAGTGTGCTCGCCGCGGCCGAGCCGAAACGGGTGAAGCCCCGCTCCCTCTTCTGCGAGGGGCGGGGCTTCGACGTTCTGGTCGTTCTTCCGAGTTGCTTCTAGGCGGCGTCCGGGACCGGGGCGGCCTCGACGCGCGGCTCCTCGCCGTGCTCGAGGGTGGGGAGCCACTCGAGCCAGCGCGGCAGGTACCAGTTCCAGTCCCCGAGCAGCTTCATCGTGGCGGGGAGCAGGACGCCGCGGATGATGGTGGCGTCGATCAGGACGGCGGCTGCAAGGCCGATGCCCATCTCCTTCATGTCGATCACCGGCAGCAGGGCGAAGACGCTGAACACGGCGACCATCACGGTCGCGGCGCTCGTGACCACGCCTGCCGTCGTCTTGATCCCGTGCGCGACGGCCGCCTCGGTGTCGAGACCGCGGTCGTACGCCTCGCGGATCCGGCTCAGGATGAACACGTGGTAGTCCATCGAGAGGCCGAAGAGGATCACGAACAGGAACATCGGCAGCCACGGGGTGATGCCGCCGTTCGACTCGAAGCCGAGCAGGCTCTCGCCCCAGCCCCACTGGAAGACCGCGACGAGGATGCCGTAGGCAGCTCCGACGGAGAGCAGGTTGAGGATGATCGCCTTCACGGCGACCACGATCGACCTGAACGAGACGAGCAGCAGGCCGAACGCGAAGAGCAGGACGAAGCCGAAGACGAGCGGAGCCGTCTGCTTCATCTTGCTGCTCCAGTCCTGGTTCGCCGCCGTCGTGCCGGTGACTGCGTACTCGACGCCTTCCACCTGGTCGAAGGTGCCGGGCAGCAGGTCGTCCCGCAGGGTCGCGAGAGCGGCCTTCGAGGTCTCGTTCGAGCCGTCGCCGGCCAACGGGATCTCGATCGTCGCGACGGTGTTGTCGCGGCTCGCCTCGACGTGGATCGGGGCGTTCATCTCGCCGCTCGCGAGCGCCTGCTGCTTCAGCTCGGCGATCGCCTCCCGCACGGGCTCGGCACGCACGTCGGTGGCCTTGATTGCCACGACGGCCGGCTCCGGGCCACCCGGGAACGCGTCGACGAGGGCCTTGTACGGCTCGATCTCGGGGATCGAGATGTCGGCGAGCCCGGTCTGGGTCGTGGTGAGCGAGAACGCGGGGATCGTCAGGGCGACGAGCACCGCGGCGGCCGCGAGCGCGGACCCGAGCGGACGCCGGAGCACCCGATTCAGGATCGCGCCCCAGAGCCGGGGCTCGCCGTTGCTGCGCTTGAGCCGGTGGAGGAACGGGACGCGGACCTTCTCGACCCGGTCACCGAGCTTCGACAGCACAGCCGGCAGAACGGTCAGCGAGCCGATCATGGCGACTGCGACCACCATCATCGTCCCGATCGCGAACGACATGAACGTCTTGTCGCCGGAGAGGAACATGCCGGCCATGGCGATCATCACCGTGATGCCGGAGATGAGCACGGCCCGGCCCGAGGTCGCCGCTGCGGCCTCCAGAGCTGCTCCTTCGCTTCGTCCGGCGGCACGTTCCTCACGTTCCCGGCGGAGGTAGAAGAGCGAGTAGTCGACGCCGACCGCGAGCCCGATCAGCAGGATCACTTCGGCGATCGACTCGTCCATCGGGACGATCTGGCTCGGCAGGGCGACGAGGCTCATGGTCGCGAACACGGCCGTGAGCGCGAGCAGCAGCGGGATGGTGGCGGCGACGACCGAGCCGAACACGAGCAGCAGGATCACGAGCGTCAGCGGGATCGAGATCATCCCGGCCTTCGCGAGCATGCTGTTGAATGCTGCGTCGGTCGCCTTGCCGGTCGAGGCGGTGCCAGACTCGTCGATCGTGAAGCCCGGGTGCCGGGACTGCACCTCGTCGACGCCGGCCTCGATCGTCTCGATGTAGGCGATCGCCTCGTCGTAGTCGCCCTTCGGGCTGAACTCGATCAGCGCCGAATGGCCGTCCGGGGAGATCTGGTCGGAACCGCCGGTGTCGAGCGGTGAGCGGAGCTTGCGCACCTGTGGGAAGCCGTCCAGCGTGCGCGTCGCGTCCTCGATCGCCGCCTGGAAGGCG
This sequence comes from uncultured Gaiellaceae bacterium, assembly GCA_963735585.1. Lineage (GTDB taxonomy): Bacteria > Actinomycetota > Thermoleophilia > Gaiellales > Gaiellaceae > Gaiellasilicea. The sequence goes on along the minus strand of CAVTLI010000002.1, from coordinate 556,565 downwards.
GGATCCTCGGTCGTGAGGGTCTTGGACTGGATCAGGACGAACTCGGCCTGCTCCTCGTCCCGGTTGAAGCCGGCATCCTCGATCAGCTTGTCGGCTCGCTTGGCCTCGCCGACGTTCAGATCGGAGGGCTCGAGGAACTTCGTGCCGACCGCGCCGCCGATGACGACAGACGCGATCACGAAGGCGAGCCAGCCGAAGATGGCGATCTTCCTGTGTCGGGCACTCCAGCGACCCATGCGGGCCGCGAAGTTGCTCGAGCGCTTCAGAGGGGTCATTGGTGGTGCTCCTTTTTGGGTTCGTCCAGCCGGGGTTTGATTGCTTCCCTAGGCTGCACGGGCGCTGCTGGGCGCGCTGTGCGGCGTCCAGGCGTCCTGGGGTGCGGCGAGCCGCACCGGCGCCGGCCGGGAAACTGCCACCCGGCCGGCGAACCACCAGCCGACGGCGATCACGAGCCCGCCGGCGAGGGCGTCGAAGAAGAAGTGGTTGCCCGTCGCGACGATCACGAGCAGCATCAGCGCGGGATACGAGGCGAACGCGATCTTCAGGCTGCGGCGCGTCGACACGCGGGCGAGCGCAACGCCGACTGCGAGCGCGTAGCCGAAGTGGAGGCTCGGCACGGCTGCGATCGGGTTGTAGAGGCTCCCGAGCAGGTCGGAGCTCAAGTTGAGGCCCGTGTGCGTGCTGACGGTGTCGGCGAAGCCGAGATCGGCGAGTCGCGGCGGCGCGGCCGGGTAGAGGATGTAGCCGGTCAGCGCGACCGCCGTGCTCACGATCAGGGTCGTGCGCAGATGTGCGAAGGCATGCGGATGGCGGCGGTGCACCCAGACGAGCGCGGCGCCGGTGCCGCCGAAGTGGAGCGCGACGTAGAGGAAGCCGAGCAGCGCGGGAGCGCCGGCGATCGTGGAGAAAGCGGCCTGGACGTCGCGCTCGACGAAGAGGCCGACGCGCTGCTCGAGCGCGACGATGTCGGCGGTGTTCGCACGGGCTGCGACCCAGTTCTCGCCGCCGAAGCCGCGGACGAGCTCGTAGGCGCCGTACAGGACGGCGAGCGCGGCGAGCTCGACGCGGCCGGAGTGCGGCCGGGCGGCGGTGCGGAGGAGGCGGGTCGCGGACATGCCGCCACACTCGCAGCCGGGCAGGGCTAGGAAGATGCGGCAGGCCAGCCAGTGATGGTTCGGTTATCCGCACCTTCTAGTGGCGCGAAATCCCGATCCGCAGGAGCGGATCGTGATTCGCGCGAAGACCCCTAAAGGGCCGCTTCGCGGCGATTTCTGGTCCGCAGCGAGCACGGGCAAAGCCCGCGCTCGCGCGAAGATCCCTGAAGGGGCCGCTATTGCGGCCCGGTTTGGTCGAGCGCTATTGGCGCAGGTAGGTGAGCACGGCCAGGACACGGCGGTGGTCGTCGCCGCTCGCGGGGAGGCGAAGCTTCGTGAAGATGCTCGTGACGTGCTTCTCGACGGCGCGCAGGGTCACGAACATGCGCTCCGCGATCGCCTGGTTCGAGCGGCCCTCGGCCATCCCCTCGAGCACCTCGCGCTCGCGGGCGGTGAGCTCGTCGAGCGGATCGTCCCGCCGGCGGCGGCCGACGAGCTGGTCGACGACGGCCGGGTCGAGCGCCGAGCCGCCCTCCGCAACGCGTCGGACGGCCGCCGCGAACTCGTCGAAGTCGGAGACGCGATCCTTGAGCAGGTAGCCGACGCCCTCGGCGCTCTCGCCGAGAAGCTCCATGGCGTACGCAGGCTCGACGTACTGCGAGAGGACGACGACGCCGACCTCGGGATGCTGCTCGCGAATCTGCTGCGCCGCGCGCAGCCCCTCGTCGGTCTGCGTCGGCGGCATACGGATGTCCGTGATCGCAACGTCGGGGCGGTGCATCGCGACGTGGCGGAGCAGGTCGACCGCGTTGTCGGACTGCGCCGCGACCTCGAACCCTGTCTCCTCCAGCAGCCTGGCGAGGCCTTCGCGCAGCAGCACGGAGTCGTCGGCGAGCACGATCTTCAGCGCGGCGGTGCCCGGACGCGCGCGCAGCGCCGGAAACGTGCCGGCACCGAGCTGGAAGATCCGTTCGGGATCGGCCAGATCGGGCAGGGCATACAGGCCGAGGTCGAGCAGGTCGTGCCCCTCGAGGGCCGCGCGGGTGCGGTCGGAGACCAAGATCTGACCGCCGTGCCCGGCGGCGGAGATGCGGCTGGCACGGTGGACGTCGATGCCGACGTAGCCGTCGTCGGTGACGAGCGGCGCGCCCGTGTGCAGGCCGATCCGGACCCGGACGGCGGCTCCCGGCCAATCGTACTCGGCGTGCGCGCGCTGGGTCGCGAGCGCGGCGTCCACAGCGGCGTCCGGCTCTGCGAAGGCGGCGAAATGCTCGTCGCCGCGGGAATCGACCTCGTGGCCACCCGTCGAGGCCACGGCGTCGCGCAGCATTCGTCGCACTTCGCCGAGGACTTTCCCCCAGTCGCCGCCGTGCTCGGCGGCCAGCCGCGTCGAGCCTTCGACGTCGGCGAAGAAGAGAGTGACGGTGCCGCGCGGAAGCTCGCTCATGCGGGGAGTCTAGGAGCGCGCGTTGCAGAAGCCCAACCGGGAGGTGTCGCGCGGTGCCGCTCAGGCGGCCACTTCGAGCAGCTCCGGGCTCCGCCAGGCGGCGTACGCGAACGGGTGGTAGTACGCGTCGAGCGCGCGGCCGGGGTCGACGGACAGCTCGAAGATCGAGTCGGAGGCGAGATGGAGCACCTCGACGCGGACGGCGTCGTCGGCGGGCGACCACCAGAGCGTGACGTCGATGCCGTCGCTGCGCCGGTTCGCGAGATCGATTCTGTGGCTGGCGTACATGGCGATCCTCCTTCGGGCTGCCGTGGGCTTTGGATGCCTCAGGCTCCCACCCCACGCGTTGTGCGGCCGTGCGGCGGGCAGGCTTGTCGCGGTGCGGCCTGCTCCACCGGCCACGGAGTGATACCCGTCAGTCGACGGGGAGGACGGCGCGGATCCGCGTGCCCTCGCCGAGTGGGCTGTCCACTGCGAGCGTGCCGTCGAGCGCCTCGACGCGGTCGGCGAGCCCGCGCAGGCCGGTGCCCGTGGCCGGATCGGCGCCGCCCCTGCCGTCGTCGGCGACCTCGACGATCGCCAGGTCGTCCTCGCGGCCGATGCGCACCTTCACGTGCGTCGCCTCGGCGTACTTGACGACGTTCGCAAGCGCCTCCGCGACCACGTAGTAGGCGGCGGCCTCCATCGCGGGCGAGAGGCCATCCGGCTCGCCCTCGACCTCGACCGGCACGGGCGAACGACCCGCAAGCGCGTCGAGCGCCGCGAGGAGCCCGCGGTCGGTGAGGATCGCGGGGTGGATGCCGCGGGCGAGCTCGCGCAGCTCGTCGAGTGCGAGCGCGAGCTCCTCGCGTGCCGAACCGAGCACCTGGTCTGCGCCGTCGGGGTCGGTCGCGAGCTTCGACTGCGCCAGGCGGAGGGCGAGCGAGAGCGAGACGAGGCGCTGCTGCGCCCCGTCGTGGAGGTTCCGCTCGAGCCGCCGCCGCGCCGCGTCGCCGGCCTCGACGATGCGGGCGCGCGAGGCCCGCACCTCCTCCTCTTGCCGCTTCCGGTCGGTCACGTCGGCCCCGGAGATGAGGACGAGCGTGCGTCCGTCCATGCCGAGGATCTGCTGGGCGGTCCAGACGATCGTCCGCTCGGTGCCGTCGTGACAGAGCCACCGCGATTCGCGCTCGATCGCCGGCACCCCGTTCGCGGCCGAGCCGACCGCCATCAGGGCCAGGTACTGATCCTCGGGTGCGATCAGCTCGAGCAGGCTGCGCCCAACCGTCTCCTCGCGCGTCCAGCCGAGGATCTCCTCGAAGGCGGGGTTGGGGCCGTGCTCGTTGATCGTGGCGTCGTCGTAGACGCCGACGAGGAGGATCGGGATCGTGTTCGCGACCGTGCCGGCGAAGTCGCGCTCGACCTCGAGCTCGAGCTCGCGGCGACGGCGGATCGTGATGTCGAGGCCGCCGAGGACGAGGTTGCGGGTCTCGCCCTGGTCGTCGCGGATCGGCGCCCCCGACCAGGCGATCGACACCTCCTCGCCGCGCCGGTTGACGAAGCTGTGCTCGAAGGTGCCCGGCTCGAAGTCCGGCGCGGCCGCCGCGAAGAGCTCGACGACCTCGTCGCGCCCCTCCGGGGAGATGAACACGTCCCAGAAGTACTCGCCGCGCACCTCCTCCTCGTCGTCGGTGCCCGCCGCCACGCAGCACGCGTCGTTCAGGTTGACGATCCGGCCCTCGAGGTCGAGCGAGCAGAGGAGCGACGGCGCCGTGTTCACGATCGTCTCGAGGAACTCGAGCTGCGCCCGGAGCTCGGCCTGGAGCCGCTCGTTCTCGAGCCAGAGACCGGCGGCCGCCTCGACGGCCTCCAGTAGCTCCGGCTCCTCGGACAGCGACGGGTCGTGCAGCAGCGCGGCGACGCGGCGCCCGTTCCTCGTCACGTAGCGCGCCGTGCGCGGGCCACCCTCGTCGTGGAAGGGGTTGCCGTCGATCCAGACGAAGCGCTCGCGCTCGGGGAGCCAGTAGACGACGTCGAGCGTCGGGTCCTTCAGCGCGCCGGCGATCGCGTCGCGAAGCGGCGTGCCACGGCCGAGCTCGAGCAGGAGCTCGCCGGCGGAGGAGCGTGCGAGGCGGCTGTGCAGCACGCCGACGAGGAACGCGAGCGGGACGGTGAGGAACGCCGCCAATGCCGCGATCTGCAGGGGGCGCGCCGCATCGTCGCCCGCCAGCTCGTACACGATTGTCTGAACGGCGAGCAAGAGGAAGGTCGCGGCGCTCGTCACGTAGACCGGCAGGAGCGTCCGCCGGAGCGTCGGCGTGGCGTGGCGGAAGCGCTGCACGAGCAGGACGAGCAACGCGAAGACGAGCCCGAGCGCGACGAGACTCGAGACCGTGTCGAGCACGTCTGCGAGCCGCGGTGCCGACCACACGACCGCAGGGCTGTCGGGACAGTCCGTGCAGCTCGGGAACGGCCTCGGCTCGAACAGCACGACCAATCCGAAGAGGCCGACAGCTCCCCAGACGACTCCGACGAACCAGCGATACACCGTCGAGTCCAGCCGCCCCGACGGAAACGCGAGGATCAGATGGGCGAGCATGGGCCACGCAGCGGAGCCGGTCACGATGCCGAGCGCGAACACCCAGGGCTCGTTCGCCGCCCCGAGCACGCCCAGGAACCAGAGGAAGCCGGTGGCTGTGAGCAGTGCTCCCGTCCGGTTGGCCGGGCGGCGCCACATGGCGACGAGACCGCTTCCGATGAACGCCAGGCCCGCGCTGACGGCGAGGACCGCGGTCGTTACCTTGTTGTCCTGGTGATCGCTCGCGACGACGAGCAACACCGCGGCGGCTGCGGCCGCGGCACCCGCCACGGCGATGAGCGCGAGCCAGCGGCCCCTCATCCGAGCAGGTCGGCGAGGGCGGTGCCCGAAAGCTCCGCCTTCGCGATGAAGCCACGTGCGCCGCTCTGCTCGATCAGCGAACCGTAGTCGCTGGCGTCGCGGCTCGAGACGAGCACGACTGCAGGGCGGTAGCCGTTCGCGCAGATGTCCGAGCACACCTTGAAGCCGGTCATGTCAGGCAGCTGCACGTCCAGGAGGAGCACGTCCGGCCGCAGTTCGTGCGTCAGCCGGAGCGCCTCCGTGCCGTCCTCCGCCTCGCCGACGACGTGGTAGCCGTCCTCCTCCAGGATCGCCCGTGCCGACGCTCGAAAGCTGGGGTGGTCGTCGGCGATCAGCACGGTGGTGGACATGGACAGAATGGTGACAGAGCTGTGTGTGGACGGTAGTGCGGATAGCCGTACTTCGGCCTACGCGGCGCCGACCGCCTGGGGTTCGGAGGGCATGTGCGCAGGCTCGGTGGCCACCCGTGCCCCAAGGGCCTGCTGGGCCTTGACCGCGAGCCAGAGCTCCATCCGCTGGGTGGGGTCGTCGGGATGGCGACCGGTCTGCTTGCGCAGCTGCTCCATCCGGTAGCGGAGCGTGTGCCGGTGGACGCCGAGCCGCCCTGCGGCCTCGCTCCAGCGGCAGCCGGTGTCGAGCAGCGCCGTGAGTGACTCGAGCAGCCAGGCGTTCGCCGCCGCGGGGCCGAGCACGCGCGCGACGAACGCCTCGAGCGACGCGCTCGGCAGTCCGAGCAGAAGCTCGAGCGAGCCCAGATCGTGGTAGGAGGCGACCGGCGCGTCGACTGCGTCGAGCGCGGTTCTCGCCTCGAGCAGGCTGCGTCCAAGCCCGCGGCCCGAAGACGGGCGGCCGACACCCACGCGGGCTCCCGCAGCGGCTGCGACGAGCGCGTCTGCGATCGCGAGCGCGTCCTCCTCGTGCGCCGTCGCGACGAGGAAGGCAGCTCGGTCACGGCGCGCGGCGGAGAGATAGGGGTATCCGCGTCGATCGAGCTCCTGCGCGGCGGCGGCCCGCAGCGCCTCCGCGCCTCCGGTCGGCGCCACGGCGAGGAGCGCGGCGTACGGCTGTTGCGGGTCGAGCCCGAACGCCGCGATCCGGCGCTCGATCTCGCGTTCGTCGAGGCGGTCGTGCTCCAGGTCCTCCAGCAGGTCGCCGGCGAGGCGCAACTCCGCCGCCGAGACGGCGTGACGCCGCGAGAGCTCGAACGCGAGCGCCGTCTGGCCGTGGTGAAGCACGAGCCGGTCGTACTCGCCGAGCTCGCCGCGGGGCTTGCCCGCGCGCAGCAGCGCGATCTCACCGTCCGCCACGACGGGCAGCTCGAGCACGTGCTCGCACGCGTCGAGCCTGGTCGCATGCCGCTCGCCGACGACCCGTCCATGCTCGTCCACGAGCGCCAGCGAGCAGCCGACGTGGTCGCCGAGGATTGCGAGCAGCGCACGCACGCCACGCCCTTGGAGCACGGCCTCGGCGAGCCGCTCGTGCACGGAGAGCGCGCGCTCGACGCGGGCCAGCTGCTCGTTCGCGAGCCGCGACGAGATCGCCTTCGTCAGCGCGATGAACGGCACCTCGTACGGAACCGTCAGAAGCGGGAAGCCCAGCCGCTCCGACTCCTCGACGAGCGCGGCCGGCGGCTCCGCCCAGCCGAAGCCGACGCCGAAGGCGAGCCCGGCGAGGCCGTGCTCGGCGAGCCTCCGGACGTATTCGCGCTGCGGACGCGAGAGGTCGCCGAGACCGAGGCCGGTGGTGATCAGCAGCTCGCCGCCCTCGAGCCACGGCGTCGGATCGCTCAGCTCGGAGACGTGCACCCAGCTGATCTTGTTGTCGAGCCCCGTGCCGCCCGACGCGAGACCGAGCTCGAGGCCGGGCAGGGCGGCGATGTCGCGGACGGTGAGCACTCTCTCGGCAGCGTTCGTTGGACGCGCGGGCCAAGACGCTACTCCTTCTGCGCGGCGCAAGGCAAGCAGCAGCGGCGAGACCTTGGCCACAGTGTCCAGGTGCGCCGCCGCGCCGTGGCCCGGCAGTCCATTGCTTCGCCCCGGAGCGCGCGAGAGAATCGCCGCCGTGTCGATCCAGCACGAGCAGACCGCGTCCGAGCGGATCACTGCCGACCGGGCACGTTACGTCGCCCGCGGCGTTTCGACCCCCAGGCTCGTCGTCGCCGCCGCCGAAGGCGCGCGGGTGGAGGACGTCGACGGCCGCACCTACCTCGATTTCGCGGGCGGGATCGCGTGCCAGAACACGGGCCACGGCTACGGCCCCGTGGTGGCCGCGATCCACGAGCAGGTCGATCGCTTCCTGCACCAGTGCTTCATGGTGGGGAGCTACGAGCCGTACATCGAGACCTGCCGCCGGCTCGCCGAGCTCTCGCCGTGCGCCGGCCCCGAGCAGAAGTCGATCCTGCTCAACTCCGGCGCGGAGGCGATCGAGAACGCGGTCAAGATCGCTCGCGCCGCCAGCGGGAGACCGGCCGTCGTGGTCTTCGAGAACGGCTTCCACGGGCGCACGCTGCTGACGCTGACGATGACGAGCAAGGTGCGGCCCTACAAGGCGGGGTTCGGGCCCTTCGCGCCGGAGGTCTACCGCGCGCCCGCGCCGTACCCGTACCGCGGAGTCTCCTCCAGCGACGCGATCGCCGGGCTGGAGCGGCTGTTCAAGAGCGAGGTCGACGCGGAGAGCGTCGCGTGCGTCGTGCTCGAACCGGTCCAGGGCGAGGGCGGCTTCATCCCGATGCCGCCGGACTTCCCGGCGCGGCTCGTCGAGCTCTGCGCACGGCACGGGATCCTCTACGTCGACGACGAGATCCAGTCGGGGATCGGGCGCACCGGCCCCGTGTGGGCGATCGAGCACTACGAGGGCGTCGAGCCGGATCTGCTCGTCTCGGGGAAGTCGCTCGGCGGCGGGTTGCCGCTCGCGGCCGTCACCGGCCGGGCGGAGCTCGTCGACGCTCCGGGGCCGGGTGCACTCGGCGGGACGTTCGGCGGCAACCCGGTGGCCTGCGCCGCCGCGGTGGCCGTCCTCGACGCTGTCGGCGAGCAGGCGTTCCGGAGCCGGGCAGAGGAGCTCGGCCGAACGCTGCGCGCGCGGCTCGACGAGCTCGCAGCGCGTCGCGACTCCGTCGGAGAGGTTCGCGGGCTCGGGCCGATGCTCGCGCTCGAGCTGCGCGAGCCGACGCCGGAGCTGGCGCAGGCGACGACAGCGGCGGCGTTCGAGCGCGGGCTGTTGCTGCTCGCGTGCGGCCTGCATGGAAACGTGCTGCGCCTGCTCCCGCCGCTCACGATCTCGGACGAGGAGCTCGCGGACGGGCTCGCGATCCTGGAGGAGTCGCTCGGTGTCGCAGGCGGCTGAGGTCCGTCTCGCCGGGCTGCGCAAGAGCTACGGCGGCGTAACGGCGGTCGACGGCGTCGACCTCGAGATCGCGCGCGGCGAGTTCTTCACGCTGCTCGGCCCGTCCGGGTCGGGCAAGACGACGACGCTGCGCATGATCGCCGGCTTCGAGAGCCCCGACGAGGGCACGATCGAGCTGCGCGGGCGCGACGTCTCACGGCTGCCGCCGTACGCGCGCGACGTCAACACGGTCTTCCAGGACTACGCCCTGTTCCCGCACCTGACCGTGCAGGAGAACGTGGAGTACGGGCTGCGGGTGAAGAAGGTCGCGAAGGCGGAGCGGCGTGCGCGAGCACGTGACGCGCTCGAGCTCGTCCGTCTCGAGGGCTACGAGCGCCGGAAGCCCTCGCAGCTCTCCGGCGGCCAGCGGCAGCGCGTCGCGCTCGCGCGGGCTCTCGTCAACCGCCCGCAGGCGCTGCTGCTCGACGAGCCGCTGGGCGCGCTCGACCTGAAGCTGCGGCAGGAGCTCCAGATCGAGTTGAAGCGGATCCAGCAGGAGCTCGGCATCGCCTTCGTCTACGTCACCCACGATCAGGAGGAGGCGTTGACGATGAGCGACCGCCTCGCCGTCTTCCGCGAGGGCCGGATCGAGCAGGTCGGTGCGCCCGCCGACGTGTACGAGCATCCTGCAAGCGAGTTCATCGCCGGCTTCGTCGGCGTCTCGAACGTGCTCGAGCGGGACGGCCGCCGCATCACCGTGCGGCCGGAGAAGATTCACCTGCACGAGCCCGACGCCGCCGCCGAGGACGGGGCCTACGTCGAGGAAGGACGCATCCGTGACGTCGTCTACGTCGGGAGCGTCACCCGCTACCACGTCGAGCTCGACGCGGGCGGCGAGCTGATGGTCGTGAGTCAGAACCTGCAGAGCACCTCCACAGAGGTGCTCTCGAGACGGGGGTCTCGTGTCCGGCTGAGCTGGCGGCCGGAGCACGCTTTCGACATCCAGACCGGGACTACGACGGAGGGAAACAGATGACGAAGCGCACACGTCACGTCCGTTGGGCGGCAGCAGGGCTCCTGATCGGAGTGCTCTGCCTGCTCGCGGCGGGCTGCGGCGGCGACGACGACGAGCCGGAGTCGGCGGGCGCAGGCTCGACCGCAGCCGAGACGACCGAAGCCGGTGTGCCCGAGGGCATGCTGGAGACGCTCGGCGAGGGGGAGGGCGAGGTCAACCTGATCGCCTGGGCCGGCTACGTCGAGGACGGCACCACCGACCCCAAGGTCGACTGGGTCAGCGACTTCGAGGAGGAGACGGGCTGCCAGGTGAACGTCAAGCTCGGCAACACGTCGGACGAGATGGTGACGCTGATGCGCACCGGCCAGTACGACGGCGTCTCCGCGTCGGGCGACGCGAGCCTGCGGTTGATCGCGGGCGGCGACGTCGCTCCGGTCAACACCGAGCTGATCGAGAACTACGCCGGCGTGTTCGAGGGCCTCAAGGATCAGCCGCACAACACCGTGGCCGGCGTCAACTTCGGCGTCCCGCACGGTCGCGGAGCGAACCTGCTCCAGTACCGCACTGACACGGTCAAGCCGGCGCCGGACAGCTGGAGCGTCGTCTGGGACGAGAGCTCGCCTTACAAGGGCAAGGTGACCGCCTACGACAGCCCGATCTACATCGCGGACGCTGCCGTCTACCTGATGGCGATCCGGCCCGACCTCGGGATCGAGGATCCGTACGAGCTCGACGAGGAGCAGTTCACCGCAGCCGTGGAGCTGCTGAAGCGCCAGCGCACGGTGATCGGCGAGTACTGGTCGGACTACACGAAGCAGATCGCGGCCTTCACGGGTGGCGAGAGCGTCGTCGGGACGACCTGGCAGGTGATCACGAACGTGCTCGAGGCCGAGAAGGTGCCGGTGGCCTCGGTACTGCCGAAGGAGGGCTCGACCGGCTGGTCGGACACCTGGATGATCTCGTCCGAGTCCGAGCACCCGAACTGCATGTACCTCTGGATGAACCACATCATCTCGCCGGAGGCGAACGCCGCCGCGACCGAGTACTTCGGCGAAGCGCCCTCGAGCGAGGCGGCGTGCGAGCTGACGACGAACCCCGACCACTGCGAGATCTTCCACGCGGACGACGAGGAGTACTTCGACCAGATCTACTACTGGAAGACGCCGCAGGCCGACTGCGGCGACGACCGTGGCGCGGTCTGCAAGGACTACTCCGAATGGACACAGGCCTGGACCGAGATCAAGGGCTAGCCTCGCGCCCCTGGGCGGCGGCGGCTCCCGCCGGGCTGAGCCCGGCTCCGCCGCCGCCTCGGGCCAGGAACGCGAGGCTGGAGAGTTGACGTCCGTACCTGATGTTGCAGAGGCGCCGCCCCGGCAGGGTCCGGGGCGGCGCCTCTCGACGTTCCTCCACCGCCACCCCCGGCTGCGGCTCTCGCTGCTCCTGAGCGGGCCGGTCGGGTGGCTGGTGATCGCCTATCTCGGCTCGTTGGTCGTGCTGTTCGTGGCGGCCTTCTGGCGGCTCGACCCGTTCACGTCGGAGGTCGTGCACGAGTACGGCTTCGACAACTTCCGCACGCTCTGGGAGAACGACGTCTACCGGTCGATCACCGTGCGCACGGTCGGGATCGCCGCGGCCGTGACGGTCACCGACGCGGTGCTCGCGTTCCCGATCGCCTTCTACATGGCGAAGGTCGCCTCACCACGGACGCGGCGGTTGCTCGTCGTCGCGATCCTGATGCCGCTCTGGGCGAGCTATCTCGTGAAGGTGTACGCCTGGCGGATCATCCTGCAGGAGAACGGCGTCCTCAACTGGGCGCTCGATCCGTTCGGGCTCTCCGGGCCGGGCTTCGGGAACGTGGCCACGTGGCTCGTGTTCTCGTACCTGTGGCTGCCGTTCATGATCCTGCCGATCTACGCAGGGCTCGAGCGAATCCCGGACTCGCTGCTCGAGGCGTCGTCCGACCTGGGTGGCCGGTCGGGGAAGACGTTCGTGCGGGTCGTCCTGCCGCTGGCGTTCCCGGCGGTCGTCGCCGGCTCGATCTTCACCTTCTCGCTGACGCTCGGCGACTACATCACGCCGCAGATCGTCTCGAGCACGCAGTTCATCGGCAACGTCGTCTACATCAACGTCGGCGTGGCGAACAACCTCCCCTTCGCTGCGGCGTTCGCGACGGTGCCCGTCGCCGTGATGATCCTCTACCTGCTCGGCGCCCGGCGTGCCGGAGCCTTCGACCAGCTGTGATCGAGTCGCCTCTCTCGCGTCTGCTGCTCCGCGGTGCCACGCTCGCAACGCTCGCCTTCATCTACCTGCCGCTCGGCGTGATCGTGCTCTACGCCTTCAACGAGGGCCGCTCGCTCGCGTGGCCGATCTCCGGGCTGACCCTGAGCTGGTTCGGCCGGGCCTTCGAAAACCCCGGAGTCCGGGAGGCGCTCTGGATGAGCACCAAGGCTGCTCTGCTCGCGACCACACTCGCCCTCGTGCTCGGCACGCTCGCCTCGCTCGCGGTCGCGCGCTACCGCTTCTTCGGGCGCGAGACGATCTCGTTCCTCGTCATCCTGCCGATCGCGCTGCCCGGGATCGTGACCGGGATGGCGCTGAACGCGACGTACAACACGGCCGGGCTCGACCTCGGCCTCTTCACGATCGTGGTCGGCCACGCGACCTTCTGCATCGTCGTCGTCTACAACAACGTCGTCGCGCGCCTGCGGCGGACGGCGCAGTCGCTCGAGGAGGCCTCCGCCGACCTCGGCGCGGACACGTGGCAGACGTTCCGCCTCGTCACGTTCCCGCAGCTGCGCTCCGCGCTGCTCGCCGGCGCCCTGCTCGCGTTCGCGCTCTCCTTCGACGAGGTGATCGTGACGACGTTCACGGCCGGCTCCGACCAGACGCTGCCGATCTGGATCCTGGCGAACCTCTCTCGGCCGAACCAGCTGCCGATCGTGAACGTCGTCGCCGTGTTCGTGATCCTGCTCTCGACGATCCCGGTCTACGTCGCCTCGCGGCTGGCCGGCGAGTCGGCGGGGACGCGCGCGACGGGCGCGGCAGGCGGCGCGCGCTAGAGCGCTCTCGCCGCCCCCGGCTGCTTCAGCACGGACGACTCCCGTGCCACCGGAAGCTCGACGACGAAGGTCGAGCCCTCGCCGAGCTTCGACTCGACCGCGATCGTCCCGGCCATTCTGTGGACGAGCTCGCGGCTGATGTAGAGGCCGAGGCCGGTGCCACCGATCCCGCGCGTCATGTCCGGATCGAGTCGGTAGAACTTCTCGAAGATGCGGCGCAACTCGGTGGCGGGCATGCCGATGCCGCCGTCGCGGACGGAGAAGCGCACCGTGCCGTCGCCGTTCTCGACGCGGACCGAGACGCCGCCACCGCCGGGTGAGTACTTGATCGCGTTGTCGACGAGGTTCGCGAGCACCTGGCGGAGCTGGCCCGGGTCGGCCGCCACGCTCGGCAGGTCGCCGGCCGTCTCCAGCTCGACCTCGACCTGCTCGGGCAGGTGCGTGCGGGCGCTCTCGACGACCGCGGCGGCGAGCTCGGCGGCGTCGCAGCTCTCGATCTTGACCGGCAGGCGCCCGGAGTCGAGGTGGCTGGAGAGCAGGAGGTCGCTCACGATCTCCGCCAGGCGGTCCGACTCGGACGCGATCACGCGGAGCAGCTCGTCGCGCACCGAGTCGTGGAGGACGAGGTCAGGGCGCAGGATCGTCTGCGCGGAGCCGTAGATCGCCGCCAGCGGCGTGCGCAGCTCGTGCGAGACGGTCGCGACGAAATCCGTCCGCATCTTCTCCAACAGGTGCTCCTCGGTGAGGTCGCGGAAGGCGTAGACGACGCCGTCGCCGAGTGCGACTCCGGAGCCGGAGATCCACAACTCGTTGCCCTGGATCTCCACCGGCGTCGTTACGGCACGCACGGGCTCCGCGGGGCTGCTCGCGACCGGGACGACCTGGGCGATCCGGTCCCAGCCCGGGATCACGTCGGCGATCGGGCGTCCGAGCACCTCCGCCTCCGACAGGCCGACGATCGCCGCCGCGGCCGTGTTCCAGAGCCGGATCACGCCCTCGCGGTCGATCAGCACGACGCCGTCGCCGACCGACTCGAGCACCCGCGCCGCCTGGGCGCGCCGTTCGGCCTCCTCGTACAGCTGCGCGTTGTCGATCGCGATCGCGGCATGCCGCGCAAGCTCGCGCGCGAGCGCCAGGTCGTCCTCGCCGTAGACCCGCCCGGACTCGGCCTGCATGAAGCTGATCGCCCCGAAGGCCTGGTCGCGCGCGACGAGCGGCACGCAGAGGTACGAATGCAGGCCCAGGTCGGCCACGATCTCGCGCTGGAGGTCGTCGCCGGCGCTCGCACCGGGCAGCTCGGCCGTGAGCTCCGGCACGAGCTCCGCCTCCCTCGTCCGCACCACGGCGGCAGGGCCGGTTCGGGCGTCGAGGTCGGTCGGATAGCGCTCTGCGAGCTCTCGTGCGAGCGCGACCTTCAGAGGATCGACGTGGGCCACCGCAACGCGGGTCAGCGCTCCATCGCTCAGCAGGTCGATCGCGCACCAGTCTGCGATCTTCGGCACCACGAGCTGGGCGACGTCGGCAAGAGTCCGCTCGTAGTCGAGCGAGCTGCCGAGCACCCAGCCGGCCTCCGCGAGGAACTCCTGTCGCTCCAGGGCAAGGCGGCGATCGTCGATATCGGTCGCCGCGCCGACCCAACCGACGATCGCGCCGCTGTCGTCGCGCATCGGCATCGCGCGGACGAGATGCCACCGGTAGACGCCCTGGCCCGCCAGGAGGCGGTATTCGATCTCGAACGGCGCCGAGGTGTCGCGTGCCCGCTCCCACCGTTCGAGCGTCGCCGGCACGTCGTCGGGGTGCACGAAGTCGATCGGGCTGAAGTCGGCGTCCCGCGCGAGCCCGGTGTAGTCGTACCAGCGCTGGTTGTAGAACGTCGTCGATCCTTCGGCCGTCGTCGTCCAGACGATCTCCGGCACGGCGTCGGCGAGCAGCCGGTAGCGCTCCTCGCTCTCACGGCCGAGCGCGGCCAGCTCCTGCTCCCGGACGAGCTCCTCGTGGCGCTTCAGCTCGACGGTCTTCTGCCAGAGCTCGATGAACACGCCCACCTTGGCACGCAGGATTCCCGGGTCGAAGGGCTTGGTGATGTAGTCGACGGCGCCCGACTCGTAGCCGCGGAAGACGTGCTCGGAGTCCTTCGAGATCGCGGTCAGGAACATGATCGGAACGTGGCGCGTGCGTTCGCGCTGCTTGATCAGCTCCGCCGTCTGGAACCCGTCGAGACGCGGCATCTGGACGTCGAGCAGGATCACGGCGAAGTCGTCGTGCAGCAGGCGGCGCAGCGCCTCCTCGCCCGAGTCGGCCCGCACGAGCTCCTGCCCGAGCGGCTCGAGGATCGCCTCGAGCGCGAGCAGGTTCTCGGGCCGGTCGTCGACGAGCAGGATCTTTGCCTGAGGCGTCACGACGTCCCGCAGCAGAGGCCGTGGAGGAAGTTCGGGATCTCGGCGAGCGGGAGCACGGCGTCGGCGCTCGTCGCGGCGATAGCGGCGTCCGGCATCGCGCGGCGCTCGGCGGTGGAGGGGTCCTGCACGATCGCGACACCGCCGCGCTCCTTGATCGCGGCGAGGCCCGCCGCCCCGTCCTCGTTCGCTCCCGTCAGCACGATCCCGATCGCACGCTCGCGGTAGGCCTCGGCCACCGACTCGAACAGGACGTCGATCGAGGGCCGCGCGAACTGCACGCGACTCTCGGTGGAGAGGGCGAAGTGTCCGTTCTCGACCAGGAGGTGGTAGTCGGCCGGGGCGACGTAGACATGAAAGCGCTCGAGCGGCTCCTTGTCGTCGGGCTCCGAGACAGGTCGCTGCACCGAGCGCTGGAGCAGCGACCCGAGCGCGCCGCGGGCGGACTCGGGACCGCGGTGCTGCGCCACGACGATCGTCGCATCGACCTCGTCCGACAGTCCGACGAGCAAGGTGCCCACAGCCTGCAGTCCTCCCCAGGATGCGCCGATCGCGATCATGTCGTAGCTGCTGCCCTCTCCGGTGCCAGCTGGCTCCGTCGACGCTCCGTCGCTGCTGCCCGCTCCGGTGCCGGCTGGCTCCGTCGACCCTCCGCCGCGGATCCCCGCTCCGGTGCCGGCAGAGCCGGCACCTCCGCTCCCGGCTGGCTCCGTCGAGCCTACGCCAGTCATCGAAGCTTTCGGTACAGCCGCTCGGCCGCGTCGAGCTCTTCGTAGCTCGTCTCGTGTGGGGAGAACCTGATCGTCTCCTTCTGGCCGAGCGCGAGGATGCCGAAGTTGGCGAGGCTCTCGTGGAAGAGCCGGTGCACGTGCGCCTGAAGCGACCGGTCGAAGTAGATCATCACGTTGCGGCAGGCGATCACCTCGAACTCGTTGAACGCGGCGTCGGAGGCCAGGTTGTGCTGGGCCCACACGACCCCGTCCACGAGCGACCGTGCGAACCGAGCCCCGTCGTAGCGCGCGACGTAGTACTCCGAGAACGCCTTCCGGCCGCCGGCGCGGATGTAGTTCTGCGTGTACTCCTGCATCTTGTCCAGCGGGAAGACTCCCAGCCGGGCCTGCTCCAGCACGACCTCGTTGATGTCGGTCGCATAGATGCGGACGCGGTCCGAGAGCGCCTCCTCGGCGAGGAGGATGGAGAGCGAATAGACCTCCTCGCCCGTCGAGCAGCCGGCGATCCAGATCCGGGCGAAGGGATACGTGCGCAGGAGCGGGACCACCCGCTCGCGGAAGGCGACGAAGAAGCTTGGGTCACGGAACATCGCCGTGACGTTGATCGAGAGGTCGAGCAGCAGGCGCTCCATCACGGCCGGGTCGTGCAGCACGCGCTCCTGGAGAGCGGAGATCGACTCGACCTGCTCGCCGTCCATCCGCCGCCGCAGTCGCCGCCGGAGGGACGCGGGCGCGTACTCGCGAAAGTCGAAGCCGTAGCGGCGGTAGATCCCCTCCAGCAGGAGCTCGATCTCGATCTGCTCCAGGTCGAGCTCCCGGCTGCTGCCCGCAGGGAGGGCCACGGCTACTGGTACAGCCACACGCGCATCAGCGACAGCAGCTGGTCGGTGTCGATCGGCTTCGTGATGTAGTCGGAGGCGCCCGAGGCGATCGACCGCTCGCGGTCGCCCTTCATCGCCTTGGCTGTGAGCGCGATGATCGGCAGGCGCTCGAACTCGGGCAGCCGGCGGATCGCGAGCGTCGTCTCGTAGCCGTCCAGCTCGGGCATCATCACGTCCATCAGGACGAGGTCGACGTCGGCGTTCGCCTTCAGCGCCTCGATTCCCTCGCGGCCGTTCTCGGCGAAGACGACGTCCATCCCGTTCGCCTCGAGCGCGCTCGTGAGCGCGAAGACGTTGCGGACGTCGTCGTCCACGATCAGCACCTTCTTGCCGACGAAGACGGCGTCGGTCGAGTGCAGCTGCTCGAGCATCTTGCGCTTCGAGTCGGGCAGCTTCGCCTCGACGCGGTGCAGGAAGAGCGACGTCTCGTCGAGCAGCCGCTCCGGGGAGCGGGCGTCCTTGACGACGATCGTCTCTGCGTAGCGCTTGAGCTTCGTCTCCTCCCGCCGCGTCAGCTCCTTGCCGGTGTAGACGATCACCGGCAGCCGCGTGAAGCGCTCGTCGCTCTTCACCTTCTCGAGCAGCGCGAAGCCGGTCATCTTCGGCAGCTTCAGGTCGAGCACCATGCAGTCGAACGCCGGCTGCTCCTCGAGTGCGGTGAGCGCGTCCTCGCTGGAGCCGACGGCGAGGATCTCGACGTCGCCGTCCGAGCCGACGAGCTCGATGATCGCCTCGCGCTGCGTCTCGTCGTCGTCCACGACGAGCAGCCGGCGCACGTCGCGGTCGATGAAGGTCTCGATCCCGCCGAAGACCTCGTTGATCTGCTCCAGTGTCGCCGGCTTCTGCACGAAGGCCGCCGCTCCCGCCATCAGCGCGGGCTGGCGCTCGTCGACTCCGGAGACGATGTGCACCGGGATGTGCCGGGTGGCCGGATGGCGCTTCAGCCGGTCGAGCACCGTCCAGCCGTCGAGCACGGGCAGGCTCATGTCGAGCACGATCGCGTCGGGGCGGAACTCGTGCGCGAGTGCGATCCCCGTGTCGCCGCGCAGCGCGACGAGGCCCTTGAAGCCGTGCTCCCGCGCGATCGTCAGCTCCGTGCGGGCGAAACTCGGATCGTCCTCGACGATCAGCACCACCCGGTCGCCCTCCTCGATCGAGTCGCGATCGTCGTCGACCTCGCTGACGAGCAGGAGATCGGCCGGCGCCTCGACGAGCGGCGGCGAGCCGTTGCCGGCCTCCGGCGCTTGGATGGTCACGAGCCCGGTCGAAAGCTCGCGCAGGATGTCGGCGCCGGTCTCTGCAGGAGCGTGGTGCACGAACTGCTCCGGCAGGTAGAGCGTGAACGTGCTCCCCTCGCCGGGGGTCGAGCTGACGTGGATCTCGCCGCCGAGCAGGCGCGCGATCTCCCTGCTGATCGAGAGCCCGAGCCCGGTGCCGCCGAAGCGCCGGCTCGTCGTTCCGTCCGCCTGCTGGAACGCCTCGAAGATCAGGCGCAGCTTGTCCGGTGCGATCCCGATGCCGGTGTCGACGATCGAGAACGAGACCACGCGCTCCGCGTGCGAGAGCACGTCGCCGGCGAACTGGTGCTCGGGCGGCGCCACGCCGACGCGAACCGTCACGGCTCCCTCCTCGGTGAACTTGACCGCGTTCGAGAGCAGGTTCTTCAGGATCTGCTGGAGCCGCTGCGGGTCGGTCTCGAGCGTCGGGAGGGCGTCCGGGGCGAAGTCGAGCTCGAACGAGAGCCCCTTCTCCTCGGCGAGCGGGCCGAAGGCTCGTTCCAGCTGGGCCAGCTCGTCGGCCACCGTCACGTCGCCCAGATGGATGTCCATCTTCCCGGCCTCGACCTTGGAGAGATCGAGGATGTCGTTGATCAGGCCGAGCAGCTCGGAGCCGGCGGTGTGGATCGTCCGCGCGAACTCGATCTGCTTGTCGGTCAGGTTGCCGTCCGAGTTGTCCCCGAGCAGCTTGGCGAGGATGAGCAGCGAGTTCAGCGGCGTGCGCAGCTCGTGCGACATGTTCGCCAGGAACTCGGACTTGTAGCGCGACGAGAGTGCGAGCTGCTCCGCCTTCTCCTCGAGCGCCGCGCGGGCGAGCTCGATCTCCTGGTTCTTGACCTCGATCCGGCGGTTCTGCTCCTCGAGCAGCTGGGCCTTCTCCTCGAGCTCCTCGTTGGACTGCTGCAGCTCCTCCTGCTGGGTCTGCAGGAGCTCCTCGGAGGCGCGCAGCGTCGCCGCCTGCTCCTCGAGCTCCGTGTTCGAGCGCTTCAGCTCGTCCTGCTGGGCCTGCAGCTCCTCGGACTGGCTCTGGAGCTCCTGGGTCAGCGTCTGGGACTGCTCGAGCAGCTCCTCGGTGCGCATGTTGGCCTGGATCGTGTTCAGGACGACGCCGATCGACTCGGAGAGCTGGTCGAGGAACGTCTCCTGCACTTCCGTGAAGGACGCGAAGGAAGCGAGCTCCATCACGGCCAGGACGCTTTCCTCGAACAGGATCGGGATCACGATGATGCTCGTGGGTGCCGCCTCGCCGAGCCCGGACGTGATCTTGATGTAGTCGTCGGGCGCGGACGTGATCACGATCGACTTCCGCTCGAGCGCGGACTGGCCGACGAGGGACTCGCCGAACTTGAAGCGGTTCGAGATCGACTTGCGCTCCTTGTAGCCGTAGCTCGCGACGAGCTGCAGCTCGGGCTCGCCGCCGTCGCCGGCCACGGCATCGGCGACGTAGATCGCGCCGTGGTGGGCTGCGACGAGCGGCGTCACCTCGCTCATCAGCAGGCGTGCCACCGTCCGCACGTCGCGCTGGCCCTGCAGCATCGCCGAGAAGCGGGCGAGGTTGGAGTTGAGCCAGTCCTGCTGTGCGTTCTGCTCGGTCGTGCCGCGCAGGTTGACGATCATCTGGTTGATGTTGTCCTTCAGCTCCGCGACCTCGCCGGCCGCCTCCACGTCGATCGAGCGCGTCATGTCTCCCGAGGTCACCGCGGTCGAGACGTTCGCGATCGCGCGCAGCTGCGACGTGAGCGTCTCCGCGAGCAGGTTGACGTTGTCGGTCAGTCCCTTCCAGACCCCGGACACGCCCTCGACCTGAGCCTGGCCGCCGAGCTTGCCCTCGGTGCCGACCTCGCGCGCGACCCGCGTCACCTCGGCGGCGAAGGTCGAGAGCTGGTCGACCATCGTGTTGATCGTCGACGAGAGCTCGGCGATCTCGCCCTTCGCCTCGACGGTGATCTTCTGGGAGAGATCGCCGGTCGCGACCGCCGTCGTCACGTCGGCGATCGCGCGCACCTGACCCGTCAGGTTGCCGGCGAGCTGGTTGACGTTGTCCGTCAGGTCCTTCCAGGTTCCGGAAACCCCGGCGACCTCGGCCTGGCCGCCGAGCGCTCCCTCGGTGCCGACCTCGCGGGCGACGCGCGTGACCTCGGCGGCGAAGGTCGAGAGCTGGTCGACCATCGTGTTGATCGTGTCCTTGAGCTCGAGCACCTCGCCCTTGACGTCGACCGTGATCTTCTTGGAGAGGTCGCCGTTCGCGACCGCCGTCGTGACGAGCGCGATGTTCCGCACCTGGCTCGTCAGGTTCCCGGCAAGGGTGTTGACGTTGTCGGTCAGGTCCTTCCAGACGCCGCTGACGCCCTCCACCTGCGCCTGGCCGCCCAGGCGGCCGTCGGTGCCGACCTCGCGGGCGACGCGCGTGACCTCGGCGGCGAAGGAGCGGAGCTGGTCGACCATGGTGTTGATCGTGTCCTTCAGCTCGAAGACCTCGCCCTTCACGTCCACCGTGATCTTCTTCGAGAGGTCGCCGTTCGCCACCGCCGTCGTCACCTGCGCGATGTTGCGCACCTGCTCGGTGAGCGACGACGCCATGAAGTTGACGTTGTCGGTCAGGTCGCGCCACGTGCCGCTGACGCCCTCGACCTGAGCCTGGCCGCCCAGGTTGCCCTCGGTGCCGACCTCGCGGGCGACGCGAGTCACCTCCGCCGCGAACGACGAGAGCTGGTCGACCATCGTGTTGATCGTGCCCTTCAGCTGGGCGATCTCGCCCTGCGCGTCGACCGTGATCTTCTGCGACAGGTCGCCCTTCGCCACGGCCGTGGTGACGTCGGCGATCGCGCGCACCTGGGTGGTCAGGTTCTCCGCGAGCTGGTTGACGTTGTCGGTGAGCCCGCGCCAGGTACCGCTCACGCCCTCGACCTGCGCCTGGCCGCCGAGCCGTCCCTCCGTGCCGACCTCGCGCGCCACCCGCGTCACCTCGGCGGCGAACGAGCGCAGCTGGTCGACCATCGTGTTGACGGTCTCCTTCAGCTCGAGCACCTCGCCGCGGACGTCGACGGTGATCTTCTTGGAGAGGTCGCCGTTCGCGACCGCGGTCGTCACCTCCGCGATGTTTCGGACCTGTCCGGTCAGGTTCGACGCGAGCGTGTTCACGTTCTCGGTCAGGTCCTTCCAGACGCCGCTGACGCCCTCGACGCGGGCCTGGCCGCCGAGCTTGCCCTCGGTGCCGACCTCCTTCGCCACGCGGGTCACCTCGGCGCTGAAGGCGCGGAGCTGGTCGACCATCGTGTTGACGGTCTCCTTCAGCTCGAGCACCTCGCCCTTGACGTCGACCGTGATCTTCTTGGAGAGGTCGCCGTTCGCGACCGCCGTCGTGACGGCGGCGATGTTGCGCACCTGCCCGGTCAGGTTGCCGGCCAGCGTGTTCACGTTCTCGGTCAGGTCCTTCCAGACGCCGCTGACGCCCTTCACCTGCGCCTGCCCGCCGAGAGCGCCGTCGCTGCCCACCTCGCGCGCGACGCGCGTGACCTCGTCGGCGAAGGTGGAGAGCTGGTCGACCATCGTGTTGACGGTGTTCTTCAGCTCGAGCACCTCGCCCTTGACGTCCACCGTCACCTTCTTGGAGAGGTCGCCGTTCGCGACCGCGGTCGTCACCTCGGCGATGTTCCGCACCTGGCCGGTCAGGTTGGACGCCATCCCGTTGACGGAGTCGGTCAGGTCCTTCCACGTCCCGGAGACGCCCTTCACCTTCGCCTGGCCGCCCAGCTTGCCCTCGGTGCCGACCTCGCGCGCGACGCGCGTCACCTCGTCCGCGAACGTGGAGAGCTGGTCGACCATCGCGTTCACGGTCGCGGCGATGCGCTTGAACTCGCCCCGCACGGGCTGGCCGGAGACCTGCAGCTGGATCCGCTGGCTGAGATCGCCGTCCGCCACCGCTTCGATCACGCGGGCGACCTCGATCGTCGGGCGTGCGAGGTTGTCCATCAGCTCGTTCACGGCGCCGACCTGCTCGGCCCACGACCCCTGGGCGACCGGCACGTCGGCGCGCTCGTTGATCCGGCCTTCCCGTCCGACCGCCTTGTTGACGCGGATCAGCTCGCGCGTCGCCTCCTGGTTCCGCTCGACGAGCGTGTTGAACGCCGCCGCCGCCTCCGCCAGCGCCCCGTCGCCGCGCAGTCGCACGGAGAAATCACCCTCGCTCGCAGCCTGGAGCGCGGCGACGAGCCGAGCGAGCTCGGCTCCGGTGAGCGGCGGGGCGCCGTTCCCCGACGCCGCTACGACGCGCTTCCGGCTGCGTTGCTGGCGCTGACCGGTCGACGGCACTGGGGGCACTCGAAGCTCCTTTGTTGAGCGGGGTGGGAGCGACGGTTCCGCGACGCCGCCGCGGGCGCTCCTGTACCCGCAAGTCGGCGATGTTTAACGGTCGGAAGCCTCCAACGCGGCGCGGAGATCGTGCCACAGCGACTCCACCGGTTCCAGCCCGACGCTCAGCCGCAGCAGGCCCGGCGGCACCCGCTCCGGCTCCCAGCGGTGGCGCGACTCCAACGTCGAGTCGACGCCGCCGAGACTCGTCGCATTCGTGATCAGCTGCGTCGCGGTCTCGACCGCGCGAGCGGTGGCTCCGTCGGCGACGTCGAAGGAGAGCAGGCCACCGAAACCGGGATAGCGGACGACCTCGACGGCGGCGTGCTCCTCGAGGCGTTCGGCGAGCTGCCTCGCCGATTCGGTCTGGCGGGCGACGCGCACCTCGAGCGTCTTCAGCCCCCGCAGCAGCAGCCAGGCTGCGTCGGGCGCGGCGACGATGCCCGTGCGCGTCCGTAGCTCGTGCAGCCGCTCCGCGGCCTCCGGCCGGCTGCAGACGACGGCGCCCAGCAGGGCGTCGTGGTGTCCGGCGAGGTACTTGGTCGCCGAGTGGAGGACGTAGTCGCAGCCGTGCTCGAGCGGTCGCAGGTGTACGGGAGTCGCCGCGGTCGCGTCGCAGACGACCGGCGCCGCGTGCGCCGCGGCAGCGACGAGGTCGGGCATCGTCAGGAGCGGGTTCGACGGCGCCTCGATCCACACGAGCTGGACGTCGGGGGGCGGCGGGCCTGTCTGGTCGAAGAGCACGTGCCGGATGCCCCAGCGCTCGAGCTCCCGGAAGAGGACGCCGGTGCCGTAGTACGCGTCTTGCGCGAGTGCGACGGTGTCGCCTGGCTGAAGGAGGGTCAGCGCCAGCGCCGTCGTGGCGCCCATGCCGGAGGCGAAGAGCAGCGCCGCGCCGCCGTCGAGCTCGCCGAGCGCCTGCTCGGCGGCAGCGCCGGTCGGGTGCGCGTTCCGCGCGTAGTGGTAAGGCCCCGGCTCGCCGTCCCGGTACGGCCACGTCGTCGAGCGGTCGAGCGGCTCGTCCATCCGGGCGACTGTACCGCCGTTGCGACGAGGGGTTTACGCTCACCGCACGATGGCCCAGACGCACGACACGACCGCGGCCAAGCTCGCCTGGCTGCAGGAGCTCTCCGAACAGGCGGCGCACGCCGGCAACGAGAAGGCCGTCGCGCGGCAGCGCGAGCGCGGCAAGCTGCTTGCCCGCGAGCGAATCGAGAAATTGCTCGATCCCGGCTCGTTCGTCGAGCTCGACCGCTATGTCCGCCACCGCAACCCCGACTTCGACTCGATGGCGAACCGGCCCTACGGCGACGCCGTGGTCACCGGCTACGGCGAGATCTTCGGCCGTAAGGTCTTCGTCTTCTCGCAGGACTTCACCGTCTTCGGCGGCTCGCTCTCCGAGGTCTTCGCCGAGAAGGTCTGCAAGGTGATGGACATGGCCCTGAAGTACGGCTGTCCGGTGATCGGGATCAACGACTCGGGCGGTGCGCGGATCCAGGAGGGCGTCGTCTCGCTCGCGGGCTACGCCGAGATCTTCTGGCGCAACGTGCAGAGCTCGGGGGTCGTGCCCCAGCTCTCGCTCGTCCTCGGCCCCTGCGCCGGCGGTGCGGTCTACTCGCCTGCGATCACCGACTTCGTGCTGATGACGGAGGGCAGCTCGTACATGTTCATCACCGGGCCCGACGTCGTGAAGACCGTCACGGGGGAGGACGTCTCGTTCGAGGAGCTCGGCGGAGCGACGACCCACGCGGCCAAGTCGGGTGTCGCGCATTTCACCGCTGCGGACGAGGAGGCGGCGCTCGAGGACGCGCGGCTGCTGCTCTCCTACTTGCCGCAGAACAATCTCGAGCGCGCTCCCTACGCCGCCCCGTCCGACCCGCCCGACCGCGAGGCGCCCGAGCTGGACAGCTTCATCCCGGACGAGCCGACGAAGCCGTACGAGATGAAGCGCGTGATCGAGACCGTCGTCGACGAGGGCAGCTTTCTCGAGGTGCAGGAGCGCTGGGCGCCGAACATCGTCTGCGGCTTCGCGCGGCTCGGCGGTCATTCCGTCGGGATCGTCGGCAATCAGCCGGCCGCGCTCGCCGGGGTGCTCGACATCGACGCCTCGACGAAAGCGGCGCGCTTCGTCCGCACGTGCGACGCCTTCAACATCCCGCTCGTGACGTTCGTCGACGTGCCGGGGTTCCTGCCCGGCACCGAGCAGGAGTGGGGCGGGATCATCCGCCACGGCGCCAAGCTCCTGTACGCCTACGCCGAGGCGACGGTGCCGAAGCTGACGGTGATCACCCGCAAGGCGTACGGCGGGGCCTACGACGTGATGAGCTCGAAGCACATCCGCGCCGACTTCAACGTCGCCTGGCCGACGGCCGAGGTGGCGGTGATGGGCCCCGAGGGCGCCGTCAACATCATCTTCCGCAAGGAGCTCGAGGCCGCCGCCGATCCGGAAGCGCGCAGAGCGGAGCTGATCGCCGACTACAAGGAGCGCTTCGCGAACCCCTACCACGCGGCCGAGCGCGGCTACGTCGACGAGGTGATCGAGCCGCGCACCACGCGGCCGGTGCTGATCTCCGCGCTGGAGATCGCGCTCCCGAAGCGCGAGCCGAGGCCCAAGCGCAAGCACGGGAACATCCCGCTCTAACGGGCTCTTGGGCCGCGAAGCGGCCCCTTTAGGGGTCTTCGCGCGCTGAGCATCCGCTTCCGCGGATGCTCAGCTTGCGCCGGCGGGCTCCTGGGCCGCGAAGCGGCCCCTTCAGGGATCTTTGCGCGTTGAGCATCCGCTCCCGCGGATGCTCAACTTGCGCTGACAAGGAAGTCCAGCTCTACGGAGTCGCACACACGCTCGTAGCCGAGGTCGATGTAGATCTTGTTCGAGGTCGGGTTTGCGAGGTCGGTGTAGAGGAAGCAGAAGCGCTTGCCCGTGTTGAGCTGCGCCTGCGAGACCGCGGCGACGAGCGCGCTCGCGTACCCGCGGCGACGCCGTTCCGGCGGCGTGTACACCGGGCCGATCCGCGACCCGTTCGGGGTCGAGCCGCCGAAACCTGTCACCGCAACCGCCTCGCCGCCGTCCTCCCAGAGCACGAAGCCCGAGTCGGCCTGCGGGCCGAGTCGTTGCGCGAGCATCCGTTCGAGCTGGGCCTCGTCGGGCTCTTCCTCGTGGAGCGCCTCGATCGAGAACGCCCGCATCCACTCGAGCAGGAGCTCTCGGTCGCCGCCAGTCGCCGGCCGGAGCGTGCCGCTCGCCGGACGCGCCGGCACGACGTGCTCGAGCTTGTAGACGCCCTGGGCGAAGCCCGGGGCGATCTCGGCTCCCGTCCTCGCCTGCCACGCGGCCGCGAAGTCGTGGGCCTCCGGCACGGCGGCGACGACACCGGGCACGTCCGGCAGGCCCGCCGCCAGCGCTTCGAGCGCCTCCACAACGGTGGGCTGTGCCAGGACGAGCCGGTAGGGAGGGGTCCGCAGCGCCGCGCCGACGACCTGGCCCGCGTCCTCGACGAGCCAGAGCTCATGCTCGGGATAGAGCTCCGGCTGGTCGCGCAACGTTCCCGCGATCCCGAGGATCAGGTTGTGCCGCGCCTCGTCGGCGAGCAGCAGCGGCTCGGCTCGCCGAAGCCACTCGGCGGCGTCGGCTGGCTTGACGATCTGCATCGGCTTAGCTTAACCTGCCTATGAAATGCCTAGGCAAATGTTCACGGCCGCCGAAGCGGCGCGTTCACTCGGGATCAGCCTCGACACGCTCCGCCGCTGGGACCGGGCAGGGAAGATCCGCGTCGAGCGCGACGCGTCGAACCGGCGAGTCGTCGCGGCGACGGAGGTCGGACGTCTGCGCCCGCCGGCCGGTGACCAGACGATCTCGGCGAGGAACCACTTTCGCGGCGTTGTCCGCTCGGTGGCGCTCGACGGCTTCCTCGCCCGGGTCGAGATCGACGTGACGGAGCCGGCCCGGCTCGTCGCGATCATCACCCGGGAGTCGGCCGAGCAGCTGGGTCTGAAGGCGGGATCCAGCGCTGCCGGGGTCGTCAAGGCGACCTCCGTGATGGTGGAGCGATGATCCGAGCCTGCGCACTGGCTGCGGTCGTGGCTGCGCTCATGGCCGGCTGTGGCGGCTCCGATGACGAGCAACTCGAGGTGTTCGCCGCTTCCTCGTTGCGCGACGTCGCGCCGGCGGTCGACGATGCGCCACGCTATACCTTCGCGGGCTCCGACGAGCTCGCCGCGCAGATCCGCGACGGTGCGCCGGCCGACGTGTTCCTGAGCGCGAGCGGGACGCCGATGGAGGAGCTCCGCGCCGCCGGGCTCGTGGACGCGCCGGTCGTGTTCGCCTCCAACCGGCTTGTGGTCGTCGTGCCTGCGGAGAACCCGGCCGGGCTCGAGACCTTCGGCGACCTCACCCGCCCGGGCCTGAAGCTCGTTCTCGGCGGCGAGGGGGTGCCGATCGGCGACTACGCACGCGAGGCGCTGGCCGAGGCCGGCCTCGATGAGGCGCTCGAGAACGTCGTCAGCCTCGAGCAGGATGTGAAGGGAGTGCTCGGCAAGGTCGCGCTGGGCGAAGCCGACGCGGGGATCGTCTACGCGACCGACGTGCGCGCGGCCGGCGACGATGTCCGCGCGCTAGCGATTCCGGACGACGTCCAGCCCGACGTTCGCTACTACGCAGCAGTCGTGACCGACGGCGATGCCGACCGGGCGGCCGAGCTCGTCGAGCGGCTGGCCGGCGAGGAGGGGGCCGTCGCTCTGCGCGCCGCCGGGTTCCTGCCGGTGCCGAACCGTGCCGAGTAGGGCTTTCGGGATCGGACTGTGGATCGCACTCACAGTCGCGGTGCTCTTCCTCACGCTGCCCTTGCTTGCTCTCTTTCTGCGCGTGCCGCTGGACGAGCTCTTTTCGCAGCTCGGCAGCGAGCGCGCGCGGGAGGCGCTCCGCGTCAGCCTGACGACGAGCCTCGCCGCGCACCTGCTCATCCTGGGCTTCGGCACCCCGGCCGCCTACCTGCTGGCCACGAAGCGCTTTCGAGGCCGGGCACTCGTCGTCTCCGTGTTGGAGCTGCCGCTCGTGGTGCCGCCGGCCGTTGCTGGGATCGGGCTGCTCGCCGCCTTCGGCCGCTCCGGGCTGCTCGGCGACGAGCTCGAAGCGCTCGGGTTGACGATCCCCTTCACCCAGCTCGCGGTCGTGCTCGCCGTCTGCTTCGTCGCGAGCCCGTTCTATGTCCGCGCCGCGATCGCCGCGTTCGAGGCCGTCGATCCACGCCTGCTCGACGCGTCCCGCACGCTCGGCGCCGACCGCGGCCGCACGTTCCGCCGGGTGGCGCTCCCGCTGGCCGCGGGCGGGCTCGGCGCCGGCTCCACCCTCGCGTTCGCGCGCGGGCTGGGGGAGTTCGGTGCGACGATCATGTTCGCCGGGAGCCTGCCCGGCGTCACACAGACCGCCCCGCTGGCCATCTACGACTCGCTCGACCAGGACTTCGACGTCGCCCTCGCGCTCGGCGCGCTCTTCGTCGTCTTCAGCATTCTGATCCTGCTCGCCGCCAAGCTGATCCCCTCATGGACACGATCCAGCTCGATCTCTCCGTTCCCCTTCGCGCGTTCTCGCTCGAGCTGACGCTCGAGGCGGGTGCCGGGACGCTGGTGCTCGCAGGGCCGTCGGGATCGGGCAAGACGACGCTGCTGCGCGCCCTCGCCGGGCTCGTTCGGCCTGCGCGCGGCAGGATCGCGGTGGGGGAGCACGTCTGGTTCGATTCGACGCGCGGAATCGACCTGCCTCCCGAGCGTCGCTCGGTCGGCTTCGTCTTCCAGGACTACGCGCTCTTCCCGCATCTGAGCGTGGAGCAGAACGTGGCCTACGCGACACGCCGGGGCGTGTCCGAATTGCTCGAGCGGTTCGGCATCGCGGATCTCGCGCGAGCGCGGCCCGACGATCTCTCCGGCGGCGAGCGGCAGCGGGTGGCGCTCGCGCGGGCCCTCGCACGCGAGCCGCGGCTACTGCTGCTCGACGAGCCGATGGCGGCGCTCGACGCGCACACTCGGACGCAGGTACGCGGCGAGCTGCGGGCACTCCTGCGGGACCTCGGTCTGCCCACGCTGCTCGTGACGCACGACTTCGAGGACGCGGCAGCACTCGCCTCGCGCGTGGCGGTGCTCGTGCGCGGCCGGCTCGTGCAGGAGGGAAAGCCGGAGGAGCTCGTGGCCGCGCCGGCCGACTCGTTCGTGGCCGCTCTCACGGGCGGCAACCTCGTCCCCGGTGTGGCCGGTCCCTTCGAGGGCGGGCTGACGGAGGTGACGCTCGAGGGCGGCGGCGTCGTCTACTCGACCGACGTCGGCCGCGGCCGCGTCGGAGTCGCGATCGCATGCTGGGACGTCACGGTCGCGCGGGAGGCGCCGCCCGATTCGGCGCTCAACCACCTGCACGCGCCGATCGCGTCGCTCGTGCGGCTCGGCAACCGTACCCGCGTCCGCGTGGGGCCGTTGACCGCCGAGGTGACTGCTGCGTCCGCCGAGCGGCTCGCGCTGGCCGAGGGCGAGCCGGTCGTCGCGTCCTTCAAGGCGACCGCGACCCGCCTCGTGCCTCTCGGCTAGTCGGTCTCAGGCCAGGACGGCGGTGCGGGTCTCGACCTCGAGGCCGAGCTCCTCTGCAAGTGCCGTCACGATCGCGGGGTCGAACTGCGAGCCGGCGCAGCGCTCCAGCTCCGCGATCGCCTCGTCGTCGGTGAGCCGGTCGCGGTAGACGCGATCCGAGGTCATCGCGTCGTAGGCATCGGCGACGAAGATGATGCGGGCGCCGAGCGGGATGTCGTCGCCCGGGAGCCCGTCCGGATACCCGGAGCCGTCCCAGCGCTCGTGGTGATGGAGCACCCAGTCGGCGACGGGGTCGACGCCGAGCGACTCCAGCATGCGGAAGCCGATCTGGGGATGCCGCTCGAGCACGAGCCGCTCCGTCTCGGAGAGCGGGCCTGGCTTGCGCAGGATCTCCTCCGGGATCGCGAGCTTGCCGAGGTCGTGCAGGCTGCCGGCGAGCCGGGTCAGCTCGACCTGCTCGCGGTCGACCCCGATCCGGATCGCGAGCCGCGCGGCCAGATCGGCGACACGCTCGGAATGGCTGCCGGTGTACGCGTCGCGGGCGTCGACCGCGCGGGCGAGGCTGGCCGCGGCGCGGAAGCGTGCTGCACGGTCCGGGCCCGCCGCGAGGCGCTTCAACTCGGCGATCTCGAGCACGTCGGGCCGGTACACGCGCACCTGGTCCTTGCCGTACTCCTTCGCCCAGTAGAGGGCGCTGTCGGCGCGCTTCACGAGCTCGTCGCGCACGATCCCCTCGGAGGGCACGGTTGCGATCCCGGCGCTGACGGTGACCAGGCCGGCGGGAGCGAGGTCGTAGCCGGCGATTCGGCCCACGATCGCCCGCGCCGCGATCGCAGCGCCTTCCTCGTCGCGCCCGGGCAGCAGGATCGCGAACTCGTCGCCGCCGAGCCGGAAGGCCTCGCCGCCCTGGCGCAGCTTCGTCGCGAGCTGGGCGAGCACCTTGTCGCCGCCGGGGTGGCCGAAGCGGTCGTTGATGCGCTTGAAGTCGTCGATGTCCACGAGGCAGAGGCTGAGCGGATAGTCCTGGGCCTGCGAGTCGGCGAGCTCGCGCTCGAGCCGATCGTGGAAGTGCCGGTGGTTGCCGAGCCCGGTGAGCGGGTCGGTCAGCGCGAGACGCATCGCCCGCAGCTCGCGGAAGGTCGAGCGCTGGTAGAGCGCGATCGCGAGCAGCGGCCCGACGAGCGCGGCGGAGAGCACCGGCGAGCGCTGCCAGAGCACGACGAGGATCAGCGAGGCCGACGCCATCAGCGCGAACGGCAGCATCGTGACGCTGAGCGTCGAGTGGATCACGCCCTTGAAGGGCTTCCCAGCGCTTGCCGCGATCACGAGGCTGATCAGCACCATGTTCAGGCTGTAGTGCACCGAGGCCGCCACTGCGACCTGCGCGACGAGCTGGAGCGCGCCGTCGCCCGCCAGCGGCCCGATCGCGAAGCCGGCGGTGGCCGCGACGATCGCCTGCACCGAGGCGTTGTAGGCCACGCGCACGGGCGGCCGGTGCTCGATCAGATGCATGATCGGCGCGGCGAAGGCCACGATCACGCCCGCGGCCCAGCCGTACAGGACGATCGTGGCGACGCAGAAGACGAAGCCGAGCGACACGCCGCCGGCGTCGATCCCGTCGAGCGGCACCGGGTAGCGCTCGGACAGCGTCGAGGCCGCGAGCAGGCCTGCGACACCCGCGAGCGTGGCCACGCCACGCGGCGATGTCGCGAACGAACCCGCGGCTGCGGCTGCCACGGCGATGCCCGCGGCGTACACGGGCACGACGACGGCCGCCAGCCGCGGGGGCATGATGGCCCCCGCGCTCATCGGGCGGCCGTTACCAGCCGAAGTTTCTGAGCAGCCACCCGAACTCGCCGAGCATGGCGGACAGGCCCGCGAGCGCCACGAGGAGCGCAAGGAACCGGGGGTTCTTCCACTGCAGCATTCGATTTCCCTCCTACCGACAGAAACGCCAGGTCAGAACCGCAAGTGTGAACCCCTCGGTTTCCAGCAGAATCCCCCGAAGGAGTGATTCTGTTTCAGGCCGGCGCGGAAGCTATACGCTCGGCCCGTGGTGGAGATCGTCCCCGAGCCGACCGACGCCGTGCGCGACGCGATCCTGGAGGCGTTGCGGGACGAGAGTGCGCCCCTCGGCGGCTGGGCCGTCGCGGCGCTCGTCGAGGGAGTCGACGCCGACGGGGACGACTAGGCGACCGCGTATCCATCCACGGCCGGGCGCCGTTGCAGCAGCACGATGTGCGCTCGCTGTGGTGATCATCCCGCCCGCTCCGCGGACGAGCCGTTCTGCCCCATCTGCGTGATCTCGATCAAGGTCGAGGTGGCGCGGGGGCTGACGCAGCTCTCCTCGTACCTTCGTGGCTGGGCCGCTTTCGACGATTGGTGCTCGTCGCAGGTTGGTCACGGACGCGGACTCCGCGCGGCTTAACGCTCCGCGCTGTCCAGAAAGCGGCTGACGACGTCGAGGTAGCGCTCGGTCTCCTCGAGCACGGGTGTGTGTGAGCTCTGCTCGAAGACCACGTACTCCGCGCCTCGGATCCCGTCCGCGAGCGTCCTGGCGATCGCGTCGCTGCACATGTCGTAGCGCCCGCGGACGACGAGCGTGGGCACATCGAGCTCGGGGAGCCGTGGACGGACGTCCCAGCCTTTCAGCACGCCGGTCATCGTCCACTCGTTCGGCCCCACCATCGCCCGGTAGGCGGCGTCGGACTTCTCCTCCTTCATCCGCTCGAGCTCGGGCCGCGGTTCGCCCCGGTGGAAATGCCGTGCGTCGAAGGCGGCCATGGCCCGCTGGTACTCGGGGTCGTCGTAGGTGCCGGCGGCCTCGTGCCGGTCGAGCACGGTGCGCACGTCGGCGGGAAGCTCGTCCCGCAGGCGTCGCGCCTCCGCCTCCCAGTCCCCGACGTAGGCGAGCGTGGAGCTCAGGATCAGGCTGGCGAGCGTGCCGGGGCGGCGAAGCGCGTGCTCGAGCGCCAGCATTCCGCCCCAGGACGTGCCGAGCAGGTGCACCCGGTCGAGCCCGAGCTCGTCGCGGAGCGCGTCGACCTCGTCGACGAAGAGGCCGAGCGACCATTCGACGTCCGGCCGCTTCTCCGAACCGCCGCAGCCGACCTGGTCGTAGAGGACGACGGCGCGTCCGCCATCGGCGAGCCGCTCGAGCGGGGCGAAGTAGTTGTGCGTCGAGCCGGGACCGCCGTGGAGCGCGAGCAGCGGCGGTCGCCCAGACGTGAGCTCGCCGGCGACGCGGTACCAGGTGCGCCCGCCTGCGTGCTCGAACGTCCCTTCGCGAGCGCTCATGCGGCGCCGCGCAGCACGCGCGGGGCGATGCGCGCGTAGTCCAGGCCGGAGACCCACGTCAGCACCAGCGCGACGAGCAGCGCCCACCAGCCGATCGAGTCGCTCCACAGGCCGCCGGCCGCGAACCCGCCGAGCGCCGCCGCCAGTGCCTGAGACCACGTCTTCAGCTTGCCCAGGTCGCGCGCTGGCATCACGACGCCACGCTCGATCGCGGCCAGGCGCAGGCCGGAGATCAGGAGCTCGCGCGCGACGATCGCGGCCACCATCCACGCGGGCCAGACCGCGTCCTCGATCAGCATCACGAGCACGGCGAGCACGAGCACCTTGTCGGCGATCGGGTCGAGCAGGGAGCCGAGCGGCGAGGTCATGCCGCGCCGGCGCGCGATGCGGCCGTCCAGCCAGTCCGTCGCCATCGCGACGCAGAAGAGCGCGGTCGCCCAGATCTCGTTGTGCGGCAGCTCCCATGCGTAGAGGAGCACCACGAGCGGAACGGACGCGGCCCGCGCGACGGTCAGCTGGTCGGGAAGCGTCACGGCTCGGAGAGAATACGCGGCTCATGCCCGTCTTCTCCAAGGTGCTCGTGGCCAACCGCGGCGAGATCGCCGTCCGGATCTTCCGCACGCTGCGTGAGCTCGGGATCGGCACCGTCGCCGTCTACTCGGAGGCAGACCGCGAGTCGGTGCACGTGCGGGCCGCCGACGAGGCGTTCCTGATCGGGCCCGGACCGGCCGCCGAGAGCTACCTCGTGGGCGAGCGCCTGCTGGAGGCGGCGCAGCAGGCGGGCGCCGAGGCGATCCATCCCGGCTACGGCTTCCTCGCCGAGAACGCAGCCTTCGCGCGCGCGTGCGAGCAGGAGGGCATCGTCTGGATCGGCCCGCCCAGCTCGGCGATCGAGCTGATGGGCTCGAAGACGGAGGCGCGGACGGCGATGCGCGCCGCCGGTGTGCCGATCATCCCGGGCACCACCGAGCCCGTCCAGGACGTGGCGGAGGTTCTGCGGCTCGGCGAGGAGATCGGCTACCCGCTGATCGTCAAGGCGGCGGCCGGCGGCGGAGGCAAGGGAATGAAGCTCGTGGCTGAGCCGGCGGAGGCCGAGCGTGCCTTCGAGTCCGCCCAGCGCGAGGGGGAGAAGTTCTTCGCGGACGGACGCGTGTACGTCGAGCGCTACCTCGAAGACCCGCGCCATGTCGAGGTGCAGGTGCTGGCGGACTCACATGGGAACGTGATCCACCTGGGCGAGCGCGACTGCACGATCCAGCGACGGCACCAGAAGCTGATCGAGGAAACGCCGTCCCCGGCGGTCGACGAGGCGTTGCGCGAGCGCATCGGCGCGATCGCCGTCGACGCCGCGCGCGCTGCGGGCTACCGCTCCGCCGGGACGATCGAGGGGCTGCTCACTGCAGAAGGCGACTACTTCTTCATGGAGATGAACACGCGCATCCAGGTCGAGCACACCGTCACGGAGGAGGTGACCGGGATCGACCTCGTGCGCGAGCAGGTGCTGGTCGCGGCCGGTGAGCCGCTGTCGGTGCGGCAGGAGGACGTGGTGCTGCGCGGGCATGCGATCGAGTGCCGGATCAACGCCGAGGACGTCTCCAGCGGCTTCCTCCCGGCGCCTGGACGGATCACGTCCTACAGCGAGCCGTCGGGGCCCGGCGTGCGCGTCGACTCCGGGGTGGTAGCCGGCTCCGAGATCAGCGGTCTCTACGACCCGATGATCGCGAAGCTGATCGTGCGCGGCTCGGACCGTGAGCACGCACGGCAGCGGATGCTGCGTGCGCTCGAGGACTTCGAGATCGCCGGGCCGCCCACGCTCATCGGCTTCCACCGCGCTCTTCTCTCCCATCCCTGCTTCGTCGCGGGGGAGACCTGCGACGGGCTCGTCGAGTCGGAGGAGCTGGCCGCGCGCGCCGCCGAGCTGGAGGGAGGGGGACGAGCTGGTCACCGCGACCATCGCCCCTCGGTGGCGCTGCAGGAGCGCGTGCGTTCCGTGGAGGTCGGAGGCCGCCGCTACGACGTGACGCTGCTCGAGCCCGAGCCGCCCTGGACGGAGCTCGCGCGGCGCCGCCGCGAGCGGGCCCGCGCTGGTGCGGCCGGGGCCGGCGATGCGGTCGTCAGCCCGATGCAGGGCACCGTCCTCAAGGTCGAAGTGGCCGACGGCGACGAGATCGACGCGGGCACGGTGGTCTGCGTCGTCGAGGCGATGAAGATGGAGAACGAGATCGTCGCCCACCGAGCCGGGACGGTCTCCGGACTGACGGTCGCGCTCGGTGACACGGTCTCGAGCGGACAGGTGATCTGCCGTGTCCTCGACTAGGCCGTTCTGTGCTGACACGTCGCGGGCCGACGCGGAGCCGCTGGCGGCCACGGCGAGCCGGGTCGAGACCTGGATCCTGCTCGAGTACCGCGGTTTGTGGGCCCGCGACGCGGTCGATGGCTCGACGCTCTCGGCCGAGCTCAAGGCTCACCTGCGCCGGCAGCGCGCCGCCTTCCCGCACGCGCGCATCCTCTTCGTGCGCCGCACCGAGCGGCGGCGGGACGACGGCCTCGTCGCGTTCGTCGCCCGCACGACCGAGTCCGTGCGTGAGCTTCGCTGCCTGGAGCTCGAGCGCTACGACGACCTGCTCGACATCGACCTCGCCAGTGCAGGCGCGCCGGCCGAGCACCCGCTCTTCCTCGTCTGCACGCACGGGAAGCACGACCGCTGCTGCTCGAAGTTCGGGCGGCCGCTCTACGACGCGGTCCGTGAGCAGCTCGAGGCGGGCTGGGTGTGGCAGTCGTCGCACGTGGGCGGCGACCGCTTCGCGGGCAACGTCGTCTCGCTCCCGGACGGGGTCTACTACGGACGCGTCGAGCCGGGCGAGTCGTGGCAGGTGCTCGAGGCGGCGCTGCGCGGAGAGGTGCACCTGCCGCACTACCGGGGCCGCTCGTGCCACTCCTTCCCGGCGCAGGCTGCGGAGCGCGCGGTCCGCGAGCTGACGGGGCTCGTCGGCGTCGGAGACACGAGCCTGCTCTCGCTGGAGCCGGTCGCAGCCGGCTGGCAGGCGGTCGTCCGGGCCGGGGGAGCGGACTACGCCGTGGAGGTCCGGCGCGAGGAGGGCGAGCCGACACATCTCACCTGCTCGACCGAGCAGCTCAGACGGCCGAAGCGCTACGTGGCCGAGCTGCCCGCCGCAGGAAGCCCTCCCGCACGAGCTTCCTGACGAGCACGAGGCGGCCGGCCTCGTCGAGCGAGCCCGGGAGCTCCGAGGGCCGAAACGCCCCGGTCGTGGCGACGAGGTGCTCGAGCTCTGCCGCCAGCCGCTCCGGGAAAAGGAGCTCGCGGCCCTCGAAGGAGAGCGTCGTCCCGTCGAGGTCGGCGATCACGGTGTCGCGGCGCACGAGCTCGGTCTCGAGGTCGAGCGAGTCCAGCGCGCGAAGCTCGGAGAGCTGCCCGTCGAGGATCGGCCGCCGCGTGTGCACGAGCCGGCGGCGCGCACGTCCGGCCGCGGTCTCCGGATCGAGCTCGGGCAGCGTGGGCTCGTCGCCGTTCACCGCGCGCCGGAAGGAGACCTCGTCGGCGCAGGCGTCGAGGGCCGCCCGCGCCTCGTCGAGCCAGGTCCGCACGTTGATCCCGATCGTGATGTGCAGCGAGTCCGTGTCGGACGTGAGGGCCTGGTGGAGCCAGCCGCGCGGCAGATAGAGCGTGTCGCCGGTGCGCAACGTCACGTCGAGCACCGGCTCTCCTGGCGCACCGAGCGCGGAGCGGTAGCGCTGGGACTTCAGGGGCAGCTCGAGCACGGGCTCGTAGACGAGCCACCGCTTCTCGCCGGCGACCTGGAGCGAGAGCACCTCGTGCGTGTCGTGGTGGACCGGCAATCCTTGCGAGCCGCGCGGGGTGAAGTAGGCATTTGCCTGAGCTGGATGGCCGAGAAACGCCTCCAGGTGGCGGCAGTAGCGCGCGAGCGGCAGCCACGAGTGGTGCAGGCCCTGCAGGACGATCGTCGCCCCGCGCTCGAACTCGGCGAGCACGCGCGGCACGTCGGCCACGCCGGTGAAGGGCTCCGGCCGCCAGGACAGGTCCGCGGTGTAGCCCTCGACCGTCTCCCCGGCCTTCACGAGCCGGAAGCCGGGGCTGCGGATCGAGGTCTCGGTCAGCAGGCGCTCGAGGTCACGCACGGAGAGGAGGTCGTCGAAGCGACCAGCCTCGGCGCGCGGGACCACGAGCGGCTGCCGTTCCCACTGCTCCGCGAGGAAGCGCTCGACCTCGACGGGGTCCAGTGCCCGCGCGAGCGCGCTAGGACTCGTCGGAGTCCGAGTCGTCCGCGTCGGCGTCGGAGTCGGTCGAGTCACCATCGGTGGTGTCCGTGTCGTCGCCGTCCGCGTCGGACGTCATGGGGGCGTGGCGCCTTGCGCCGCCCGACTGGATCTCCTCGTCGGTCAGCGTCGTCGTCTGCTCGTCCATCTGGGGCTCCTCTCGATGGGGTGGCGCGAGGTTACAGCGTCCTCGGGTATGCCCGGAAACAGCCGGTCGCGAACCGGGGCGAGTGTAAGGTCGCCCGCGTGGCGCTCGGCCGGCCGTCCACCTTCTCGATCTGCGCCGTGGACACGGACAGCGGCGAGGTCGGCGTGGCCGTCCAGTCGAAGTACTTCGCGGTCGGCTCGGTCGTCTCGTGGGCGCGGGCGGGCGTCGGCGCGGTGGCCACGCAGGCGGCGGGAATCGCCGGCTACGGCCCGCGGCTGCTCGACCTGCTCGAGGCGGGGACGGCTCCGGAGGAGGCGATCCGCGGTGTGCTGGGCGACGACGACGGGCGCGAGTCGCGCCAGCTCGGGGTGGTCGCGGCCGATGGGCGCTCGGCGTCCTGGACGGGAATCGAGTGCAACGCGTGGGCCGGGCACGAGACGGTCACCGGCGTCGCTGCCCAGGGCAACATCCTCGCCGGCGAGGCGGTCGTGGCCGAGATGGTGCGCGCGTTCCGAGAGGAGGCGGGCACGCTGGCAGAGCGGCTCGTGGCAGCGCTCGAGGCCGGGCAGGAGGCCGGCGGCGACGTGCGCGGCCAGCAATCGGCCGCCGTCTACGTCGAGCGGCCGGGCGCGGGCGAGGAGACCGGCGAGCTCGTCGATCGCGTCGCCGACCTCCGCGTCGACGATCACGAGGAGCCGATTCGCGAGCTGCGGCGCCTGCTCGAGATCCACCTGCGTTGGGACTACTTGAAGCGAGCCAACGGCCACCGCGGCGCCGGACGGCTGGTGCAGGGGGCGGCCGTCCTTGCAGAAGGGGCTGTCCGCTACCCGGACGACGCGACGATTCTCTACGACCTCGCCTGCTACGAGTCGCTCGCGGGTAGGCTCGACGACGCGCTCGCGCACGTCGGGCGGGCGCTCGAGCTGGACGACTCGCTTCGCGCTCTCGCTCGAGTCGACCCCGATCTCGCCGCGCTCCGCGAGCGCGGCGACCCCTTCTAGAGCCGGTACGCGTGGTCGGTGATCCAGATCACCGTCGGCTGCATCTCGCCCGGCGGCTCGCCGACGGCGACGAGTGTCCCGAAGACCACGCGTGCGTAGCTGCCAGCGGCGAGGGCGCCCGGCGCGATGAGCGTCGACTCCCAGCGCGCGCCGGGAGCGAGCACGTCCGGCGGGGGCGGCTCGATCGTGACGGCCTCCCGGAGCGGCGGCAGCGTGCCGGCCCGGTTTGCCTCGTCCAGGGTCTCCTGTACGCCGTCGGCGAAGAGCATCACGCCGAACGCGAGCGCGACCGGCCGCTTGCCCAGCTCGAACGGGATCTCCGTGTTGTTCTCGATCGCCACCTCCGCCGACCAGCCGTCGGCGAGCACGTCGAGGCGCGCCACCTCGAAATGCAGGCGCTGGGTTCCCTCGCCGTAGCTCTCCCGCCAGTTCAGCACAGCCTGTTGGGGCTTGGCCGGCTCGCGCAGCTCCGGCGGCTCGCGCTGGACGGTTCCGCAACCGGCGAGCAGGACGACGGCGGTCAGCAGGGTCAAGCGCACTCGCGGAAGCCTCGCAGATAGACTCGCCACCGCTTTGGACCTCTACGAATATCAGGGAAAGCAGCTCTTCAAGCTGTACGGCATCCCCGTCTCCGACGGCCGCTTCGTCACGTCCCCGGAGGAGGCGCGCACCGCCGCCGAGGAGATCGGCGGCGAGGTCGTCGTGAAGGCGCAGGTGCTCACGGGCGGACGCGGCAAGGCCGGCGGGATCAAGCTGGCCGCCACGCCCGACGAGGCCGAGGCGCGCGCGAGCGAGATCCTCGGGCTCGACATCCGCGGGCACGTCGTCTCGAAGCTCTGGCTCGAGAGTGCGTCGGAGATCGCGAAGGAGTACTACCTCTCGATCACCTTCGACCGGGGTGCGAAGCAGCCGCTCTTCATGTTCACGACCCAGGGCGGCATCGACATCGAGGAGGTCGCCGAGACGAATCCGGACGCGCTCGTGCGGCTGCACGTCGACCCGCTGGAGGGTTTCCAGCCCTACCAGGCGCGGCGGCTCGTCTACGGGGCGGGCGTCCAGGATCCGTCCGAGCAGAAGCAGATCGCCGCGATCGTCGGGCAGCTCTACGACGCCTTCGTCGGCACCGACGCGATGCTCTGCGAGATCAATCCGCTGATCGTCACGCCGGACGGAGAGGTGAAGGCGCTCGACTCCAAGTTCACCGTCGACGACAACGCGCTCTACAAGCACCCCGAGGTGGCCGAGATGCGCGACGTGGCGGCCGCCGACCCGCTCGAGGCGCTGGCGCGCGAAAAGGACGTCACCTACGTGAAGCTCGACGGCGAGGTCGGGATCCTCGGTAACGGGGCCGGGCTCGTCATGTCCACGCTCGACGTGATCGCGCTTGCCGGCGGCCGGCCCGCGAACTTCTGCGACCTCGGCGGCGGCGGCGACGCGGAGGGCGTCGTGGACGCGCTCGAGGTGATCATTCGCGACGAGCAGGTGAAGTCGATCTTCTTCAACATCTTCGGCGGGATCACGCGGTGCGACGAGGTCGCGCGCGGCATCCTCGCGGCGCTCGAGCGGCTGACGATCGAGCACCCGATCGTCGTGCGGCTCGACGGCACGAACGCCGAGGAGGGCCGGAAGATCCTGGCCGAGGCCGGGATCGCGAACATCTATCCCGAGGCGACGATGCTGGACGGCGCCCGCCGCGCGGTGGAGCTCGCCCGATGACCGACGTCTGGTCGGATCGGGCCGACGCGTACCGCAATGCCCCGAGCAGCGCGAGGGCGAGGACCTCGACCTGATCGTCGAATGGGCACGCGAGGCTGGGCTTGCCGGTGGAGGGACGGCGCTCGACGTTGCGACCGGCGGTGGCCACGTCACCCGCCGGCTGCGGGAGGCCGGGCTCGAGGTCGTCAGCTCGGATCCGGCGCCCGGGATGCGGCCGGACGTGATCTGCCCGGCGGAGCATCTCCCCTTCGCGACGTCGTCGTTCGATCTCGTCGTCACACGGATCGCGCCGCATCACTTCGAGGACATCGCGCTCGCAGTCGGCGAGATGGGCCGCGTCGCGGGGACGCTGCTGATCGTCGAGGACACGCTCTACGAGAGCGCTGCGGTGGAGGAGGCCGAGAAGCTGCGTGACCCGACCCATGTCAGCTCGTACTCCGAGCACGAGTGGCGCTCCTTCTTCGAGGCTGCCGGATTCGACGTCGAGGCGGTGGAGGTCGTCGAGAAGCGCCACCCACTGGAGGAGTGGCTGGCCCGCACGGGCACCACCGAGCCGGCGGCTTCCCGGGTGCGCGAGCTGCTCGCGGAGCACATCCAGAACGGCGAGTACGTCGACCGGAAGATCCTGCTCAAGGGGAGGAAGAAGGCCTAGATGGCGATCATCGTCGACAGGGACACGAAGCTCGTCGTCCAGGGGCTGACCGGAAGCGAGGGCTCCTTCCACGGCCAGCGCAACCGTGACTACGGCACGCAGGTGGTCGCGGGCGTGACGCCCGGCAAGGGCGGCCAGGACGTCGGCGGGATCCCCGTCTACGACACGGTGGCGGACGCCGTGCGCGAGACGGGCGCGAACACGTCGATGGTCTTCGTCCCCGCCCGCTTCGCCGCCGATGCGATCTACGAGGCGGTCGACGCCGGCATCGGCACCGTGATCTGCATCGCCGAGGGACTGCCTGCGCACGAGATGCTCCGGATCCACACGTACATCCGGCCTCGCGGCGTGACCATGCTCGGCCCGAACTGTCCCGGTGCGCTCTCCCCCGGGAAGGCGAACGTCGGCATCATCCCGGCCGAGATCTTCACCGAGGGAAACATCGGTCTCGTCTCGCGTTCGGGCACGCTGACCTATCAGATCGGGCACGAGCTGACGCAGATGGGGCTCGGCAACTCGACCATCGTCGGGATCGGCGGCGATCCGATCGTGGGCTCCTCCTTCATCGACGTGCTGGAGCAGTTCGAGGCCGACCCCGAGACCGAGTACGTCGTGATGGTCGGTGAGATCGGCGGCGACGAGGAGGAGAAGGCGGCGGCGTTCATCGAGGAGAAGATGTCGAAGCCGGTCGTCGCCTACATCGCCGGCTTCACTGCGCCGCCCGGCAAGACGATGGGGCACGCGGGCGCGATCATCTCCGGCTCCTCCGGCACCGCCCAGGGGAAGCAGGAGGCGCTGGAGGCCAAGGGCATCCGCGTCGGCACCTCCCCGACCGAGGTCGCCCAGTTCGCGGCCGAAGTAGCCCGCGCCTAGCGCCGCCGTCGCCGCCCACATAAGAGGACTCTCATCGTCCGCTCACGGGCGCCTCATCGGCCGCGGGCAGAAAGAACCCGAACGCTCGACTCCGATTCGAACGGAAGGGGACACGATGAGAGGCTTCACGAGGACTGCAACCGGCGTCATGGCTGTCGCTGCGTGCTGCGCCAGCGCCTTCGGCCTGGCCACGACGGCCGGCGCGGCCACGGCCGACGAGACCACCTGCAGGGGCACGATCGGCGCAAGGTCGATCGACGGGGACGTGCGCGTCCCGAGCGGTGCCACCTGCCGGCTGAACGGCACCCGCGTCGACGGGAACGTGAAGGTCTATCGCGGCGCGACCCTCGTCGCGACCGGCGCCCGCGTCGGCGGGAACGTCCAGGCCGAGAACGCAAAGCGGGTCGGGGTCACCGGGAGCCGCGTCGGCGGCAGCATCCAGCTGAAGCAGGGTGGCTCGAGCAACCTGGCGCGCAACACCGTCGGCTCCGACATCCAGCTCTTCTCCAACCGCGGCAGCTCGGTCGTCTCGCGGAACGCCGTGGACGGGAACCTGCAGTGCAAGTCGAATCAGCCGCGGCCCACGGGCGGCGCGAACCGCGTCCAGGGCAACAAGGAAGACCAGTGCGCGCGGCTCTAGCCGAGCCTGTCACCGACGCGCCGAAGGCCTCGTGGGGCTTCGCCGAGGGCGCTGAGATCGTGCCGGGACGGCACGCCGTGCGACTGCTCGGCGGCGGCCACCGCTACGAGGCGTACCTCGCCTGGGACGACGAGCTGCGAGCGCTCGTGGTCGTGAAGATCGTCCGTCCCGACCTCGTCGGCCATCCCGGCGTGCTCGCCGGGATGGCGGGCGAGGCGCGGGCGCTCGAGCGGCTCAGCCACCCCGTGATCGTGCGCGGCTTCGACGCCGTGCTCGGCGGGGAACGGCCGCACCTCGTGCTCGAGCTGCTCGACGGCCCGCGCCTCTCGACGCTCGTGCGCACGTCTGTCGTTGCGGTCGAGCAGGTACTCAGCCTGGGCCTCCAGCTTGCGTCGGCGGCGCACTACCTGAGCGCTCGCGGGATCGTCCATCTCGACATCAAGCCCAGGAACGTGATCATGGCCGGCCCGCCCCGGCTGATCGACCTGAGCGTGGCGCTTCCGGTCGAGGAGCTCGCGACGATCACCACTCCGGTCGGCACCGACTCCTACATGGCTCCCGAGCAGTGCGATCCGGCCCGCTTCGCGGAGCTCGGCCCCCCGGCCGACGTCTGGGGGATCGGGGTGACGCTGTACGGCGCACTTGCGAGGCAGAAGGCGTTCGAGTCGACGTCCGAGCGCTTTCCACAGCTCGAGCGGAGGCCCGCGCCGCTTCCGAGAGACGTGCCGCCGATGCTCGCCGAGCTCGTCTTCGCGACGCTCGAGCCGCGGGCGGTCGACCGGCCTACGGCCGCCGAGCTCGCGGATGCCCTCGAGCCGATCGTCGCGACGCTGCCGCGGCCTCGCCTCGGCCGCTTCCGTCCGACCGATCGCGGCCCGCACCTCCGAGCCGCCCGATGAGAGAGCTCTCAGCTCGCTCTCATCGCTGTCGTACCGGCGCCGGGGAGCATCTCCGCGTCGCTAATCGATCGACCGAAGGAGGACTCACATGGCACGCATCCTGATCGTCGCCCTCGCCGCCGCCTTCGCCCTCGGCGGGCTCGGCGCTGCGTTCAGCAACGCCCGCAACTCCAGCAGCGGCGACCCGATCGTGCTCGAGCCGGCGCGTAAGGACGACGCCGGCGCCGAGCTGGCCGGCGCGGCGGACGACGATGACGGAGACGGCGACGGCACGAACGGCAACGACGGCACCTCCGGTGGGAACAACACAGTTGCCGCGCCCGCCCCGGCCGCCGTCGGCGACGGCGACTCGACCGCCGGCAACGACGGCACGTCGGGCGGCGACAACACCGCCGCCGCCAAGATCGCGCCGCCCCCGGCGCCCCTGACCGCGGGTGATGGTGACTCGACGGCCGGCGACGACGGCACCGCGGGTGGCGACAACACCGCGGCCTCGAAGTCGGCGCCCGCGCCAAAGCCCCAGCCGCAGCCCGCTCCGGCTCCCGCACCCGCTCCGGCCGACGACAGCGTCGGCGGCGGCGGCGGCGACAGCAACTCAGGTGGCGGCGACTCGTAGCCGGGCATCGCGCCCCTCCGGACGGGTATACAGGCGTGACCTGAGCCGTTCGGAGCAAACTGAGCACGAGGACGACCGGCCCCGCCATGTGTGGGGCCGGTTGCCGTCCCTACCCGATCGCTGGACGCTCGCGAGCATCCGCGTCCGCATTCTGGTCGGGTTCGTGGGCATGCTCGCGCTCGCGACGATCGCCTCCGTGCTCGTCGCCCGCGAAGTGATCTATACCCGCCTCGACGACCAGATCAGCGAGGAGCTCGTCCAGGAGGCGAGCGAGCTGCGCCGGCTCGCGGCGGGAACCGACCCTGCTACGGGCGCTCCCTTCGGCGACGACGTGCGCCGCATCTTCCGCGTGTACTTCGCGCGGAACACGCCCTCTCGTGCCGAGGCGCTGCTCACGTTCGTGAACGGTGAGCTCTTCCTGCGCAGCCGGCGGGTCGTCCCCTACCGGCTCGACGAGGATCTCGAGCTCGTGGCGCATTGGGGAGCGCTGACGCAGAACGAGCGGGGCGCCGTCCCCACGCCCGAGGGCCGCGTCGAGTTCCTCGCCGTGCCCTTGAAGAGCAACGAGCGCGTCCTCGGCGTCTTCGTCGTCGCCGTCTTCCGTGAGCTCGAACAGGGGCCGTTCGACG
This sequence comes from uncultured Gaiellaceae bacterium, assembly GCA_963735585.1. GTDB lineage: Bacteria > Actinomycetota > Thermoleophilia > Gaiellales > Gaiellaceae > Gaiellasilicea. The sequence continues at coordinate 512,776 of CAVTLI010000002.1, read as the reverse complement.
ACGCGATCACGGCGACGATCGCCGTCGGCCTGGCGGTGCTCCTGATCGGCTCGCTGCTTGCTTGGGGCATGGCCGAGAGCGTCCTCCGGCCGGTCCGGACGATCACCCAGAACGCCCGCGCCATCACCGAGACCGACCTCAGCCGTCGTATCGACGTGCGCGGCCACGACGAGGTGGCGGAGCTTGCGGCCACCTTCAACGCGACGCTCGACCGGCTGGAGTCCGCCTTCACCGCGCAGCGCCGCTTCCTCGACGATGCGGGACACGAGTTGAGGACGCCGTTGACGATCGTGACGGGCCACCTCGAGCTGCTCGGGGACGACCCCGAGGAGCGCGAGGCGAGTCTGGCGCTCGTGCTGGACGAGCTCGACCGGATGGCTCGGATCGTCGACGACCTGCTCCTGCTCGCGAAAGCGGAGGCGCCTGACTTCCTGAATCTCGAGACGGTGGATGTCGCCCTGCTCACCGACGAGTTGCACACGAAGGTCGCCGCCCTGGCGCCGAGGAGCTGGTCGCTCGACTCTCGTGGTCGGGGTCGGATCGTCGCCGATCGCCAGCGGATCACACAGGCATTGATCCAGCTCGCGGAGAACGCGGCGAAGCACACGGAGGACGGTGGCCGGATCGCCGTAGGCTCGCTCGTCGAGGACGGCGAGGCGCGCTTCTGGATCCGCGACGAGGGCCAGGGGATCGCGCCGGAGGAGCAGGTGCGCGTCTTCACGCGGTTCTCGCGCGGCACCGGTTCCTCCCGCCGGGAGGGCGCCGGTCTCGGTCTCTCTATCGTCCGCGCGATCGCTCACGCCCACCATGGCAGGATCGAGCTGGACAGCCGGCCTGGGGTCGGCTCGACCTTCACCCTGGTCGTCCCCGTCGACCAGCCGGCGGAGGAGGCTTCGGAGCTATGACGCAGATTCTGATCGCCGAGGACGAGACGCGGATCGCGTCGTTCCTGGAGAAGGGCCTCGGCGCCAGCGGCTTCGCGACCACGGTGGCCCGCACGGGCTCCGAGGCGTTGCGACTGGCCCTCGGCGGCGAGTTCGACCTGCTCATCCTGGACGTCGGCCTCCCGGAGAAGGACGGTTTCGAGGTGCTGCGCGAGCTCCGTGGGTCGGGCTCGAGGCTGCCGATCGTGATGCTGACGGCCCGCGACGGCGTGACCGACACCGTTGCCGGGCTCGAGGGCGGGGCGGACGACTACGTCACCAAGCCGTTCCGCTTCGAGGAGCTGCTCGCGCGCGTCCGAGCTCGCCTGCGTGAGGAATCTGCACCGACCGAGGCCGAGCTCTCCGTCGGCGACCTCTCACTCGACCTGCGCACGCGGCAGGTTCGAGTGGACGGCGCCGCGCTCGAGCTCTCGGCCCGCGAGTTTGCGCTTGCCGAGCTCTTCTTCCGCCATCCAGGCCAGGTGCTCAGCCGCGAGCAGATCCTCAGTCAGGTGTGGGGCTACGACTTCGATCCGGGCTCGAACGTGGTCGACGTCTACGTCGGCTACCTGCGGAAGAAGATCGGCCGCGACCGCATCGCAGCGATCCGGCGCATGGGCTACCGGCTCGAGCGCTAGACGGTCCAGCCGGCGGTGAACGCGCGCTGCGCCGTCGTCGGCTCGCCGAGCTCGATGCCGAGCGTGGCGAGCTTCGTTCGTGCGATCTCGGCGTCGAGCTCAGGCGGGAATCGGTGCAGCCCCGGCTCGAGCTCGCCGCTCGCGAGCAGGTGCACGGCGAGCGCCTGCACCGAGAAGGAGAGGTCCATGATGTCGACCGGGTGCCCGTCGCCGCCCGTCACGTTCGTCTGCCGGCCCTCCGCGAGCACGTAGGCGGTTCCGCCGCCGGGAATCTCGCGCGCGACCACTCCGGGCCGCGCCTCCACTCCCGGGCCGAGAGCGTCGAGCGCGAGCTCGCGCTCGTGATGGCCGCCGTTCGCCAGCACGACGCCATCCTTCAGCAGTGGGATCGCTTCCGCCGGTACCGCGTCGATCGCTCCGGTCGCCGCGATCACGACGTCCGCGTCCGGCAACGCCTCCTCGAGCCGTGCGACGCGGTGGCCGTCCATGTGCGCCTCGAGTGCCGCCACCGGCTCGACCTCGACCACGGTGACGCGGCCGCCCTGACCCTGGGCATACCGTGCGAGGCCCTTGCCCACCCAGCCGTAGCCCACGATGCAGAACTCGCGGCCGGCGAAGTTGAGGTTCGTGAGCCGGTCGATCGCAGCGAGCGTCGACTGGCCGGTGCCGTAGCGGTTGTCGAAAAGGTGCTTGCAGCGCGCGTCGTTGGCGGCGATCGCCGGGAACGCGAGCCTTCCGGCCGCTTCCAGCGCACGCAGCCGGGCGACGCCCGTGGTCGTCTCCTCGGTCACGCCTGCGAGTCGCGCCGCCAGCTCGGGACGGTGCTCGACGATTCGCGCGGTCAGCTCGGCGCCGTCGTCGACGACGAGCTCGGGCTCGGTGTCCGCGACTGCCAGCAGGTCGGCGTCGAACTGCTCCCGCGTGGCGCCGTGGCTCGCGTGCACCTCGATCCCGCGGGCGACCAGTGCGGCGCAGATCGCGTCCTGGGTCGAGCCGGGGTTCGAGCCCGACGCGACGACGTGCGCACCCGCGTCTGCGAGCAGGGTGGCCAGGTAGGCCGTCTTCGCCTCGAGGTGGACGACGACGGCAACGCGCCGGCCCTCCAGCGCGCCGTCTGCGAGCCGCACCCGTGCGAGTCGGTTCAAGACCGGCGAGTGCCGTGCGACCCAGCCGATCCGCTGCTCGCCGGCCGGGGCGAGGGAGGGATCGGCGATGCGGGAGCGCGTGGCTGGGCTCACCGCGTGAATCTAGATGAAGAATCGAGTACCCCCGCGCGCAGCCGGCTCGGAAGCCGGGCGCGCGTCGGGGGTGTAGCTCAACAGTCCGAGCTAGTTCTTGGAAAGGGGTGCTAGATCTTGCGGCGGGGCCGCGTTGCGCCCCACTTGGAGTTGCGGCGCTTCGACTGGTACACGAGCCGCGGCGGGGCGACCTTCATGCCCTCGTTCGCGAACTGCTCGGTGTGTCCGAGCATCCGCGCGACGTGGCTCACCTCCGCCTGCTGGTCGGGCAGCACGAGCGTGACGCCGGTGCCGCTGCGTCCGGCGCGGCCCGTCCGGCCGACGCGGTGGACGTAGCCCTTGTTGTCCTCGGGCGGGTCGAAGTTGATCACGTGCGTGATGTCGTCGAGGTCGAGGCCGCGGGCGGCGACGTCGGTTGCGACGAGCGTCGACACCTTGCCCGACTCGAAGCGGGCGAGCGCGCGCTCGCGTGCGCCCTGGGTCATGTCGCCGTGCATGGCGACCGCCTGCACGTTCACGCGGGTGAGCTTCTGCACGAGCCGCTCGGCACCGCGCTTCGTGCGCACGAAGACGAGAGCGAGGCCGCGCTCCTCCGCGAGCAGCTGCGCCAGCGTCTCGACCTTGTTGTCGGCCGTGACCGGGACGAACTTGTGGTCGACGATCCCCTGCTCGTGCTCGGGCGGGAGCGTGCCTTCGTGCCGTGCCGCGTTCGTCGTGTAGTCGCGGGCCAGCTCGCCCACGGCGCCGTCGAGCGTCGCGGAGAAGAACATCGTCTGACGTGCGCGCGGCAGGCGGCGGACGATCCGGTCGACCTGGGGCTGGAAGCCCATGTCGAGCATCCGGTCGGCCTCGTCGAGGACGAGGATGCGGACGCCCTCGAGCGACACGGCTCTCCGCTCCAGCAGGTCCTGGAGGCGGCCGGGCGTCGCGACGAGGATATGGGCCTCGCGAGCCTTCTTGGCCTGCGTCGAGATCGTGATCCCGCCGTAGACCGCCGCGACCTTCAGGTCGGCTGCCGGAGCGATCGTCTCGATCTCGGCGGCGACCTGGGCGGCGAGCTCGCGCGTCGGCACGAGGATCAGCGCCGAGGGCTGCGGGTCGGAGGCGTCGAGGGCATCGACGATCGGGACCGCGAAAGCGAGTGTCTTCCCCGACCCGGTGGGCGACTTCGCGAGCACGTCGCGGCCGTCGAGGGCGTCGGGGAGGACGAGAGTCTGGATGCGGAACGGCGCGTGGATGTCGCGCTCGGCGAGTGCCTGAGCGACACGCGTCGACACGCCCAGCTCGTGGAAAGACTTCATATGGTTCGACTCCTTGCGTTCTGGATTGGTCGAGATCCAACTGCCTCGACCACCTCGCACAGAACGAGGGAGGAACCGAAGAAGCTACATCTCACAGGACGACCTGGTGCCGTCCGTAAGGATCACGGTAGCAGAGAGCCCGGCCGGTGACCCGGATACGCTCCTGCAAATGATCTCTTTTGCGAGAGGAGCACCGGCGCCCGAGTGCCTCGCGGTCGACCTGCTGGCGGACTGCGCGCGGGCGGCTGTGGAGCGCGACCCGTCGGTGCTGGCGTACGGCCCTGGCGGCGGGTACGCGCCGCTGCGGGAGCTGCTCGCGGCGCGGCACGGCGTGGAGCCCGCCCGCGTCATCCTCACGAACGGCGGCCTTCAGGGGATCGCGTTCGTCTTCGAGGAGCTGCTCGCGGAGCGCCCGGGCCGCGTGCTCGTGGAGGCGCCGACCTACGACCGACCGCTGAAGCTGCTGGCGCGGCTGGGCGCCGACGTCGTGACGCTGCCGATGGACGACGAGGGTCTCGATCCCGAGGCGCTCGAGCGGGAGCTTGGAGCCGGCGCAAGCTTCCTCTACACGATCCCCACCTTCCAGAACCCGAGCGGGCGGACGCTTTCGGCCGATCGGCGCCGGCGGCTGGTCGAGCTCGCGGTCGCGCACGACGTCCCGGTGCTCGAGGACGACCCCTACGGCCTCGTTCGCTACGAGGGCGAGGCCCCACCGTCACTGCACGAGCTGGAGGGGGGCGAGCGCGTCCTCTACACGTCGTCGTTCTCGAAGACCGTTGCCCCGGGGCTGCGCGTCGGCTGGTTCGTGCTGCCGCCCGCGCTGGCGGCCCGCATCGAGGAACGCGCCGTGTCGACCTACATCTCGCCGCCGTTCATCACGCAGGCGACGATCTTCGAGCTCCATGACCGCAAGGCGTTCGAACCGAATCTCGAGCGGATCCAGGGGCTCCTGCGCGACCGCCGTGACGCCATGCTGGCCGCGCTCGAGCGCGAGCTCGGCGGCCACGCGACCTGGAGCCGGCCGGAGGGCGGCTACTTCCTCTGGGCCGAGCTGCCCACGGAAACCGCGCCGCTGCTCGAGCGAGCGGAGGCGGCGGGCGTGACGTTCGTCAAGGGCTCGGATTTCTTCCCGGGAGGCCGCGGCGGCGAGCGCTCCGCCCGCCTCGCGTTCAGCTACGAGTCGCCGTCGGCGATCGGCGAGGGCGTCTCGCTGCTCGCCTCGCTGCTGTAGTCGGCGTTCAGCAGCGCCTGGCGCCGCCGGTGAAGCTGTGAGAGCAGCACGCCGCCGACCAGACCGACGAGCACCGAGAGCAGGATCACCCAGATCAGCGAGGTCCTCGCCTCGCCGAAGATGAAGTTGACGCTCGCCTCGTCGCTGTTGCCGACCACGAAGGCGATCAGGTAGGCCGCGAGGAGGATCAGCAGCCCGATCGAGAACCACAGTCGCGGCTGCCACGTCCGCTCGAACTCGTGCTCGCGGCTCTCCATGGCGCTCGGAAGTCTAGAGGCTCAGGCGGCTGCCGGCGCGAAGGCGGGCGCCGGACGGGGGACGAGACGCGGCTGTCGAGGCGGCGTCAGGGCGCCGGTCGTCGCGAGGCGGAACGTGGGGCAGGGGGAGTCGCCGGGAAGCGCGCACAGCCCCGCGCGGCGGAAATAGCAATCGGTGCAGCTTGCTTCAGATCGCTTGCCCATTCAGTCCTCTTAGTCGGGTCTCGTCCCCTCCGGACAGGCGCCATTCTTGTCGTCATTGCGCGGCGCCACAACCCCCGCGTTTACGAAATCGACGCAATTTCCGGGTGATTCTCAACTGGCAAAACATGCCTGTTTCTATGGCTTTCTCGGCATCGTTGCCAGCTTTTGCAACGCCTGTTGAAAACTCTCCACCGCGATGATCCGCATGCCGTCCGCGTAGCGTCGTGCTTCGGCCGCGTTATCCCCAGCCGGAACGAGGAAGACGTCGGCGCCGGCGCGTTTCGCGCCGATCGTCTTCTGCTTCAGCCCTCCGACCGGCGACACGGTCCCGTCGAGCTGGATCTCCCCGGTCGCCGCGACGAGGTTGCCGCGGTCGACGTCACCGCGGAGCTCCTCGACGACGTCGAGCGCGAAGGCGAGGCCGGCAGACGGCCCGCCCACGTTGCCGAGGTCGATCTCGACGTCGATCGGCACGTCGATCTCCGCGAACTGCTCCACCTGGATGCCGACGATCGGCTGCTCCGGGTCCTCGGGGCTGGCGATCGTGCCGACCTCGACCGTGCGCGTCTCCTCGCCCGCGCGGACGCGAAGGCGCACCGTCTCGCCGACCTCGCGCCGGCCGATCAGCCGGCGCAGGTCGTCGGGCGTCGCGACCGTGGTGCCGTCCACGGCGACGATCACGTCGCCTGACTCGAGCTTCCCTGCGGCCGGTGCGTCCTGCGCGACCCCCACGACGAGCGCGCCCTCCGGATCCGACCCGACGTCGTAGCCGAGCTCCTTCAGGGCGACGGCGGCGGCGATCTCCTGCGACCGGTCCATCGCCCGCAGGTTCTGCTCCCGGCGTTCCTGGAAGCTCGAGCCTTCGGGCACGATCGCGTCCGCGGGCACGGCGTCCGCGCCGTCGGGCCTGAGCGCCGGAATGTGCTCCTCGGCGAGCGAGGCCTTCCGGACGAGCACGTCGACGTAGAGGATTCCGCCCTCGTCGTCCGAGTTGCGTTCGCCCTCGACCAGGACGAGCTCGGAGAGCGGCTTCGCCTCGTCGGGAACGATCAGATAGCTGTCCGAGGGCGCGAACCAGGCGATCCCGAAGACGACGGCGAGCAGCAGCACGCCGCCTCCCAGCAGGCGACCTGGCCTCAAAGCAGTCCTCGCGTGAGGCCTCCGTCGACCGCGATCGTCGCGCCGGTGACGTAGGCGGCGCGGTCGGAGGCGAGGAAGCAGGCGACCTCGCCGATCTCGCTCGCCGCTCCGAAGCGGCGCAACGGAATCGCGGCGAGATCCGCTTCGGTGGGACCGTCCGGGTAGACCTCCTTGAGCCGTTCCGTGTCGATCCGGCCGGGAGCGATCGCGTTCACAGTGACGCCGGTCGGCCCGAGCTCGCGGGCCACGGTCTTCAGCCACCCCACGAGGCCCGGCCGGATCGCGTTCGAGAGCGCGAGGTTGTCGATCGGCTCCTTCACCGAGCTCGAGGTGATCGCGACCACCCGCCCGTGTCCACTCGCCTCGAGGTGCGGGCGGCAGAGTCGGACGAGCCGGACGGCGGAGAGCAGCAGCAGCTCGACGGCGTCGTCGATCGCCTCGTCCGAGACGTCGAGCGCGCGGGTCCGCGGCGGACCGCCTCCGTTCAGGACGAGCACGTCGACACCGCCGTGGGCCGCGACGGTGTGCTCGACGAGCCGCTCCAGGTCGGCCGCGCGCGTGACGTCGCCCTCGACGGCGAGCGCGCCGATGCGCTTCGCCTCGCGCTCCAGCACGTCGCGGCGGCGCGCGAACGCGACGACGTTCGCCCCCTCCGCGGCGAGTGACTCCGCGCAGGCGAGCCCGATCCCGGCGGAGGCGCCGCAGACGATTGCCGTGCGCCCGCCGAGATTGAGATCCAACGGACTAGGTGGAGGAGAGAACGGAGACGACGTCGCGCACGGCCTCGGCCGACGCCTTCAGCGCAGCTTGCTCGCTCTCGTCGAGGTCGAGCTCGACGATCCGCTCGATCCCCTTCGCGCCGAGCACGACGGGTACGCCCATGTAGAGGTCCTCGATCCCGTACTCGCCCTCCAGGAACGCGGTGCACGGCAGCACGCGCTTCTCGTCCAGCACGATCGCGTCGACCATCTGCGCCGCGGCCGCCCCAGGCGCGTACCACGCCGAGGTCCCGAGGAGGTTCACGAGCTCGCCACCGCCCTTCGCGGTCCGTTCCACGAGCGCCTGAATCCGCTCCTCCGCGACGAGCTTGCGCAGCGGGACGCCGCCGACGGTGGTGGCGGAGACGACCGGCACCATCTGGTCGCCGTGGCCGCCCAGCACCATCGCGGTCACGTCCTTGATCGACATGCCCGTCTCCCAGGCGATGAAGGCCGAGAAGCGGGCGGTGTCGAGGATCCCTGCCATCCCGAAGACCCGCTCCTTCGGCCAGCCGGAGGCGGACTTCGCAACGTGGCACATCGCGTCGAGCGGGTTCGAGACCACGATCACGATCGCGTCTGGGCTCGCCGACGCGACTTCCTTCGTGACCGAGCCGACGATCTTCTCGTTCGTCGTCACGAGGTCGTCCCTGCTCATCCCCGGCTGGCGCGGCAGGCCCGCCGTGATCACGACGACCTCCGAGCCGGCGGTCTCGGCGTAGCCGTTCGAGCCGATGACGTTCGCTTCGTAGCCCAGCACCGCCGCGCTCTGGTCGATGTCCAGCGCCTTGCCCTGCGGGAGCCCCTCCTTGATATCGACGAGCACGACGTCCGCGTAGTCGCGCCGCGCGAGCTCCTGCGCACAAGTGGCGCCGACGTTGCCGGCCCCGACGACGGTTACCTTCGCTCTCAAACCGGAACCTCCAGCTCCTCAGGGCATTCGATGGGCCATACGGACGGCGGATTGTATGCGCCGGTCGCGGGTATGCCGGTGAGGTACCGTCCGCGGCACCGGAATCGGAAGACGAGGAGAACGATGAACGAGTTCAAGCCGGGCCTGGAGGGCATCGTCGCCTTCGAGACGGAGATCGCCGAGCCCGACCGCGAGGGCGGGTCGCTCCGCTACCGCGGCGTCGACATCGAGGAGCTCGTCGGCAAGTATCCGTTCGAGCAGGTCTGGGGCCTCCTCGTCGACGAGAGCTACGAGCCCGGCCTGCCGGCCGCCGAGGAGTACTCGGGCGGCGGCCTGACGGGGAACACGCCCGCCGACCTGCAGGCGGTGACGGCGCGCTTCGGTGCCGAGTGGAAGCTCGACAAGCTGATCGACATCTCAGACGACGAGGCGCGCGAGGACCTGCGCCGCCTCTCGGCCCAGTTCATCTCGATCGCGGCGCAGTCGGCCCGGCTCGCGGACGGGAAGTCGGACCACGTCGACCGCGCCACCGTCGAGGCGGGACGGTCGACCGCCGAGCGCTTCCTGCTCGAATGGCGCGGCGAGGCCGATTCGAAGCACGTGCAGGCGCTCGACACGTACTGGATCTGCACCGCGGAGCACGGGCTCAACGCCTCGACGTTCACCGCACGCATCGTCGCCTCGACCGGTGCGGATTGCGCCGCCGCGCTCTCGTCCGCCGTGGGCGCGCTTTCAGGCCCCCTGCACGGCGGCGCGCCGGCTCGCGTTCTCCCGATGCTCGACGCAGCCGCCGAGTCGGGCGATCCGGAGAGCTATGTCAACGGCTTGATCGAGCGCGGAGAGCGGTTGATGGGCTTCGGCCACCGCGTCTACCGGGCCGAGGATCCACGCGCGCGGCTGCTCAAGGGCACGGCCAAGGAGCTCGGCGCTCCGCGCTTCGAGGTCGCGGCGAAGCTCGAGCAGGCGGCGCTCGCCGCGCTGCGGAAGAAGTCGCCGGACCGCCCGCTCGAGACGAACGTCGAGTTCTGGTCGGCGGTCGTGCTCGACGTCGCCGACGTGCCTCCGGTGCTCGCGCCCGCGATGTTCGCGTGCTCGCGGACGGCCGGCTGGTCGGCGCACATCCTCGAGCAGAAGAAGCTGAGCCGGCTCGTGCGGCCGTCGGCGCGCTACGTCGGCCCGAGCGCCCGCGCTGCGTCCTCGATCGGATGACGTTGCAGGAGGCGGCAGCCCGCGCGGACGAGCTCGCGCAGGCGGGCGACGAGCGCGCGCTGGCGAACCTGCGGGCGGAGTGGGACGAGGAGGTCGAGCACGCGGCCCGGAACGGCGACTACCGCATCCGTGCGCAGGCCTACCGCGCGATTGCGCAGTTCCGCTACCGACAGAAGCTCGAGCTGCTCCGGCGAGGGCTCGAGGACGAGAGCCCGGCGGCGCGTGGGTCGGCTTTGATCGCACTCGAAGGGCTCTCTCGTACCCATCCGGGCGACGTCAACGGGATGCGAGCGCTCCTGCACGAGCTTGCGACCCACGACGGCAACATGGCCGTCCGCCGGCTCGCGATCGTCTGTCTGAAGAACGGCTCGCCGCAGCGCGAGACGATTCAGATCCTGAACGGGCTCGCCGACGACGACGAGCAGGACGGTGAGCTGCGCAAGACGGCGAAGGCAGTCGCCGTGGCGCTGAAGAAGCGCGCCGACACCCGCTAGTGCTCCGTTCCGCAACTCCCCTGGACTGTGCGGGCGTCCAGCCGCGCCTCGCGGCACCCGGCACCCGCGCACGTGCAACCAGCACGCGCGCGGGTACCGTGCGCCGCCAGATCACACCTGGCCACTCCCCACGGTTGCAACGGACTTTCGGAACGGAGTACTAGATGGCCGCTCTCGTGGGCGTGATCATGGGCTCGCGCTCCGACTGGGAGACGATGCGCCACGCGGTCGAGACACTCGAGCAGCTCGAGGTGCCGTCCGAAACGAAGGTCGTCTCGGCGCACCGGACGCCGGATCTGCTCTTCGAGTACGCGTCCTCCGCGGAGGCGCGCGGGCTTCAGGTGCTGATCGCCGGGGCCGGCGGTGCTGCCCACCTGCCGGGAATGGCCGCGGCGAAGACGGCGCTGCCGGTGCTCGGCGTGCCGGTGGAGTCGAAGACGCTGAAGGGGATGGACTCGCTGCTCTCGATCGTGCAGATGCCGGCGGGCGTCCCCGTCGGGACGCTCGCGATCGGGCGGGCCGGTGCGGTCAACGCGGCGCTGCTCGCGGCGGCGATCGTGGCCCGCTCCGACGCCGGAGTGCGGGAGCGTCTGGCGCGCTTCCGCGCCGAGCAGACCCAGGCCGTGCTCGCCGACCCCGATCCGTCCACGTAACCGACCGTCATTTGCCTGTCGTCGGCGTGATCGGAGGAGGGCAGCTCGGCCGGATGCTCGGGCTCGCCGGGATCCCGCTCGGGCTCTCGTTCCGGTTCCTCGATCCCTCGCCGGATGCACCCGCGGGCGACGTCGGAGAGCTGCTCGTGGGCGCGTACGACGACCCCGAGCTGCTCGAGCGGCTGGCGGCCGGCGCGGCCTCCGTCACCTACGAGTTCGAGAACGTGCCGGTGGAGGCGGCGCGGCGCGTCGGAGCGGTGCCGGGCGCGGCGGCGCTGGAGGCCGCGCAGGACCGCCTGGTCGAGAAGCAGCTCTTCCGCCGCCTCGGCATCCCGACCGCGCCGATCGACGACGAGGTGACCGAGTTCCCCGCACTCCTGAAGACCCGCCGCCTGGGCTACGACGGCAAAGGACAACAGCTGGTGGAGACACGTCCAGGGGCTGGCCCCGGGCACGTTCTCGAAGGCGTTGTCCCTTTCGAACGGGAGCTGTCCCTCCTCGCCGTTCGCGGCGGCGGTGGCGAGACGCGCTTCTATCCGCTGATCGAGAACGTCCACGAGGACGGGATCCTGCGCACGTCGCGGGCGCCGGCGGTCGATGCGCCTCAGCTGCTCGCGGAGGAGTACGCAGGCCGGCTGCTCGACGAGCTCGGCTACGTCGGCGTGCTGGCGCTCGAGCTCTTCGAGGTCGGCGGCGGGCTGGTCGCGAACGAGCTTGCGCCGCGCGTGCACAACACCGGCCACTGGACGATCGAAGGTGCCGAGACCAGCCAGTTCGAGAACCACCTGCGTGCGATCCAGGGTCTCCCGCTCGGCTCGACGGAGGCCGAGGATTGCTGGATGGCGAACCTGATCGGCTCGGTTCCACCGCTCGAGGAGCTCCTGCGCATTCCCGGTGCGCATGTCCATCTCTACGGCAAGCAGCCACGGCCGGGCCGAAAGCTCGGGCACGTCACGCTCGTCGACGCCCCCGCCGAGCGGGTCCGCGTCGTCGAAGCCCTGGTTGCTCAGAGCAGCTGAGCTCTTCGGCTGCTCAGTGCGCTTCGCAGACGCGGCCCTGGATCGAGCGGCCGCAGGCGGGGCAGACGCGCTTGCGGCGCTTCTGCTCGAGCATGTGCTTCTTCACGCCTGAGAAGGTCATCGTCCAGCCGACTGCCATCATCACGGCGACGAGGGTCAGGATCTGCGGGTCGAACGTCATCGAGCTTCGTCCTTCGGATCGTCTTTCCGGCGCGCATGAGGGTGCGCTCGAAAGTACAACTCACGCCGCCGCCGATCGGATACGTGAGTGTAGAGCTCGGTGGTGGAAAGGTCGGCGTGACCGAGCATCTCCTGCACGCTGCGCAGGTCGGCCCCACCTTCGAGCAGATGCGTCGCGAACGAGTGACGAAGCAGATGTGGATGGACGCGCTCCGGCTCGAGCCCTGCCTTCCCGGCGAGCCGCCGCAGGATCAGGAACGCGCCGGCACGGGTGAGCGGCCCGCCGCGTGCGTTGAGAAACAGCTCGGGGCGGTGACGGCGATCGAGATGAGGGCGCCCCATCGCGATGTACCGCCGCAGCGATTCGACGGCGGGTCGCCCCAGCGGTACGAGCCGTTCCTTCCGCCCCTTGCCGAGCGCGCGGACGATGCGCTCGTCGAGGTCGACCGCGCGGCGGTCGAGCCCCAGCGCCTCGCTGACGCGCAGCCCGGCGCCGTACATCAGCTCGACGAGCGCGCGGTCGCGCATCGCCCGCGGCGTCGTGCCCGCGGCGGCGTCGATCAGGCGCTCGGCCTCCGCGGGCGACAGGGTGCGAGGCAGTGTGCGCAGCCGCTTTGGCAAAGCCAGCGCGGCGGCGGGGTTGTCGCCGCGGGCGCCCAGCAGCATCTGGTGGCGGAAGAACGCGCGCACGGCGGCGATCCGCCGGGCGATCGTCGTAGCGGCGCGCCCGTCCGCACGCATCTGCGCGATCCAGCCCTCCAGCTCCTCGACCGAAGCCGACGAGACGGGATGCCCGAGCCACGCCTCCAGCTGCGCGAGGTCACGGCGGTACGCCTCCACGGTCCGCGGCGCGCGTCGCGCGGCGAGCAGCGTCAGGAACCCGTCGAGCTCGGCGTCGCGAGGCAATTCTTCTATTGCCACTTCAGCCGCCGATCTTGCGCGTCTGGCGCAACGCTCGCGGTGCGTAGGACGGTGGAACAGTATGGAGATCCGGGCCGCCGGCTGGAGCGCCGCGAGCGGTGCGAGCGGTGCGAGGCGACGCCGGAGGCCGGCATTGCCGGCCGGGAGGCGGCGCCGGCCAGGCGCGCAAGATCAGGATCGGGGGTGGGAGAAGTCATAGACCTTGCGGAGGCGCTTGGCGTCGACGTGGCTGTAGATCTGGGTCGTGGAGAGCGAGGAATGGCCGAGCAGCTCCTGGATCGTGCGCAGGTCGGCGCCGCCCTCGAGCAGGTGGGTCGCGAACGAGTGGCGCAGCCGGTGCGGGTGCGGGAGCAGCCGCCGCAGCGTGCTCGTGTCGAGCCTGCGCCCGCGGATGGAGATGAAGAGGGCGTCGTCGGCGCCGCGGGCGAGCTGCGGCCGGGCTTCGCGAAGATAGACGGCGACGGCGTGTGCCGCCCGCTCCCCGAGCGGGACGATCCGCTCCTTGCCGCCCTTGCCGCAGACGTGGATGTGCTCCTGGTCGAAGTCCACGTCGCCGAGGTCGAGCCCGACCACCTCCGCGCTGCGGAGCCCGGCGGAGTAGACGAGCTCGACGAGCGCCGTGTTGCGGAGCCCGAGTGGGCCGTCGCCGCCCGCACCGGCGATCAGCTCCTCGACCTCGTCCCGTTTCGGAGCGTCCGGCAGCCGGCTCGGCCGCCGCGGCGCGAACGGCGTGTCCGGGACTCGCGCGGGGCCGAAGGTGAAGCGGAGGAAGGAGCGGACAGAAGAGATGCGACGTGCGATCGTCGCCGGCGCGAGGCCGCGCCGGGCTCGCCCGAGCTCGGCCACGTAGTCGGCGAGGACGCGCACGTCCACGTCCTCGAGGCGGGTTCCTCGTGCCCCCAGCCAGCCGGCGAAGTCGCGCAGGTCGAACGCATAGGAGCGCCGGGTCGACTCGGCGAGACTGGGAGTGGCGAGAAACCTCTCGATCGCAGGGGCGGTCTGCACCTGAGGCCTTTTCCCTAGAGTCGCCGCATGTCCTTTCATCTGGAGACCGGTGCCGAGGCGCGCTGGACGAACGGCGCCGGCTCCCGTGCCGTCGTGTGCATGAACGGAGGCACCGCGGCGGAGCGCCCCGGGACGTGGAGCGCGTCGATCGAGTGGCTCGTCGGAAAGCTCGCCCGCCGCCGCCCCGAGCTCGGCTTCCTCGAGGTGCGCTACCGGGTCAAGTCGTGGCGCCGGCTCGAGCTGTGCGTCGAGGACGCGGGTGCTGCGATCGCCGCTGCGCGCGAGTCAGGCGCCGAGGAGGTGGCCCTGATCGGCTTCTCGATGGGCGGGGCGGTCGCGGTGCACGTCGCCTCCGATCCCGCCGTCAGCACGGTGATCGCGCTGGCACCCTGGCTCTACTCCGAGCTCGACCTGACGCCGCTCGAGGGCCGCCGCTTCGCGGTCGTGCACGGCTCGCTCGACCGGGGGGTCCCGGGCGTGCCCGGCGTTCGGCCGGAGCTCTCGCTGCGTGGCTACGAGCGCGCCCGCGCGCGTGGCGTCGACGCCGTGCGCACGGTGATTCCCGGCGGCCTGCATCCGATCGCTCTGCGCGCGCCGTGGGGCGAGGCGGTGCGGATGCCGCGGGCCGGGCGCTGGGAGGAGCTCGTGGACGCCGAGCTCGGGCTGTTCCTGGCGTAGCGCGCGCTCGAGGCGGCCCGGGAGGCTTGTAGGCGACCCGTACTCTTCGTTCCGAATGGCACGCGGCCGTCGCAGCTTCGAGGAGACCGAGCCGGTCGAGCGGCCGGCCGACCCCGCCGTGCGGCGCGCCAATCTTCGCCGCATCGTCGGGCTCTTTCGGGCGTACAAGCTGCGCCTCGCCGGCGTACTGGCGCTGATTCTCTTCTCGTCGGCGCTCGGGGTCGTCCCGGCGTTCCTGCTCGAGGCGATCTTCAACGACGCGCTTCCCGAGGGCGACCTGACGCTCCTGAACTGGCTCGTGGGCGGGATGATCGCGATCGCCATCGCCACGGGCGCGCTCGGCGTCGTTCAGACCTACATGTCGAACCAGGTCGGCCAACGTGTGATGCACGACCTGCGAACCGCGGTCTACGAGCACCTCCAGCGGCTTTCGCTGGCGTTCTTCACGCGCACGCGCACGGGTGAGGTGCAGTCGCGGCTCGCGAACGACATCGGTGGCGTGCAGAACGTCGTCACCTCGACCGCCACCTCGATCGTCGCCAACGTCACGACGGTGCTTGCGAGCGTCGTCGCGATGTTCCTCCTCGACTGGCGGCTGACGCTCTTCGCCCTCGCGCTGCTGCCGGTCTTCGTGTTGATGACGCGCCGGGTCGGCCGCGAGCGGCAGAAGGTGGCCAAGGTCCGCCAGGAGTCGATGGCCGACATCTCGAGCCTCGTGCAGGAGTCGCTCTCGGTCTCCGGCATCCTGCTCGGCAAGACCATGGGCCGTTCCGGCGAGCTCGCCACACGTTTCGAGGGCGAGTCCGAGCGCCTGGCCGACCTCGAGGTGCGGAGCCGCATGACGGGCCGCTGGATGATGGCGTCGATCCAGACGACGTTCGCGATCATGCCCGCGCTCGTCTATCTGTTCGCCGGCCACGCGGCCGGCGCGATCGAGCTCGGCACGGTGATCGCATTCACGACGCTGCAGACGCGTCTCTTCTTCCCCGTCGGCTCGCTGCTGGGCGTGTCGCTCGAGGTACAGACGTCACTCGCGCTCTTCGATCGCGTCTTCGAGTACCTCGACCTCGACGTGGACATCGAGGAAGGGCACCGCGAGCTCGCGCGGCCGGAGGGTCGCGTCTCCTTCGAGTCCGTCAGCTTCCGCTACGAGCAGTCCGCCTGGACGCTCGAGGACGTCTCGTTCGAAGTCCCGCCGGGCACGACGACCGCGCTCGTCGGCGAGACCGGCTCGGGCAAGACCACCGCCGGCTACCTCGTCGCTCGGCTCTACGACGCGACGCGCGGCCGCGTCGCGATCGACGGCGTCGACGTGCGCGACCTCACGTTCGCCTCGCTCGCCGGCGCGGTCGGGGTCGTCTCGCAGGAGACGTATCTCTTCCATGCGACCGTGCGCGAGAATCTGCGCTTCGCGCGGCCCGACGCCACCGACGAGGAGGTCGAGGAGGCGGCCCGCGCAGCGCAGATCCACGAACTGATCGCCTCGCTGCCGGAAGGCTACGACACCGTCGTCGGCGAGCGGGGATACCGCTTCTCGGGCGGCGAGAAGCAGCGGATGGCGATCGCGCGCACGATCCTGCGCAATCCGCCGATCCTCGTGCTCGACGAGGCGACCTCGGCGCTCGACACCCAGACCGAGCGGCTCGTGCAGTCGGCGCTCGAGCGGCTGGAGGAGGGGAGGACGACGATCGCGATCGCCCATCGGCTCTCGACCGTGCGTGACGCCGACCAGATCGTCGTGCTCGACCGGGGTCGCGTCGCCGAGGTCGGCACGCACGACGAGCTGCTGAGTGCCGGAGGCCGGTACGCGGCGCTGCTCGCCCGTGACGTCGAAGGCGCTCCGGTCTAGCCGTAGCCGTACGGGTCGTCGCTGTCGGCTTCGTTTTCGTCCGTCGTCGCTCCGGCGCCGGAGCCGGCAGCGCCGCCCACGACGAGCGTGCCTTCCATCCCCCGGTCGCGGTGGTCGCCGATCGGGCAGTAGAGCTCGTACTCGCCGGGCTCGAGGTCGACGGTGACCGACCCCGACCCGCCGGGATCGATCGTCTCCGTCTCCTCCTCGATCCCGTTGCCCTCGATCTCGAGCGCATGTGGGAACTCTCCGTCGTTCGAGACGGTGAACGTGGTCTCACCGGCTTCGTCGACGCTGACGTCGGCGGGATCGAACGCGAACTCGGTCGCGACGAGCTCGACCGACTGACCGCCTGAGGAGTCGCCGCCGTTATCGCCGTCCTCGCTGCCGCAACCGGCGAGCACGAGAGCGGCCACGCAGAGGGTGATCAGGAACACGAAGCGCGTCACGCCCGGTTGTACGTCCGAGTCGGCCGCCCGGATTGGCGGGTCGCATAGGATGTCCGGCGCCATGGCGACCACGACCAGGGAAAAGCACCTCTCGGAGCACGGGCTCGAGGCCTCCGGGGCGGTGCACTGGAACCCGACCACGTCCGTGCTCTACACGCATGCGCTGCGGCGCGACGAGGGACGGATCGTCGAAGGCGGCCCGCTCGCCGTCGATACCGGCGAGCACACGGGCCGCTCGCCCAAGGACAAGTTCGTGGTTCGCGAGCCGGGCTCCGAGGAGCGGATCTGGTGGGGCGACGTGAACGCCGCGATCGACGAGGAGCACTTCGAGGGCCTGCGCTCGAAGGTGACCGACCATCTCTCCAGCCACGACCTCTATGTCGTGGACGCATTCGCGGGGGCCGACCCAGCGCACCGCATCAACGTCCGTGTCGTGACCGACCGGCCCTACCACGCGCTGTTCGCAAAGACGATGTTCATCGAGCCGAGCCCGGACGAGTTGCGCGGGTTCGAGCCCGATGCGCTCGTGCTGCACGCGCCGGGGCTCGAGGCGGATCCGACGGAGGACGGCACGCGCAGCGGCACCTTCGTCGTCTTGCACCCCTCTCGCCGTGAGGTGTTGATCGGCGGCAGCTTCTACGCGGGCGAGATCAAGAAATCGATCTTCACGCTGATGAACGACCGGCTGCCGCTCGAAGGCGTCTTTCCGATGCACTGCTCGGCGAACGTCGGCGACGAGGACGACGTGGCCATCTTCTTCGGTCTCTCCGGCACCGGGAAGACGACGCTCTCGGCCGACCCGGAACGTTCGCTGATCGGCGACGACGAGCACGGCTGGGGCGACGCCGGCGTCTTCAACATCGAGGGCGGCTGCTACGCGAAGGTGATCAACCTCTCCGCCGAGGCCGAGCCCGAGATCTTCAGGACGACACGCACCTTCGGGACGATCCTGGAGAACGTCGTCGCGGACGAGACGGGAGTCGTCGACCTCGACGACGGGTCGAAGACCGAGAACACGCGTGCGGCGTACAAGCTCGAGCAGATTGCGAACGCCCTGCCGGCGAAGCGCGCCGGCCATCCGAGGTCGGTCGTGATGCTGACCGCGGACGCGTTCGGGATCCTGCCGCCGATTGCGCGCCTCACCCGCGACCAGGCGATGTTCTACTTCCTCTCCGGCTTCACGGCGAAGCTCGCCGGCACCGAGATCGGGGTGAAGGAGCCGCAACCGACCTTCTCGGCCTGCTTCGGGGCACCCTTCCTGCCGCAGTCGCCGGTCGTCTACGCCCGGCTGCTCGCGAAGAAGCTCGACGAGCACGGCGCGGCGGTGTGGCTCGTGAACACGGGCTGGACGGGAGGGCCGTACGGCGAGGGCGAGCGGATGCCGATCCAGGCGACGCGCGCGCTCCTCTCCGCCGCGCTCTCGGGCGAGCTCGCCGGCGTCGAGTACCGCACGGACGAGCTCTTCGGCTTCGAGGTCCCGGTCTCCGTGCCGGACGTCGACTCGGCCCTGCTCGACCCCCGCTCGACGTGGGCCGACGCGGATGCGTACGACGAGCAGGCGCGGAAGCTGGCGACGATGTTCAGCGAGAACTTCGCCAAGTTCGGCGCGGACGAGAATCTCGTCCAGGCCGGCCCGCGGCTCTGACGCACGCCTCGGATCCTTTCGGATAGCGTCCTCCACAGGTGGACGCGAAGCACGACGTACTCGTGATCGGTGCGGGCTGCGCAGGCATGCGCGCCGCGATCGAAGCACACGACGCGGGCGCCGACGTCGCGATCGTCTCCAAGCTGCACCCGACCCGCAGCCACTCCGGCGCGGCCGAGGGCGGCATCAACGCGGCGCTCGGGAACACCGGCGAGGACAACCCCGAGATCCACGCCTTCGACACGGTGAAGGGCTCCGACTACCTCGGAGACCAGGACTCGATCGAGGTCTTCACGCGAGAGGCGCCCCTCGACATCTACCAGCTCGAGCACTGGGGCGCGGTCTTCACGCGGAACGACGAGGGCAAGCTCGCGCAGCGCCCGTTCGGCGCCGCCGGCTCGCCCCGAACGGTCTTCGCGGCCGACATCACGGGCCACGTCCTGATCCAGGTGCTGTACGAGCAGCTCGTGAAGCGCGACATCCAGGTCTACGAGGAGTACTTCGCGTGGCAGCTCGTGATCCACCAGGATCGCTGCCAGGGCGTGATCGCGTGGGATCTGATGCACGGCGGGCTGAAGGCGATCGGCGGCAAGACCACGGTGCTCGCGACGGGCGGCGTCGGCCGGCTCTACCGCGCGACCACGAACGCGTACGCCTGCACCGGCGACGGCATGTCGATGGCCCTGCGAGCGGGGCTGCCGCTGAAGGACATCGAGTTCATGCAATTCCACCCGACGACGATGTATCCGAGCGGGATCCTGATCACCGAGGGCTGCCGTGGCGAGGGCGGGATTCTTCGCAACTCCGAGGGCGAGCGCTTCATGGTGCGCTACGCGCCGACCGCGAAGGACCTCGCGAGCCGGGACGTCGTCTCGCGCTCCGAGCAGACCGAGATCGACGAGGGGCGCGGCGTCAACGGCTCGGTCCTGCTCGACCTGACCCACCTGGGCGCGGAGAAGATCCTCACGCGCCTGCCGGGCTCGCGCGAGCTCGCGATGGTCTACGCGGGCGTCGACCCGATCCACACGCCGATCCCCGTCCGGCCGGGCGCCCACTACCACATGGGCGGGGTCGAGACGGACACGGACGGGCTGACCGAGCTCGAGGGCCTCTACGCGGCCGGCGAGGTTGCGTGCGTCTCCGTGCACGGCGCCAATCGCCTGGGCGGCAACTCGCTGATGGAGACGATCACGTTCGGCCGGCGGGCCGGCCGCGCCGCCGCCGAATGGGCGCTCGCGAACACGACGGTCGAGGTGCCCGCCTCCGCCACGCGCGACGCAGAGCGCGAGCTGAAGGGGCTGCTGGCGCGGACGAAGGGCGAGCGGCCGTGGATGATCCGGGACGAGCTCGGCCAGACGATGCTGCAGAACTTCGGTGTCTTCCGGCGCGAGGATCAGATGCAGGACCAGATCGAGATCATCGAGAAGCTGCGCGAGCGCTATCCGACGGTGGTCGTCGAGGACAAGGGCGACGTCTTCAACTCCGACCTGACCCAGGCGCTCGAGCTCGGCTATCTGCTCGACATCGCGGCGTGCATGCTCCAGGCCGGGCTCGCCCGCCAGGAGAGTCGCGGCGCCCACTCGCGGCCGCACGACTTCCCGACCCGCGACGACGAGAACTTCCTCAAGCACTCGATCACGCGCTGGGTGGACGGCCAGCCCGAGCTGACCTACAAGGAAGTCCGGATGACCCGGTGGGCCCCCGAAGAGAGGAAGTACTGAAGGTGCTTCGAGCGCTTCGAGGTCTGCTCGTTACGGCCGTGCTGGCCGTGATGTTGAGCGGTTGCGGGGCGACGGACGTAGTCGACGCCCAGGATGTCTCGGCCGCTGCGGTCAAGACCACAGACGCAGGCAGCTCGCGGGTCGAGCTCGTCTCGGAAGACGACGAGTCCCGAACGACGATGGCCGGCGTGATCGACTACGAGCGCCGCCTAGCCGTCTTCTCGTTCCTCGAGAGGACGAAACAGAACGAGCAGGCCGTCGTACCGGCGGTCGAGATGCGGTTCGTCGGCACGACCGCGTTCTTCGAATCGAAGCTCCTGGGCGGGAGTGGAAGCGGGCTAGGGGAGGCGGAGCCGAAACCATGGCTCGCTCTCGACTGGTCGGAAGTGGAAGTCTCGCTGGAGACGCTCATCTTCCCGTTTCCTTTCATCGACCCTTCTCGGTTGCTGGCGGCACTCGAAGAAGCAAGCGGTGAGGTCGAAGACCTGGGTGAGCTGGAGATCCGAGGCGTCGCGACCGACGGCTACCGGCTCACGATCGACCTCAGGCGACTCGTCGAAGAGGCGCCGCAGAGCGCTCGTACGGCACTTCTAAAGGAGCTCGACAGCAGGAAGCAGAAGACGCTGCCCGTCGAGGTCTGGCTCGACGACGAGGGCCTGGCTCGGCGCCTGACGCTCCCGGAGGGCGACGAGCCGGTCACGATGGATTTCTTCGACTTCGGCGTCGATGTCGACGTGCAAGTGCCGCCTGACGATCAGGTCGAGTCCTTCGACGGTCTCTTTGGCGTGGTGGAGAGCGAAGGCAGCATCTCAGGCACCATGGAGGAACGCGAGACCGAACCCTACGAGGAGGATGAGTAGCCGGTGCAGGTAGGCCTGAAGATCTGGCGGTACGACTCCACGACGGGCGAGCGCGCGCTGCGCGAGTACGAGGTGGACGCGCCCGAGGAGGCGACGCTGCTCGACTGCCTCGACCTCGTGAAAGACCGGCAGGACGGCACGCTCGCCTACCGCAAGAGTTGCCGGATGATGATCTGCGGCTCCTGCGGGATGCGCATGGACGGCGGCGCCGTGCTCGCCTGCAAGGTGCGCATGTACGACATCGCGAACGCCGGTCACGTGCCCGTCATCTCCGCGATGGGGAACCTCCCGATCGTCCGCGACCTCGTCGTCGACATGGAGCCCTTCTGGGCCAAGATGAAGGCGATGAAGCCGTGGCTCCAGCCGGGCTACGACCAGCCCGAGCCGAACCAGGAGCACGTGATCTCGCAGGAGCGGATGAACGTGATCCACAAGGAGTCGCTCTGCATCAACTGCGGCTGCTGCGTCTCGGAGTGCAACTCCATGGAGTCCGACCCCGAGTTTCTCGGCCCGCAGGCGCTCGCGAAGGGGATGCGGTTCGTCGGCGACCCCCGCGACGCGGCCAAGGTGGAGCGGCTCGACGCGTACAGCTCCGAGCACGGGATCTGGGACTGCACGCGCTGCTACTTCTGCAACGAGCGCTGCCCCAAGGGCGTCGATCCGCGCGACGCGATCGCGAAGCTCGGTGCAGAGGCGATGAAGGAGGGGATCGACGAGGACATGGGCGCGAAGCACGCGAACTGGTTCGTCACCTCCGCGAAGACGACCGGCTGGCTGCGCGAGACGGAGCTCGTGCCGAAGACGCAGGGCATCGTCACCTCGATCAAGCAGATGAAGTTCGCCATGGGCCTCGCCACCAAGGGCAAGGTGCCGGTGCCCTTCCCGCCGCACGTCGCCGAGGGCGTGAAGGAGTCGCGCGCGCTCTACGACCTCGTCAAGGAGCAGGACCGTCAGGGCGCGCTGGGAATCGTCCAGGGCGAGCGGGCGCTCTCCCGGATCGAGCACGCCGCCACCGATCTCCCGCTCGAGCACGGGCTGGAGGTCCGGCTCGAACCGGAAGGCAGTGCGCAGGGCATGGGGAGCCGCGACCAGGCGGACATCACCCCCGGCGAGACTCCGACGAAGAAGGGCGCGGGCGAGTGACGAAGGTCGCGTACTACAAGGGGTGCCTCGCCTCGCTCAGCGCGAAGGAGCTCGACATCTCGACGCAGGCGCTGTCCCCCAAAGTCGGTCTCGAGCTCGTCGAGATCGAGACGGTCACGTGCTGTGGAGCCGGCGACATCCACGAGGCCGAGCCGGACTACTACCTGCACCTGAACGCTCGCATCCTCGCCTACGCCGAGGTGACGGGGTGCGACACGCTGATGACGGTCTGCAACGTGTGCACGCTCAACCTGCGGCAGGCGAACTTCCAGCTCGTCGGCGACGAGGCGCTGCGCGAACGGGTGAACAAGAACCTCGCGAAGGTCGGCGTGCCCGAGTACAACGGCACGGTCGACGTGCGGCACTTCCTCTGGATGGTCGCCGAGGGCGAGGGCTACGACCTGCTCAAGCAGGCCGCGCACAAGGGGCTGAAGGGGTTGAAGATCGCCCCCTTCTACGGTTGTCAGATCCTGCGCCCCTCCAAGCTGCTCGGCTTCGAGGATCCCGACCGTCCGTCCTCGCTCGAGCGGATCATCGAGGCGTGCGGCGGCGAGGCCGTCGACTATCCCGCCAAGATCAAGTGCTGCGGCTTCCCGATCATCCAGGCCCGCGAGGAGACGGCCCTCGGCGAGTTGATCCAGCCGATCGAGCAGGCGAAGGAAGCCGGTGCGGATGCGATCGTGACGCCGTGCCCGCTCTGCCATCTCTCGCTCGACGCCTGGCAGTCGAAGCTGAAGGCTTCGACCGGCAAGGACTTCCAGATGCCGATCCTGCACCTCTCGCAGCTGATCGGGGTCGCCGCGGGCTTCGAGGAGTCGGAGCTTCGGTTCAAGCGCCACGTGGTCTCGGTCGCGCCGCTCGTCGAGAAGCTGAGCGTCTGACTCCCGCGATTCCGGGCCTTGCCGTGCTCGCGGCGCTCTTGCTCGCGTACGGCTGGTTCGAGGCCGGTTGGTTGCGGAAGCGCGTGCGCGAGGTGCAGATCGACGAATTGCCGCCGGGGCTCGACGGGCTGCGCATCGCTCATCTCTCGGACTTCCATCTTGGGCCGCCGTCGCGCGGGGAGCGGGCGGTCGCCAGGGCCGTCGCGTGGACGCGCGAGCGTCGGCCGGACATCGTCTGCATCACCGGCGACCTGCTTTCGCACCCCCGCGCGCAGGGACGGCTGAACGAGCTGGTGCGCGGCCTCGATGCGTACGTCGTCCTCGGCAACCACGACGTCGCCGTCACGCGCGACCCGTTCTCGCGAACCGTCGTGCTCGACACGCTGCCGGCGACGCTCCTCGTCGGCGAGTCGCGGACACTCGAGCTGCGGGGCGCGCGCGTGCAGGTGGCCGGCACGGCTCCGGGCTACGACACGGCGATCCCTGAGGCGGATCCAGCCGCGGCGCTCCGCATCCTGCTCAGCCACTACCCGCGGCTCCGTGTCCCCGGCTACGACGTCGTCCTGGCGGGCCACATGCACGCCGGTCAGATCGTGCTTCCGTACCCCGGCGGCAAGATCCGCTTCGCGCACCTGCGCTCTCGTCTGGTCGAGGGCATCTACGAGGAGGGCGGTGTGACCCTGCACGTCTCGCCCGGGCTCGGGACCACCTTCGTCCCGTTCCGCTTCTTCGCCCGGCCCGAGGCGACCGAGCTGGTCTTGCGGAGCGGGCCTACACTAGACCCGTGAGCGGCCAGTCGCTGATCTCGCCCGACATCCTTGCGAGCTACGCGGCCGACGCCGCGCGTGAGGTCGTCGGCGTCAGCGGCCTCGTCGGCAGCGCGCTCCACCGGCATGAGGGCGTCCGGGTCAGCCGGGAGGACGGCCGGCTCTCGGTCGAGCTGCATCTGGCGCTGGCGTGGGGTGCGAGCGCACCCGCCGTGGGGGCCGAGGTTCAGGCGGGCGTCGCCGACTATCTCGCCCGCATGGCCGATCTCCGGCCCGACGTGGTCGACGTCGTGGTCGACGAATTCACCCCGAAGCCCTAGTGACCACGCGCGTCCATGGTCTGACGGGCGCAACGCTCGAGCACGCGCCGTCGGTCTGCCACGAATGCGTGTGGTGGCAGTCGCGCAGCGGCCGCGAGACCAACAAGGCCCGCTGGATCGAGAAGGCGGAGGACGACTGGGGCGCGTGGGGGGCGCTGTACCACGACGACGACGGCCGTCTGCTGGGATCGATCCAGTACGGGCCGGCGGAGCTCTTCCCGCGGGCCGCCGAGCTTCCGGCCGGCCCGCCCTCCGAGGACGCGGTGCTCGTCACGTGCGTCTACCTCGCCTCGGTCGCGAGCCCGTGGGTAGAGCAGTCGCTCTTCCTCGCCGCGATCGGCGAGGCGCGCGACAAGGGCGCACGAGCGCTCGAGGCCTTCGCGTATCGCTACAACGAAGGCGAGACGACCTACGAGCGCTTCCTCGTCCACCGCACCGTCTTCCCGAGCGACTTCCTCGCCGACTTCGGCTTCCAGACCGTCCGCACGCAGGGTCGCGTCGAGCTCGCCCGACTCGAGTTCGGCGGCCTCCTACCGGTCGCCGAGGGCCGGCGCGCCCAGGTGCTGCGCCAGGTGAAGGAGGCGTTCGCGCCGGCTCCGGTGCCGCAGCGGCCCTAGCCCCGACCGATCCCTGATCGCGGAGCCGTCGACCCCGTTATGCTGGCGCGGGGTCATTCGCGGCACCGATCGCACCCACGCTCTCGCCATACCAACGCCGGACACTCGCGCTCGCAGCGACCGCACTTGCGGTCGCGGTCGTCGGTGGTGCGACACGGAGCGCCACGGCCCTTCCGGCCGGTTTCGTCGACACGCTCGTCGCGAACGTCGAAAGCCCGACGGCCCTCGCGTTCACGCCCGACGGTCGGCTGCTCGTGGCAACCCAGTTCGGCGCGCTTCGCGTGGTCCAGGACGGATCGCTCCTAGCCGAGCCCGCACTGGATCTCACGGAGGACCTCTGCACGGCCAACGAGGAGGGCTTGCTCGGCGCGACGGTCGATCCCGCGTTCACCACGAACGGGTTCGTCTACCTCTACTACACCCGCGACAAGAGCGGCACGTGCGTCAACCGGGTCTCGCGCTTCACCATGTCCGGCTCCACCATTGCCCCCGCGAGCGAGGCGGTGTTGATCGACGAGATCCCGGCCACGGGGAACCACAACGCGGGCGACCTGCGATTCGGCAACGACGGCTACCTCTACGTGAGCGTCGGCGACGGTGGCTGCGACTGGGCGGGGGACAGCGGCTGCGCCGGTCAGAACGACGCGGCCCGCGACCGCCACGTTCTCGTCGGCAAGATCCTCCGGATCACGAGCACGGGCGGGATCCCGCCTGCGAATCCGTTCCAGGGAGCGGGGACGGCCCGGTGCAACGTCACGGGCCGGACGACGGCCGGGAACATCTGCCAGGAGACCTTCGCGTGGGGGCTTCGGAACCCGTTCCGGTTCGCCTTCGACCCCAACTCGGCGGCGACCCGCTTCTTCATCAACGACGTCGGCCAGGGCGCCTGGGAGGAGATCGACGAGGGCCTGGCCGGCGCGGACTACGGCTGGAACGTCCGGGAAGGCCCGTGTGCGAACGGCTCCCTCACGAATTGCGGGCCGCCTCCGGCCGGGATGACGAACCCGGTCTACGCCTACAGCCATCCCGAGTCGGGCTGCCACGCGATCACCGGCGGGGCCTTCGTGCCGGATGGTGTCTGGCCGGCCTCCTTCGACGGCGCGTACCTCTTCGGCGACTACACGTGCGGCAAGATCTTCCTGCTGACGCGGAACGGCGGCGGCGGTTTCACCCGCACCGAGTTCACGGACGACGTCGGGGCTGTGGTCAACATGACCTTCGGGCCGTCTCCGCAGGGTCAGGGCCTCTACTACACCAACTACACGAACGGCGGCCAGGTGCGGCGGATCGAGTCGACGGCCTCGGTCAACCGGCCGCCGACGGCCAGGATGACGGCGACGCCGAGGTCGGGCGCGGTGCCGCTCGCGGTGAGCTTCGATGCAAGTGCGAGCAGCGACCCCGACCCCGGCGACACCCTCTCCTACAGCTGGAATTTCGGCGACGGCTCACCGCCGCTCACCACGACCGGCCCCGTGACGAGCCACAGCTATGGCGTGGCCGGCACCTACACGGCGACCCTCGTCGTCCGCGACGACCACGATGCTGCGTCGCCGGCGACGACGGCACGCATCGACCCGGGCAACACGCCGCCGCACGTCACGATCGACGCGCCGACAACCGCTCAACGGTTCGCGGTAGGCGAGACGATCACGCTCAGCGCCACCGCGAACGACGCCGAGGACGGAGCGCTCGCGCCGGCGAACCTGAGCTGGCGTGTCCTCAGGCGCCACGACGCTCACACGCATCCGTTCCTCGCACCGACGGCCGGGAACGGCCTCGAGATCACCCAGCCCGCACCCGAGGACCTGGGCTCCGGGATCGATGGCTACCTCGAGCTCCAGGTGACCGCCACGGACTCGGCCGGCGTGACGACGACCGTGACCCGGAACGTCCAGCCGCGGAAGGTCGACCTCACGTTCGCCTCCGACCCCGGCGGACGCGAACTCGTCCTCGGCGGAGTGCCCTACGCAGCTCCCACGACCCTGACGTCCTGGGAGGGGCACACGATCCACGTCGAGGCTCGCCCCCAGACGGACGCGTCCGGATCGTGGAGCTTCCAGTCCTGGTCCGACGGCGGTGCGGCCGCTCATTCGATCGTGTCGCCCGCGGTCGCGACGACGTACACGGCGACCTTCGTCCGGAACGCCGTTTCGCCGAGCCTTGTCGCGGCGTATTCGTTTGGTGAGGGTTCGGGGTCGGCGGTGGCGGATGGGTCGGGGCGTGGGAATGTGGGCGTGGTGTCGGGGGCGGGGTGGTCGGTAGCGGGTCGGTTTGGTTCGGCGTTGAGCTTCGACGGGGTGAACGATTGGGTGACGGTTGCTGATGCGGGCTCGCTGGATCTG
This sequence comes from uncultured Gaiellaceae bacterium, assembly GCA_963735585.1. Lineage (GTDB taxonomy): Bacteria > Actinomycetota > Thermoleophilia > Gaiellales > Gaiellaceae > Gaiellasilicea. The sequence goes on along the minus strand of CAVTLI010000002.1, from coordinate 485,420 downwards.
TCCAGTGCGCTGACGGTGGAGGCGTGGGTACGGCCGTCGCGGTTGGGGGGTTGGCGGACGGTGGCGTTCAAGGAGCGGCCGGGTGGGGTGGTGTATGGGTTGTACGGCGATCAGGCTGGTGGGCGTCCGTTGGGGCAGGTCTTCATCGGTGGGGAGCGGAATGCGGTCGGCTCGGCGTCGTTACCGCTGAACGTGTGGTCGCATTTGGCGACGACGTTCGACGGCTCGGTGGTGCGCTTGTATGTAAACGGAGCGCTGGCGGGCTCGTCGTCTGTCTCCGGGGCGATGGCTGCTTCGAGCGGCCCGCTGCGGATCGGTGGGAACAGTGTCTGGGGCGAGTGGTTCGCCGGTTTGATCGACGAGGTGCGCGTCTACAACCGCGCGCTCAGCGCAGCCGAGATCCAGCAAGACCTACAGACGCCGGTGGGAGCCTCGCCGCCGTCGACCGACACATCTCCTCCGACCGCGCCGTCAGGTGTCTCGGCATCGCCTACCGCCGGCGCGGTATCGCTTTGGTGGGATCCGTCGGGCGACAACGTCGGCGTCGTGCGCTACAACGTCCACCGCTCACAGACGGGCGGTTTCACGCCTTCTCCGGCAAATCGGATCGGCCAGCCTGCAGGGACGACCCATGCCGACTCGGGCCTCGCGGCCGGCACGTACTTCTACCGCGTCCTTGCCGAGGACGCCGCCGGGAACCTCAGCCCGTCCTCGACCGAGGTCGCGGCCGCCGTGCCGCCGAACGAGCCGCCTCCCCCGACCACCGGCCTCGTTGCTGCGTATTCGTTCGCTGCGGGGTCGGGTCCCACTGTGGCGGATGCTTCGGGTCGTGGGAATGCTGGATCGATCTCGGGTGCGGTGTGGTCGGGGGCGGGCCGGTTTGGGTCGGCGCTGAGCTTCGACGGGGTGAACGACTGGGTGACTGTGCCGGATGCGGCCTCGCTCGATCTGACGTCTGGGTTGACGGTGGAGGCGTGGGTGCGGCCGTCGCGGTTGGGGGGTTGGCGGACGGTGGTGTTCAAGGAGCGGCCGGGTGGGGTGGTGTACGGCCTCTATGGTGATCAGGCGGGTGGGCGTCCGCTGGGGCAGGTCTTCATCGGTGGGGAGCGGAATGCGGTTGGCTCGTCGTCGCTGCCGCTGAGTGCCTGGTCGCATCTGGCGTCGACCTTCGACGGCTCGGTGGTGCGTTTGTATGTGAACGGAGCGCTGGCGGGCTCGTCGGCGGTCGCGGGGGCGATGGGTGCCTCGAGCGGCCCGCTGCGGATCGGCGGAAACAGTGTCTGGGCGGAGTGGTTCGCCGGTTTGATCGACGAGGTGCGCGTCTACAACCGCGCCCTCAGCCCAGCCGAGATCCAGCAGGACCTGCAGACACCCGTCGGTTGACGGGCGGGGCGACGGCGGGTACTAGGAGCCGTTGGTCGGCTGGCAGTCGCGCAGGAAGTAGAAGACGTGATCGACGTCCCAGGCGAGGGTCTTGTTCTCGCTCGGGAACAGGCAGCCGCCGAACTGCGTCAACTCCGAGACCCGGCCCAGAACGTCCAGGCGCGGCGCAACGTATTTTTCGCGGGATTCCATGTGGCACACACTAAGGCGACCCTGGATACCCGACAACTAGACCATGGTGCAGGAGTGTTCGGCGCTTACGGCCTCGGCCTCGACGGCCCCTGGGCCGACTCCGAGCCGCTACTGCAGCCCGTCCCTTCCGACTGGCCGCGCTACGAGGTACTTGCCCGCGAAGGCAACGCAGCCGTCCCGGCCGCTCGCGTCGGGCCGACGAAAGCGCTGCTCGGCCCGCCGAGCGGAGGCTCGATCCTCGTCGACCGGGCCGAGCGGCAGATCGTCGTCACCTCCAGCCCAGCCCGGACGCCCGGTGAGCTGATCCATCCCACCCTCGCCCACGCCGGGGCGATCGTCTCGTGGTGGTCGGGGCACGAGAGCTTTCATGCCGGCGGCTTCGTCCTCGGCGGGGGTGCGTGGGCCGTCGTCGCGAGGCGGGGTGGCGGGAAGAGCTCCACGCTCGCGCAGCTCGCTCTGGACGGCGTTTCCATCGTCGCGGACGATCTGGTCGTCGTGGCGGCCGGTGCGGCGCTCGTCGGCCCGCGGGCCATCGATCTCCGGCCGGACGCGGCTCGTCGGCTCGAGGCCGGGGCGCTGATTGGAGGCACCGAGCTGCGGGAGCGGTGGCGGCTCGAGCTCGCGCCCTGTCCGGTGACGGTGCCGCTGCGAGGCTGGTTCGTGCTCGAGTGGGGCGAGACGCTGGACGCGCGGCGTCTCGGCGGCGGGGAGCTCCTGCACCTGCTCGGTGCGCAGCGGGCGGTGAACCTGCCGCCTGTCGACCCCGCCGTGCTCATCGACCTCGCCTCGCTTCCCGCGTGGTCGGTCGAGCGTCCGCGCGAGCTCGAGTCGCTACCGCGCGTCGTGGAACGCGTGCTCGAGCTCGCCGGCGGCTGATCCAGGGCCGTCGTCCTCGAGGACGTGGGCGACGTGCTGGAGCAGCGGGATCGAGCTCGGATCGACCGGGTCGGCGCCCCAGATCCGGCGCAGCGCGACCGGATCGACGAGCTCGGGATCGATGCCCTCCCCGCGCCAGCGCCGCAGGAGCTCGAGGCGCGGCTCCGGCGCGAAGATGTGCCCGAAGGACGCTTTGCCCGCACGCTTCAACACCTCGTCCGGAAGCAGGTCCGCGAAGAGCCTGCGCATCCCTTCCGTGCGCGTCGTCCAGTGCTCGTCGAACGGCAGGCGCGCGACGGCCGCGACGAAGCGCGGATCGACGAGCGGGTGCAGGACGCCGGATCGGGCATCGGCGGCCACGGTCTCGAACGTCTGCTGCGCTGCCTGGAGATACGGTGCTTCGAGCCACCAGCGGAGTCGATCCGCCCAGGCGATCGGCTCCGCTCCGAAATGGGCCGCCAGCGCCTGAGTCGCACTCCGGTGGGCACGCGGACGGAGCCACGGAGCGATCCCGCGCAGCGAGCGGCGTGACAGCGCGCGGCGCAGCGCAAGCGGCGTCAGCGCGAAGCCGACGCCGAGTACGTCGCGCGGGCGTGGGAGCCGCTTCCCCGCCAGCACGGCGGCAGTCCGCGTGAAGCGCACGCCGCCGACGATCTCGTCACCCCCGATGCCGGTCAGCAACACCCCATCGCGTGCGGGCTCGAAGAGGGGAACGTGAAGGTGGACGTTCGGCGGGAACATGACCCCGTGTCGCCGCACGAGATCGCGCGCAACCGGGCCCAGGATGTGGAGCTCATCGCCGCAGTCCACGCGCAGCCAGTCCTCGAGGCCCAGGAGCTGCACGATCCGCTCCTGCCAGGCGGACTCGTCGGCAGGCTCGTGCTCCGGAAAGCGCGTCGTCACGGGAATGGGCGGATTCAGCCCTTCGCGCTCGGCGAGCGTCGCAGCGACCGCGAGCACCGCGGACGAGTCGCGCCCGCCGGAGAAGCTCACAAGACAGCGACCGGTCGCGAGCGCGGGCAGCACGACTGCCTCGAGCGCGGCGCGTGGCGTCGCGAAGTGCTCCACCTCACCGAGGTCGACCGGGGTTCCGGGGCCGAGGACCTGCCCCGCGGCGAGCTCGAGCGGCCCGCGACCGAGCGCCTGCATCACGAACGGCCCGCGACGCGCATCAGCTCGTGCACCGAGTCACGGTACGGGTCGGCTTCCCCGTCCACCCACGCGTGTGCCCCGAACCTCTCGCCGGGCGGGGTGACGCCGATGACGACGTCGCGGGCGTCGCCGCCGGCGGCAAGCCAGCGCTGAAGGACGAAGGCCTGCTCCAGGCACGTCGACGGCCAGTGCTTCAGCGTGCGATGGACCGACGGGAGCGAGCCCGCGCCGACGTCGGGAGGGGGCGGCGGCACGCGCACCTCGGTCACGGGCACGGATGCCAGCTGCCGCTTCGTCGCACGCAGCGCCCGCACCGTCCAGAGAGCGGCCCGCAGGGCGTCTATGCCGCTGAGGCGCATGTGGACTCGAGCAGCCCGCGGGCCTTCAGCGCGGCCAGGAACCCGGTGACGTCCGTTCGCGCCTGCGCCGGTTCGACGTCGTATCGCTTCGTCAGCTCGTCCACGAGCTCGTCGGGCGTTGTGCCGTCCTTCAGTCGCAGCCAGAGGATGCCGCCGCTGCGGTTCGCCGCGATGTAGGTCGAGCTGGCGACCTCGAGCGCGACGATCTCGCCGTCGATCTCGCGCCACTCGACCGCTCCCTCGCGCAGCCGCAAGGACGAGCCGGTCGCCCATTCTTCCTGTCGTCCCCTGAGGTCGCCATGTGTCCCACATTAGTCACCGAGCGCAGAGGCGGCGACCGGGATTTTCGCGGACCGGAGCGAGGTTGAACTGACCGAACGGCTAGTTGCCCTTCGACAGCAGGGCCGTGATCCTGAAGGTCCTGGCCCGACTGGAAGGCTCCTGCCGTGCACGCAGCTGAAGCGATCGCAACGCCCGTTCCATGCAACGCGCCGGCGCCGCGCCCCGAAGCCACCATCGACGTGCGGGGGGTCGCGCGCAGCTTCGGGACGCGGCGGGCGCTCGTGGACGTCTCGCTCGCCGTCGGTGCCGGGGAGATCCACGCGCTGCTCGGTCCGAACGGCGCCGGAAAGACGACGTTGCTGAGGATCCTCGGCGGGATGATGCGCCCTGATTCCGGCTCGATCACCGTGCTGGGCGCCGACGCGGCGAAGGACAGCCGCGCGCAGCGGGCGGTCGTGGGGCTCGTGCCCTCCGGCGATCGCAGCTTCTACCTGCGCATCTCGGGGATCGAGAACCTGATCTTCTTCGGGCGCCTGAACGGCTTCCGGCGCCGAGACGCGAAGCGCAGGGCGCACGACGTGCTGGCGGCGGTGGGGCTCGAAGAGGCGGGCGGCGTGCCGGTGGGCGAGTACTCACACGGCATGCAGAAGCGACTCTCGGTGGCGCGCGCTCTCCTCACCGAGCCACGCGTCCTCCTCGTCGACGAGGCGACCCACGACCTCGACCCACAGGCAGCGCGGTCGGTTCGGCAGCTCGTTCAGGGGATCGCCGAGGAGGGCGCCGCCGTCCTCTGGGCGACGCAGCGTCTCGAAGAGATCCGCGACTTCGCCCACGACGCGACCCTCCTGCGGGCCGGCGAGGTGTGCTTCGCAGGCAGCGTCGCGAAGCTCGCCGCGCTCGTACGCGTCACGCGGTACGTGCTTCGGCTCCGCTCGTCCAACGGAGCCGCTCCGCCCGCTCTGCTCGCGCTGCGGCAGTCGTTGCTGACGGCGGCGACGATCGAGCTCGCCTCCGACGAGCCGGATCTGTTCCAGGTCGACCTCTTTCCGGACGCGTCACTCGGAGACGCCCTGGCCGCCCTCGCCGGGGCGGGGGTGGACGTCGTCTCGTGCCGCGAGGCGCGCTCCGAGATCGAAGAGGCGTTCGTGCAGTTGACGGGCCGGCCGTGAGCGTCTTCCCGCAGGCACCGCCCCGCCGGGGCGCGCTCCTCCGCGAGGAGTTCGTCAAGCTGCCGGCGTTCCTCCGGCGCGACCTCCTGGTTGCATGGAGCTACCGCCTCGCGTTCGTCACGGAATGGGGCGGGCTCGCCCTGCAGGCGGTGATGTTCTACTTCGTCGGCCTGATGGTGAACCCGAGCGTGCTGCCGACCTACGGCGGCTCGAGCACCACGTACATGGAGTTCGCGGCGGTGGGGATCGCGATGAGCGCGTTCGTACAGCTCGCCCTGTCGCGGGTCGGAGCCGGAATGCGGGGCGAGCAGGTCCAGGGGACGCTGGAGTCGCTGCTGATGACCCCGACGTCCCCGACCACGATCCAGCTCGGCACGGTGTTCTACGACGTGCTCTACATCCCGCTCCGCACGTTCATCTTCCTCGCGTTGACCGCCCTTGTGTTCGACCTCCATTTCGACGCGAGCGGGATCCTGCCGGCGCTGACCGTGCTGCTCGCGTTCATTCCCTTCGTCTGGGGCCTCGGCGTCGCGAACGCCGGCTTCATCCTCACGTTCCGGCGCGGCGCCGGGGTGAGCGGGTTCATCGTGACGCTGCTGACCCTGTTCTCCGGCGCGTTCTTCCCGCTCACGCTGTTGCCGGACTGGGCGCAGACCGTTGCCGAGTACAACCCGATCGCGATCGCGATCGACGGCATGCGCCAGCCGCTCCTCGGCGGGGGTGGGTGGGAAGGCGTCGGCGGCGACCTGCTCGTGCTGCTGCCTCTTTCGGCGCTGTCTCTCGCGATCGGCGTGCTGGCTTTCCGCGCCGCGCTGAAGCGCGAGAAGCGACGTGGCTCGCTGGGTCTGTATTGAGCGGCGTGCTGGTCGCGGCCGCCGCCGACCCGTACCCGGGCCGGCGCCTCGTGCAGGCGCCGAGCGAGCTGTGGGCAGCCGTCGACCGGCTCGTCGACCGAGCGCCCAGTCTCGCTGACCTCAGCAGTCACAGGCTCGAGCTGCTCGCCGCGCGTCGCTGGCGCGCGCTGGGGCTGCCCGTTCCGCCTGAGGTCGTCGAGCAGGAGCGGCGCGCCGCGGTCGTCCAGCTGGCGGCGCCCGTGCTGCTCAGCCGCGTTCGGGCGGCCTACGACGGCGAGCTCGTCCTGCTCAAGGGCCTCGACGTCGCGCGCCGGTATCCCGAGCCCGGCCTCCGGATGTTCGGCGACGTCGACCTCCTCGCAGACGATGCCGCGTCAGCCCAGCAGGCCCTGCGCTCCGCCGGCTTCCGCGAGGTCGGCGACCCGTCGCTGTACGAGGACATCCACCACCTCCGTCCGCTGCAGTGGCCCGACCTGCCGCTCGTCGTCGAGTTGCACTCGCGCCCCAAGTGGGTGGAGGGGATCGGGCCGGCACCCGCGACGCCCGAGCTGCTGGCCGCTGCGATCCCGGGGCCACACGGCTTCGACGTCCTGCCGCCGGCGCACCACGCGCTGCTGCTCGCGGCGCACTCCTGGGCACACGAACCGCTTCGGCGGCTCCGCGACATCGTCGACGTCGCTGCGGTGGCCGAAGCCGGTGGCTGGGACGATGTCGCAGCCCTGTCGCGTACGTGGCGGGTCGAGCGGCTCTGGCGGGCGACCGTCGCTGCCGCGGACGCCGTTCTCTACGGCGGACGGCGGCCGCTGGCGCTGCGGCTCTGGGCACAGAATCTGGAGACGGCGCGCGAGCGGACGGTGCTCGAGAACCATCTCCAGCGCTGGTTCAGCGACTTCTGGATCATGCCTGCGTACCAGGCCGCCGCGCGCGTGCCGGCGACCCTCGCGGGCGAGCTGTTCCCGGAGGGCGGCGAGGGCTGGCGGCCGAAGCTCTCGCGCAGCGGGCGCGCGATCCGCAATGCCACCCGCCGGCGCTCCGAGCACGACGAGGAGCTCGCGCGGACTCGCCGGAAGCCCTAGCCGCCTGCTACCTCACGGCGAAGCCAGCACTCGAGCATGACGAGGCGCCAGAGCGCCCACGCCCACTGGCCGCCGCGGCGCTCCGGTGGCGCCTCCAGGAGTAGGCGGCGCACCACGTCCGGCCGCGTGTAGGCGCGACCGAGAGCGTCCTTCGAGCCCAGCAGCTCGACGATCCTTGGTCGGTCGTGCCGCTCGACGGCCTCGACGAAGAGCGGTGTGAAGAACGACTTCTCGGTGCGGAGGCGGATGCTGTCGGGCACGAGCCCCTGCATCGCGCTTCGCAGCAGCGGCCGGTCGAGGCGCGCGTCGAAGGACAGCTCCGGGGGCACGCGGAGCATCAGCTCGATCAGGCCGAGATCCTGGAGGAACGGGTGCCCGCCCGCCACGCCTGCCATCGCGTTGCGCCGGCGCAGGTAGTCGTGCGCGCCCGCCCGCTCGCGCTGCTCGGTGACCGCGTCGGCCAGGTGCGCCCACCAGCGCGGCCCGTCCGCCCGCTGCCAGCGCCACGGGTCGGTCGCCTCCGCGTAGGCGCGTGCCGCGGTCGGGGAGAGCCACGGCGCGCCTGCGGGACGGCGAACCGAGCGAACGCGCCGGGCGAGGCCATGCACTCCATGCGGCAGCGCACCCTTCCAGCCGAACTCGCGGCGGGCGCGGCGGGCGGCCTGGCTCCGCAGCTCCTCCGGGATGCCGGGAATCCGGCGCGAGAGCGTGGCCGCCTGGGAGATGCGGCCGCGACGGAGCCGGTCCGCGAGCAGGTACAGGGACGCGCCGAAGAGCTCGTCGCCGCCCTGGCCGTCGAGCAGTGTTCCGGCACCGTCTTCCGCAGCGGCGCGGAGCAGCGGCTGCTGGAGCGCGAAGTTCGGCGAGACGGGGGGCGTGCCCCAGGTGTTCAGGTAGTCGAGCCCGCCGGCGAGTAGTCCCGCACCCTGAAAGGGCAGCCGCTGCGAGGGGATTCCGAGCGCGTTCGCGAGCTCCTCGATCAGCGGCTCTTCGTCGACCGAGTCGTGCTGCGGAAAGACCAGTGAAAACGAGCGCACCGCGCCCGGACGCTGCGTGACGGCGGTCGCGGCGACCGCGGCCGAGTCGAGCCCACCGCTCAGGAGGACCCCCGGTCGCGCAGCCCCGGCCCCGGCCGTGTCGACGGCGCGGCCGATCGCCTCCCGCAGCTCGTGTTCGATCTGCTCGCGCGGCGCCTCCGTGAGCGGCATCGGCTCCGGCCGCCAGTGCCGCCGCCTGCGTGGGGGCGAGCTGCTGCCGAGCTCGAGGTGGTGTCCTCCGGGCAGGCGCTCCACCCCCGTGTGGAACGTTGCGTCTACCGAGAGCGCCCCGTCCGTCAGCCACTGCGAGATCGAGTGGGGGTTCGGCACCGGCCGGCGCTCGAGGAGCGGAATCAGGTCGACCGGCTCCAGCGCGAAGAGCAGGCCGCGGGGGCCGGTGTGCCAGAACACGGAGATGCTGCCGAGCGGATCGGTCGCCAGCACTCCGCGGCGGCTGCGCGAGTCCCACAGAAGGATCGCGAACGAGCCGCGTAGCTGCTCGAGCCCGACGGCGCTCTTCGCTGCGTAGGCGCCGGCAAGCTCGGCGGCCGTTTGGCGCTCGAGCCGGCCTGCGACCACGCAGACGGCGCCGCCCGCATCGGCCACGGTAACGGCGCCGCCGCCCCACGCGAGCGTGAGGCCTGGGACATGCAGCTGCTCCAGCCTGCCGCCTGGCAGCCGAACTGGATCCTCGCCGACGCAGCCGACGAGAGACGTCACGCAGGCTGCGCGGTGCGTTGCCGGACTAGCAGGTCGAGAAGGTGAGCTTGCCCCTGTTCGTTCCGGCCGGGAAGTCGGCGTCGAGGCAGTCGCCGTCGGTGCCGGCCGCCGTCAACTCGATCAGGTCGCCGTAATCGACCACATCGGGACTCTCGTACTCGACCTTCTGCTCGTGCTCCATGTCGGCGCTCCTTGGTCTGAACTGGGCGAAGTAGTGCTGTTCCAGCGTAGGTCGCCCGCTGCCAGTGGGCAAGGTGGAAAAAGGTAGGAGTCACAGCTCGGCCAGCCGCTCGAACTCGTGCGCGTGCGCCGGCAGCAGTGGAACGCCGTCGCGCTCGACCCACGCGTGCGCACCGAAGCTGTCCTTCGGAGTGACGCCGATGACGAGCCGCGAACCGCGGCCGCGGCGGGCCAGCAGGCGGGTCAGCACGAGGGACTGCATCAGGCAGCGGGAGTCGGCCGGCAGGCGCCTGAGCGTCCGTCGCACCGCACGCGCGAGGCGATCGTCCGTTGCCGGTCCCGTTCGGGAGCCCCCCGGGCCGGTCGTTCGGATCAGCTCGAGCGCGCTCGGGAAGTCCTGTCGCCGGAGCCACCAGCGGACGCGCGCGTAGGCGATCACGATCTCCGCCGCGAGGGCGGCCTTCCGCGCGGGCGAGAGCCGTTCCGTCATTCGGCGAGCACCTCCTCGAGATGTGCCTGCACGAGTGCGGCCGCGGCGCGGGCGGACACCTGCGCTGTGATCTCGAAGTCGAAGATGCGCACCGACGTCGTGATCTGGGCGCAGATCGCGAGTTGGTTGAGCATCCGTTCCTTCGTGCGGAGATAGGGCAGGAAGCTGCTCGCGAGCACGAGCCGCGGCGGCGGTGGAGCGTGCTCGCGGAAGCGCGGCGTCCCCACGGCGAGCGGGCTGCGGATCACGCGATAGACGACCGCGAGCGGGAGCGGGAGCCCGGCCGACGCGGGCTCGAAATGGGGCTTGTCCGTCGAGCCGACACGTCGCCCGAGGCGGGCTCGACCGGTTGGAGTCATCGCGCGCAGCTCCTGCGAGGCGACGCTCGCGCGCGCCGGGCCAGGGTGCGCGAGGACGGTGTCGCCGGTGCTTTCGAGTGCGAGCACGTCGTCGGTCAGAAAGGTTGCCCCCGCCGCGACGAGGTGCGCCGCTAGGGAGGACTTGCCGGTGCCGGACGCTGCGGTGAAGGCGACCGCGCGCCCTCCGACACCGACTGCGCTCGCGTGCAGCACCTCGAGGCCCTGGAGAGCCGCGGCGAGCGGGAGCGTCTGCGCGAAGAACAGGCGCTGCCAGCTCAGCGGTCCGCGCTGCGGAAGCGCCGACCGGATCTCCTTGCCGTCCAAGCTGACGACGTGGCGACCGTGGCGCGGAGCCCAGATCCGGTAGCCGAGCTCGGGATGACCACGGATGCTCATGAAGAGCCGTCCGTCCGGGTGCTTCAGCTCGACGGCGTCCTCGGCCTCGGCGTCGCGCCAGCTGCGCTCGAGCTCGCGGACGGAAAGCTCCCGGCAGATCGTGCGGCGCGGCGCGAGGCCGTTCGTGCCGGGCACGAGCGCCGGTACGGCGTAGGTCGCCTCCACCGCGAGCCCGAAAGCGTGGCCGAGCCGCGCTACCGGCTCAATGACTGCCATTGAGCGCGATGTCGATCAAGCCGCGCTCGAAGAGCCGGCTGCAGAACGCGCGGATGTCCGGTTCGACCTCGTGTGCGCCCTTGCCGAAGTCGCTTGCGAACTCCGCCGCGGCCTCGGCGACGCTGTCGCAGCGATCGAGCAGCTCGAGCATGCGACCACCCGTCGAGTTCAGCCCGTGGTACTTGCCGGTCTCGAGATTGAGGATCACCGTCTCGGCCGCGAATGCGCGGTAGACGACGTGCGAGGGGATCGAAGCGCGCGCGGACAGCATCGCGAACTCCGGCGGCAGCGTTCGGTCCATGACGGACACGCTACGTGTCCCCGAAGACGTCGAGGGCAGGATCGGCGTCGGTGATCGCGAGGATGCCGAGGCCCAGGCCATCGTGCGGATCCAGGATCCGGGACGAGGCCTCGCTGCGGGACCGGACGCCGAGCTTCCGGAAGATGGAGGTCAGGTGACTCTTCACGGTCGTCTCCGCGAGGTGCAGCTTCGCGGCGATCTCGCCGTTCGTGAAGCCGAGCACGACCATTCCGGCGATCTGCTTCTCGCGAGGAGAGAGGGTCGGGCGCACGAGATGCTCCCGGACGATGCGGGGCAACACGACCTGGCCTGCGAGCACGGCGGCGATCGCCGTGCCGAGACTCTGCTCGAGCTCGGCCTCCAGGACGATTGCGTCGGCGCCGGCGCCGATCATGTCGCGGACGATTCGCGCCTCGGACTCGAAGGCGATCACGACGACCAGGCTCTGCGCGAGCTCCTGGCGCGCGAGCTCGACCGACGCGGCGATGTCGGCTCTTCCGGCTGCGAGGACGAGCACTGCCGGGGCTCCCGCGGACGTCGCGGCGAGCTCGGCGGTCGATCGCTCCGCACCGGCGACCTCGAACCCCGCTCGCGCAAGCACGGCCGTCACCCGCCGCGTGAGGATCTCGTCCGCGGAGACGACGCCGATGCCGGCTCCGGCGTTCTCGGTGCTGCCTGCGCTCGTCGGTCGGTGTTCGACGTTCATCCGGATCGTCGGTCTCCTGGGCTCGAGGACGCGGAACGGTGTCTCTGCTCAGATTAGGGTCCTTCTCAGACCGCTTGTAGACCGGGAACGCTAAACCCGTCGCCAGGAGAGGCCCTAGCCAGATGGGCAGCATGCCAGCCCTGCGACGGGTCTTGGCGTTCTGGCCTACAAGAGGCGGCGTGCTCCGACCTATATTCGACGGGATGGATGCAGAGCTTCCAGTGGTCGGCGGCCGTGCGGCGGCCGTGACCAGCATCGGTGTCGAGGACTCTCTTCGCTCCCCGGTCACCACCGGGACACGAGCGCGGTTTCGCCGTGGCCGGACCCGCACGCTGGCGATCGGCGATCTCGTCGCGCTCACGCTCGCCTACGTCGCGGCGTACATGGTCGCCGATGCGATCGCGCCGCTCTCGCCCGTGTCCGCCGCGCCCTGGTTCCTGGTGCTGGTCGGTGTGACGGCGCCGATCGTGTGGCTCGCGGTGTTCACGGCGTACGGCCTCTACGAGAACGACACGCTGCGAATCTCGGTCTCGAGCTTCGACGAGGTGCGCGACCTCTTTCACGCGATGCTCGTCGGCTCCCTCGGCTACCTGATCCTCTCCCAGGCGGTCGACTACTTCTTCGACTGGTGGGTGTACACGGCCGTCGAGTCGTTCCTCTTCATGGCCGGCGCGCTCGTGCTCGTGCCGATCCTGCGCGGATCGATCCGCAGCTGGGTCTTCCCGCGCGTGATGACACCACGGCGGACGCTGATCGTGGGGAGCGGCGACGACGCGCTGCTCGTCTACCGGAAGATCGCCACGCACCCCGAGTACGGGCTCGAGGTCGTCGGCTTCCTCGACGGCGACTCGCCCGACCCGCTGCCGGCGCCGATGCTCGGCTCGCCGGCGGACATCGCACGCGTCGTCGACGAGTTCGACATCGACCGCGTCCTCCTCGCTTCGTCGGTCGGGAGCCACGAGGAGACGCTCGACCTCGTCCGCACGGTGCGCCGTCCGGACGTGCACGTGTCGATCGTCCCGCGCTACTTCGAGATCTTCACCTCACACGCGACCCTGGACGACGTCGAGGGAATGCCCGTCGTGACGCTGCCGCCGATGCGGCTGGGACGGAGCGCGCGCATCCTCAAGCGGACGATGGACATCGCCGTCGCCGGGACGGCTCTGATCGTCCTCTCGCCGCTGCTCGCCGCCGTCGCCATCGCGATCAAGCTCGACAGCAAGGGGCCGGCGCTCTACCGGCAGCCTCGGCGCGGCCGGCTCGGCTCGACGTTCAGCATCGTCAAGTTCCGCTCGATGAACACGGGTGCCGAGCAACGGCGCGCCGAGGTTCTGCACATGAACGAGGTCGACGGCCCGCTGTTCAAGATCAAGGGCGTCGACCCGCGCGTCACGCGCGTCGGCTCGTTCATCCGCAAGACGAGCATCGACGAGCTGCCGCAGCTCTGGAACGTCCTCCGCGGCGACATGAGCCTCGTCGGCCCGCGACCGTTCGTCGTCTACGAGGCCGACCAGATCACGGGTTGGGCGCTGCGCCGCCTCGACATGACGCCGGGCATCACCGGTCTCTGGCAGGTGCTCGGTCGCAACGACATCCCGTTCGAGGAGATGACGAAGCTCGACTACCTGTACGTGACGAACTGGTCGCTCTGGTGGGACCTGAAGATCATGTGCCAGACCGTGCCAGTGGTGCTGGGCAAGCGCGGCGCGTACTAGGTCGTCTCGAGTACCTCGTCGAAGACGCCTGCGAGGCGCTCGGCGAGGTGGCGGTACTCGAAGCGCGCGACTACAGCGGAGTCGGGCGTCGGGGCGGGCTCGCCTCGCCGCCAGCGCTCGATCGCCTCGCGCAGCTCGCGGGCCAGCCCGTCCACGTCGTCCGGGCGAGTGAGGAGTGCGTTGCCGGCTTCGGCGAGGATGTCCCGCGCATCGCCTTCCGGCACCGCGGCGAGGATCGGCGTCCCCGACGCCAGGTACTCGTACGTCTTGCCGGGCACGATCGTTGCCCGCGCCCCGGGCGGCAGGTTCTGCATGGGCAGGAAGAGCAGGTTTGCCCCTCGCATCAGCTCGATCGACTCGGCGTGGGAGCGGTAGCCGTGCAGCTTGGCAACCGGGCAGCGGGCTGCGACCGCTCGGTCCGCGTCGGTCAGGACTCCGGCGAGGTGGAGCTCGAGCACGTTCTCGAGCGCGGGCTCCTCGCGCAGTAGTCGGTTGATCGCCTCCACCAGCACCACGTGCGAGCGCGTGAGGATGTCCAGGCCGGGGACGCTGCCGCGCAGCAGCCGCCGCAGCGTGCGGGTGTCGCGAAACTCCTGGCCCAGCTCGGTGTGCAGGTAGCCGGTGTGCACGATCCGGAAGGCGCTCTCGTCACGCGCCGGAGCGGGGCCGGCGAAGTCGGCTGCGTCGAAGCCGTTCGGGACCGCGACCAGCGGCCGGTCGGCGAGTGCGGGGAAGCGCGACCGGAGCCGCTCCACCGCCTCCTGTGTGCTCATCACGATCGCGGCGGCGCTGCCGAGGCTGCGCTCCATCTTTCGCTCGTCGAGCCGCCGGTGCAGCGCGCTCGGGTACGCCATCATCTCGTCGAGCGCCCACGGGTCGCCGAGATCGGCGACCCACGGCTTCCCGAGCTGCTTCGAGAGCAGCGCCCCGGCCTCCGCGGAGACGTACGGCTGCATCCAGACGTAGATCAAGTCGGTTTCCACGCAAGCCTCGACTCCGAGCCGTACGCTTTCGCCGACCCAATTTCGAGCCCAGGGCGACGGCGCGCCGAGCCAACGTTCAGCGCGACCTCTCCAGCGACTGCTTGTCTCCGGCTCGGTCATCGCAGGGATCCGTCGTACGTCGACGTGCGGTGGGATCTCTGAAACGAGCGTCTCGTCCGCAGGCGCCCAGCGATCGGCTGTCGCGCCACCGCTCGTCACGACGGTCGGCCTGTAGCCGAAGTCAGGAAGGTAGCTCGACATCTTGAGCGGGCGCTGCGCACCCGATCCTCCGATGGGTGGGTAGTGATACGAGTGAAAGAGCAGCTCAGCCATCGACTGGGGCGCTCGGCAACGAGCTGTGGAGGCGTACGAGTAGCTGGCGGCGCAACGTCGGTTCAGGAGCCTGGTCTATGCGCCGGCGGTCGTCGCGTGCATCGCGACTGACGTGTTCGACGAATCCGGTCTTCGAGCGGCGACTCCGAACCCGTGGGGACCCTGCTCCGTCACCTTGATGTCGGTGAATCCATGGTCGAGATACCAACTGCGCAGTTCGTCGGGCGTGTGCAGCCATCGATACCGAGGCGTGTACGAGTCGAGCATCCTGATGAGCGTTTCACGCGCGTTCAACTTTTCGGCGGCCTGGCCTCGAGAAATGCGAATGCGGTTGCGGATGAGGCTCTGCGGCACGAGCAGCCAAACGACCGCGTGCTTGACCGGAGCAGGCATCGGTGAAAGCACCTTTCGAAGGAGCTCGCTCAACCGAGCGCGCACCCCAGGCTCCCGCCAGTACAGCCAGACGAAGATCGTGCCTCCGGGAGCGAGGGCAGGGACCAGCGCCTCGAACGTCTTCCGCGTGTCCGGTGTGTGGTGAAGCACTCCGGCGCAATAGACGACGTCGAACGTCGCGGGCCTCAACGCCGGGCACATCAAGTCGGACTGGATGAAGTGCGTGCGATCGGCTGCGCTCTCCTCGAAGTGACGCTTGGCCGCCTCGACACTTGCGCTGATGTCCGTCGCGAGGACCTCGCAGCCGAATGAGGACATCGCGATCGAGAGCGCGCCGTTACCGCATCCTGCGTCCACCACAAGCTTGTCGGCAAGCGACTCTGCTGGCAGGTCGATGTGGCGTAGGAAATCGGCGCGTCTTTCGTCGACCGTCTGGCCCCAGGTCCGATCGCTCTCGTAGTCGAAGTGACTCCACTCGCGACTGAAGCTCTCGTGAATCGATCGTGCTGCATCGGTCGACTCCGCCTGCAGGCTCGGAAGGAGCCTTGGGACGCCGCGGACAACGGGGAAGATGTGGCCTCGCGAGCAGCGAACGCTTCCCGACTCCGAGTGATCTGCTCCGGGGGACTCCAGCTCGAGGTCGCTCCGACAGCTCGGGCAGACGAGCCAGGAAAGGACTTTGGCGTTCATGCTTCCGACGCTAGCACGCTGTCGTCTGGGCGCCACGCGACCGACGGATAGGTTCGGATCCACCGCGACGGAGAGGCCCTTCTGGACCTCTCCGCGACGGCGAATCCACGTTCGCAATCAGCGGTACTCGTAGGCACCGATGTCGGGGGCCGCACCGGTGTATCGGGCGTTGCCTGTTCGATCCACGGCCGGGAAGCTGCTCGAGTTGCCCTTGTCCCGCAGGACGCTTGCCGACTTGAGGCTGTAGTCGCCCGGATCGCCGGTGTTGTTGAAGCCCGCCTGGTAGGTGGCGAAGCTGTTGGTGATGCTGCTGACCCCGCACGCGCCGCCGGTGAAGGCGTTGTAGCTCCAGCTGGTGTTGGCGTGGCCGCACGAGGGTGCGCTGGCCAGGAACACATTGCCGATGAGCCTCATGCCGCCAGAGCCGACCGGGTTGGCATCGGTGGTGATGCTGAGGGGACCGACGAAGGTGTTGTAACGGAAGTCCCAGTTGTTGGGATCGGGCGTGGGCGGCGAGCCGCCGTTGCGGAAGTGGAAGGCAAGCCCGTTGCCGATGTTGCCCGTCGTAGACCACGGCTTCTCGAAGATGTTGTTCTCGACGAAGCCGCCGTTGGCGACGCTCGAGCCTGTGATGAACACGTCCATCACCGAGCAGTGGTAGAAGTGATTCCGCTTCAGCGTCAAGTTGGTGACGCTCCAGGCATACATGCACTCGGTGTGCGCTCCTGAGCCGGCACGGAGGCCGGCATCGTGGATGCGGTTGTTCTCGAACGTGAGGTTCGAGCCGCTGATCCAGATCAGGCTGTTGTCGGTGTTGTTGCTGATCTCCGAGTTCTTGACGGTGACGTTCGTCGCCGCCTCGACATGGAACGTCTGCACGTTCACGCAGCCGCCGCAATCGACGTTCCAGCCGTCGACGACGACGTTACTTGCCTGATCCGAGCGGAACGTCCGAGATGTCGCCGGGCCGATGAAGGTGATGTTGCTACCGCCCGTTCCGCCGGCAATGTGGCCGTTCTCGAGATTGCCGACGGTGACGCTCTCGCCGGTGTTGGTCTGGAAGGTCACGCCCGGAGCACCGATCGAGGCCTTGTTCGGGCCGATGCTCACGTTGCCGTAGTTACCGCCCTTGACGAGGATCAGGTCCCCGGTCTGCGCGGCCTGATAGGCGGCGTTCCAGGAGCAACCCTGTGCGTCGACCCAGCCCGCGCGAGCCGACTGGCGCACGCACGAACCACCACTGGTGTCCACCCACAGGTTCGCCGTGCCCGTCCCGGGCGGAGGAGGCGCGGCGCAGGCGGTGGTGGTCGCATTGACGGACGGCCGCGTGGAGCGGTTGCCGGCGGCGTCGTAGGCGTCGACCGCGAGCGTGTAGCTCGTGTTGCAGGCGAGGCCGTTGAAGGTGTAGCTCGTGCCGGTGCCGTTCCCGACGAGGGTGGTACCCCGGTAGTAGCCGTAGCCGGTGACGCCGACGTTGTCGGACGCCGTGCTCCAGCTGAGCGTGATCGCCGTCTGCGTCTGACCGCTTGCGCTCAGATTCCCCGGCGCCGACGGCGGCGTGGTGTCAGCGGCGGTACAAGCGCTCGTCGAGGCGTTGATCGACGGCCGCGTCGAGCGGTTGCCGGCGGCGTCGTAGGCGTCGACGGCCAGCGTGTAGCTCGTGCCACAGGCGAGGCCGTTGAAGGTGTAGCTCGTGCCGGTGCCGTTCCCGACGAGGCTGGTGCCACGGTAATAGCCGTAGCCGGTGACGCCCACGTTGTCGGAGGCGGCGCTCCAGCTGAGCGTGATCGTCGTCTGCGTCTGGCCGCCCGCCGTCAATCCCGCGGGTGCGCTGGGCGCCTGGGTGTCGGCTGCCGAGCCACCGCCGACAGGCGTGGTCATGTCGGTCTGGAGCTCGGAGGCGCTGAGCGGACGGTTGTGGATGCGAAGCTCGTCGATCTGGCCCTCGAACCATTCGGGCCAGACGGAGTTGCCGCCGATCCTCAGTGGCCCGGACGTGTTTGCCATTGCGCCAGTGACGGGATCGCTCGATACCTGAGCGCCGTTCACGTACATGCGCAGCGTCGCTCCGTCGTAGGTTGTCGCCAGGTGCGTCCAGGTGCCCACGGGCAATGCGGTCGGACCCCGCGTGATGCTCTGGAGGGGGCTGTTGCCGATCGTCGCGATCGCGGCCGGCTGGCTGACGTTGGAGTTGGCGAACAGGCCGTAGACGAGGTTCCCGCTCGTCTCCTTCGTCACGACGGTTGGCCACGCGCCGAGCGTGCTCGGCCGCACCCAGGCCTGGAGGGTCATTCCGGTCGTGAGGTCGAGCGAGCTCGCGTCGGCGACCGTGACCCAGTCGTTGGCACCGTCGAACGAGAGGGCTCCGCCGAACCTTCCGCTCGCCCAAGCAGCGCCCGAGATCGTTCCGGTGTTGCCGTTGCCGGAGGCGTCGGCGAGGCTGGAGCCGGAGCCGGAGTCGAAGGAATACGCAGCCACCGGTCCCGGCCCGCCGACAGGAGGCGGGCAGGCACTCGTGGACGCCGTGATCGCCGGCTGCGCCGAGCGGTTGCCGGCGGCGTCGTAGGCGTCGACCGCCAGCGTGTAGCTGGTGCCGCACGCGAGGCCGTAGAAGGTGTAGCTCGTGCCGGTACCGTTGCCGATGAGGGCGCCGGCTCGGTAGTAGCCGTAGCCGGCGACGCCCACGTTGTCCGAGGCGGCGTTCCAGTTGAGCGTGATCGCCGTCGGGGTCTGGCCGCTCGCGCGCAGGCTGCCGGGCGCCGAAGGCGGCGTGGTGTCGGCCGTGGAGCAGGCGGTTGTGGCGGCCGTCACCGAGGCACGACCGGAGCGATTGCCGGCCGCGTCATACGCGTCCACGGCGAGGGTGTAGGTCGTTCCACAGGAGAGGCCGGTGAAGGTGTGGGTCGTGCCCGGCTCGCTGCTGAAAATCGTGTTGTCGCGGTAGCGGCCGTATCCGGCCACGCCGACGTTGTCGGTGGACGTGTTCCAGGCGAGCGTGATCGCCGTCTGGTTCTGACCGCTCGTGCGGAGCCCGGACGGAGTGGACGGAGCCTGGCCGTCGGTCGGCGCGCCGGTACCGACAGGCGTGTTCATGTCGGTCTGGACCTCGACCGCGCTCAGAGCGCGGCCGTACACGCGGACGTCGTCGATCTGACCCGAGAACCACTCTCGCCAGATCGAGTTGCCGCCGATCCGCAGCGGTCCCGAAGAGGCAGGGATCGCGCCGCTGACGGTGCGCGAGGCGGACAGGACGCCGTTCCGGTAGAGCCGGAGCGTGGAGCCGTCGTACGTGGTCGCGAGGTGCGTCCACGTGTTACGCGGGAGGCCGGCTCCTCCGGCCGCGTTCTTCTCGCCGCCGATGTTGACTTGGCCGACGGGGACGCCCGTGTCCTGGTTCGCGTACAGGCTGTACACCATCCCGCTCGGCTTCTCTTTGAGGATCACCGTGCGCCAAGTCCGGCCCAGCGATCGCGGGTTCACCCACGCCTCGAGCGTCATCCCGCTGCTCAGGTCGAGCCCGCTCGCGTCGGCGATGGTGACGAGGTCGTTGCTCCCGTCGAAGGAAAGCGAGCCGCCCGACTTGCCGGACCCGGACCAGGTGGCTCCGGAGATGATGCCCCCATGGCCGTGACCCGAGTCGTCCGCGACGCCGCCGCCGCCGTTCGTGTCGAAGGAGTAGGCCGCAACCACTCCGCTCTGGCCGGGTCCCGCTGAGGCGACAGCCGAGAGATGCTTCGCCACACCTTGGGCCGAGCCGGCCTGGGAACCGCCCAGGGCGAACACGGCGAGGAGTGCGACGACGACGAAGAACAGTGATTGGCGGGCACGGGCGAGCCCGGGAGCCAGTAGTTGCATGAAGTGGGAATCCTCCTTGAGCGGCGGGACGGCAAGCGTCAGAAACCGCGGTACATATCTCTTGGAAGTGTTAGGAAGCTGTGCAGTAAAGCAGAATCTCTTTGAGGATGCAGAAAGGGCGGAGAGCCTAGGATCCGGGTTACGAGCCATCAGCTGCCGGCCTCGTACGCCCCGATGTCCGGAGCGGCGCCTGTGTAACGCGCGGTGCCCGTTCGATCCTGGGCCGGATAATTGGCTGTATTGCCACTGTCGCGCAAAACGCTTGTCGACCTGAGGCTGTAGTTACCGGGGTCGGCGCTGCTGGTGAAGCCCGCCAGGTACGTCGAGAGGCTGTGGGTGATGTTGTTGCTGCCGCACCCGCCGGAGACGAAGGCGTTGTAGGAGTACGTGGTGTTGGCGTGTCCGCAGGGTGCGCCGGCAAGAAAGGCGTTGCCGATGATACGCATCCCACCGGCCCCAACGGGATTGGCATCGGTCGTGATACTGAGGGGACCGACGAAGGTGTTGTAACGGAAGTCCCAGTTGTCGGGGTCGGGCGTGGGCGGAGAGCCGCCGTTGCGGAAGTGGAAGGCGAGCGCCGTGTTCGAGATCTGACCCGTGCTCGACCAGGGTTTCTCGAAGATGTTGTTCTCGACCACCCCGCCGTGGGCCACGGAGCTGCCGGTGATGAAGACGTCCATCACTGCGCAGTGGTAGAAGTGATTCCGCTTCAACGTGAGGTTCGTCACGTTCCAGGCGTACATGCACTCCGTGTGTGCGCTTGAGCCGCTCGGGAGACCGGCGTCGTGGATGACGTTGTTCTCGAACGTCAGGTTCGTTCCCTGGATCCAGATCAGGCTGTTGTTCTGGTTGTCGCTGATGTCGGAGTTGCGGACCGTAACGTTCGTCGCGCTCTCGAGGTGGAACATCTGGACGTTGTCGCACCCGCCGCAGTCGACTCTCCAGCCGTCGACGACGATGTTGCTCCCGCCGTCCGATCGGAAGGTCCGAGCGGTAACAGGCCCGAGGAACGTGATGTTGCTTGCTCCTCCGCTGTAGTAGCCGTTCTCGAGGTCGCTCACGGTGACGGTCTCGCCGCTCGCGGGCTGGAAGGTCACGCCCGGCGCCGCTACCGACGGCTTGTTCGGGCCGATCGTGACGTCGCCGTAGCTCCCGCCGCGGACGACGATCAGGTCGCCCGTCTGTGCTGCCTGGTAGGCGCCGTTCCACGTGCACGCCTGCGCGTCGGCGTAGGCGCCGGGGGTCGCCTGGCGCGCGCACGAGCCGCCGTTCGTGTCGACCCAGAGATGAGCCGTTCCGCTCGCGGGTGGCGGCGGGGGCGGAGGCGGAGAGTCGCAGGCGAGGGTCGCCGTGGTGCCGGTGGCCAGCGCCCTGTTCGAGGCGTTGCCCGCGGCGTCGTACGCCTCGAGCGCGAACGTGTACGTCGTCGCGCACGTGAGACCCGGGAAGGTGTAGGAGAGCGCGGTCGTCGTGCCCTGAGCGACACCGTCCTTGAAGGCCCGATAGCCGGCGACGCCGACGTTGTCGGTCGCAGCCGTCCAGCCCATCGTCACCGACGTCTGGCCCGGGGTGAGGCTCTGTCCCTGGGGGACCGACGGCGCCTGGGTGTCGGCGCCCCCGCCGCCGCCTCCACAGGCGGCGGTCGTGAAGCTGCCGGAGGTACGGGCGCTGCGGTTGGCCGCGGCGTCGAAGGCATCGACACCGAGCGTGTAGGACGTGTTGCACGTGAGCCCCGTGAAGGTGTAGCTCGTGCTCGAGCCGCTGGAGAGCAGAACGCCGTTGCGATAGCGCCCGTAGCCGGTGACGGCGACGTTGTCGGTCGAGACCGGCCAGCCGACGGTGATCGACGTCGTGGTCGAGGCGCTGCTCGCGAGCGTCAGGGGAGCCGAGGGAGGCAGCGTGTCGGCCGTGCCGCCTCCGCTTCCTCCACCACCGCTCCCGCCGCCGCCGCTGATACCGGCCCCGGTGGGGCAGGCGGCGGTCGAGGCCGAGACACTCGTCTGCGTGGAGCGGCTGCTGCCGGCGACGGCGTCGACGGCGAGCGTGTAGGTGCGCCCGCAGCCGAGACCGGTGAGCGTGAGGCTGTTGAGCTCGAGAGCGAGGACAAAGGTGCCGTCGAGGTAGATGCCGTAGCTCTCGGCGCCGCCGGCGGCAGCCCAGGCGAGCGAGATCGTGGACGCCGAGGTACCCGTGACAGCCAGCGACAGCGGCGCGCCCGGTGCGGAGGAGACCGTCTTGCCCTGCGGCAGCGCGGCGAGGTAGGAGCGCAGCTGCTTGGTCGCCGTCGGAGCCGCAGCGACGGCGAGGTCGAGCGACGGATCCGTGGCGGCATAGGCGATCCCCGCCCGCCAGGCGGCTTGCGCCGCCGGGGTCATGCTCGCCGGCAGGACGGCGACGATCCGACTACGGGACGTCTTCGTGCCGCGCAGCATGCGGAGCTGCGTGGGTGTCTGGACCCGCACGACGACAATGTCGACGAGCGAGCGGCGTGCGAGCTTCACGGCCGCAGTTGCGGTGCCTGCGACCGCGGCGCAGGTTTGCAGGTGCCCGAGCGCCGGCTTGCACGCCGTCCGCGGAGCCTGCCGGCTGGGGACGATCACGTTCAGGCCCGCGTGGCGCGCCTGCGTCGAGAGCTTCGACAGCGTCGTCCGCGATGCGTCGGTCACCAGGAGCGAGGTGACGCCCTGATCCGCCAGCCAGCGGAGCTGTGCGGGCTTGGCCGTGCGAAGCGAGGCCGGCAGCGCGATCGCCCAGATCGCCTCGCCGCGTGGGGCCGCCGAGCTCGACGGTGCGGTGGAGGTGGCCCCGGCAGGCGCGACCGCGACGAAGACCGCAAGGGCGAGGACGACTAGATGTCGGCTGCGGCAGCAAGGGAGTGCGGCTCTCCACATTGCGTGCTCCTTTGGGCGGCGGTGTATCCAGGGTGGAATACAGAGGCCGTATCGGGACGTCGCCGCGAACCACCGATCACTCGAATGGGGGAGTGGGGGCTAGTCCTCCAGGCCGGGCGGGTGCGTCAGCCGCGGAACTCGTACGCGCCGACATCGGGCCGGCCCGTGCGGATCTTCCCCGCGCGGTCTCGCGTCGGATGGTTCGCCGGGTCGCCCCGGTCGCGAAGCACGCTGTTGGCGCGAAGGCTGTAGTTCCCGGGGTCGCCTGTGCCCATGAAGCCCGCCAGGTAAGAGCTGAGTGGGCGCGAGATGCTGTTCGAGCCACACCCGCCGGAGACGAACGCGTTGTGAGAGTACGTCGCGCCGGGATGCCCGCAGGGGGCACCGGAGAGAAAGACGTTGCCGATGATCCGCAGGCCGCCCGAGCGGACAGGGTTGGCATCGGTGGTAATGCTCAGAGCGCCGACGAACGTGTTGTGGCGGAAGATCCAGTTGCTCGGGTCCGGGGTCGGTGGAGAACCGCCGTTGCGGAAATGGAACGCAAGGGCACTGCTCGAAACGCGGCCGGTGTACTCCCACGGGCGCTCGAAGACGTTGTTCTCCACGAGCCCGCCCTGTGCGACGTCGCCGCCCGTGATGAAGACGTCCATCACCCCGCAATGGAAGAAGTGGTTGCGTTTCAGGGTCAGGTTGGTGACCCGCCAGACGTACATGCACTCGGTGTGCGCTCCGCTGCCTGGCCGCAGTCCCGCGTCGTGGATCCGGTTGTTCTCGAACCGGAGATTCGAGCCGCTGATCCAGATCAGGCTGTTGTCGGTGTTGTTGCCGATGTCCGAGTTGCGGACGGTGATGTTGTTCGCGTTCTCGAGATGGAAGACCTGGATGCCTTCGCAGCCGCCGCAGTCCACGCGCCAGCGATCGACGAGGACGTTGTCGGCGCCGTCGGAGCGGAACGTGCGCGCGGTCGCAGGGCCGACGAAGCGGACATTGCTGGCACCGCGTCGACCGGCGACATGGCCGTTCTCGAAGTCGGCGACCGCGACGCGCTCGCCCTCGGCCGTGGCGAACGTGACCTCGCGCACCGACGCTCGGTCCGGTCCAATCGAGACGTTGCCGTAGCTACCGCCTCGAACCAGGATCAGGTCGCCGCTTCGGGCCCTGCCGTACGCCTGATTCCACGAGCAGGCCTGCGCGTCGCGCCACCGTCCGGCCTGCGCTCGGCGCACGCACGAGCCGCCGGTGGTGTCCACCCACAGGTTCGCGACGACCCGGCCGGCCGGAGCCTTCGAGGGCGGACGCGGACTCGTGGGCGGTGTCGCTGCGCACGCGCGTGTCGAGATGTGGCCGGTGGCCTCGGCCCGGTTCGAGTTGTTGCGGGCGGCGTCGAAGGCCTCGAGCGCGAACGTGTACGGCGTGCCGCAGCGGAGGTTGCGGTAGGTGTGCCGCAGCCGCGTCGTCGTGGCGACGGCCACCCCGTTTTTGAAGAGGCGGTAGCCGGCCACGCCGACGTCGTCGGTCGAGGCGTTCCAGACGAGCGACACCGTGGTGCGCGTGGAGCCCGAAAACGCCATCCCCTGAGGCACCGACGGCGGGCGCGAGTCAGCGGCGCGCGCCGACGCCGAACGCGGGTCGAGCGCGGCCGTCGCGACCGGGGCGAGACCGAGTGCAGCGAGGCCGGCGAGCGCTCCGTAGCGAAGCACGCGCCCGCGCAGGCGAAGAACTTCCACGTGCGCGCTCCTACGGTAGTCGGGGGACGCGAGGTGCGTCGAGCACCGTACCGTGGTCTTCCGCCCCACGGGCCTCCGAGAGCAAACCCTTACAGGCTTCGAACAGGCGCCGACACCCGTGTCAGGGCGTGGAGGAGCCGCGCGGGTCGCTGAACCACCCGAAGCGCGCGTTCAGGCGCCCGAAGAACGGAACTGCGAAGACGATCCGCTTTACAGCCGCCCGGCGCGCCCGCCTCTTCCAGTAGGCGTCCCAGAAGGCCGCCTTCTCGGCCGGTACCTCGGAGTAGTAGGGGCCTCCCGTGTGATGGACCTTCAGATCGGCCAGGACTGCCGCGCCGAATCCGAGCGCTGCGATGTCGTCGATGTACGCCGCATCCTCGAGCCAGAAGACCTTGTCCTCGTGCTCCCGGAAGCCGCCGACTCGCTCGTTGAGCTCGCGCGAGGTCATCGCACAGCCCCCGCCTGTCGGGCCGCGGAGGAGGCGGACACCGTTCTCCTCGACAAGCGTGTATTCGTCGGGGCGCACGTGGTGCCGGACTTGGGACGCCTCGTCGTGCGGATCGTCGATGAGATCCGCGGCGAGAAAGCCGACGTGGGGAAGACGTTCGAACGCGTCCCGCAGCATCCTGTCCCAGCCCGCGGGCGCGTCGACGACGTCGTCGTCGAGCTCGACGAGGTACGGGGAGGTCGTCTCTCGGAAGCCACGCGCGTAGCCGTTTTGCCCGACGTTCTCCTCGCTGCGCAGGACCCGGATCCGGGGATCCTCCAGCGAGCTGAGATACGCGGCCGTTCCGTCTGTCGAAGCGTTGTCCCAGATCACGATCTCAGCGGTCGCGTCCGACGTCCGGAGCAGGACGTTCTCGACGCACTGGCGCAGCAGGTGCACCCGGTTGTGAGTGAGAACGACGACAGCGATTTTGCCCGAAGCCCGCCCTGCCTCTGAGGCGACGGGCTCCACAGGCCGCAGGAGCTCCATGTCCAAGATCGTAGAAAGGGCGCCACCTCGCGCCAACGGTCGCCGGACTAGGGTTGCCTTCGCTTCCGACCTAGCCGATCAGCTAGAGGAGGTCTGGCTGTCCGCCCGTGGTGGCGCGCGGCGTGCGGGCATACCGTTTCCCTATGCGCACCGACGCACGCGCCGACCTCCTGCTCGTCTGCTCCTGCGGCGGGCACCTCGTCCAGCTCGTCGCGCTCCGCGAGGCGTGGGAGCCGTTCAGCCGTGCCTGGGTGACCTTCGACAAGAGCGACGCCCGCTCCCTCCTCGCCGGGGAGGACGTCACCTTCGCGCGCGGGCCGACGAACCGCAGCGTGAAGAACCTGCTGCGCAACATCGTCGTCGCGTGGCGTGTTGTCCGTCGGGTGCGGCCGCAGGTCGTGCTGACCACCGGCGCCGGGATCGCTGTGCCGTTCGCCTGGATCGCGCGACTCCGCGGCGCGCGCGTGGTGTACGTCGAGAGCCTCGCGCGGATCGACGGGCCGTCCCTCACCTACCGCCTGATCGCGCCGATCGCAGAGCGGCAGTACGTGCAGTGGCCGGAGCTCCAGGAGGTCCTGCCGGGATCACGCTTCGAAGGCAACGTCTTCTCGGCGGGCACATGATCTTCGTCACGGTGGGAACCAACGAGGCGCGGTTCGACCGGCTCCTCCACGCGGTCGCCGCGCTTACCGTCGACGAGCAGCTGCTCGTGCAGCACGGGCACTCGTCGCCGATCCCGCATCCGCACGCGGAGCTCGTCGACTTCCTGACCTTCGACGGCATGGTCGCTGCGATCTCCGCCGCCCGTGTCGTCGTCTCCCACGCAGGTGTGGGCTCCGTCCTCGTCAGCCTGGCCAACGGGAAGCGGCCCGTCGTCGTCCCACGACTGAGCCAACACGACGAGGCAGTGGACGACCACCAGCTCCAACTGGGTCGCCGCTTCGCAGAGGCGGGGCTCGTCACGCTGGTGGAGTCCCTCGAGGACCTGCCGGCGGCCGTAGCGTCCGAGCAGGAGGCCGCGGCGACGATCCCGTCCGCGAGCAAGCTCGCAGGCGAGCTCCGGAGCTACCTCGAGAGCTCCGTCGTGCGCACGGCGGCGTCGCCGGTCCGCGCATGACCGACCCGATCAGCGCGGGCATCCGCAGCGGCGTCGCCTGGAAGGCAGCCTCGCAGCTCACGCTCCAGCTCTCCCGCATGGCCGTCGCGCTGATCCTTGCCCGGCTGCTCGCGCCTGACGACTGGGGGCTCGCCGCGATGGTGCTCGTCTTCACCGGCTTCGTCGTCGTGTTCACGGACAGCGCGCTCGGCACCGCGCTGATCCAGCGGCGCGACCTGCTCGACGAGGACCGCTCGACGGTGTTCTGGACGAGCGTGGCGATCGGGCTCGTGCTCGCCGTCGTCGGGATCGCGTGCGCCGGGCCGGTCGCGAGCTTCTACGGCGAGCCGGAGGTGCGCTCGCTCTTCGTCGCCATCTCGATCGGCTTCCTCGTCACCTCGCTGGGGACGACGCACATGGCGCTGCTCGCGCGGGACATGGAGTTCCGGCTGCTCGAGCTGCGGCAGATCGCGGCGACGGTCGCCGGCGCGATCCTGGGCGTGTCGCTCGCGCTGGGTGGCTTCGGGGCGTGGGCGATCGTCGGTCAGGGCCTCGCCGAGGCGGCGATTTCCACGATTCTCCTCTGGGCCCTCTCGCCGTGGCGACCGTCCTTTACGTTCTCGCTCGCGAGCCTGCGCCGCCTGAGCGGCTTCGCCGGGAATGTGTTCGGCGAGAACCTGCTCTACCAGGCCGGCCGGAACCTCGCGAACCTGCTGATCGGCCGCTTCCTCGGGGCGGCTTCGCTGGGCACGTACGCCCTCGCCACGAACGTGATCCTGGTGCCGTTCTCACGTATCGCCGCCCCGCTGCAGCAGGTCTTCTTCCCGGCCTTCGCGCGCCTGGGCGACGACCGCGCCCGGCTCGCGGACGTCTGGATTCGTGCGAGCCGCCTCGTCGGCGCGGTCTCGATTCCGGCGCTCGTCGGCCTCGCAGTCGTGGCGCCCGATTTCGTCGAGGTCGTGCTCGGCTCCCGCTGGAGCGAGCTGACGCCGCTGATCCAGATCCTCGCCGCGGTCGGCATCGTCCAGTCGCTGCAGACGCTGAGCGGCGAGGTGCTGCTCGCGCTCGACCGCGCCGGCACGCTCATGCGGTTCACGTTCGTCTGGTTCCTCGGCACCGTCGGTGCCTTCGTGCTCGGCCTGCGCTGGGGCGTCGTGGGCGTCGCGGCCTGCTACACGGCGCTCACGCTCCTGCTCGAGCCGGTGCGCACGTTCTTGACGACGCGGGCACTCGGCATCTCCTTCTGGGACTTCGTCCGGCCCTTCTCGGGGGTCGCGCAGGCCGCTGCGCTGATGGGCGTCACACTTGTCGTCGCCCGTGCCGCGCTCGTCTCCGAGGGTGTCCCGGCCGCGGCGCGCCTCGTCCTGCTCGTCCTGCTCGGCCTCGGTGCCTACGGCGCCGCCTTCCTCTGGCGCGCGCCCGACGTCGTCGCCGAGATCCGGCGCACCGTCGGCCGGCGCCGCGCCGTGACCCCGCGCGTGGAGGCGCGCGAGGAGCCCGTCTAGCCGATCGGCTAGGCACCGCGGCGAAAACGCTGGCCCAACGGGCATAGGCGGCGGAAGACGGCGCTCCTACGATCAATTCATCGTGTTCGACGAAGCAGCAACTCACCACGAGCGCGCCGCCCTGGCGGCGCTGACGCCTCGCGAGCTCGAGGTGCTCCAGCTGATCTCGCACGGACTGACGAACGCCGAGGCCGCGGGCCGCCTGAACCTGAGCGTCCACGCGATCAAGTTCCACCTGGCCGGGATCTACAGCCGCCTCGGGGTCAACAACCGGACGGAGGCCGCGGTGACGTACCTGCGGCTCTCGAACGGCGTCTCGCCCCCGAACCCGCTCACGCTCTAAATGGACTTTCGCCTCTATGCGCGCGTCCTCTGGCGCTTCAAGTGGCTCGTCGCGCTCGGCTTCGTGCTCGCCGCGTCGCTGGGGGTGCTCTCCGTGGTGCAGGTGCGCAGCGACGGGCTCACCTATCGCCAGTCCGAGCTCTGGACGAGCACGACGCGACTCGGAGTGACACAGAACGGTTTCCCGTGGGGGCGCCTGCTCGCGCAGGAGGTGCCGACGGACGTGCAGGCGGAGCGCCTGGGGATCCCGCTCGCCGACCCGAACAGGCTCAACACGCTTGCCGTGCTCTACGCCGAGCTCGCGACGAGCGACCCGGTGCGGAGGCAGATGCTCGAGGACGGTCCGTTACTCGGCAAGATCATCGCGACGCCGGTCGTGGTGGGGGAGAACCGCGTCATGCTTCCCTTCATCGACGTTGCTGCGATCGCGACGTCGCCGCGCGGTGCCGTGACGCTCGCACAGCGCGCCGCCGATGCGTTCGGGGTCTTCATGCGCGACCAGCAGGCGGCGAACCGCGTGCCGGCGGCCGACCGCGTGATCGTGCAACAGCTCGTCCGGCCGAGGCCGCCGAAGCTCTTCCAACCTCGCTCGAAGACGATGCCCGTGGTCGTCTTCCTCGCCGTGATGTTCGCCACCGTCGGCCTGGCCTTCCTGCTCGAGAACCTGAGACCGCCGCGCCGGCCCGAGGAGGACGAGCAGTCGGAGCCGGAGATCCGGCGCGCCGCGCGGCGGACGGCGTAGCTTCGTGAGCGTTCCCGCCCGCGCCGGCGGGACCGGCGGAGTCGTCTCGGTCGGTGTCGTCGCCGCCGGCCTGTCTCTTCTGTCGGCGTCGGTCGTCGCGGGGGTGCCGCCGGCCGCCGCGGCTCTCCTGCTGCTCGTCGTGACCGGGCTCGTGCTGGCGCGGAACGTCTACATCACGTGGCCGGTCGTGGTCGCCGGGCTGATCCTCGTCATCCTGTTCATCCCGATCCGGCGCTACGCGCTGCCGGGGAACCTGCCGTTCCAGCTCGAGCCCTACCGGCTCTTCGTCGGGCTGGTGATCCTGGGCTTCGCCGCGTCTCTGCTCGTCGACCCGCGCACCCGGTTCCGGCGGACCGGTTTCGAGGCTCCCCTCGCGCTGATCCTGGTGGCCACCTTCGGCTCGCTCATCGCGAACCCGGACCGCCTCGCCGTGCTCTCGTCCCTCGTAGAGAAGAAGCTGATGTTCTTCCTCAGCTTCGTGCTCGTCGTGTACGTGATCGCGAGCGTGATTCGCCGGCTCGACGACGTCGACTCCCTGGCGAAGACGCTCGTCGCGGGCGGCGCCGTCGTCGCGTTCTTCGCCGTCGTCGAATCGCGAACCGGCATCAACGTCTTCAACCACCTCGGCCGCGTCGTCCCGTTCCTCGAGCAGGGGTCGGTGGCGCAGCCCGAGGGCTTCCAGAAGTTCGGCGCGGCAAAGCTCCGCGTCTTCGGATCCGCCGAGCATCCGATCGCGCTCAGCGCAGCCTTCGTGGTGCTTGCACCCCTCGCCATCTATCTCGCGCGGCGCTACCGGCAGCGGCGCTGGATCGCCTGCGCGGTCCTCCTGGTCGTCGGCTGCGCCGCAACGGTCTCGCGCACAGGGATCGTGATGCTCATCGTCGTCGGAGTCGTCTTCCTCTGGCTACGGCCGCGTGAGACACGCCGGCTCTGGCCGGTCCTGATCCCCGCGCTGATCGTGATCAAGCTCGTCCTGCCGGGGACCTTGGGCGCCATCAAGCAGTCGTTCCTGCCCGCCGGCGGGCTGCTCGCCGAGCAGAGCTCGATGCCCGGAGAGAGCGGGAGCGGCCGGATCGCCGACCTCGGGCCGGCGCTCGACGAGTGGAAGCGTCAGCCGCTCTTCGGACAGGGCTTCGGCACGCGGATCGTCGACCCGATCCCGAACGGGCCGCAGGCGAACATCCTCGACAACCAGTGGCTCGGCACCCTGCTCGAGATGGGTGTGATCGGCTTCTTCGGCTGGATCTGGTTCTTCGCCCGCGTCGTCAGGCGCTGCGGGAAGGAGGCCAAGGAGGACGACTCCGCGCGCGGCTGGTTGCTCGTGTCGATCGCGGCGGGGGTGGCGGCCTACGCCGTCGGGATGCTGACGTTCGACGCGTTCTCGTTCATCCAGGTGACCTTCCTGCTCTTCATCTTCGTCGGGCTCGCTGCTGCGCTGCTCGCCGAGCGCCCGACCCCGCTCGCGGTTCGGGCGCAGCCACAGCGCGGCGGGCCGCTCACCGGCAGAGAGCTGCCGGCATGACCACGCGCTAAGCGAGAGCTCGACAGGCTGGAGCTGACGATCGCGGTCGAGCCGGAGCTCGAGCCTGGGCGCCCGCTGACCGCTGGTATGTCGAACGACGCGACGACTCGTCAGCCGCGGCGGCGGCCGACGGCTTCGGCCGCGCGCAGCGGGAGCGTGCGCAGGCTCTGCTGGCGGCGCAGGTAGTCGCGCGCAGCCGCGTCGGTGAGCTGCGGCTCGCGCCGCAGTACCGCCTGGACGTACCCCCAGATCATCGCGAGCGCCGCCGGCTCGCGCCGGGCGTGCCACAGCGCGCGCAGCGCGAGATACCAGAAGCGGTAGCCGATGTAGCGGGCCGCCCTTCCCTGGGCGAAGCGGGCGCGGCGCGGCGCGCCGTCGCGCTCACCCTCGCGTCGGTGGTGGCGGAAGGGCAGATCCTTGAACGTGCGCGTGGTCCAGCCGCGGGCGTTGGCGCGGAACTCGTCCACGCCGTCCCAGCCCATGCGGTGCTCGAGCGGCAGCACCGCCTCGAGACAGGTTCGGCGGTAGGCGCGCGAGGCGCCCCACACCGTCGTGCCCGTGACATGCCGCTCCTGCCACTCGCCCTGCTCGAGCTCGTGGCACGAGCCGCTGGCCATCCCGAGGCTCGGGTCGGCTGCGAACTCGGAGAGCAGGCGCTCGAAGTAGTCGGGCTCGAAGGACGTGTCGGCGTCGAGCTTGACGACGACCTCTGGGGCGCCTTCAAGGCTCTGGTAGCCGAGCTCGAAGCCGCGCGCGATCGGACCGCCGCGCGCCATGCTCTCGACGCCGTCCAGCGTCGCGCGGCGAATCCACGGATGCCGGGTGGCGAACTCGTCGAGGAGCTCCGGCGTCCCGTCGGTGGAGCCCGTGTCGACGACGACCCAGGCTGACGGCTGCCGCTGCTGAGCCGCGAGCGCCGCGGCAAGGCGAGGAAGGTTTTCCGCCTCGTTGCGGACGGGCGTGACGATTGCGTACGTGAGCTCGTCGCGCGTCACGCCGTGACCGGAGCCGGTTGCGGCGACGAGACGGTCGCTCCGCCGCAGGCCCGCGGGAGGTACTCCGAGAGCCAGACCTCCAGCATCAGCACCGACAGCAGCGCGTACGCGCTTCCCGGCTGCGTGCCGGCGGCGTGCCCCGATACCAGCCGCTGAACCTCTGTGCGGTCGATCATCTCGGCGTAGCGCGGGTTCGTCCCCAGCAGGTAGTCGGAGATCGCGCCCTTCGTCTGAGCGCGGAACCAACCGTCCACGGCGGCGTTGAAGAAGCCGACCTTCGGCTTGTCGATGATCCGGTCCGGGATCAGGCCGCGAGCGACGTGCTTGAGGACGTGCTTGGTGTTCAGGCGGTGCACCTTGTGGCGTGCCGGGATCGTGGCGCAGTACTCGACCAGGTGGTGGTCGAGAAACGGCACGCGCACCTCCAGCGAGTACGCCATCGAGGCGCGGTCGAAGTAATGCAGCATGTCGTCGACGAGGCCGAGCTGGCCGTCGAGGTACAGCGTGGCCGGTAGCGGGTCGTCGGCGACGGAGCCGAGCCGCTGCTCGAGCACCCGCAGCGCGGTCGAGCCGTCGAGCTCCGCGAGCGGGCCGCGCACCAGGCGGCGGCGCAGGTCCGGATCGAGATTGCCGCTCATGGCCAGAAGGCGCGCGGCGGCGCCGTCGGCTCGCAGCGTCTGCGTCGCCCGGCCGAGCCGAGCAGGCCCGTGCTCGAGCGCTGCGACGCCGAGAGACCGCAGCGGTCCGGGCAGGCGCTGCCATCGTCCGGCGACTGCCGCGGCGCGATGCTTGCGGTAGCCGCCGAGCAGCTCGTCGGCGCCCTGCCCCGAGAGCGCGACGGTCACGTTGCGCGACGCCAGCTCCGAGAGGGCGAGGAAGCCGAGCGAGGAGAGGTCGGCCAGCGGCTCGTCCATGAACCAGACGAGCTCGGCGAGATCCACCGTCTGCTCGGCGAACGACAGCTCGAGCTCGTGGTGCTCCGTGCCGAAGCGCTCGGCGACGAAGCGCGCGTCAGCGAGCTCGTTGCCCTCGCCGGCCTCGGCGAAGCCGATCGAGAAGGTCTTGACGGGCTCGCTCATCTGCCGGGCCATCAGCGCGACGATGATGCTCGAGTCGATGCCGCCGCTCAGCATCGCGCCGAGCGGCACGTCGCTCATCAGCCGCAGCCGCACCGACTCCTCGAGCAGCTCGAGCAGGCCGTCGGCCGCCTCGTCCAGCGAGAGGCGCTGCGGCTCCGGCTTCGGGTACTCCCAGTACTGCTCCACCCGGTAGCCGTTGGGATCGACGACGATGCGGTGACCCGGCATCAGCTTCCGCACGCCCGCGAGCGGCGTGAGGGGGCCGGGGACGAAACCGAGCGAGAGGAAGGCGTCGATCGCCTCGTAGTCGAGCCGCGTGTCGACGAGCCCGCTCGCCAGCAGGCTCTTCAGCTCCGACGCGAACAGGATCAGGTCGCCGGCGACGGCGTAGTAGATGGGCTTGATGCCCAGCCGGTCGCGGACGACGACGGCGCGGCGCTCCCGCTCGTCCCAGACGGCGATGCCGAACATTCCCCGGAGCGCCGTCGGAAAGTCGGCTCCGCGCTCCTCGTACAGGTGCGGCAGGATCTCGGTGTCGCAGCGGCTCGCGAAGCGATGACCCGAGCGGGCGAGCCCGTCCCGGATGTCGGCGTGGTTGAACAGCTCGCCGTTCTGAACCGCCCATACGCGGCGGTCCTCATTGGCGAAGGGCTGGTGGCCTCCCTCGACGTCCACGACGCTCAGGCGCCGGACGCCGAGCGCGACGCCGTCGCTCATGAAGGTTCCGCGATCGTTGGGGCCGCGGTGCGTCATCGCGTCGGTCATCCGATCGAGCGTCTCCCGCTCGACCACCGGTCGCGGCGCTCCTCGCCACTGAACGACTCCGCAGATCCCGCACATCCCACTTCGCACGGTATTGCGGCCGCGCCGTAGCCGCGACGGTCATTCGGCCAGAGCCTCCCGGCGGGGGGCTAGCCCGATGGCTAGTTCTGGGTACGGCAGGAGGCGGCGAGCCGGAGCGCCCGGGCATGCCCTGCGCGCATCGGGCGACCTCCGCGCGAGACGAGCACGTGTGTGGCGGCGCCGAGGCCGATGCCGAGCCGCTCGACCAGTGCGCCGAACCGGCTCCGGTGCTTGACCGCATAGCGCAATCTGCTCGCCGCGAGCACCGGGAGGAGGGTGGGCCGGGGCGCGGACGCGCCGCCCTCGTGGATCACGAGCGCAGACGGCTCGTAGCGGAGTCCATGACCCGCAGCGCGGATCCGGCGGCAGAGGTCGATGTCCTCGCAGTACATGAAGAAGCCCTCGTCGAGGCCGCCGAGCTGCTCGAGCACGCTGCGCCGGACGAGCACACATGCCCCCGAGACCCAGTCCGGAGCGCCCGGCCGCTCGTAGGCGTGCGGATCCCGGATCACCTCGTCCGTCCACGACGCCTGCGGGAAGACACGGTGCAGGAAGAGCGCTTGCGCGTACGTCGTCCGCAGCCGCGGCTCGCGCCGCTGCGAGTAGTCGAGCGCACCGTCCTCGTCGTGGATCCGCGGTGCCACAGCGCCCAGGGCTGGATCGCCGTCGAGCGCGCCTGCCAGCGTGCGGAGCGACTCGCCGTCGATCCGTGCATCCGGGTTCAGGAAGAGGACGTAGTCGCCGTGACCTGCCCGCCAGCCGAAGTTGCAGCCGTGGGCGAAGCCTCCGTTCGAGCCGCTCGCGAGCGCCGTCACCGGCAGGTCGGAGACGGCCTCGAGGCTGCCGTCGTTGGACGCGTTGTCGACGATCACGACGGAGACGCCCGGCAGTCCGACGAGCGGCTCCACGCATCCGCGCAGCTCGTCGCGGTTGTTGTACGAGACGACGACGACGTCGACGGTGCCGGCGGCCGCGCTCACGAGTACGTCGCCTCGAAGGTTGCGTTGGCCGCGTCGAAGACCGCGTATTGAATCCCCTTGACGGTCTGCACCGTGTAGGCGACCGGAGAGCCGCCGGTCGAGATCGAGCTCAGCGTCCCCGACGGTCCCTGCAACGGCAGGATCGTCTGCAGACCGTTAGCCCCCGCGCCGACGGTCGTCACGAACGTGAGCGTGCCGGCGTTCCAGGCGAGCCCGCGGATCGTCGAGCTGTCGCGGCCGTCGACCCAGTCGAGGAGCTGCTCGTAGGAGATAATCGGCACCCCGCGCGCCTGGGCGGCGGCGACGATTGCCTCGGCGCCTGGATGCGGCGCGGCATCGTCCGTGTGCATGTTGGCGCCGAACGCTCCGAAGTACCCCTGCGGCCCGACGGCGTTGTCGAGCAGCGTCGCGACGGTCGTCGCGATGTCCTGACCGGACTCGTCGGCGATGTTGGTGTTCTGCTGGTAGACGTCGATCGGCGTCCCGTCGAGCTTGGCGAATCGCATCGGGAAGCCGCCGCCGTTCAGGAAGCCGGGCTTCGAGCCGATCCAGCTGCCGGGATAGTGGTAGTAGTTCGCGTCCAGCCGGATCCCGTGGGCGAGCTCGACCTCGGCGTTCGAGGCCCAGTCGGGCCAGTACACGCAGTGCGTGCGGCTCGAGACCGGCGCCGGGATGCTCGTGTACCGGGCGGCGAACGCATCGAGCTGGGTGGCGAAGATCGCCGACAGCTGGGCCGCGGACATCGACGTGGTGGGACACGAGGCGACCACCGGATGCAGCCCGATCTCGAAGCCTTCCGCGGCGTAGGCGCCTGCCTGGTCGTTGGTCAACGGGCTGTCGGGGTAGACGTAGGAGCTGGCGCGGACGCATTCCCACGCGGCTGCGTCGCAGCCAGCCGGGCTGAGCGCCTTGAAACGGTCGAAATGGCTGGCGGTTCCGCCGGATGCTTGGCCCGGCGCGTGGTCGTCGCCACTCATCACGACCACGGCCTTCTCGCCACGCGGCAAGTACCAGAACCGGGGCAGCGGCATCCGGTCGGCGTTCATCTGCGTGATCAGGTTGATCAACAGCCGCTGCTGTTCGTCGGCCTGCGGGATCGCGATCCGGCTCGTGTTGAGCCAGGTGGAATAGAACATGTCGCTCGGGCGAATCCCGACGACTCCGTCCCGCTCCTGGCCGGCCCAGGCCGGGTTGCCCTGGCGCGTCTGGACAACGGACCGCGCGAGGTCGTAGGTGAAGGCAGCTGCCTGGCCGCCGTTCGCCCCGACCGCGTGGAGTGTGACGCCCGGGTTCGGTGTCGCGGTGGTGGTATTGGAGTAGAGGGTTGCGACGGCACTCGCCCCGTTCAGCACGTAGTTGTCGGCAGTCCCGTGGTACTGGATCGTGGTGCCGACGATGCCGGCTCCTGGTGCGACCGTCGTATCGACCTTCAGGTAGGCGTTGGCACGCGTGCCGGTCGCAACCGTGAGTCCGAGCAGCGCCGCCAGCTGCTTGTCCGGCCTCATCGTCACGAGGTTGCCGCCGCCGTCGACCCAGCCGGCCAGCGTCGACACCTGCGACGCGTTCAGCGTGGCTTCTCCCAGCAGGACGACGTCGAAGCCGCTCAGCAGCGCGGGTGAGAGGAACGACACGTCGATCGTCGTGAACGCATTCAGCCCCTCGTTCCGCAGGATCTCGCCGAGATACGAGCCGAACGGCTTCGCCGTGGACGTCACGACGAGCAGTTGAGGCGGTGACGCCTCCACGGTGAACGACCAGCTGACGCTCGACGAGAGCGTGTTGCCGGCGGCATCTGCGACACCTCCCGTTCCGCCCTTGACCGTGACGGTGTACGACGCGCCGTAGGCCAGCGCGCCCTGCGGCGTCAGCTTCGCCGTGCTCGTCGAAGAGTTGTAGGACACGTTGGCGGGAACGACGGTGCCGCCTGCGTCCTTCAGCTGGAACGTCGTCGTCGTGATCGT
Source organism: uncultured Gaiellaceae bacterium (assembly GCA_963735585.1). Taxonomy (GTDB): domain Bacteria; phylum Actinomycetota; class Thermoleophilia; order Gaiellales; family Gaiellaceae; genus Gaiellasilicea. The sequence goes on along the minus strand of CAVTLI010000002.1, from coordinate 449,044 downwards.
GCTTGCCGTCATCGGCTCGCTGAACGTCGCCGTCGGCCAGGAGCCGGCATTGACGCCGGCGGCGCCGCCGGCAGGCGTCGTGGCGGTAATGGTCGGCGGTGTCGTCTCCCGCTGGATTCGGGAAGCCATGCCGGTCTGGATCTCCGCCGCGCTGAGTGCGCGATCGTAGACCCGGACGTTGTCGACGAGTCCGTCGAAGAACCCCGACGGAGTGCTCTCGAAGGCGCCGAGCCGCCAGGTGTTCGAGCTCCCGACTGGGCCGGTGAACGGCATGCTCGCAACCTCGACGCCGGCGACATAGAACCGCGCGGTACTGCCGTCGTACGTCGCGGCGACGTGCTCCCACTGGCCGACTGTGGGCGTGCGGCCCGAATCGAGGTAGGTCGAGAGGCCGCCTCCTCCGAGGGTGAGGTGGTACCGGCCCGCGATGTGGTCGACCCAGATCATCGGTCCCCCCGACTGGCTCCCGACCCACGAGCCCAGCAACGTGACGTCCTTCTTCGACGTCGACTTGCGCACCCACGCCTCGTACGTGAAGCCCGCCGCGTAGAAGGTGCCGAGCGCGGGCAGATCGATGCGGTCACTGACGCCGTCGAATGCCGCCCCGCCGCCGAAGCGGCCACTCGTCCACGTGGTGCCCACGGCAGTGGCGGTCGAGCTGTTGCCCGACCAGTCCGCGGCCAACGTCCCCGTGGTCTCGTCGAGCGCGTACGCGACGCGCAGTCCGGTCGTCGAGACGCCGCTGTTCGTGACCGTCACCGTCACCGAGGTTGAAGTCCGGACGTTGCCGCTGGTGTCGCGCGCCACGGCGCTCAGGGCGCGGGCGCCGTTGAGCTCGCCGCGTGTGTCCCACGAGAGCTCATAGGGCGGGACGACGTCCTCGGCGCCGACGTTCGTCCCATCGACGCGGAACTGCACGCCCGCCACCGCGACGTTGTCGGTTGCGTTCGCGCTGAAGGTCGTGAGCCCGGTCACCACCGCGCCTGCGGCCGGGGCCGAGATCGACACGGTCGGCCGGGTCGTGTCTGCGGTCACCGAGGCGCTCGCCTGATTGGAGGCGGGACCGACGTTCCCGGCCGCGTCCTCGGCCGTGACGGCGTAGTAGTACGTGCCCGCGGCCAGACCGGCATCCGTGTAGCTCAGCCCGGTCGGTTGTGCGATGCGGTTCGACGTCGAGGGCGTGAAGCCCGTGCTGGTCGAACGGTGGACGTTGTACCGCGCGACGCCGCTGTTGTCGCTCGCGGCGCCCCACGACAACGCTGCCTGACCGAGCCCGCCGGTGGCAGCGAGTGTCCCGGGAGCGGTCGGCGGCGCCGTGTCGGAGACAGCCGCGCTGGCCTCGTTGGACGCAGGGCCGACGTTCCCCGTCGAGTCCTCGGCCGTGACCCGGTAGTAGTAGACGCCCATGGTAAGGCCCGTGTCCGTGTAGGTCGGGTCGGTGGGTTGCGCGATCCGGTTGGCGGAGCTCGGCGTGAAGCCGGCGCTCGTCGAACGGTGGACGTTGTATCTCGAGACGCCGACGTTGTCCGTCGCGGCGCCCCAGCTCAGCGTGGCCTGGCCAATACCCGAGGTCACCGAGAGGGTGCCCGGCTGTGACGGTGGCGACGTGTCGGGAGGCACCGCGGGCGCTGTCACGCCGTGATCCCGGTCGAACTGGATCTCGCCCGCAGAGAGGGCGCGGTTGTAGACGCGCACGTCGTCGACGAGGCCGTCGAAGAAGCCTCCGGGTGCGCTCCCGTAGGCGCCGATCCGCCACGTGTTCGAGCTGCCCACCGGGCCGGTGAAGGCGCGCGTAGCCACTTCGATGCCGCCGACGTAGTAACGCGCTGTGGCGCCGTCGTACGTGGCGGCGAGGTGCTGCCACTGCCCGGTGATCGGGCTCTGGCCCGAGTCGAGATAGGAGGAGAGGCCTCCGCCGAGCGTCAAGTAGTTGCGGCCGGCGAGGTGGTCGACCCAGAGCATCGGGCCGCTGCCCGCCCAGCTGCCGACGACCGCGACGTCCTTCGCGGCCGTGGTCTTCTGGACCCAGGCTTCCAGTGTGAAGGCGCCGTTGTAGAAGGTGCCGAGGCTACCGAGCGCGACGTGGTCGTCGATCCCGTCGAACGACAGTCCTCCGCCGTTTCGCCCCGCCGTCCACGTCGCGCCGGTGATCGCGCCGTTCCGGCCGTTGCCCGACGCGTCGCCGGCCACCTCGCCCGACGCCTCGTCGAACGCGTACGCAGCGACGAGCCCAACCGCCGCCTCGCACGGCGACGTCGAGGCGCTCTCGGTCGTCCGCGGCGAGACGTTGCCGTCGGCATCGAAGGCCTCCACCTGGATCGCATAGCCCGTCGAGCAGGACAGGCCGGTCGCCGTGAAGGTGGTCGCACCGGTCGTGCCGGCTGCGGCACCACCGACGTAGACGTTGTAGCCCGAGACGCCGACGTCATCGGTCGAGGCAGTCCATTCGACCGTCGCCGAAGACTGGGTGGTCGCGGTGACGGTCAGATTCCCCGGCACGGTGGGTGCCGACGGGTTCGCGAGTCCCAGCGGTTGGTCCCGGTCGGCCTGAACCTCGGTTGCGCTGAGCGCGCGATCGTAGATCCGGATCTCGTCGATCAGACCGTCGAAGAAGCCTCCGGGGGTACTGCCATACGCACCGATGCGCCACGCGTTCGAGCTGCCGACACTGCCTGCGACGGCGCGACTCGCCACCTCGGCACCGTCCAGGTAGTAGCGAGCGGTCGTGCCGTCGAAAGTGGCCGCGAGGTGTTGCCACTGGCCTTGGCTCGGGTTGACGCCTGAGTCGAGGTAGGAGGAGAGGCCGCCGCCGAGGGTGAGGTGGTGGCGTGTGGCGAGGTGGTCGATCCAGAGCATGGGGCCGCTGCCCGCCCACGAGCCGACGATCCCCACGTCGTTCTTCGGCGTGCTCTTCTGCACCCAGGCCTCGAGCGTGAAGGCGGCGTTGTAGAAGGTGCCGAGGGCGGGGAGGCCGACATAGTCGTTGTCTCCGTCGAAGGAGATCGCGCCGCCGTAGCGGCCGCTCACCCAGCTCCCGCCGGCGACGATGCCGGTCCGGCTGTTCCCCGAGGCGTCGTTCGCGAGCCCGCCCGTGCCCTCGTCGAAGGCGTACGCCGCGACGAGCCCGGGGGTGGGAGAGGCAGCCCACGCAGGCCCTGCGACGACGAAAACGACGATCGCGGCCGCGAGGGCCGGGACAAACCGCATCAAGTTGTGCCTTGCCTCTCCCGCTCGCACATCCCCTGCCGCCCGCCCGAGGGCGCACGTCTGCAACCATCTTTCCGCGGCACCGGGAGTGCAACAACCGGCGAAAGTCCAGGCCTTCCTAGACGGGGGTCAAGACCCGTCAGGAGTACGTCGCCTGGTAGGTCGCCGTCGCCGCGTCGAAGATCGCGTAGGAGACGCCCTTGATCGTCTGCACGACGTACGGCACGGCCGAGCCCGCGCGTGTGAGCGAGGTGAGGGAGCCGCTCGGACCGTCGACGGGGAGCATGGTCTGGAGACCGGTGGCACCGGCGCCCACCGTGGTGACGAACGTGAGCGTGCCGGCGCTCCAGCTGAGCCCGCGGATGGTCGAGGCATCGCGCCCGTCGGTCCAGGTCAGCAGCTGCTTGTAGGAGATCACCGGCACGCTGCGCGCCTGCGCGGCGGCGACGACCGCCTCTGCGCCCGGGTGCGGCGCTGCGTTGTCGGTGTGCAGGTTCGCGCCGAAGGCGCCGTAGTACCCCGCCGGCCCAATCGCGCCGTCCAGCAGCGAGACGGCGGTCGCCGGATAGGCCTGCCCGGCCTCGTCGTTCATCGCGGTGTTCTGCTGGTAGACGTCGATGGGCGAGCCGTCGAGATCGGCGAACCGCATCGGGAAGCCGCCCCCGTTCAGGAAGCCGGGCTTCGTCCCGATCCAGCCGGTCGGGTAGTGGTAGTAGTTGGCGTCCAGCCGGATCCCCTGCGCCAGCTCGACCTTCGCGTTCGTGGCCCAGTCCGGCCAGTAGACGCAGTGGGTGCGGCTCGAGACAGGGGCGGGAGTGCTCGTGTACTTCGCCGCGAATGCCGCGAGCTGCGTCTCGTACACCGTCGTCAGCGCGGCGGCGTCGAGCTGTGTCGTCGGGCACGAGGCGACGAGTGGGTGGAGCGCGACCTCGAATCCGTCTGCGAGATAGGCCGCCGCCTGCCCGTTCGTGAGCGGATTGTTGGAATAGACGTACGACGTCGAGCGGACGCACTCCCACTGCGCCACGATGCAGCCGGGCGGGCTGAGCGCCTTGAAGCGCTCGAAGTGGCTGGCGGTCCCGCCGGGAGCGTTCGTGGGCGCGTGGTCGTCTCCGCTCATCACGACGACAGCCTTCTCGCCGCGCGGCAGGTACCAGAACCGGGGCAGTGGCAGCCGGTCGCGTGCCGTGTACGTGATCAGGTTGAGCAGCAGGCGCTGCTGCTCGTCGGCCTGCGGGATCGCGATCTTGTTCGTGTCGAGCCAGTCTGGCTGGACGTCGCCGGTGCGCGCGCCGTAGAACATGTCGTCGGGGCGGATTCCGCTCACGCCGTCGCGCTCCTGACCCGCCCAGGCCGGGTTCCCCTGCCGCGTGTAGACGACGGACCGGGCGAGGTCGTAGGTGAAGGCAACGGCATGGCCGCCGTTCGAGCCGACCGAGCGCAGCGTGACCGCGGGGTTGGACGTGGCGGCTGTCGCGGTCGAGTAGAGAGTCGCCACCGTGCTTGCGCCGTTCAGTGAGTAGCGGTCGGCGGTGCCGTGGAACTGGATCGTGCTGTCCACGATCCCGGCTCCGGGCGCCGCCGCCGTCGCGACCTGGAGATACGCATTCGCGAGCGTGGCTGCCGCGTCGGTGAGACCGAGGAGCCCGGCCAGCTGCTTGTCCGGCCGCATCGCGATCAGGTTGCCGCCGCCGTTCACCCAGCCGCTCAGCGTCGAGACCTGTGTCGGGCTCAGCGGGGTCTCGCCGAGCACGACCACGTCGAACTGCGCGAGGAGCGCGGGGGAGAGGAAGGCGACGTCGATCGTCGTGAACGCGTTCAGGCCCTCGCTGCGCAGGATCTCGCCGAGATACGTCCCGAACTGGTTCGCCGTCGAGCCGACCACGAGCACAGGCGGCGGCGAGGCCTCGGTCGTGAACGACCAGGTCGAGTCGGCGGCGAGCACGTTGCCGGCGAGGTCGCTTGCCCCACCGGGTCCGCCCTTCAGGATGACCGTGTAGGCGGCGTCGTAGGTCAATGCCGCTTGCGGCGTCACCGTCGCCGTGCTCGTCGTCGGGTCGTACGAGACGTTCGCGGGGACGAGCGCGCTCGCCTCGTCGCGCAGCTGGAAGGTCGAGGTCGTCAGCGAGCCTGCGTTCATCAGCTCGCTGAAGCGCGCCGTCGCGGAGCTGCCCACGTGGATGCCGGCGGCGCCGGGCGCCGGCGTCCGAGCGAGCACGGTCGGCGGGGCGACGTCGGGCGTGATGCTGCGGTTCATGTCCGACTGGATCTCGGCTGCTCCGAGTGCGCGGTTGTACACGCGTACCTCGTCGATCAGGCCGTTGAACCACTCGCCCCAGATCGCGTTGCCGCCGATGCGGAGAGGCGAGGCCGAGGTGGCGAGCGACCCGGCCAGCGGCAGCTGCGACACCTGGGTGCCGTTGACGTAGAGCCGCAGCGTGGCGCCGTCGAAGGTCGTTGCCAGGTGCGTCCAGGTCAGCGTCGGCAGGATGCTCGTGCCTGCGAGCGACCGCACCGAACCGCCGACGTGCACCTCGATGACGGGACGGTTCGCGGTCGTGTTCGCGTAGAGGCCGTAGGTGAGGTTGCCCGGCTGCTCCTTCATCGTGACCGTGCGCCAGCCGCTCGAGACGTTCGGCCGCACCCAGGCCTCGAGCGTCATGCCCGTGGTCAGGTCGAGCGTGGCAGCGTCCGGCACCACGACCGTCGAGCTCGTCCCGTTGAACGAGAGGGCGCCGTTGAACTTCCCTCCCGCAACCCAGGTCGCGTTCGAGAGCGAGCCGACGTTGCCGCGGCCGGACTGGTCCCCGGCGGTCGTACCGCTGCCCTCGTCGAACGCCCAGGCGCCGACGAGCCCGAGCGAGCCGGTGTTCTGCACGGTCACCGGGATGCCGGGCGAGGTGGTCGTGTTCCCGGCTCCGTCGCGCGCCACGGCGGTGAGCGTGTGCGCACCGTTGACGGCGGAGAACGTGTCCCAGGAGATCGAGTAGGGCGCCGTCGTGTCCTCGGCGCCGAGGTTGGCACCGTCGAGCCTGAACCGTACGCCGGCGACCAGCCCGTTGTCGGATGCGCTCGCACTGAGCGTGACCGCGCTGGAGACCGTCGCGCCCGCCGTGGGTGCCGTGATCGCGACCGTCGGCGGCGTCGTGTCGGATGCGGCGACGGCGCTCGCCTCGTTCCCGGTCGGGCCGGTGTTGCCGGCGTGATCCTCCGCGGCGACCTTGTAGTAGTAGGTGCCGGGAGCGAGGCCGCCGTCGGTGTAGCTCGTTCCCGTCGGCTGGGCGATGCGATTTCCGGCGCTCGGCGTGAAGCCGGTGGTCGTGCCGCGGTAGACGCTGTAGCGCGCAACGCCGATGTCGTCGGTCGCGGCGCCCCACGTGAGCGCGATCTGGCCCAGCCCGCCCGTGGCGGCCAGCGTTCCGGGCGCGCTCGGCGGGACCGTGTCCGGGTTCGACACCGCCCGGTTCATGTCCGACTGGATCTCGGCAGCAGCGAGCGCGCGGTTGTAGATCCGCACCTCGTCGATCAGACCGTCGAAGTACTCGCCCCAGATCCCGTTTCCGCCGATCTTCAGCGCGCCGGTGGAGGCGACGAGCGCGTTGCTCGCGAGCTGCGTTGCGACCTGCGGCGCCGTTGACGTAGAGGGCGAGGACGGTGCCGTCATAGGTCGCCGCGAGATGTGTCCACGTGGCTGCGGGCAGCTGCGCAGGCCCGCGGAGATCGTGATCGACGTTCGTGTACGCGTTGCCGGAGGGGCGGTTGCTGGCGGTGTTCGCATAGAGGCCGTAGGCGTAGTAGCCGGGCCTCTCCTTGAAGAGCACGGTCTGCCAGTCGGAGAGCGCCGTCGGCCGCACCCATGCTTCGAGCGTCATGCCGCTGCTGAGGTGGAGGGAGGCGGAGTCGGCGATCGTGACGACGGCGTTGTTGCCGTTGAAGGAGAGCGCGTTGCCGTACCGGCCGGCGCTCGCTCCCGCCCAGGCCGTGCTCGTGAGCGAGCCGTGGTTGCTGCTGCCGGACTGGTCGACGGTGGTCGTGCCGGAGCCTTCGTCGAACCCGTAGGCGGCGACGAGGCCGACGGTCGTGGGAGCCGTCACGGTCGCGCCGGCCTGCGCAGAGGCGGCGCCGACGTTGCCCGCCGCATCCTCCGCGGTGACGCGGTAGAAGTAGGTGCCGGCGGTGAGACCGGTGTCCGTGTGGCTCGTGCCGGTGGGTTGCGCGATGCGGTTGGCTGCGCTCGGCGTGAAGCCGCTCGTCGCCGACCGGTGCAGGTTGTAGCGCACGACGCCGACGTTGTCCGTGGCAGCCGACCAGGTGAGCGCGGCCTGTCCGGCGCCGCCCGTGGCTACGAGCCCTCCCGTCGCGCCTGGGGGAACCGTGTCCGAGACGGTCGCCGTGGCGGTGTTCGAGACCGGGCCGATGTTTCCGGCCGCGTCCTCGGCCGTGACCTTGTAGAACCAGGTGCCTGGGGCGAGGCCGTTGTCGGTGTGGTTCGTCCCTGCGGGCTGGGCGATCCGGTTCGCGACGCTCGGCGTGAAGCCGCCCGTCGTGCCGCGATGGACGTTGTAGCGGAGGACGCCGACGTTGTCGGTCGCCGCGGCCCACGTCAGCGAGACGGCGTCGGCGGTCACCGTCCCCGCGAGTCCGGTCGGAGCGCTCGGCGGAGTCGCGTCCGCGATCGTGGCGCTGGCCGTGTTCGAGACCGGGCCGATGTTGCCCGCCGCGTCTTCCGCGGTGACCTTGTAGAACCAGGTGCCGGTGGCGAGGCCCGGATCAGCGTGGCTCGTGCCCGTCGGCTGAGCGATCCGGTTCGCGGCGCTCGGCGTGAAGCCGCTCGTCGTGCCGCGATGGACGTTGTAGCGGAGCACGCCGACGTCGTCGCTCGCGGCTCCCCAGGCGAGGTTGACGGTGCTTCCGGCTGTGCCCGCCGTGAGCGTTCCCGGTGCCGTCGGAGCGGTTGTGTCCGTGGTCACGGTCGCAGCCGCCTCGTTCGCCGGCGGGCCGATGTTGCCGGCGCCGTCCTCGGCGAGGACCTTGTAGAAGTAGCTGCCGGGCGTCGTGATGTCGGTGTAGCCCGTGCCGGTCGGCTGGGCGATGCGATTCCCCGAGGCGGGGGTGAAGCCTGCCGTGGTCCCCCGGTGGACGTTGTAGCGTGCAACGCCGACGTTGTCGGTCGCGGCGCCCCACGTCAGCGTCGCCCGGCCGACGCCGCCCGTCGCAACGAGTGTGCCCGGTGCCGAGGGCGCGATCGTGTCGCCGACGGTCGCACCGGCCTCGTTCGACACGGGACCGACGTTGCCGGCCGCGTCCTCGGCGGTCACCCTGTAGAAGTACGCGCCCGCCGCGACCGAGTCCGTGTAGCTCGTGCCGGTGGGTTGGGCGATCCGGTTCCCGCTGCTCGGCGTAAAGCCGGCGACCGTGCCGCGATGGACGTTGTAGCGCGCGACCCCGACGTCGTCGGTCGCGGCACCCCACGTGAGCTGAGCCGAGGTGAGTCCGCCGATCGCGGCCAGCGTCCCCGGTGCGGTCGGAGGCGACGAGTCGGGGTTCGTCACGGGGCGCCCCATGTCCGCCTGGATCTCGCCGACCGGGAGCGCGCGATCGTAGACCCGCACCTCGTCGATCTGGCCCTGGAACCACTCCGACCAGATCGTGTTGCCGCCGATGCGGAGCGCGCCGGTGCCGGTCGCGATCGGCCCGGACGTGAGGAGCTGACCCGCCTGGACGCCGTTCACGTAGAGCACGAGCACGGTCCCGTTGTAGGTGGTCGCGATGTGCGTCCACGTGTTGACCGCCAGTCCGGCGCTCCCGTTCGCGCTCCGGTAGCCGGTGTTGAAGATCTCGCCCACCGGCACCTTCGTGCCGTCGCTGCCGCTCGCGTAGAGCGCGTACGAGAGGGTGCCCGGCCGCTCCTTCATGAGCGCCGTGCGCCACGGCGAGCCGAGCGCGGTCGGCCGCACCCACGCCTCGAGCGTCATCCCGGTCGTCAGGTCGAGCTCGTTCGCGTCGGCCACCGTCACGATGTCGTTGACACCGTCGAAGGAGAGAGCGCTGCCGAAGCGGCCCGCGGCGGTCCACGCCGCGCCGCTCACGGTGCCCGTGTTGCCGCTGCCGGACTCGTCCGCGATCGTCGCGCCCGTGCCCTCCTCGAAGCCGTAGGCCGCCACGAGCCCCGGCGGCGGGCCGGTCGGGACGTCGGCGCTTCCCTGGTTGGAGGCGGCGCTGACGTTGCCCGCGCCGTCCTCGGCGGTGACGCGGTAGTGGTAGGTGCCGCCGGCGAGGCCCGCGTCCGTGTAGCTCGTGCCGGTCGGCTGGGCGATCCGGTTTCCCGCGTCCGGGACGAAGCCGGCCGTCGTCGAGCGGTGGACGTTGTAGCGCGCGACGCCGCCTGCATCTGTCGAGGCCGTCCAGGAGAGCGCCACCTGTCCGGACGCGCCGGTGGCGGTGAGCGACCCCGGCGCGGTCGGCGGTGTCGTATCGGCCGTCGCGGTCGCGCTCGCCTGGTTCGACGCGGGGCCGGCGTTGCCGGCCGCGTCGAAGGCGATGACGCGGTAGTAGTAGGTGCCGGGGGCGAGCCCTGTGTCCGGGTGGTTCGTGCCGGTCGGCTGCGCGATCCGGTTCGCCGCGCTCGGGGTGAAGCCGGCGACCGAGCTCCGATGGACGTCGTAGCGGGTGACGCCGACGTTGTCCGTCGCGGCTCCCCAGGAGAGCGCGACCTGGCCGAGACCGCCCGTGGCGGTCAGGGTCCCCGGCGCACCGGGCGGAACCGTGTCGGGATTGCTGATCGCGGTCGTCATGTCGGCCTGGATCTCGGTGGCGCTGAGCGCCCGGTTGTAGACGCGGACCTCGTCGATCAGCCCGTTGAACCACTCGCTCCAGATCGCGTTGCCGCCGATCTTCAGCGGAGAGGTCGACGTCAGGATCGTCCCCGCGCTCGTGGCCTGCGCGGCCTGGGCACCGTTCACGTACAGCCGTTGTGTCGTGCCGTCGAAGGTTGCGGCGAGGTGCGTCCACGTCCCGGTGGGCACGGCTGCCGTCCCGTCGAGCAGCCGGGCCGAGCCGCCGATCGTCACCTGCGACTGCGGCCGGTTGGCGTTCGTGCTCGAGTAGAGGCCGTACACGAGGTCGCCGGGGCGCTCCTTCACGATCATCGTGGCCCAGTCGCCGGATGTGGTCGGCCGAACCCAGCCCTCGATCGTCATCCCGGTGGTGAGGTCGAGAGAGGCGGAGTCGGGCACGGAGACGAAGTCGTTCGTGCCGTCGAAGGAGAGCGCGCTACCGAAGCGCCCAGCCGCTGTCCACGTCGCGCCGGAGATCGTCCCGGCGTTCCCGTTGCCGGACTCGTCCGCCGTCGCGCCGCCGCTGCCCGCGTCGAAGCTCCAGGCGGCCACCGGTCCGGCCGGGCCGGGCGCCGTGAGCGTCGCACTCGCCTGGTTGGAGGCCGGGCTGACGCTACCGCCGGGATCCTCGGCGGTGACGCGGTAGTAGTACGTGCCCGCCGCGAGACCGGAATCGACGTAGCTCGTCACGGTCGGCTGTGCGATCCGGTTCGCCGCGCTCGGCGTGAACCCGGCAGTCGTCGAGCGGTGCACGTTGTAGCGCGCGATGCCGTCCGCGTCGGTCGACGCGCCCCAGCTGAGCGAGATCTGACCCGAGCCTGCGGTCGCCGTGAGCGCCGTGGGGGCTGTGGGAGGCACAGCCGGCGGCTCGGTGTCGCCGGCGATGCGGACGAAGGAGGCCACCGACGGGACGCCCTGGCCGTTGACGACGAAGAGCATGTAGTCGCCCGGCGGTGCGAGGTTCGCGTTCGCCGGAGCATCGACGGTCAACGTGCCGGCACCCGCGGTGAAGTTGAGGAGCTGGAAGCGCTGGTTCATGTCCAAGGCATGCGTGACCGACGGCAGCCGGATCAGCGAGACCTCGGCGATTCCGGCCGCGTCCGGTGTGGTCACCTGGAAGCTCGTCCCGTACTCAGCCGACGCGGCTGCCGATGTGATCACCGGGCGGGCGCCCTTGAAGAGGTAGGGCGGCGAGTAGATCTCTGCGTTGCGCTGGTTGACCGCCATCGAGCCGGGCAGGGCGCCGCCGCCGGCCATCAGCACGCGGCCGTCGGGGAGCAGCATCGCGGTGGAGTGGTAGAGCCGGCCGTTCTGGAGCGAGTCGACGGTCGTCCACGTCTCGGTGTCGGGATCCCAGATCTCGGCAGGGAGGACGGAGTTCGCGATGTCGCGGCCGTCGGACCGGTTGCCGCCGCCGCTCGCCAGCACCGTCCCGTCGGGAAGCAGCGTCAGCGTGTGGTAGGAGCGGCCGTTGGCCATCGCCGAGGTCTCTCGCCAGGCGGGGGTTCCCGCATTCAGATCGATCACGGCGGTCCGGCCGTGCGAGGCGTACGAGTTCTCGCTGTGGAAGTCCGGATCGGCCCAGGCGCCGGACTTCATGATCTTGTTCGGCCGGTACATCACGGCGCTGTGACCGTCGAACGGGCTCGTTCCGACCGTCGACCACGCCCAGGTCGCCGGGTCGATGATGCGTGAGGTCGTGTCGGGTCCCGCGTTGAAGAGACGCCCGTCCGACATGACGAAGAGCTGTGGGTAGAGCGGCGACGTCAGTCGCGAGCCCGGCAGATCGGTCCACGTGTTCGTGGCGGGGTTGTAGACCGAAGGCAGCGAGTTGACCGACGCGTCGGAGAGAGCAGGGGGCGCACCCGGACGGTCCTGCACGATGTTGTCGCCCGCGAATGTGAACACGCGGCCGTCCGGCAGCTGCGTCGTGGTCGGGTACCAGCGGCCGACGGACATGTCCGGTCCGCGGAAGTACGTCTTCGTCACGGGGTTGAAGATGGTCGTGTCGGCGAGCCCGAAGTTCGCGCTGATGTGTCCTCCGGCGAGGAAGGTGCGCCCGTCGGGAAGCTGGATGTGCCCCGCGCAGAAGAGGTTCCGGCCGTATGGGACAGGCAGGAACGTTCCGGATTCCGGATCCCAGAGCCGTTCCGAGTTCGGTGCGTCGTCGAAGCCGTCGAGCACGAACACGTCGCCGGTCGGCTCGAGCGACATGTGCACCGCGACGAGCGGCCAGGCGACGGGCGCGCTCCACTCGCCGACGTCCTCGGGCGCTGCGCTCACGGCCGCGGTCGAGCCGCCGAGCAGCACGAGCGCCACGACGACCGCCAGGGCGGCGGGTACGGAGCGTTGCCACGAGGGAATCCCGCGCCAGAGGCGATGGGTTCGCGCTGCGGTCCGCCGCATCGTCAGTTCCCCCGGGCCGCTCTACCAGGCGGCGGGGAGGGGTGAACCGACGTTGCATGACTCCAGCGCGCCGGCATCCGGGCAAGACCGAGCTCGCCCACGAGCGCCAGCCCGTAGGCAGCCATCGGCACGAAGACGAGCTCGAGCCGGAACGCGCTGAAGACAGGGGCTGCGAGGACGTAGGCGAGCCCGAAGACCGCGGCGGCCGCCATCAGGGAGGTCGTCGCGCTCCGCGTCGCGGGCCGGCGCCAGACGAGCAGCAGCAGTGCGAGCACGCCGCCGACGAGGTAGAGGGTGGTGTACCACTCGCCTCGCCGTAGGAACCCGACGTTCGCGCGCAGCAGCTCGACGAGCGCGCCCGGATAGTTGCCGGCGATGAATCCCCACGACGTGTCCGACGACGGCTCCGAGTCGTTGACGAGCAGCGCCAGCAGCTCGCGCACCGGCGTCCGGAAGAGGAGGAGCGCCGGCAGGGCCGCGGCGATGCCGGTCGCGAAGAGCGTCACAGGCGCACGTGAGCGGTAGCGGAGGGCGCACCACCCGACGGCGAGCACCGGGATCCAGGTGCTGTCGCGCGTGAAGGCGAGAAGCGCGATCGCGCCGATCCAGAGCGGGAGCCAGTGCAGGCCGCGATCGAGCGCAAGGATCGCGGCGCAGAGCGCGACGATCTCGAGCGCGAGCCCCCAGCTGTCGGTAAGCGGGAACGAGGCATGGTGGGTGAGGGGCGGCAGAAAGACCGTCGCGAGCGCCACGGCGGCCGCGATCGCGACCCGGAAGCGCAGGAGCAGCAGCCCGAACAGGGCCAGGATCGCCGCGACATAGCCGGCGAGGGAGAGCAGGAGGAGCGATCGCTCCTCCGCCACGGGGTGCAGCGCGGCGCCGGCCAGCGGCAGCGCGACGCGCCGCTCGTAGAAGGGCTCGTTGTACTCGACCCAGTCGGCATTTCCAGTGTGGCCCGGATCGCGCGAGCGCAGCTCGGCCGAGATCGGGCCTTCGAACACCTCGGCGCGCGCGGCTTCCGCGTCGGCGCCCCGGAACTCGAGCAGCTGCGCCTGGTAGAACAGCGCGTCCGGCGTCCATTCCACGCGCTCGCTCCACGCCGGCCAGACAGCGAGGCAGGCGAGCACCGCCAACGCTGCTGCCAGTGCTCCGATGAGCGTGCGGCGTGCGGTCAGCATCGGTCCGCCGTGGCGGCGAGGGGTGCGTCCTCCACACCCGCCAGGCCGAGGAAGCTCTCGATGGCGAGGGCGGCGCGCTCACCGGCGCGGCCGTCCCACAGCGGCGGAACCGAATGGAGCCTCGGCCGCTGGAGGAGCGTCGGGATCGCCGCCAGGCGGCTCGGGTCGAGCCCGAGCACCGTGTTCGTCCCGTGCGTGACCGTGACGGGGCGCTCGGTGTTGGCGCGCAGGGTGAAGCAGGGGACGCCGAGTGCCGTCGTCTCCTCCTGGACACCGCCGGAGTCGGTCACGACGGCGGCCGCGCCGACCTGGAGCGACAGGAACGGCAGGTACGGCTGCGGATCGAGGAGCTTGACGTCGGGGCTCGGCTTCACGCCCAGCGACTCCAGGCGGGCACGCGTGCGCGGATGCACCGGGAAGACGACCGGCAGGGTCTCCGCCACGACGTTGAGCGCGTCCATCGTCCGCGCGAGCAGGGCCGGCGTGTCGACGAGCGCAGGACGGTGCAGCGTCGCCAGGACGTACCCGTGCTGCTCGAGCCCGTAGTCGGCCCACGCGGCACGCTCCCGCGCGGCCGGCAACCGGTCGAACAGCGTGTCGATCATCGTGTTCCCGACGAACGCGACCCGGTGGGGCGGAATCCCCTCCCGCTCGAGCGTCTCGTTCGCCTCCTCCGAATGCGTGAGCAGGAGGCTCGCGAGGTGGTCGGCGACCTTGCGGTTGTGCTCCTCCGGCATCGCCCAGTCGTGGCTGCGCAGACCCGCCTCGAGATGACAAGCCGGGATGTTCAGCTTCACGGCCGCCAGCGTGCCGGCGAGGGTGGAGTTGACGTCGCCGGGCAGGATCACGAGGTCCGGCTCCAGGTCGATGAACACCTGCTCGAGCCCGACGAGGGCGCGCGCCGTCTGCTCCGCATGCGTGCCGGATCCGACCTCCAGCTCGACGTGCGGCTTCGGCAACGGGAGCTCGTCGAAGAACACGTCCTTGACCGACGCGTGGTAGTGCTGCCCCGTGTGAACGAGGCGCTGCTCGACGACCCCGCGTCCCTCGAGCGCCGCGTACACCGGCGCGACCTTCATGTAGTTCGGCCGCGCGCCGACGACGTGGACGACCCGCTTTGTCCTGTTCACGCCGTCTCCTCTCCCGGCCTAGGTGGAGACCGCGCGTGCCTGCTCGACCGCGTTCCGCAGCTCTCGATGCCAGTCGACCGTCCGGCTCAGGCCCTCGTCGAGACCGATTTGCGCCTCGAAACCAAGCAGGGACTGTGCCTTCGAGATGTCCGGGACCCGGTGCCGGACGTCCTGGTACTTGCCCGGAAGCGACTCGTACGGGACGAACACCGCGCGCAGCGGCATCGGGATCCCGAGCAGCGTCTGAACGCATTCGGCCAGCTCGATCATCGTCACGGTCGTGGTGGCGCCGACGTTCACGATCTCACCACGGGCAGCCGGGTTCTCCAGCGCGAGCACGAACGCCTCGACGGTGTCGTCGACGTACGTGAACGTCCGCGTCTGCAGACCGTCGCCGTGGATCTCCATCGGCTGGCCGTCGAGCAGAGCCTCTGGAAACGTGACCACCGGGCCGCCCCACCAGCTGAGGTGGTTGCGAGGGCCGTAGACGTTGAAGAGCCGCAGGACGGTGACGCGCAGGCCCTGCTCCTCCGCCAGCGCGAGCGCGAGGTGCTCGTCGTACAGTTTCGACACCGCATACGACCAGCGCTTCGTCGTCGACGGGCCGAGCACGATGTCGCCGTCCTCCGAGAACGGGGGCGTGGCGTTGCCGTAGACGTCGGAGGTCGACGTCATGATCAGATCGGCGTCGAGCTCGAGGGCGGTCATGGCCGCCGCATGGGCCCCGCCGACGTTCACCTCGAGCGTGGAGACGACCCCGCCGAAGCGCGGGATCTTCTTGGCCGCGAGATGCATGATCGCGTCGCAGCCGTCGAATGCGACACGCAGGGCCCGCGCCCGCGTGCAGTCGAGCTTCTCGAAGCGGAAGCGCGGGTTGTCCATGAACCCCGCGACGTTCTCGATCGAGCCGTACGAGAGGTCGTCGACGCCGACGACCTCGTAACCCTCCGCCAGCAAGCGCTCGCAGAGGTGCGAGCCGATGAAGCCCGCCGCACCGGTCACACCGACCTTCTTCACTGCTTCCTCCTCATCCAACGTGTTGGTTGGCGACATGCCGCTCATGCCGCCACCTGCCGCACCGCCGGGAGGCGGTCGAGAATTCCGGGCACGACGCGTTCCGTCACGCCCATCACCGCCTGACCGCTCACGATCTCTGGATAGACGTGCGCCGTCGAGGCCATCGAGAGGCCCGGCAGCGGGAACATGTCCGGCAGGCGCTTCGCGCCGCCCACGAGGTGCACGGGCTCCGTGACCCGCGCGCGCTGCACGACCGACGAGATGATCTCCTCGTCCCGCAGGTCGGGGAAGATCGTGCGCGCGTGGCCGAGGTACTCGCGCTCGAGCTCCTCGACCGGCCGCTCCTGGTCGGGATGCGACGGGTCGACGTACTTCGAGACGTACAGCAGATGACCGCCGACGCGCTCCGGGTCGACGACGTGGGTCGTCTCGACCACCGTCGTCAGCGGGACGCGCCGATCGGTGATGTTCAGGTGGTAGTAGGGGCTGACGCTGCGGGTCGTGCGCAGCAGCAGGCAGATGACGCCGAGGTAGCGGCAATGATCGGCCGGCGCCCGCTGGGCGAGCTCGGGCGCCAGCAGCCGGCGCGCCATCGGCGGCGCCAACGTGCAGAGAACGTGATCGAACGAATGCCTGCGGCCCCCCACGACGATGCCGGTCGCGCGGCCACCCTCGCCGACGATCTGGTCAACGGTTGCGCCTGCGTGCACCTCGCCGCCGAGAGCGACGATCCGCCGCTCCAGCTCGTCGATGATCGCCTGGTAGCCGCCGTCCAGCCAGCCCATCACCTCGCGTCCGCCCTTGTCGCGCGTCGAGCCCATGCGGCGCGTCCGCGCCCAGATGTAGGTCGCAGGCAGGTCGTCGAAGCGACCGTCGAACTTCGAGTCGAGCAGGGGCTTCCAGAGCTTCTCGACGACGCGCTTCCCGCTCGTGCGGCGCAGCCACTCGAGCAGTGGTGTGTCGTCCAGCTCGTCGTGGCCCTTCGTCAGCTGGCAGCGCGCGACGAACGCGCCGAGCCGCGCCCGGTCGAGCGGGCGGAGCAACGGGAAGGTGAGGAACTCCTTCGGCGAGGTCATCGAGAAGACGCGGCCGTCGCCGTAGAAGCCGACCTTCGTCGGCCGGTAGCGCCAGCGGTCGCCCAGGCCGAGCTCGTCGGCCAGCCCGACGACACGATGGTCGCTCGGCAGCACGACGTGGTAGAAGCGGTCGACGGGCGTGCCGTCGAAGTCGAACGAGCCGACGAGCCCGCCGAGGTCCGGTGCGCGCTCGTACAGCGACACCGCGACGCCGGCCTGGGCCAGGCGAAAGGCGGCGGTCATCCCGAGGATGCCGCCGCCGACGATCCCGACGCGCTGGGTCACGAGCCGAGAACCTCCTGCGGCTGTGTGCGCTCCCGGAAGAGCATCCGCCAGTAGGCGAGCATCGTCCGCAGCACGGGCATCTTGCTCTTGCCCGAGCGCTTGTTCCAGTCGAGGGCGACCTGCACCTCCGCGATCGAGGCGCCCATCGCCGCAAGCTTGGCGAGCAGCTCCGCCTTGCACGCGAAGCCGGTCTCGCGGATCAGCTGGTCGCCGTGCCGGTTCGAAGCCTCGCGGAGCGTCGAGGCGCGGTAGACGCGGAAGAAGGAGGACACCGTCTTCGCCTCGAGCCCGAGGGAGCGCCGCACGACCCAGCCGGCGGCCGCGCTCAGCATCCGCCGGTGCGCGCTCACGTTCACCATCGCCCAGTCGGCGAGCACGACGTCGGCGCCGTTGCGAATCGCGGCGATCATCTCCGGAAGCGCTTCGAGGTCGCTCGTGGTGTCCGCTTCGAGCGTCACGACGAGCCCGCGCTCGCCCGCCGCTGCGAGCGCGGTCGAGAAGCCGGTGCGAAAGGCTGCGCCAGGCCCCGAGTTCTCCTCGAGCTGCACGAGCTCCACCGGCAGCGGTCCGTCGTAGGCGCGGACGAGGTCGGCGGTCGCATCGACCGAGCCGTCGTCCACGATGAAGATCCGGCTCCCGGCACCGAGGAGCGCGTGCGTCTGCCGCAGGTCTGTCAGCAGCGTCGGGATGTTCGCCTCTTCGTTGTACGCCGGGATCACGAACAGGAGCTGAGGCAGCGCCCGTTCGCCGCGCCGCCGCGCCGGCTCTCTCACCTGGTCGATCGCAATCACGCCCACAGCTCTCCCCAACTCGAATTCCCCTGCCCTGAGAGATGAGCCTAGGAGCGGTCAGAGCGGCATTCCAGGCCAGAGCGGGAATACCGCCCGGGGGGCGGGGCAGCTATCCGTTCGGGGGGTTGGAGCCTGTGACGACCCGCCCGCAAATCCTGTTCGGAAGGGGATTCCTCGCACTCGGGCCGCTGGCGGATGATGAAGCGACCGTGAGCGGACAAAGCAAAACCCGCGTGCTGTCGCTTCCGAAGTGGGGGCAGCCGTCGCGATGAGCGAGGTCGCGACCTCACAAACTCTGGCGGGCGCACGCCCGCGCAAGCGCTCCGGCACCCTCGACGGCGCCTGGCTGCTCTCGGGCGCCACCGTCGCCTCGGGCGTGCTCGCCTATGCGTACCACGTGCTGGCGGCCCGAGTCCTCGGACCGGAGGGCTACGGCCTGGTCGCCGTGCTCTGGGCGGCGCTCTTCCTCGCGGTGGTCGTCCTCTTCCGTCCGCTCGAGCAGACGACCTCACGTGCCTTCGCCGACCGCCTCGCGCGTGGCGAAGAGGTGCGGACGGTGCTGCGAGCGGTGACGCTCATGTACGTCGGCCTGTCTCTTCTGGTCGTCGCGGGGGGCGCGGTCGCCTGGAACGTCCTGCGCGACCGGCTCTTTCTCGGCGACTCGCTCTTCGTCGGTGCGCTCCTCGTCGGCACCGTGGTGTACGGGGCGGCGTACGTGTTGCGCGGCGTCTGCGGCGGCTCCCGCTGGTTTCGCGGCTATGCGTTGCTCCTGGTCGCAGACGGGGGCGCGCGCCTCGCGGTGGCCGCACCGCTCGTCTTCATCGCCTCCCGGGATCTCGCGGCAGCTGCTGCTGCGGCAGCGGCCGTGGGGGGTCTGGTGCTCCCGCTCGTCGCGGGTCGGCGCCTGCTGCGCAAGGTGCTCGCAGAGCGCGAAGGACCGCGCTTCCGCTCGCGGACGGCAGTTGCGTTCGCCCTGCCGGCAACCGTCATCGCAGCCGCCGATCAGGTGCTCGTCAACGGCGGACCGCTGCTCGTCATGCTCGGCGGCGGCCCCGACGCGGGCAAGGTCGCCGGCGTCGTCTTCGCCGCGACGATGCTCGTGCGCGTACCGGTCTTCGTCTTCCAGGGCCTCGCAACATCCCTGCTCTCGAATCTGACGAGCCTGCATGCAGCCCACGAGACGGCGCTCTTCCGCCGAGCCGTCGTGCAGGCGTCCACGGGCCTCGCCGCGTGCACAGCGGTGATCGTCGTCGGCGCAGCGGCGCTCGGCCCCGAGGCGATGCAACTCGTCTACGGGCCCGACTACGTCGTCGGCAGGCTCGAGCTCGCGCTGCTCGGCGTCGGTGTCGGCTGCTACATGGCGACGGCCACGTTCTCCCAGGGGCTGCTCGCGCTCGACCGCGGCCGCATCGCCGCTGCCGGTTGGGTCGCCTCTGCCGTCGCCTTCCTGATCCTGTACGCACTCCTCCCGGGCGAGGCGCTGATGCGGGTGTCGCTGGCCTTCGCGGTGGCGACGGCGGCCGCCGTCGTCCTGCTTGCGCTCGCGCTTGCGAGCCGGGTGGGTCGATGAGGACGCCGGTCGGGGTGGCGGTGGTGGGCGCCTCGCCCCGCGCCGCTGCGCTTGCGCGCGTCTTCGAGGAGCTCCCACAGGCGGATCTCCGCTGGATCTGCGACGAGGCTGCCGCCCGGACGCTGGCGCCGGCCGATCCAGGCCCGCGGCGCACCCCGGACTTCGACGAGATCCTGGACGACGAGCAGCTCGACGTCGTCGTCTTCGCCTCGACCCAGCTGACGGCGCACGGTCGGGCACGGGCGGCGCTCGACGCCGACAAGCACGTCTTCATCGACGGCCCGCTGGCGTTCACATCGGCGGATGCCGACACGCTCGTCGAGCTCGCGTCGCGCCGCAGTCGCCGGCTCTGGTCGCACCTCGCCGGGGTCCAGCGCCCTGCGGCCCGCAGGCTGCACACCCTGGTCGACCGCGCCGTGCTGGGCGAGATCTTCTACCTGCACGCGCGCCGGTACGTCGAGCGGGACGACACGCTCGACCTGCTCTGGGGGCCCGGCGCCGACGCCGTCTCACTCATCCTCGACCTCCTCGCCGACGAGCCGATCGAGGCGGTGGCGCGGGCCGACTCGTACCTCGGCCGGCCCACGCCGGACGTGCTCTTCGCCGAGCTCCGCTTCGCGACCGGGATCACCGCGCAACTGCACCTCTCGTGCCTGGAGGGCGAGACCGTCGAGCGTTTCTCGGTGGTCGCCTCCGAAGCGACGGCGATCCTCTCGGACACGAGCGGCCGCGAGCTGGTCCTCTATCCGGGCGGCGACTCGCTGCCGCAGTTCTCCGGCATCCCGCTCGACCGCGGGAGCATGATCGCCTATCGAGTACCGCAGGAAGACTCGCTCCGGGTCGCTTGCGCGCGCTTCCTCGGCACGGTGCGGTCGCCCGGGGACGCACAGCACGGTCGCGAGGCTGCGGCCGCGGTGGCCGTCCTCGAGGCACTCGAGCGCTCCTGCCAGGGGCAGGGTGCGCCCGAGAGCATCACGCCCCGCGCCGTGCTCGGCGGCTTCAACGTCGTCGAGCTGCGCGGCCGCTGAGCGGCCTCACTCTCGCCGATCGGTCAGTAGTCGCGCTCGTATGTGCGCGCTTAGGGTTGGTGCGGCGCCCGGGTGGGAGGGCCGCTTCTCCCCGAGCGCCAAGAGGCAGCGCCAAGCTCTGCCTGACGCGCCTCGCAAGCGGCGGGGCATCCCGGAGACCTAGCGGGATGCCCCGCCGGCTAGTCCTCCGGGAGGGCGCCCGTGTGGGCCGTTTGGTGGCAGGACGCACAAAGGTGGCCGGGTATGGAGACGCTAGGTTCGTTACCAACCTTCAACAAGATATGGAAACTTTTTCCTTCTAAACCCTTCCCAATAGTGCAGGACTACGCTAAGTTCAGAGCGGGAGAAGGTGACACAGTTTCACCTTGGATGCACGGGAGACACGAAAGGCGGCCCTTTCGATGAGTAGGTTCGTAGGACGGACTGCGGTCTTGGTCGACCAGCACCCTCTATGGCTCGATGCCGTAGAGCCGGTGGTCGTCGACCTCGGCCTCGGAGTCGTCGGAAAAGTCACCTCCGGGCGTGAAGGGGTCGCGCTCGTAGAGGAGCATCAACCAGACGTCCTGATCACCGGCATCATGATGCCGGAGGACGACCTGGACGGAATCGAGGTCGTACGGCAGTCGATCGAGCATGCACCCGCGCTGCGGGCGATCGTGCTGTCGCTGTACGACGACACGAAGCACATCGACGCTGCGCTCGGCGCAGGAGCCGTCGCGTACGTGATCAAGACGGCCCACCCCGAAGACCTGCGCTCGGCGGTTCGGCAGGCCTTCGCACACTCGGTGTACCTGCCGAGCAGCCGTCAGCAGACGGCTGCGGCCGTCGAGCACGGCCCGGCGACCGAGGACCTGCCCGACCTGACGCGGCGCGAGCTCGAGATTCTCCAGCTCGTCGCCGAGGGGCACTCGAACACGCAGCTCGCGAAGATGCTGTGGGTGACGGAGCAGACGGTCAAGTTCCACCTCTCGAACGTCTACCGGAAGCTCGACGTGGCCAATCGCACCGAGGCCAGCCGGTGGGCGCAGCTGAACGGCCTGCTCGGCACCGCGCCCAAGCGCGTGTCGTCGGTGGCCTAGCGGCGGCAATACCTCCGGGGGAGCGGCGTTGTGGCGCCGCTCCCCCGGTATCGCCGGCAAGGCTAGTGACAGAGAGCCGAGCCGCTGTCCGTGTAACGACCGCCGGCGACCGGGACGAAGCGCCAGTCGTAGTCCCGCTGGCGGAGCGTCAGGTGCAGGACGCCGTAGGTGCGGTAGTCCACGGTGGCGCTGTGCCGGTGCCGCCGGAAGACCGGATACAGGCTGCGGCCGCCGGTGCCCACCACGAACGAGCGGATCCCGCCGACGGGGCGGAAGCGCTCGTAATGGTGGTCGTGACCCGCGAGCACGACGTCGGCGCGGGCACCGGCGAGCGCCCGCCACAAGGGTGCGACGGTCTCGTCGGAGCCGTGCAGCCCGGAGCTCCAGCGCGGGTGGTGCCAGTAGGCGAGCGTGCAGCGCTCTCTGCGGCGCTCCAGGACGCCCCGAAGCCACCGCTCCTGCGGTGAGCCTTGCTCGCAGCCGCCGGCGTGGCTGCAGTTCGAGTTCAGCACGATCACGCGCCAGGCGCCGAGGCGGTAGGTGTAGTACCCCTGGCGTGGGAGGCGGAAGTACGCCACGGCCGCGTCGGCGTTGCCGGTCCCGTGCTCGTGGTTCCCGAGCGCGGCCCTCGTTCGGGCCCTGAAGCGAGCCCAGGAGTAGCACTGCGCGAACTCCGCCGCGGTGCCGTGCTCGTAGACCGCATCGCCGAGCGTCGCGACGGTGCCGGGGATACGCGCGACGAGCGCCGCCGTTCGCTCGTCACCGGTAGAGCGACACGAGGCGATGTCGCCTGCGGCCACGAGCGTCGCCTGCTGTGGGGCCGGGGCGAGGAGTGCGACGGCCGAGAAGAGACTCGCGAGCCCCGTCAAGCCGGACCCGTCAAGCGGCGACGCGCTGCTCGGCCAGCAACAGCTCGGCGATCTGAATCGCGTTGAGCGCTGCGCCCTTGCGCAGGTTGTCGCCCACGATGAAGAGGACGAGCCCGTGCTCGCTCGTCGGATCGCGCCGGATGCGGCCGACGAGCACGTCGTCGCCGCCTGCCGCGCCGCCCGGAGTGGGAAACTGCTCGAGCCGGACGCCGGCGGCGCCGCCGAGGATCGCCGTCGCCTGCTCGGCCGTCAGCGGCTCGGCTGTCTCGACCCAGACCGCCTCGGCGTGGCCGACGAGCACCGGCACGCGCACGCAGGTGGCACTGATGGGAAGGTCGGGCAACTCCAAAATCTTGCGCGTCTCCTCGCGCAGCTTCTCCTCTTCGTCGAACTCCGTGCCGTCGAAGCTCCAGTCCATCCGCAGGTCGTGCTCGTCCGGAGCCTCGCCGCGCAGGCGCTCCATCGCCTGGGCGCCGGCCCCCGAGACCGACTGATAGGTGGCGACGCGCACACGGCTCAGGCCGGCCGCTTCGTGCAGCGGCTTCAGCGCGACGGTGAGCGGGATCGCGCAACAATTGGGGTTCGCGACGATTCCGTCGTGCTCGCGGGTGCGCTCGCCGTTCACCTCGGGCACGACGAGTGGGATGCCCGGTTCGAGCCGGTACGCAGACGACTTGTCGACGCAGACCGCGCCGCCGCGCACCGCGTGGGGGACGAGCTCGCGGCTCGCAGCGGTTCCGACCGAGAAGAGGCAGAGGTCGAGCCCCCCTGCGGCGAGCGCCTCGGGCGTCGCTTCCTCGACGGTCAAGCCGGCGACCTGCTTGCCGGCCGAGCGCGCGGAGGCGAAGACGCGAACGTTGCGGTAGCCGCGCTCGCTCAGCAGCTCGAGCGTGATCGTGCCCACGGCGCCGGTGGCGCCGACGACGCCGATGCGCGGCGGCGTGCGCCTAGGCAAGGTCGAAGGCCTCGTGGAGCGCCTGAACGGCCCGGTCGACATCGGCGCTCGGCACGTGACAGGCGATCTTGATCGGCGAGGTCGAGACGATCGGCGACTCGATCCCGGCGGCCTCGAGCGTGGCGAAGGTCTTGGCCGCGACGCCGGGATGGCTTTTCATCCCCGCGCCGACGAGGCTGACCTTGCCCAGGTCGTCGCGTGACGTCCAGGTGAGCCCGAGCCCGTCCAGAGTGCGGGCAGCGTCGGCGCGGTCCTCGACGGGCGCGGAGAAGACGATCTCGGCCCCGGTCTGCACGATCGTGTCCACGTTCACCGAGGCCTCCGCGAGGGCGCCGAAGAGTCGCGCGCGGGTTGCCCCCGCGACGTGGTAGACGGTCTCGGCGCGCTGGTGCACGACGCCGCTGATCAGGGCCTTCTCGAGCATCTCGTCATCCTCCTCCCGGATCCACGTCCCCTCGCCGTCCTCGAACGTCGAGCGGACGTGCAGCTTCACATTGTGACTGCGTGCCACCTCGATCGAGCGGGTCGCCATCACGCCGGCCCCCGACGACGCCATCTCGAGCATCTCGTCGAAGCTGACCCGGCGCAGCGGCCGGGCACCCGGCACGACCCGCGGGTCGGCGGTGTAGACCCCGCGCACGTCGGTGTAGATCTCGCAATGGTCGGCGCCGAGCGCTGCGGCGAGGGCGACCGCCGTCGTGTCGGAGCCGCCGCGTCCGAGCGTCGTCACCTCGTACGCGGTCGAGACGCCCTGGAAGCCCGCGACGAGCACGACCTTCCCCGCGTCGAGCGCCTCGTGGATCCGGCGCGCCCGCACCTCCACGATCTTCGCCTTCCCGTGCACGGTGTCGGTGACGATGCCCGCCTGCGAGCCGGTGAGGGAGATCGCCTCGTGGCCGAGATCGTGGAGTGCCATCGCGGCGAGCGCGCACGAGATGCGCTCCCCGACCGAGACGAGCATGTCGAGCTCGCGCGGATGCGGGCTCGCCGAGACGTCGTGGGCGAGCGCGAGCAGGTCGTCGGTCGTCTTGCCCATCGCGGACAGCACGCCGACGACGCGGTAACCCGCTGCGCGGGCCTCGGCGAGCCGCTGTGCCACGCTCTTCAGCTTCTCCGGGTCGGCGACCGACGTGCCGCCGAACTTCATCACGACGATCCCGCCCAGGGCCGCGTCCGCGGGCGCCTCGGCGTCGGCGTCGACCGCCGGGACGGCCTCGTACTCGGTCGCTGCCATCCGGCGAGTCTAGATGAGCCCCTCGACGGCGGACCACAAAAAAGTGCTGAACCGGCAAACCCGAAGGCCCACCGGTTCAGCTCCGCAAACCTACTGCGGCCTATCCTTCCGATGCAAGCTGCGCCAAGGCAGAAGCCCGCAAATTGCGGAAAAAACTCTGCTACAGCTCGCGGCGGCCGGCGAGCGCCCGGCCGAGCGTCACCTCGTCGGCGTACTCGAGGTCGCCGCCGACGGGAAGGCCGCTCGCGAGCCTCGTCACCCGGACCTGGTCGCGCAGGCGGTCGGCGAGGAAGGCGGCGGTCGCCTCTCCCGTCATGTTCGGGTTCGTCGCGAGCACCACCTCCTCGATCCCGCCCGCGCCGACGCGCCGCAGCAGCTCGTCGATGCGCAGGTGCTCGGGCTCGACGCCGTCGAGCGGGGAGAGTGAGCCTCCCAGCACGTGGTAGAGGCCGCGGAACTCGTGCGTCCGCTCGAGCGAGATCACGTCGACGGGCTGCTCGACGACGCAGACGACCGACCGGTCGCGACGCTGGTCGGTGCAGATCCCGCAGAGCTCCTCCTCGGTCAGGTTGCCGCACTCACGGCAGAAGCGCACGCGCTCCTTGACGTCCTCGATCGCCGTCGCGAGCGCGAGCGCCTCCTCCTTGCGCGTCGAGAGGAGGTGGAAGGCGAGGCGCTGAGCGGTGCGCGTGCCGATCCCCGGCAGGCGTGTCAGCTGCGCCACGAGGTTGTCGACCGAAGGGCTGAGCACCGGCGCAGCCTAGCCGTCCGTTCCGGACGGTCCAGGCCTGTTTTCGGGCCGGACCACCCGATGGCCGGTGGCGCCGCGCGACGGATAGGCGCATAACTCGAGGGGACGACGGAGGAGGCCGGATCGATGAGAGTGCGCGTGAGTCAGCCGTCACTGCTGCCGGATCTCGCGGAGTTCCTCGGCCGTGTGCCGTGCGAGTCCCGCCCGGTTCGCGGCTCGATCCTCGAGGTCACGATCTCGTATCCCTGCACGGGCCGGAAGGCGCGCCACGACCTCGGCCTGTACCTCGCGGCCTGGCGTGGCCTGCATCCGAATGTCGAGACGAAGCTGCTGGAGCCCTAGCCAAACCCTTCTAGAGGCCGGGCAGACCGAGCCCGCTGAGCCCGCCGGGCAGCATCCCCTGCACCTTGGACTCCATCAGCGCGTTGGCCGAGCGGAGAGCCTCGTTCACGGCGGCCAGAACCAGGTCTGCCAGCATCTCCGGATCGTCCGGGTCGATCGCCTTCGGATCGATCGTGATCCCGACGATCTCGCCGCCTCCCGTCGCCTTGACGGTGACCATGCCGCCGCCCGCCGAGGCCTCGACGATCTCGTTCGCGGCTTCCTGCTGAGCCTGGGCCATCTGCTCCTGCATCTGCTGGGCCTGCTGCATCATCTTGTTCATGTCGAACTTCATTGGCTGTCCTCTACTTCCCGAGCGTCGAAGGTGTCCTTGAACATCGAGATCAGAGCCTCCTCGCCCAGCGGCCCCTCGTCCTCGTCCTCGGCCTCCGCCTCGGCCGGCTCGCCGAGGGCGAGCACGACGCCCAGCCGCCGCCCCGTCACCTCGTAGAGCGCGTCGCGGATCACGACCATGTTCTTGGGCTCCTCGGCCTGGCGCCGGTGGAAGTCGGCGGTCGCGGGGAACTCGAGGGTCAGCGTCTCCTGCTCGAGCGTTGCCGGGCGCGCTTCGCCGAGCAGCGAGGCGACGGGAATCGAGCGCGACTGCACTGCGGGGAGCACCGTGCGCTGCCAGGCGTCCTGGAGCTGCCCGAGCTCGAGTGGGGGCGCCTCGGCAGGCGGAGGAGCCTCGGCGGCCGGTTGCGGAGCCGCCGGCGTGGCGCGCTCGGCGGCGGGCACGGCGGGCGCGGTGGGTGGGACGGAGGCCGGCGCGACCGGTGCCCCGGCAAGCCGCTGTTCCAGCTGCTCGAGCCGGAAGGCCAGCGACTCGCGGGAGAGGTCGCCGCCTGGACGTGTCACCTTAACGAGCGCGAGCTCGAGTGGAAGCCGTGGGTCTGCACCCTGGCGCATGTCGTCCACCGCCACCGCGAGCAGGTCGCAGAGCCGCAGGACGGCGGGCTCGGGCAGCTGATTCGCCTGTTCGCGCAGGCGCTCGCGCGTCTCGTCCGTGATCGGAAGCGAGTCGGGCACCTGACCCAGGTGCTGCACGAGCAGCAGGTGGCGCAGGTGCTCGAGCAGGTCGGTGACGAGCCGCCCGAGATCCTGTCCCTGCTCGGCGAGCTCCTCCACGAAGACGAGTGCGCCGGCCGTGTCGCGGTCGACGATCGCGTCGCAGAGCCGGAACAGGGCGTCCTCCTCCACGGCGCCCAGCAGCTGCAGTACCGACTGGACGTCGATCTTGTTACTCGTCGCAGAGGCGATCTGGTCGAGGGTCGACTCGGCGTCGCGGAACGAGCCTCGGGCGCCACGGGCGATCAGCGCGAGGGCCGCGTCGGGGGCTTCGATTCCCTCAGCCTCGCAGTCGCGGCGCAGCACGCGTACGAGCTCGGCCAGCCGCGGGCGCGCGAAGACGAAGGTCTGGCACCGCGACCGCACCGTCGGCAGCACCTTGGCCAGCTCGGTGGTGCAGAAGACGAAGACGAGATGCGGCGGCGGCTCCTCGATCAGCTTCAGGAGCGCGTTCCAGGCGGCGTCCGTCAACTGGTGCGCCTCGTCGAGGATGTAGACCTTGTAGCGCCCTTCGGCCGGCTGCAGGACGACGCGGTCGCGAATCTCGCGGATGTCGTCGATCCCGCGCTGCGAGGCCGCGTCCATCTCGACGACGTCGAGCGAGCTGCCGTTCGCGATCGCGACGCAGGCGTGACAGACCTTGTCCGGTGTGGTCGTGGGGCCCTGCTCGCAGTTCAGCGCCTTCGCCAGGATGCGCGCCATCGAGGTCTTCCCGGTCCCGCGCGGCCCGGCGAAGATGTAAGCCTGGCGCACCTGGCCGAGGTCGATCGCATTCCTGAGCGTCCGGACGACTGCTTCCTGCCCGACGACGTCGTCGAAGTCCTGCGGTCGGTGCTTGCGGTAGAGCGCAGTCACCCGTCGATCTTACCCGCGGCGATTTTCCGCTACGGCGCGGGGGAGCGCGGCTGGCAGAGGGGGCAGAGCAGCCGGCCGTCGTGCTCGGTGATCTCGTACCGCCAGCCCGCCGCGCGCAGGTGCTCCCGGTCGATCTTCCGCTCGCAGTCCGCGCAGGCCAGGATCGGCTCACGGTTCGTCAGCCACCGCACGATGCGCGGGTCGTGCCACTCCGGACTCCAGCTGAACCGCTCGACGGGCACCGCATCCCTTTTCGCCGCAGGTACGCCTTTCGGGGTAATCGTCCGCGAAAACGGGGGAGCCGGCATCCCCCGTTCGGGTGTAGCTCAACTATAACGGAGTTTTACTTCGCTGTCAGGAGGAGGCGATTTCCCGCGCCTCGAGCAGGTCACGGACTCGCACTTGCTCGGTCAGCAGGTGGCTGAAGCGATCCGGCTTGCCCGCGACGTACGAGGTGCAGAGCTCTCGCCCGGCGGAATAGGTGAGCACGTAGGTCCGCGAAGTCGGCTCGGTGAGAAACCGGATCGCGTGGGCGGCGATCTCCGGCGTCGTCAGCCCCCAGCGCTCGAGGTAGGCGGCCACCTTCTCCTCGCTCTCGCCACCGTCGTGGAGCATCAACGCCGCGTTGACCTCCACCCACCCGCCCCGGAACGGCTCGCCGGCGCGTCCGATCGCCAGAGCGTGAGCGAGATCGAAGTCGACGCCCGCCTTGCGCGCCACCGCGGCGAGCGCTTCCCCGCCGTCGCCCTCGAGCAGCAAGCGTGGGGCGAGCTCGGCGATGCCCTCCGAGACCAGCGACTGTGGCGTCGGCACCATTGCCAGCGTCTCCTCGAGCAGCCCCCGGCCGCGCACGAGCAGGTGCTCCTTGCTGCAGCTCTCCGTGTGGTGTCCGGCGTACGTCTCGTGGAGCGTGAGTTGGAGCATCTCGATCGCCGACATCGGCAGGTCGACGTTGACGGCGATCCGGCTGCGCAGGTCGCCGAGGTAGTGGCAGAACGCCAGCCACGGCTCGCCGCGGACGATCTCCAGGACGACTCCTTCGCCGTCCGGCAGCTCGACGAGACCGTGGGTCCATGCGCGCGCCTCCTCGATGACCGCCGCCACCGACCTCTCGACCTGTTCCGCCGGAACGATCATCGAGTTCCGCCAGCGCTGGTAGCGCTCGGCCACCGGCCCGTCGCCCGGGAGCAACTCGTCGAGCTGCTCGTGAGCGGCGGCGAAGATCGCTTCGTCGGTGTGGGTCGGCCGCACGCCGTAGCACCCCTCGACCTCGTCGGCGTACGAGCGGGACTCGCCCGCGAGCACTCCCGCGTAGGTGCGCAATCCGACCACCTGGTCGCGCAGCCAGCCGTCCTCCAGCTCGTCGAGCAGCGCCTCTGCGGCGGAGACGAGAGCGCGGGGCTCGACCGGTGGCTCCGCGTCCACGGCGGCCGCCAGCTCCGGAGGGCCGTAATAGGCATCGACGATTCCGTCGACGTGCCGGCCGAGCTGCAGCCCGAGCCGGACGTAGCGCTCCGCGACGGACTCGGTCACGCGGCAAGCCTACGGCGTATCCGTGGAGCCGCGGATCACCCTCCGGGTGCGGCGAAGACGACGTAGCGGTACGCCGCGCTGCCGGCGGGATGACAGGCGGAGAGGACCAGGCCGCGGAAGCGCAGAATCCAGGTTTCCCAGGGTCTCACCACCGCCGAGCGACGCACCACGAAGAGCACACCGTCCACTCGAATCCGGTCTCCGCGTCTGAGCATCGGCAGGCGCGAGAACGGACGGCTGTAGGTCGTGCGATGCCCTGCGATCGCCAGCGTGTCGCGATCCTGGTAGTAGGCGTAGGGGCCACCGTTCAACGTCGAGGCCAGACGCGTCTCGAGTCCCAGTCTCGGAACGACGAGCAGCGCGGCCTTGGGAGCAGCTGCGCCGCTGGGAGCAGCCGCGGTGGTGGGACCGGCCAGAGCCAGGCCCACCACCGCGACGACCAGTGCACTAAGGAGTGAACGGAAGCGCACGGGGCTTCGTCTTCTTGGCCGTCACCTGCTGCTTGACGTCGACCCGTTTCGTCTTGCCGGCTTTCTTCTTCGCCTTGAGCTTGGCCTTCTTGGCCTTCTTGGCCTTGCTCTTCGCCTTCGACTTCGCCTTGGCCTTCGCCTTCGGGGCAACCTTCGCCGCGGGGGTGGCCGTCGCGGCCGGTGGTGTCGCCGCCGGAGAGGCGGGCGCCGCAGCCGGCGTCGCGGTCGCGAGAGGCGTCGTCGCGAGAGGTGTGGTCACGACCGGCGTCGGCGGAGCCGGCGGCGTCACACAGTTCCCGCCCGTGTCCCTGATCATTCCCGCCGGAACCGACGCCTGGTTCCCCGCGATGTTCGGGCACTCGTCGACGGGAGGCGGCGCGCACGATGCGGTGCCCCCGTTTCGCGCCTTGATCAGACGTCCCTGGGCGCTGTAGAAGTTCGAGCTTCCCGCTGGGCCGAGCTTCGCGATCACGTCGCCATAGACGAAGTCGACCTGGTAGTAGCAGTCCGGCACGGCCACCGTGAGCGTGTGGTTCCCGGCGCCGAGCAGGACCGTGTTCGAGCTGTGCACCGTTTGTTGATCCGCTGTCGTCGCGTCGAACGCAGGTCCCGGTGCCTTGTAGCTCACGAGCGAGAGCTTGACGTTCTGACAGCCGGCGGCCACCGTGAACGACACGGTCGCAACGCCGTTGGCGATCCCGATGGCGCTGCTCGAGCTCACCTGCGCGTTGCCGGCGGTCGGGCACTGCGGCGGAGGCGGCGCACATCCGGTCGTCGCCCGCGCGATCGTGAGCGAGCTCTCCTGGTTGGTGCCGTTACTCGACGCGGAACCGTTCGCCCAGGGGCCGATCTCCTTGACGACGAGCCTCACGGAATTCACGCCGGTCGGAACCGTGAAGGCTCCGGAGAAGGCGAAGCCGTTACCCGAGTTGAACTGACCGCTGCCGACCTGCTGAGCCGGGTTCACGGCCGAGCCGTTCGACTGAACGACGGACACCCGCACGTCGTTGTGCGTCTTCGCCGCCACGTTGCCCGTCTGCCATGCCGACGCCGTGTATGCGACGACACCCTGGCAGTCCATGCTGGCGCTGATCCGGCCGTGATGTGCGAACGCGGACGGCACGATCGCCAGTGCCGCCATGCACGTCAGGACCGCAGTGATACCCACCTTGAAGTTCAAGAGATTCCCCCGTTGCCGCAGTTGCTTGGGCCGCAGTCGTCTGGACAGCTTTCTCCAGGCGCCATACCCATTAAGGGTGAGTTCTGGAGCGGCGAACATCCCTCGTCCGAGTGAACGTTGCCTCAGGCGACCCCCTTCAGGGGGATCCTGACCCGTGCGAGCTGTCCAGCCGTCGCTCGAGCCGCCCGCTCGGCCACGCGAAGGTTGCACAGTCGGCACGGCGGGAACGCCAGCCTCCACACGCGAGAGAGGAGTGGAAACATGGACGCGGAGCCGTTGAGCGAGACCGAGATCGAAACATTGCGTAAGGGTGCGACCGGAGCCGGGATGCTCGTCGCAGTCAGCGACAAGAGCTTCTTCGACAGCTTCAAGGAAGCCGGTGCTATGGCCAAGCACCTCGTAGCGGCGAAATCCGATTCAGGGAGTGAGGTCGTTCGCCAGGTCGCTGAAGGTCGCGGCATGGGCTTCGGGGTGACGACCTCACCAGCGGAGATCGAGTCGGGCACGCTGGAGGCGCTGCGTGCCGCGAAGGAATTGCTGCAGGCCAAAGCTCCGGAAGAGCTCGAGGCGTACCGCTCCTTCGTGCTCGAGCTCGTTCGCTCCGTGTCGGCAGCGGCCGGCGGAGGCGATGAGGCCGAAGCAGCGGCTATCGCACGGGTCGAAGCCGTACTCTAGGGCCCGGCGTTGGTCGCGACTCGGTTCGCGCTCGCTGCGCTTGCCATGGTGTGCGCCGGTTGCACGCACTCGGCCGAGTCGATCACGATCGAGCTCGACGAAGTCAACAGATCCGGAATCATGATCCTGCCTGCCCTCGGGACCGCGCTCAGTCGAAAGTAGGAGGCAAAGTCCAGCCCGCCGCCCGATGCGACGCGAACGTCCGTCGGGCACGATCGGAGCGTGCGTCCTCCTTCTCGTGCCGTCCGGCGGCGGTTCTTCGACGTTGCGATCCCGATCGCGGTCGGTGTGATGCTCCTCCTGGTCGTGCTCGATCCCAGCGTGGACGGCGGACCTCTGAAGCTGCTGGGACTCGTCCTCGCGCTCGTCCAGGCCGTTGCCGTGTGCTGGCGGCGCGCGCGCCCGGAGCGGGTGATGGCAATCGCGCTCGTCGGCGGGCTCGCGATCCAGCTGATCGCGCCGGACGGCCTGCTGCCCTACGCCGGGTTGTTCGCGCTCGGCTCGCTGGCCGCCGTTCGGCCGCCGCGCGTCTCGCTGGTCGCGCTCGCGGCGCTGCTCGCGCTCGCGGCGACGAACTTCTTCACAGCGACAGCCGGCGACACGCTGTTCGCACTCGTCGTCGTACTGGCCGCCTGGGCATTCGGCGAGCTCGCCCGCAACCGCCGCGTCGCGATCGAGGAGGCGGGACGGCGGGCGGCGGACGAGGAGCAGGCGCGGATCGCGCGGGAGCTCCACGACGTGATCGCGCACAGCGTCTCGGTGATCGTCGTCCAGGCCGGCGGCGGCGAGCGACGTCTTCGACGCCCATCCCGAGCAGGCGCGGGCGGCCTTGCGCTCGATCGAGACCGCCGGGCGTGACGCGCTGCGCGAGCTGCGGCTGCTGCTCGCCGCCGCCCGAACGGGAGCGGACGAGGCTGCTTCGGCGCAGCCACAGCCCGGGCTCGACCGAATCGACGAGCTGGTCGAGCCGCTGCGGGCCGCCGGCCTCGACGTTGCCGTGCGCTGGGAGGGCGAGGCGCGCGTGCTCCCGGCGGGTGTCGATCTCTCCGCGTTCCGGATCGTCCAGGAGGCGCTGACGAATACGCTCCGGCATGCGCACGCCTCGCACGCGGAAGTGACGCTGCTCGTTGCTCCGGACGCGCTGGAGCTGGACGTGGTCGACAACGGCCGCGGTGTCTCGGGTGAGCCGGCTGACGGAACCGGCCGCGGCCTGACGGGGATGCGTGAGCGGGCGGCGATGCTCGGCGGCACGCTCGAGGCCGGCCCGGCTCGACGTGGGGGGTACCGCGTTCACGCGCGGCTGCCCGCTCGAGGCCGCAGGGTGAGCATTCGCGTGCTCGTGGCCGACGACCAGGCGCTCGTGCGCGGCGGCTTTCGGATGATCCTCGAGGCGAGGGACGACCTCGAGGTGGTCGGCGAGGCGGAGGACGGCGCCGAGGCGACGGCGCTGGCGGAGCGGCACCGGCCCGACGTCGTGCTGATGGACGTGCGGATGCCGGGTGTGGACGGGATCGAGGCGACGCGGAGGATCGTCGCGTCGGGCAATCCCGCCCGCATCATCGTCCTCACCACCTTCGACGCGGACGAGTACATCTTCGCCGCGCTCCGCGCGGGGGCGAGCGGGTTCCTGCTCAAGGACGTGCGCCCGGCCGAGCTCGTCGAGGCGATCCGTGTGGTCGCGCGCGGCGACGCGCTCCTCGCTCCGACCGTGACGAGACGGCTCCTCGACCGCTTCGTCGGCGAGCCTCCGACCGCCGACTCGCCACCGCCGGACCTCGACGGCCTGACCGAGCGCGAGCTCGAGGTCCTGCGGCTCGTGGCGCTGGCGCTGTCGAACGCGGAGATCGCCGCCAGGCTCGTCGTCACCGAGGCGACGGTGAAGACGCACGTCTCCTCCGTGCTCCGCAAGCTCGGCCTCCGCGACCGGGTACAGGCGGTCGTGCTCGCCTACGACGTCGGGCTCGTGCGGCCGCGGTCATCCTGAAGTCTGAGACGAAGTCCAGCCTTGCGCCCGATGCACGGTCCGGCCGTCGAACGTAGCCTCGTCGACATGAGCGAGAACACGGACGCGGCGCGCAGCGTCGTCTCGGCACGCGGGGTCGTCAAGCGATACGGCCGCACGGTCGCGCTCGCGGGCCTCTCCGCCGAGATCGGCCCCGGGATCACCGGCCTGCTCGGCTCGAACGGCGCCGGCAAGACGACGTTCATCTCCGTCCTCCTCGGGCTCCGCTCCCGCGACGCCGGCGAGCTGACCGTCCTCGGTCAGGATCCCGCCACGGCCGGCATCGAGGTGCGGTCGCGGATCGGCTACGCGCCGGAGCACCACGACCTCCCGGCCGAGCTGGCCGCCACGGATCTCGTGCGGCACCTGGCCGAGATGCACCTGCTGCCGCGGCGCGCGGCCGTACAGCGGGCCAACGACGCGCTCTGGCTGGTCGGCCTCGGCGAGGAGCGCTTCCGCCCCGTCGGGACGATGTCCACGGGCCAGCGCCAACGGGTGAAGCTCGCCTCGGCGATCGCTCACGATCCGGAGGTCGTCCTCCTCGACGAGCCGACCGACGGGCTCGACCCGATGCAGCGGACGGAGATGCTCGACCTGATCCGCCGGATCGGCACCGAGTTCGGGATGCACATCATCGTCTCGTCCCACCACCTCGAGGAGGTCGAGCGGATCTGCGACGGCGTCGTGATCGTCGAGGGCGGCGAGGTCGTGCACGCGGGCACGCTCGCGGACGTCCGTCGGGGCCCGGTCGGGCTCGTGGTCGACGTGGACGCGCGCGCGGACGAGCTGGCCGCGATCCTGGCCGGGCAGGGCTTCGCGGTCACCCAGGAGGGCGGCGTGCTCCTCCTCGGGGGTGAGGACGGGGTCCACGACGCCGTTCGGGACGCCGTTGCCGAACTGGAAATCGGGCTGCGGCGGCTGGGGCC
Source organism: uncultured Gaiellaceae bacterium (assembly GCA_963735585.1). Classification (GTDB taxonomy): domain Bacteria; phylum Actinomycetota; class Thermoleophilia; order Gaiellales; family Gaiellaceae; genus Gaiellasilicea. The sequence continues at coordinate 414,542 of CAVTLI010000002.1, read as the reverse complement.
GCGCGGACGAACTCTCGAAGACGTCTACCTCGGGGCCGGAACGTGACGACGGGACAGGACGCACAGCTCTTCGATCTCGGCTACCGCACGTACGACGGCGCCCGAGAGCGTCCGGCGCGGGCGATCCTGACACTGGCCGTGTTCACGATGCGGCGCGTGCTCGGGCTCGGCCGCGGCGCCAGGCACAAGGTGCTGCCGGCGATCACGCTCGCGATCGCGTTCCTCCCCGCCCTCACGTCCGTTGCCTTCTCGGTGCTCGCCGACGACATCCTCGTCGGCGACCTGATCACGTACGGCGAGTACACGTTCATCATCGGCAGCGCGCTCGCGCTCTTCGCGGCGCTCGTCGCTCCCGAAGCGCTCTGCCCGGACCGGCGCACGGGCATGCTCGGGCTCTATCTCGCGGGGCCGCTCGACCGCAACCGCTATCTCCTCGCGAAGGGGATGGGCGTGGTCGCGGTCATGCTCCTGATCACCGTCGGCCCGCTGCTCTTCATGCTCGCGGCGTTCGTGCTCGCCGGCTTCGGGCCGGCGGCCGGGGAGACGCCGATGCTGGTGCTTCGCATCCTTGCCACCGGGATCGTGACGGCGCTTCTCTACGCGTCCCTGTCGATGGCGGTCTCGAGCTTCACGACCCGCCGGGCGGCGGCCGCGGTAGGTGTCGTGCTCGTGCTGTTCGTACCGGTCAGCGTCGTCCGGTCGGCGATCGACAGTGCCGACCTGCCAAACGAGCTCGATCTGCTCAGCTTCCCGTTCGTCGCGTCCGATCTCGCGTACCGGATCTTCGGCGAGCAGCCCGACGACAACGCACCGGTCGAGGCGCTCGCGACGTGGGTCGTCGTTGGCGGGCTGGGTGCCGCGATCGTGGCGGGAGCGCTTGTCTGCTGGTTCCGGTACCGCCGCGTCGAGGGGTTCCGTTGAGCGCCGTCGAGCCACGCGTGGTCGCCGACGGGGTCTCGAAGTGGTTCGGGCCGCTCGTCGCGGTCTCGGACGTCAGCTTCGATGTCGGCCCCGGCGTCACTGCGCTCCTCGGCCCGAACGGCGCCGGCAAGTCGACGATGTTCCGGATGCTCTGCGGGCTCGCCCGCCCTTCCAAGGGCAGTGTTCGCGTCCTCGGCTCCGACCCGCGTGCGGACACCGGCGTGACGCGGCTGATCGGCCTCGTTCCGCAGCAGGAGAACGTGTTCGAGCCGTTGACCGCACGAGAGTTCGTCGCCCTCTCGGCCAGGCTGCACGGGCTCCCCGATCCCGAGGCCTCGGCGAGCGCCGCACTCGAGAAGGTCGACCTCGACCCGTCCGACGGGCGGCGTCTGCCCGCCTACTCGAAGGGAATGCGGCAGCGCGTGAAGGTGGCGCAGGCGATCGTCCACGACCCCCGCGTGTTGATCCTCGACGAGCCGCTGACCGGCCTCGATCCGCGCCAGCGGCAGGACTTGGTGGCGCTGTTCCGGCGCCTCGGGAGCGAAGGGCGCTGCGTGATCGTGTCCAGCCACGTCCTCGACGAGGTGGAGCGGCTCGGCTCGCAGGTCCTCGTCATGTCACAAGGGCGGCTCGCCGCCGCGGGCGACTTCCGTGAGCTGCGGGCGCTGATGGACGACCGGCCGATGCGGATCCGGGTGCGCACCGACCGTCCGCGCGAGCTCGCGGGAGCGCTGCTCGAAGCCGGTACCGCCGTCGGCGTGCGCCTCGACGGCGAGCAGGTGCTCGAGCTCGACACGATGGACGCCCGCGCGCTGGCCCACGCGCTCGCGCCGGTCGCCCGCGACCGGGGGGCTCAGCTGTTCGAGGTGCTGCCGCTCGACGCCGATCTCGAGGGTGTCTTCCGCTACGTGGTGCAGCGGTGAGCACCGCCGACGTCGCGGCGGCGGCCCCCGCTCGCCCGGGAACGCTCGTCTCGTTCCTCGCGCTCTACCGGCTGCTGCTGCGCACGCAGATCACGGTTCCCCGCCTGCTCGGCATCGCCGCGCTCGGCGCGCTGTCGCTCCTGCTCGGGCTGTTCGCCCGCCTGGACGACAACTCGGCTCAGTCCGCCGTCGACGCCGTCTCCTCCTACGGATTGGGAATCCTCGTACCGTTCGCGACGCTCTGGCTCGGCACCTCGGCGGTCGGCGACCTCATCGACGACCGCCTCCTCGTCTATCTCTGGCTGAAGCCCGTTGCGCGCTGGCAGCTTCCCGCCGCAGCGGTGCTTGCCACGGTCAGCGTCGTCTTGCCCCTGACAGCGGTGCCGCTTGCCGTCTCCGCACTCGTTGCAGGGACGGGCGACGTCGCCCTCGCCGCGTTCCTCGCCGCGTCGTTCGGGGCGCTCGCGTACGCAGGGCTCTTCGTCGCGGCCGGGCTCTGGTTCCGGCGCGCCGTCTGGTGGGGACTTGCCTTCGTGCTGCTGTGGGAGAACGTCGTCGCCCACGCGGCGGAAGGTGCCGCGCGCTTCACGGTCAACGGCTGGGCCTCCTCCGTGCTCGGCCTGGCGTCCGACGTCGACGTGCCCCTGGAAGCCGGTTCCACTACCGTCGCGTTCGTCGTCCTACCCGCGATTGCAGTCGTCGGCTGGCTCGCCGCGACGTGGCGCTACCGCCGCGCCGACATCGACTGAGACCGGGGCTCCCGCGCCTACGATCACTGGTCACGGGTCAGCGGGCTCGCTTGGGTTGCGTGTCGCGCCCTAGCGAGGCTAGGTGCTGGAGATCGTGGATCGTGCACGCGAGAGCGCCGCGAAGCGGTTGTGGACGAACTGAACGGCCATTGCCCCCTCGCCAACCGCTGTGGCGCATCGCTTCGTCGATCCTGACCGTGCGTCGCCAGCGGCGAAGATGCCCGGCACGCTGGTCTCGAGCAGGTTCTCGGTGCCCGCGGCTGAGCCGGTACGAATGAAGCCCCTGTCGTCGCGACCAACCGCGTGGTCGACCCACTCGGTGCACGGAAGTGCGCCGAGGAAGAGGAAGAGGAACGAGAACGGCAGCCGCTCGCCACCCTTCAGCGTGACCGCTTCGAGTTCGCCGTCCTCGCCGTGCAGCGCGGCGATCTCGGTGCGGTCGCGCACGGCCACTCCGGCCCGCTCGAGCTCGGAAACGAGGTAGTCGGACATCGTCTCGCGCAGGTCGGCGCGGCGGTGGAGCAGTGTCACCAGCGCTCCGCCGCGCGAGAGCCAAACCGCGGCCTGGCCGGCGGCGTTGCCGCCTCCGACAACAGCGACTCGCGCGGCGCCGCAGAGGTGAGCCTCGGGCGGGCCAGCCGCATAGAACACGCTCAACCCCTCGAACTCCGCCAGCCTCTCAACCGGCGGGCGTCGGTATTGCGCACCGGTTGCCAGGAGCACCGCGCGTGCGGCGATCTCGTGACCCTCCTCGAGTCGGACGATGTGGCGTTCGTCGCCCGGCTCCAGCGACACAGCGCGATAGGGCGAAGCGGTGCGCGCGTTGAACTTGCGCGCCTGGGTGACCGCTCGGCTCGTCAGCTCCGACCCTGTGATTCCCGCCGGGAACCCGAGGTAGTTCTCGATCCGCCGCGACGAGCCCGCCTGGCCGCCGAGCGCGGTGCTTTCGACGACGAGGGTGTCGAGGCCCTCTGACGCGCCGTACACGGCTGCGCCGAGCCCAGCCGGACCGCCGCCGACGACTGCCAGATCGACTTCCTCCCGAGCAGCAAGCTCGCGCCCGATACCGAGCGCGCGCGAGACCTGACCGATCGATGGGCCCCACAGCTCGCCACCGCCCGGCAGCCGGACGAGTGGTGGCTCGCCTCGGCCGGGCGGCGACCTGTCCTGCCACGTATAGGGAAGGCGGTTGCTTCGGACGAACTCGAGCATCCGCATCGTCGCTTCGGACGAGTGCGGGCCGACGATCTCAACACCGATGCCGTCAACCTGTTGCAGGGCCTCGCGCCGCTCGATCAACGTCGCCAGCACGAGGTCGCTGAGCGGCCCGTCCTCGAACAGGAGCGTCCGCAGCGCATCTCGCTCGACCGCCACATATCGCAACGGCTTCGTCGCGACCGCCGTCACGAAAACGGTCTGCCCCGTGAGCAGATTGAGCTCTCCGAGGAACCCGGAGGGTCCGTGGCGCACGATCTCCCGGCCTGCCGCGTCGACGATCGCGACCTCACCCTGCAGAATCGCGATGAACGGGTATTCGCGGTCGCCGACGCGATAGAGCACGTCGCCGGAACGGGCAGTGTGCTCCTGGCCCAGCGCGCCGAGCCGCGCCAGTTGCGACGCCGAGAGTACGGGACTGGCAGGAGCAGCCACTGATCAGAGCCTATCCATGCCCCTTGGTCGTGACCGGCGGGATCGGCAGATCAGATCCAAGCGGGCATCGCTTGTGCCTAATCACTCGATGAAGGTGATGCCTGTGCACCCGGCCGGCGCGGCTGCGGCCCCGGCTACTCGTCAGGCGTGTCGCGCTGGTCGGCGAGCGGTTGCCGCGGGATGTTCCAGACGACGCGTTGTTCTGACGGTCCGCGAAACAGCGAACCGACCTCCGAGTGCAGAGCGGCCAAGCCGGAAATGATCCAGTACGCGACCGGGTAGAGCACGCCGAGAAGGAGCGCTCGGAAGATGCTGCGGTCGTAGGGGCGCTCGAGGGTGAGCGCGACGGTTGTCTGGACGATGGCCACGAGGGCGATCGCGACGCCCCACCCCAGTGCGAACCCGAACACGTTTTCGCCCAGGCCGGCCAGGATGCCGAGCGCGGCGATCACGAGCGCCAGCGCGAGGACTGCGACCCAGAGCAGGGACGCGACCCCTTCGAAGCCCAGCAGCCACATGTGACGGTTGCGCCACCGGCGTGCCTCGTCGAAGTGGACGTGCAGCACCTCGCCCTGGCCGCGGGCCCAGCGCGTGCGCTGCATCCACAGCGCGCTGACTGACACCGGAACCTGCATGCCGACCAGCGCACGAGGCTCGTACGCCGTGTGCCAGCCGCGGAGCAGCAGCTTCCAGCTCAGGTCGATGTCCTCGGTCGCCATCCGCGGGTCGTAGCCTCCGACGGCGAGGACGCGGTCGCGGCGGAAGAGACCGAGGACGCCGGCGACGACGCCGACCCGTCCGGTCAAGGACTGGGTGCGGCGGATGAGGCCGATGATCGACGCCGCCTCCAGCACCTGCATCGCGGTGAGAACGCGGCCTCGGTTGGTGACGTGCGGCGCCCCGGCGACGGCGGCCAGGAGCGGCGATCGGGACATGCGAGCGACGAGTAGCCTGAGCGCTTCGGGATGCATGTGGGTGTCGGCGTCGGTGACGGCGACGAGCTCATGGCGCGCCTGGCTCATGCCGACGTTGAGGCGGTCGGCCTTGCCGCGGTTGACCGGGTCGCGGATCACGCGGCAGCGCGGGTCGCCGGCGCTTGCCTCGAGCGCTGTGGCCTCGGTGGCGTCGGTCGAGCCGTCGTCGAGGACGATCACCTCGAGCTCTGGATAGTCGACGGCGATTGCGGCCGCGACGCTGGTCGCGATCACGGCTTCCTCGTTGTAGGCGGGAATCAGCACCGTCACTCCGGGCCAGCCTCCGGCGGGCTCCTCCACGGCATGCCGCTCGTCGAAGATGCGGAAGACGAGTCCTCCGGCGACCCAGGTCGCAGCAGTGCACACCGGCCAGAGCGCGACGAACGCCAGCAGCAGCTCAGCCAGGGTCCACATACCGCTTCTCCTGCCTCACGCGCACTACCCGGAACAGAGCGAGCGCGACCAGCGCGACGAGGAACGTCGTGACGGTCACCAGCAAGCCGAGCGCGATTGCCCACGTGTACTCGAAGAACCACGCGACGGCGACGAGCGCGACGAGCCAGAGGAGCGGACCGACCACGACGCCAACGATTACGGCCGAGCGCGAAGCCGGGTGCAGCGGCTCGAAGCGAACAGACGAGGTTGCGGGGTCCTGGCGCATGGGGTCGCGCCGATCTTGTCAGTTACGGAGGACCGGTCTCCGTCCCGCCCGCCGGGGTCACTCCGGACAGCCTGCGAGGCGAGCTGCGAACGCCGCGATTAGGCGGCGTTCCAGTGCCAGGATGGCTCGGCGCGCAGCCGTCGGCCGGTGCCAATCGACGCCGCGCCGACGTACCGGACGAGGACGGATCCACGGTTACAGTAGTCCTGGATGAAGGTATCGGCGATGCCACTCGTTGCCTTTACCTGCGCCATCTGCATCCTTGCGACCGCGTGCGGCGGCTCGAGTGACGAGCGCGCATCGCGGACGCCGCAAGCCGCTCCGGAGGTCGAGCTCACCGCCCAGGAGAAACAGGTGTGGGCGCCGCTGCCGCCGGACCGCTCCGCCGTCCCCGTGCTCCTCTACCACGGCATCGGGCCGGAGAGCGACTTCTCCGACGAGGCAGACGCGGCCTACGGGATCGACGTCGACGACTTCGCGATGCAGATGACGATGATCGCGCACGCCGGCTACCAGACCATCGACCTTCAGACCTTTCGGCGCTTCGTGCAGGGAGAGGCGGTCGACCTGCCCCCGAGGCCCCTTCTGCTCACCTTCGACGACGCCCGAGCGAACTCGTGGACCGGCGGCGACGGCATCCTCCAGAGGCTCGGCTTCAACGCCGTCATGTTCGTCGACGTCGGCCGCGTCGACGACGACCACCCCGAGTACCTGACCTGGCAGGAACTTGAGACCGTCCAGGCGAGCGGCCGCTGGGAGCTCCAGCTCCACTCGGGGCACGGCCACCAGCAAATCCAGTACGGGCCCGGCTCGAACGACTACGGCCCCTACTACGCCTACGCGCAGCAGGACGAGGACTTCGACGAATGGCGGGAGCGGGTTCGCTCCGACATCGACTGGGGCGAGGACACACTCGCAGACCACACCCCTGCGTACCGCCCGCTCGCCTTCGCTCCTCCGTACGGCAACTACGGCCAGGACGGCACCAACGACCCACGCATCCCCGAGGATCTCCTCGGCTGGCTGATGCAGCGCTACGGCGTCGTCTTCACCCAGGACCGAAACGCGCGGGCGCACCGAGGGAGCGGACAGCCGCTGGGCCGGATCCAGGTCACGCGAGAGATCACGGGCGGCGACCTCAACGCCAAGCTGCTGTCGGGTGGACCGTAGGAGGGTCGTACTCGATCAACTGCGAAGGGAGAGGTATGACAGGCAGTGGAGCCGGTGAGTTGACCTTCGGCGCTCCACGAACTTGCTCAGCGGTGATCTCGAGTGTTCATGCGGGTTACGCCCAGATCCTTGGATCTGAGCTTGGACCCCGCCGGAATGGGCGCACCTGGGATTGAACCAGGGACCTCTCGCGTGTGAAGCGAGCGCTCTCCCGCTGAGCTATGCGCCCGGGAGAGCAACAGGATAGCGAGGCAGCGCACGGTCGCTAGACTGGCCCTGCCCGGTCGCGCTAGGTGGGGAGTTAGCGGTTCCCTGAACCCGACATCCGCTCCAGCGGGACCGAACGCCGTCCGAGGGCGGCTTCAACGGGATCAGGTCTCGCGCACGTGGTGTCGATGGTCAGGTTCCGCGCACTGGGAGCATCCGAACCGCGTCAGGTCCGGAAGGAAGCAGCGCTAAGGATTCCCTCCCAGGTGCCGCGGCACCGCCTGACCGGAGCCGGCGACGCGAGCGCCCCCCGAGGAAGCAGCTCGAAGACGGAGCGCGTGACCGGGCGTTAGCTCAGCTGCCAGACGTCGCCGCGCAGGAGCGGGACCGCGGCGCCGCCCTGCTCGAGCCCGTCGACCTCGACCTCCGGGCCGCCGATCATGAAGTCCGTGTGGACGGTCGAGGTGTTGAAGCCGACCTGGTCGAGCTCGCTCTCACTCAGCTCGGCGCCGCCGTCGATCGCCTCGAGGATGCCCGAGCCGTACGCGATGTGGCACGTCGCGTTCTCGTCGAAGAGCGTGTTCAGGAAGACGATCCCGGTCTTGCCGACGCGCGACTCGCCGTCCACGAGCGCGACCTCGCCCAGCATGTTTGCGCCGTCATCCGCGCGCATCTGCTCACGGATCACGTCGGCGCCCGTGCTGGCCTCGACCTGCACCACCCGACCACCCTCGAGGCGGACCTCGAGGTCGCGCACGATGTTGCCGAGGACGGCGAGCGGCTTGGTCGACTTGACGGTGCCCTCGGTGCGCCGGCGGTCGGGTGTCGTGAAGACCTCTTCCGTCGGCATGTTCACGACGTGGCGGCGGCCGTCCACGGTCTCCTCGAGCGCGGTGCACCAGATCGCACGCGGCGGCAGGCCGACCGTGAGATCGGTGCCCGGGCCGCGGAAGCGGACGGCGTCGAAGTTGCGTTCGTTCAGCTGCGCCGCTCGAGCGACGAGCTTGTCGATGTGCGCGCGCCAGGCTTCGACGGGATCGGGCTCGTCGAGCCTCGTCGCTGTCGCCACCGCCCGCCAGAGCCGCTCGACGTCGGGCTCGCCGAAGACCGACTGCGCCCAGCCCTCGTTTGGGTAGGCGACGATCGCCCAGTTGATCAGGCGCTTGTTCATCGCGGACAGATAGCGCTGCGCGAGCTCCCGCATCCGGGTCTTGCCGACACGCGTGCCGTCGAGGTCGGCGAAGAGCTCCGGATCCGGATCTCCGGCGACCTGGATCAGCGCCCCTCGGTGCTCCGCGATGTAGTCGACCTTCGCGAGGACCCACGGCGGCGTCCAGTCGAGTGTCTCGTCGTCGGCGTGCTCGATGCGCGCGCGGCGCGCGTGTCCGTCGACGTAGTCGACATCGACGTAACGCGCACCCTTTTCGTACGCTACGCGGGCAACGGCGCGCATGAATGGTGCGTGCTCGACATGGCCGGCGAGCCAGAGCACCTGACCCGCGCCGACATTCGAGCCGACCTCGACGGTCAGCCGCGCGTACTGCTCCAGCCGCTCCTCCGGAGTCACGGCCGTGAAGCCTACAGAGTGCGTTGCTAGCGTCCCCACCATGGTTGGCGCGACGCAGACACCGACGCGCGAGCGCCGCACCCAGGGCCCCGGGGGCGGCGTCGGGGATCCGTGGCGCGTGATCGTGCTGAACGACAACCACAACACCTTCGACGGCGTTGCCTTTGCGCTCGCGGCCGTGCTGCCCGGTGTCAGCTTCGACAAGGGCATGTCCTTCGCCGAGCGGATCCATTCGACCGGCCGCGCAATCGTGTGGTCGGGGCACCGTGAGGCGGCCGAGTTGTACTGGTCGCAGCTGCAGGATCACGGTCTGACCATGGCCCCGCTGGAGCGCTGCTGACCGTGGTAGGTTGCGCGCCGTGCTGATCGCGGTCACGACCACGGGGAAGATCGCACTCGCGGTCGCTGCCGGGCTCTTCATCGTCTTCGCGATCGCCTCCTCCTTCTACTTCCCGCGGCGCAACCCGGACTACCCGGGCCGTCGCATGGGCGCGTTCGTCGCGGTGACCGTGCTGCTCTTCGTCCTCCTGCTCGGCGCCATGGTCGCCTTCGCGGGCGAGAGCGAGGAGGAGCACACTGCGGGCGAGACCTCGACCCACGCCGCCACCGAAACGGGCGAGACGGAGACGGGCGAGACGGAGACGGGCGAGACGGAGACGGGCGAGACGGAGACAGGCGAGACGGAGACCGGCGAGACGGAGACGGGCGAGACCGAGACCGAGGGCGACGGCGGGGCGCAGGGCGACGCAGCAGCCGGTGAGTCGATCTTTGCGGACAACGGGTGCGGCAGCTGCCACACGCTCGCGGCCGCGGGCACGTCCGGCTCGATCGGCCCGAACCTGGACGACGCCCAGCCGGACCACGAGTTGGTGGTCGATCGCGTCACGAACGGAGCCGGCGCGATGCCCGCCTTCGGGGACAGCCTCGACGAGCAGCAGATCAACGATGTTGCTGCGTACGTCGTCGAGTCGACGCAATAGGGCCGCTTCAGTCCGGCGGTTTCTCGAGCGGCGTGACCCGACCAGGTTCCCACTCGGCGAGTGAGGCCGCGACGCGGCCTCCTTCAGGGGTCTTGGCGCGGTCGGAAGCCGCTCCCGCGGCTTCCGACCTTGCGCAGCTAGCGGAGAGGGCGGGATTTGAACCCGCGAAACGCCTTTCGACGCTTACGCGATTTCCAGTCGCGCTCCTTCGGCCGCTCGGACACCTCTCCAGGCGGTCCCGGCGCTACAGGGTAGCGGCGCCGGAAAGCGAAACGCCCGCCATCTGTTGCCGCAGAGGACGGGCGCCGCAGACGTCGGTGTCCAAGGGGGAACAGACCGACGCAGCCATGATGCCGCGGCGAGCGGCTGTTGCCATGCCTCGGACGGGTGATTTGGGCGCCGGGGAGTGCGGTACCATCCCCGTCCACGGAGAAGTGGCCGAGTGGCTGAAGGCGGCGCCCTGCTAAGGCGTTATGGGGGTGAATGCCTCCATCGAGGGTTCGAATCCCTCCTTCTCCGCCTCGTACCGCTGACCGGCGCCGCCTCCGGCCGGGCGGAGCCGGCCTCCGGCTGTGCCTCGCTACGAGGCAACCGTCGCGACAGGAATGCGAGGCCGGCGGCGCGCGTCAAACGCGAAAGTGCGGGGCGGTAGACCGCTACGCTGTCTGCCGCGCGGAGGGGTGGCAGAGCGGTCGAATGCGGCGGTCTCGAAAACCGTTATTCGTCTTAACGGCGGATCGAGGGTTCAAATCCCTCCCCCTCCGCTTGGTAGAGCCGAAACCCGCTTGGAGAGGCGGGTTTCGCTCTTCCGGCCTGAACCACCTGGTCGTCAAGTTCATCGTCACGGCTTCGCGTCGGAATCGAGCGGCCACGTAAGGCGAATCGGCAGGTAGTCACCCGGCCAATCGGCGTACGCCTCGTCTGGGTCCTCGGTCTCCTTCGCGGCGGACGCGCCGTACTTCGCCGCCACCGCGCTCACCGGGTAGCGGAGCGTCTCCACCTCCGGCCGCGCACCGATCATGAGAATCGCGCACGGCCCGTCGCCGGCGCCGACGATCACGTGGCTGGTGTCGGCCGGGCAGTGGAAGTAGTCCCACTGCCGCAGCGGCCGTTCCTCCTCTTCGACGATCAGCGTGCACTCTCCCGCGAGCACGAGGAACCCTTCCTGCGCGCCCTCCGAGTGGTAGAGCGCGTTCGGATCGCCCGGCCAGACGACGCGGACCCTTGCACCGAAGTCGCGAAACGACGGCTCCTGCGGCTCGAGCGGGTACATCGCGCCGCCCTTCTCCTCGTTGTGCACCGCAAGGGCATCAGCGAGGTTGAGAACGAACCAGCCTTCCGACGTGACATAGCGGCCGTACGGGGTCTCCTCCGTGCTTGCTTCCTTCACCGGCATTCGTCCTCCTCGGTGTGTCACCGCGACGCGCGGACAGGGTCGTTGACGACAGAGTTCTCGCACATCCGGGTTCGCGCCCTGCCGTCCTACGGTCGATGAGCGCCTTGTCGCGCGCCTCACGTCGACCGGCGGCTCGGCCGCGATCCCGTCACGTTCCTCTGCCACTGCGCAAAGAGGAGCGCCAGAGGACGGCGATCACCATCCTCCGCAGGCCGGGCCTCGACGGCCTCCGCAGCCACGCTGCGATTCTCGCAGCGACTGCGCCCGCGTCGGGTGAGCCACCAAAATGCAGGCTCTTCTTTCACACGAAGCTCATTTTCGGCCTCTAGCATCGGGGGCCAGTGATCGGTGAACCCTCTCGTGTGAGATCGGCTGGCACTTGACCCTCAGAGCAAGAGCTTTCTGTTGAAACGCCTGACTGGTCGCGGTCGCCGGCATCGGTTGGCCGCGGTAGGGCTGGCCATTGTGGTGCTCGGGCTTCTCGGCGCGGCGGCCGTGTCGCTACCGGCCGGGACGCAAGATGCGTCGCGACCCGCGCGGACGCAAGACGCGCCGGCTGAGCGCGCCGTTGTTGCGTCGAAGCCTGCGGCGATCCCAGAGAAGAAGCCTGCAGCGACCCGAGAGAAAAAGCCCAAATCGGTGGTGAGCGCGCCGAGCACGGCCCGGAAGCAGATGCCGAATCCCGTTCGAATCTCCATCCCGGCGATCGGCGTCGACGCACGCGTGGTCCGGCTCGGTCTCAACCCCGATCGAACGGTAGAGGTGCCGAAGAACCTCCCTGATGCGGGCTGGTTCGAGCTCGGTCCGGAGCCAGGCGAGCAGGGGTCGGCGGTCATCCTCGGGCACCTCGAATCACTCGCGGGACCGGGTGTCTTCGATCGCCTGCGGGAGCTGCGGGTCGGCCAGGTGATCACGATCCGCCTTCAGGACGGGTCTACCGTCCGGTACGTCGCCGATTCGATGAGCCGTTTTCCGAAGAGCCGTTTTCCCACGGACCGCGTTTACGCCCAGACCAAGCAGCCGACACTGCGTCTGGTCACGTGCGCCGGAGAAATGAACCCCTCGACCGGCTACCACCCGGACAACTACGTCGTCTACGCGTCTCTCGCCCGTTAGGCGCCGAACCGGCGCGCGGGATCTCGGCGCAAAGAGTCCGTGGCCGCCGGCGTCTGCGGGTCGGGTACGCGGCTCAGGCGTGAAAGTGCTCGCGCGGCCGCGATCTTCTTTCCCTATCGCGTGATCGGCGAACAAAAGAAACCAGAACTCAGTTGGCCCCTACGGTCTTGGGATGACCCCAACATTCCCATTCGTATTCCGTGGTTTTCGTCTCAGCGCAATGATCGTCGCCGGAAGTCTCACCGCAGCCGCAGCGATTTTCGCAAGCTTGCTGCTCGCGCCCACGGCGTCCAGCGCACAACACTCCGCGACCGCTCTCCAGCAGCCAAACGCACGCCCAGCGGCGTGTAGCAACACGCCCGTGTCCTGCCCAGTCACGCTGACCGTGCGCCGCTTCGTCGCCACGGCCGTCCAGCGCGAGAACGTCGGCGCTTCCTTCGCGCTGGTCACCCCTGAGTTGCGGCACGGGTTGAGCAAGAAGGAATGGGCGAGCGGAGACATCCCGATCGTGCCGTTTCTGAATGTCGACTGGCGGGCGTTCAGCCTCCGCTTCAACGACGCCTCCGCCGGCGTCAGCTACTACTTCGTGCACCTGCGCTCCAAGAAGCAGGCCTATGGCGAGGCGGACTTCTGGATCGGCCTGAAGCACGGTCATGATCGCCTGCTCGTGTCCTATTTCGCGCCGGTCGTCGTCTTCGGCGCGCCGATGAGCAGCTAGCTCTCGGGGCAGAACGACGGCGAGGCGGACGCGCCGCGTCTCTCGACGCTCGCAATCCGCCTCGCTGCAACCTGCTCCTCGCCGCCAAGGAGCCGCTGCCTTGTCCTGCGGAGTCTCCTACAGCGGGCCTGCTTCACGCCATCACCCCTTCGGAGTTGACCGCGCTACTTCACTTGATCGAGGGATGGGGCCGTGGGCGAGGGAGGACGATGAGTGAGCAATCGACGTTGCGGGAGCCGCAGCCCTCAGTGTCGACACCGACGTCCGGCCGCGCGGCGCGCCTTGAGCGCGCCGCGCAGGCCGCGTCACTTCTCTTCAGTCGCCGAACTCGCGCTCTGCGCACTCGGCGCAATAGATGAGCAGGCCGCTGTCGGGACTGGGATATGCCTGCCAGCCCTTGGCCCTTGCGTCGCGCGCATTGCACTCGACACATTCGAGGACGACGACGGTCACCTGATCGTGCTGAGACTCCGGCGGCAACAGGAGCTCCTTGGTGGACGACGGAACTGCGGGAACCTCGCAGACCTGCAGCCAATCGGCAACCCTTGAGTGCGCAATTTGCGGACGATCCGTGTGCTTCGGCGACTTTCCTACAGGCGCCCGGCCGCGATGATCCGGTCGAGGAACCGGCGGGTGCGCGGCTCGCTCGGGCTCGTGAAGATCTGCTCGGGCGGGCCCTGCTCGAGGATCACGCCGGCGTCGAGGAAGCAGACGCGGCTCGCGATGTCGCGCGCGAAGCTCATCTCGTGGGTCGCGATCAGCATCGTCATGCCGCCCTCGGCCAGCTCGCGGATCACGCTCAGCACCTCGGCGACGAGCTCGGGATCGAGGGCGCTCGTCACCTCGTCCAGCAGCATCAGCTTCGGACGCATCGCGAGCGCGCGGACGATCGCGACGCGCTGCTGCTGGCCGCCCGAGAGCCGGTCGGGATACTCGTCGGCGCGTTCGGCGAGCCCGAAGCGAGCGAGCAGCTCGAGCGCCTGCAGGCGTGCTTCCTCGCGCGTCAGCCCCAGAGCCTTCCGCGGTCCGAGCGTCACGTTCCGCAGCACCGTCATGTGCGGGAAGAGGTTGAACGCCTGGAAGACGATCCCGACCTGCTGCCGCACGCCGTTCTCGTCGACGCCCGGTTCCGTGATCTCCTTGCCGCCCAGGAAGATCCGGCCCTCGTCGACCGGCTCCAGCAGGTTCACGCAGCGGAGCAGCGTCGACTTGCCCGAGCCCGAGGCGCCGATCAGGCACACGACCTCGTGCTCGGCGAGCGAGAGGTCGATCCCGCGCAGCACCTGCACTTTGCCGAACGACTTCGTCACGCCTTCCATGCGCAGCTGCTCGGTCACCGGCGCCGCCTCCGCTCCCGGGCGATCAGCACGTCGGTGAGGCGCGTCAGCGGAATCGTCAGCACGAGGAAGATCAGTGCCGTTGCCACGTACGGCGTGTAGTTGAAGGAGCCCGCGACCTCGATCTGCGACTGGCGGAAGGCTTCGACGACGCCGAGCAGCGCGACGAGAGCGGTGTCCTTCTGTAGGCCGATGAAGTCGTTCAGGAGCGGCGGGACGACCCGCCTGATCGCCTGCGGAAGCACGACGTGGCGGAGCGCCTGGAACCGGTTCAGCCCCAGCGACCGTGCGGCCGCTTCCTGGCTCGGATGCACCGACTCGATTCCGGCGCGGTAGACCTCGGCGACGTAGGCGGAGTAGACGAGCACGAGCGAGACGGTCGCCCAGAAGAACTGCGACGTCGGCACGCCGGAGATCTGGAGACCCGGGACGCCGAAGCCGAGCAGGAAGATGAGCAGGATCGTCGGGATGCCGCGAAAGATGTCCGTGTACGCCGCCGAGAGGAGTCGCAAGGGGAAGAACACGGGTCCCGGGAGGCTCCGCAGCACTGCGAGGACGAGCCCCCAGATGAGGATGAAGACCTCCGCGAGCAGGAACAGCTGCACGTTTGTCCAAAACTGCTCGAGGATGTCCGGGAACGACTCGCGGAACTCCGGCCAGTAGAAGAACGACTCTTTGACCTCGTCCCAGCCCGGCGAGCTGCGGACGACGAGCACGAGCGCCCCGAAGACGACGACCGTGCTGAGCGCTGCGATCGCGAGGCTGCGGCCGCCGCCCGGCCCACCGAGGATGCGTGAGCTGCGGTTGCTTATTCGAGCACGGGGGCGCTCGTGTTCTCGGAGAGCCACTGCTGCTGGATCTCCTCCAGCGTTCCGTCCTCCGTCAGCGTGGCGAGCGCCTCGTTGACGCAGTCGCGAAGCGGGTTGCCCTCCTCGAACAACATCCCGAAGTGCTCCTGCCCGCCGGTCGACGGAAACTGGCCCACGACGGTCCCGTTCTTGACCTCCTCGGCGCCGACGAGGAAGAAGGCAGTCGGCAGGTCGACGACGATGCCGTCGATCTGGCTTCCGTTCAGCGCGGCGACGACGTCGTTCGACGTGTCGTAGACGCGCGGCTCCGATGCGGGCTGGATGTTGTCCTCGATGTACGCGAGGCTGGTCGTGCCGACCTGCGCGCCCAGCTGGAACTCCGCCAGCTCCCCGGCCGACGACGCCTCCGTGATCGGCGTGTCCTGGATCGCGACGAGTGCCTGGTTCACGTCGTAGTAGGAGTCGCTGAAGTCGACGGCGCGGTCGCGCTCCTCGGTGACGGAGATCTGGTTGATGTCGAAGTCGAAGTCCTTCGGGCCTGGGCGGAACGAGTTGTTGAACGGGACCGCGATCCACTCGACCTCGTCGTCCGCGAAGCCGAGCTCCCCGGCGACCGCGTAGGCAACGGCGCTCTCGAAGCCCTCGCCCGTGGCGGGATCGTTGATCTCCCAGTCGGAGTCTTCAGGCGAGCCACCCTCGAACCACGGCGGGAACGCCGGGTTGTCGGTGCCGATCGTCAGCGTCCCGTCCGAGACGAGCGCGAGGCTCTCCTTCGCGCAGTCGGCCGCCGCGGCGGTCGTGGCGGCGGTGTCGGTCGTTCCGGACGCGTCGTCGTCGTCCGAGCCGCAGCCGGCGGCGACGAGCGAGAGGGCGAGCACGAGCGCGAGGGTGGCGAGCTTCCGCATGGCGATCTCCGTGGGGGGCGGGTCGGGGCCTCGAACCTACCACGCGGTACCGTTGCGACAATGCCGTCGCCGTTCGTGGAGCTCGAGGTGGGGGAGCGGGTCGTGAAAGTCACGAACCCGGACAAGGTGCTGTTTCCCGCGCGCGGCGAGACGAAGCTCGACCTCGTCCACTACTACCTGTCCGTCGGCGAGGGGATCGTACGCGCGCTCCGTGAGCGGCCGACCCAGCTGCGCCGCTTCCCCGACGGGGTCGAGGGCGAGCAGATCTACCAGAAGCGCGTGCCCGAGAAGCGCCCCGACTGGATCGAGGTTGCACGCGTCACCTTCCCCTCGGGTCGCCATGCAGACGAGCTGTGCGTCACCGAGCTCGCGCAGGTCGCCTGGGCCGCGAACCTCGCTGTCGTCGACTTCCACCCCTGGCCGTCGCGGCGTGCAGACGTCGACCGGCCCGACGAGCTCCGGATCGACATCGATCCGCAGCCCGGCACCGAATTCGCCGACGCCAAGCGCGTGGCCGCGCTGGTGCGCGAGGTGCTCGCCGAGATGGGCTGGACCGGCTGGCCGAAGACGTCGGGCAACCGCGGCGTCCACGTGGCCTGCCGGATCGAGCCACGCTGGGAGTTCCCTGTCGTGCGCCGCTGCGCGCTCGCCTTCGCCCGCGAGGTCGAGCGCCGACTGCCCGCGCTCGTGACGACCGCCTGGTGGAAGGAGGAACGCGGCGAGAAGGTCTTCATCGACTACAACCAGAACGCCCGCGACCGCACGATCGCCTCTGCCTACTCGGTGCGCGGCCGACCCGATGCGACGGTCTCGGCGCCCGTCGGTTGGGACGAGCTGCAAGACGTCGAGAGCGAAGATTTCACCCTGGCGACGATGCCGGAGCGCTTCGCGCGGCTCGGCGACGTGCAGGCGGAAATCGACGAGAAGGTCTGCGACCTGGGCGTGCTGCTCGAATGGGTGGAGCGCGAGGAGGCGGCCGGCGAGGGCGAGGCGCCGTACCCGCCGAACTTTCCCAAGATGCCCGGCGAGCCGAAGCGCGTCCAGCCCTCGCGTGCTCGTACTGACAAGCAGACTTGACACAACAGTTCTGTCAAGCTAACTTGTCATGACAAGTGAGCTTGACTAACGATATCCGCGAGCGCCGCGCCCTCCGCAGTCTCTCCCAGGCACAGCTGGCAGACGCGATGGGCGTGTCCCGGCAGACGATCAACTCGATCGAGAACGGACGGTACGTCCCTTCGCTGCCGCTGGCGCTCGCGCTCGCTCGCTACTTCAAGACGACGGTGGAGGAGGTATTCGATGACGGCAGTGCATAGGACGAAATGGTTCTTGCCGCTGTTCTCGGTGGGGATCGGGATGGTGTTTCTCGGTGCCCTGTGGGCAGGCGGCGAACGGAGAGCGGGGGTCGAGGCGCTCGCGGTGATGACGATCCTTGCGCTCGCCTTCCTCGTCGGTGGCCGGAGCGACCTGATCCGTGGACTGCGCGGCGACGGGCGCGACGAGTACTGGCAGCGCATGGACGTCCACGCGACCGCGCTGGCAGGTCACGTCACGATCGCGATCATCCTCGGCATGTGCGCGTGGGAGTGGGCCCACGGCCGTGACGGCACCCCGTACGTCCAGCTCGGGGCGATTGCCGGTGTGGCGTACATCGTGTCGCTCGGCTTCCTCAGGTGGCGGAGCTGAGCGCCGCGCGGTACCGGTGGCTCGTCGCGAGTCTGGCGCTGGCCGTGTTCGTCCTGGCCAGCGTCGCCGCTGCGGCTCCTCCCGGCTACGAGCAGTCGAAGCAGCGCATCGTTGCCGACGGCCGCGTGGTTGCAGGGCTCGCGCGCTCCGGCGAGGCCGAGAGCCTGTTCGAGCGCTTCACGCCAAGGCTCGCCGAGGCCGTTCCGCTCGCGCGACGTCCGGCGCGTGCTCGCCGACACGCTCGGCGCGGCGCCGATCGGAGCCCGGTTGACCGAGTCTGCGTTGCCGATCGCGCCCAGCCGCCGTGGCTATGCCGCCGTCCACCGCTGGGGAAACCGCAGGATCACGCTTCAGGTCGTGCTCGACGCGCGCGGGAGGATCGACGCCATCAAGCTCGCACCTGCGAACCCGCTGCCACGGGACCCCAATGCCGCCCGTCGGCTGCAGGCTCGCCTGTCGCTCCCGTTCCAGGGCACGTGGTGGGTCTTCTGGGGCGGGCCGACCGAGCGGCAGAACTACCACGTCGTGGCTCCCGACCAGCGTCATGCGTACGACTTCGTCGTCTGGCGGGCCGGTGCCACGCATCGCGGCGCGGGAACGAAGAACGCCGACTACTGGGCCTGGGGCAGAGCACTGCTCGCGCCGGCTCGCGCGGTTGTCGTGAGCGCCGTCGACGGCATCCGCGACAACCGTCCGCAGCTGCAGGTCGAGAACCGGATGAGCCCAGCCGGGAACCATGTCGTGCTCGCGCTCGGGAACGGCGAGTACGCGTTGCTGGCGCACATGCAGAAGGGCAGCGTTCGCGTCCGGGCCGGTGACCGCGTCCGCGCAGGCGATGTGCTGGGGCTTACAGGCAACTCCGGAAACTCGTCGGAGCCCCACTTGCACTTCCACGTTCAGGACCGGCCGGATCTGTTCGCCGGTGCGCGCGGCCTGCCCGTCTCGTTCCTCGACTACCGAGCCGACGGCCGCCGGATCGCACGTGGCACGCCTGTCCAGGGCGAGTTCATCCAGGGCGCCCGGTGAGCAGCGGCTCCGACACCTAGATCAGGCGGCGCTCGGCCGCCCAGCGCGTCAGCTCGTGCCGGCTGGACAGCTGGAGCTTGCGCAGCACCGCCGAGACGTGCGTCTCGACCGTCTTGACGGACAGATGCAGCCGCGCCGCGATCTCCTTGTACCGGTAGCCGCGCGCGATCAGCTGGAGCACCTCGCGCTCGCGTGCAGTCAGCGTGTCCAGCTCGGAGTCGACGACGGCGTCGCCCGAGCGGAACGCGTCGAGGACGAAGCCGGCGAGGCGAGGGGAGAAGACGGCGTCACCGCCGGCGGTGCGCTCGATCGCGTCGATCAGCTCCGCGCCCGAGATCGTCTTCGTCACGTAGCCGCGCGCGCCGGCGCGGATCACCGCGATCACGTCCTCGGCGGCATCCGAGACCGACAGCGCCAGGAAGCGGACGCCGGGGCGCTCGGGCGCGACCTGGGCGATTACGGCCTGACCGCCGCCGTCCGGGAGGTGGACGTCGAGGAGCACCACGTCGGGGTCGAGCTCACGGACGAGCGGCACGGCGTCGGCCACCGAGCCGGCTTCGCCGACGATCTCGACGGCGTCGCCGAGCTCGCTCCGCACGCCGGCGCGAAAGAGGTCATGGTCGTCGACGAGGACGACGCGGGGCTTCACGTCTGCCTCCGCAGGCGCAGCTCGACCTCAGTGCCCTCGGTGGAGGACGTGAGCGCCACCGAGCCGCCGGCGCGAGCCATCCGGCCTCGGATCGACTCGGCGATCCCGTGAGCGCGGTCCGGGAGGGCGTCCGGATCGAAGCCGGTGCCCCGGTCGCGCACGTAGATCGCGATCTCGTCGTCGGCGACGTCGACGAACGTCGAGACCTCGTCGCTGCCCGAGTGCTGCGCGGCGTTGGCCATCGCTTCGCGCGCGGCGAGCACGAGCGCCTCCACCCGTACGTCGAGGGCGACGTCGCCGGTGCGGACGACGTCGACGGGGATCCGGTGGAGCTCCTCGACCTCGGCCGCGGCCGCCTCGATCGCCGTCCCGAGGCCCGCTCCAGGAGTGGCGGGGCCGGGATACAGCCAGGCGCGCAGCTCTCGCTCCTGCCGGCGCGCGAGCGTCGCGACGCGGCGCGGGTCGGCGGACTCGCGCTGGACGAGGGCGAGCGTCTGCAAGACGGAGTCGTGGACGCGCGCCGCCATCTCCGCGCGCTCCTCCTGGCGAATCCGGGCGGTGCGCTCGGCGTCGCGCTCGGCGGCGAGGCGCCAGGCCCACGGCCCGAGGACGAGCAGAAGCGCGATTGCGACGGCGCTCGACTCGAGCACCGCGTCCCTGCCGGTGTCGCCCGTGCTCCGATCGAAAAAGAGGACGATCGCGAAGACGATCGTGATCAGGCCCGCGACCACCCGCGCCCGTGACGGGCTGCGAACGAGCACGATCCCCACCGTGCCGATCGCTGCCGGCCAGACGATCGAGTCGGGGAGGCCGAGGCCGCGCAAGGCGAGGACGCCTGCGACCGCGAGGGTGAGCAGACCGAGCACGCGGCGAGACGAGCCCGGCGGCGGCCCGTGCTCGGGTGCGAGAGCCAGCCAGGCGCCCGCGTATCCGACGAGGCCGGCACCGCTGGCGAACGTCAGGAACGCGAAGGTGAGCCGGACGAGCGTGGCGTCGACGCCGAGGCTCCTCGCGATGCCGGCCGCCACACCGGCGAGCGCGCCGCCGTCCTCCACGCGCGTGACGCGCGGGAGGGCGAGCGGCAGGCGGTAGGGGCTCTCGCTCACCGGCGGCGAACCTCGACGCTTCCGAGACCGACGTCCGCGTCGAGCACGAGCACGGCCGCGTCGTCCGTCGAGCCGGCAACCGTGAGCTGCTCGTCGGCGCCGGCGCCGTCGTCCTTCGCGCCGAGCACGTTGACCTCGCCGACGCCGGCGTGCGCGTCGATCTGGAGCGCAACGTCGTCAGGGACGGTGACGACGAGGTCGCCGATCCCGAGCGAGACCTCGACATGCCTTTCGCCGCGTCCGAGCTCGACACTCGTCAGGTCGAGGGCGTACTCGCCGACACCGAACTCGTACGAGTCCTGCAGCGCCGCGGCTTCCAGCGGACGCTCGAGCCTTTCGCCGACGCCCGACGAGACCGAGACCGGGGACGAGGCGGCGGCGGCGAAGCCGGCGAGGAGCACGAGCCCGAGCAGGACGAGCAGCCCGACGCGGTGGCCGGTGAACCAGCCGACGGCGATCGCGACGCCGACGATCGCGACGGCGGCGGCCAGGGCAATGTCGGCGTCGATCACGTACACGCCGAGCACGGCGAAGAGCCCGAAGACGCCCGCGGCCGCGAAGAGCGCGCCGAGCACGGGTACGAGCAGCGACGGCTTCCGCGGTGATCGCGTTTCGACTGTTGTTCGCGGACGCGGGGTCGGCCGCGGGCTCTGCTGTCTCAGAGACCGCAGTCGGTACGTCGCGGCGCGAGAGGTGCCACCAGACGAGCGCCGCACCCGCGAGGGTCGCCGCGAGCCAGACGTTGCCGGAGCCCGGCCAGAAGTCGGCCTCGGAGAGCGCGAGCACCGCTCCGAGGAGCAGCACGCCGACGCCGAGGACGACCCAGGGGCGCTCCCGGTGCTCGCGCAGCGCCTCGACCGCGATCGACTCCTCGCGCCGCTCGCTCGGCATGACCAGCCACGCGGCGACGTAGAGGAGGAGCCCGGTCCCGCCCGCGAAGGCCAGCGCGGCGAACGCGATGCGGTAGACGAGCGGGTTGACGTCGAAGTAGCGGCCGAGCCCGGCGGCGACGCCGCCGAGCCAGCGCCCCTCATCGACCCTGACGAGCCGGCGGGGTGCGGCGTCGTCGAGCGGTGGGGTGGTGGTGTCGATGGTTTCGGACATGTGAGCCTCCTTGGATGATGCTCACAGGATTCCGACGCCGGAGCCCAAGGGGTATCGGGATTTCCCCTGAGCCGACCCTGGTCTTTTCCCCGGCCGGCTAGGACGCGAGCAGGGACTCGACCGTGGGATCGCCCGCGCGCCGGGTGGGGCGAAGCTCCTCCCACGTGCACTGATCCGGATCCTTGTCCGGCCGGAAGCGGATCAGCTTCGTGCCGTGGCGGAAGCGGTTCCCCTGCACCTTGTCGTAGCGCACCTCGGCGACGAGCTCGGGGCGGAGCGGCGTCTCCTCGAGCTCGCCCGTACCCCAGCGATTGGGCTCCGAGAAGCGGCGTTCGTTCTGCTCGTCGAGCAGCGGCTTGACGAGCGCGGCGATGTCGTCGTGGTTGCGCGCCCCGACCGCGGCCGAGCCGACGTAGTCGAGCCCGCCGTCCTCGCGATAGAGCCCGAGCAGCAGCGTCGCGAGCCTCGTCGGGCGTTCCTTCCACCGCACGCCGACGACGACGCAGTCGGCGGTCTTGTGCTCCTTCACCTTGACGACGCCCTCGCGCGAGCCGGGAAGGTATGGCAGCCCCAGCCGCTTGCCGATCACGCCGTCGAGCCCGGCCGCCTCGAAGCGGTCGAGCCAGCCGGTCGCCGCCGCCAGGTCGCCGGTGGCGGGCGAGATCCAGAAGCCCTTGCCCCGCCGCAGCAGCTCGGCACGGCGATCCTCGAGCGGCCGCTCGTGCACCGGCTCGCCGTCCCAGAGCAGCAGGTCGAAGGCGATGAAGATGGCCGGGATCTCCACCGAGAGCTTCCGGACGCGGCTCTCGGCCGGGTGGAGCCGCATCTGCATCGAGTCGAAGTCGAGCACGCCGTCGCGGGCGATCACGATCTCTCCGTCCAGGGCGGAGTGGGGCGGCAGCAGCTCGCCGAGCGGGGCCAGTTCGGGGAAGTAGCGAAGCAGCGGCCGCTCGTTCCGCGACCAGAGCGCGAGCTCGCCGCCGTCGTTCTCGAGCACTCCGCGGAACCCGTCCCACTTCGGCTCGTACTGCCAACCGTCGCCCTCGGGAAGCTCCCGCACGAGCTCCGCCTCCATCGGCGGGAAGGGCACGTTTGGACCGGGCATCGTCGGAGAAGGCTAACTGCATGGATGAGCTTGCCGGCACCTGGGACGTCGAGCGCGTGAGCGGCCTGCTGCCGCCGCTCCTCGGCATGCGCAAGCGCATCGGCCCGCTCGTGGACGGCGTGGGCAGCGGCGAGACGACGCTCGGGCCGGTGCGGGCCGCGTTCGACGTCGTCGGCACCGAGCTGCGCTACCGCGCTCCGTTCGACCTCTTCGTCGACGTCCTCGAGCCTGCAGCCGGCTCGTGGAACGGGCGAGCCCTGCTGCGGGGCCGCGAATACGGACGCTTCAGGCTGAAGCCGGTGGCCGAGGCTCCGGCGAGCTCGCTCCACGATCAGCTCCTGCAGTCGATCGACGAGGCGATTGCGATGGAGGAGAGCGTCAAGCGCTTGCTCGACGGGATGATCGCGACGACCGACGACCCTCAGGTGATCGACCTGCTCGAGCACCACAAGGTCGAGACCGAGCAGCACTCGCAGAGGTTGCGGGCACGGCTGGACGCCCACGGCGCCAAGCCGTCGATGGTGCGCGAGGCGACCGGGATCCTCGGCGCGCTCGCGAAGCTGCCCCTCGACTTCGTGCGCGGCGAGAAGGCCGGCCGCAATGCGCGCGACGCGTTCGCAGCGGAGCACATGGAGATCGCGGCCTACCAGTTGCTGGAGCGGGTGGCGAGGCGCGCCGGGGACGAGGAGACCGCCGAGGTCGCGCGTCGCAACCGCGCCGAGGAAGAGGCGATGGCCCGCCGGCTCGACGAGCACTGGGACACCTTCGCCGAATCCTTGCTGCGTCCCGAGGGCACCTCGGTCTGATCGGCGGGGGCACGCCCGGCTAGAGGGGGCGCCGCGAGGAGCGGCGCCCCCTTTCGATCTCTACGGCCTGCCGACGTCCGGCTGGCTGTAGTCGCAGACCCCCGTCGGGAAGATCTGCGCGAGCCGGGCGGCCTCGGGCGCCGTCGGCGTCCAGAAGCCGTACGTCCCGTCGGCGATCGCCGTAGCGACCGGCTTCGTCGCGCACTTGTAGACGTTGCCGGCGATCGGGCCACCGGCGACGATCCGCGAGGTGCTGAAGAGCGGGAAGCGCTGCGTGCACGCGCCCGCGGCCGAGGAGTCGAGGATCCCGCTCCAGACACCGGAGCCCGACGCGATCGGCGAGCCGTCGGTGTTGAAGCACTTGTCGACCGCTCCGGCCGGCTTGTTCCGAGAGACGCTGCGCTCCGGATGCCGCGCGATGTTCGCCATCCACTCGTCGATCACCGCGAACGCCTGCGGGGTCTGGTCGAAGGCCGCCGGACCGTCCGTGAACCAGATCACCCCGTTCGAGGCGTCGCCGTCGAAGTCGAGCATCCGCTGGCGGGCGGCGAACGACTGGTGCGAGTTGTGCATGTTGAGCTCGCGCTCGAGGTAGTGCCGCCAGTCGATCACCGGGATGTCGATGTCGCCGCGGAAGACGAGCCCGGACTCGTAAGCGGCCCGCATCGCTTCAACGCTGCCTTCCCGGCGCGGCGCGGGTGTGGCGCCCCCGTCGAGGCTCAGCCTCATGTTCCGCCGGCTCCACGGGTCGAACTGCGCGGGGTTGGAGCACAGGGAGACGATGAACGGGCAGCCCTCCTGCACCATGTCCTTCGACTCCTTCCAGCTACCCGCGGTCGCGTTCAGCTTCAGGAACTCCGCTGGTGTGATCTGTCCGGCCGTCAGCGCGCCGAGGCCGTACTGGACGCCGACGTTGTCCCACGTCGAGCGGCCGTAGCCGAAGGCATCCACGCCGTAGACGTTCCGCACGTCGTCCCAGTGCGTCCACTTCACGGCCGCCATCACGGCGGGGTCGTAGAGCGCCTGCTCCGCGCCTGCCGTGCCGAAGAGCGGGTTCATCGCCAGCGGCGTCAGGCCACGCCAACCGTTGATGCACTCGGTCGAGCCCGGCCTCCCGAGCACCGGGTTCGTGACCGTGTTGCTGGCTGCGAGACCCTCGAGCCAGGTCCGGTTCGTCCACGTGGCCCACTTCGGGTTCGCCCCGTCGGTGACGTCCATGTAGTGCTCGAGCAGCTCGCAGTCGCCAACGTGGATCGTCTGCGTGACCATGTCCGGATACGAGTAGACCGGGATCGCAGCGTCGATCACCGCGCCCTTGTGGTTCTGCCCGTACACGTACTGCTGAATGCCGCCTCCGGAGGCGCCGATCCCGACCGTGTAGGCCGGGACGCCGTAGCCCTCGATGAAGCGCTCCTTGGTCATGATCGCGGTCTCGCCGCCGAGCACGAGGTTGTAGTGGGTGTTCGTGCGCGTGCCGGTCGAGTAGACGACCGCGTAGCCCTTCGACAGGCCGTTGTGGTAGAGGTGGTCGCCACCGCTGAGGGTGCCCTGCTGGTAGCCGATCGCGACGCCGCCGCTGAACGAGTAGATCAGGCGTCCGTTCCAGAGCGACGTATCGGGCTCGGCCGCGTTGCCCGGCGGCGGCGCGAGGATCGCGATCGAGTAGATGAAGCGGTTGATCGTGCCGCGCTCGCGGCGGACGATGTACGGCACCGTGCGCCCGTCGAGCGTGGTCGTCTGGACGATGTTCGCCGGCAACGGGCCTGCCGGCAGCGGCTGGAACGAGCCGCTCGTCGTCCGGTAGAGATAGTCGACTCTCGTCGTCGCGGAGCAGTCCTTGCTCCAGCCGCCGGGAACCGGCATCCCGATCGCAGCCTGGTTGTCGGGGAGCGGCGTCCCCAGCCCCTGGCTGACCGTCTTGCAGACGAACGGCTGCTGCTGCGGCCCCGAGAAGATCGGACCGGTGACCGGATGGTTGACGAGCGTCAGGTCGTACGTCGGCCGGCCGGTGCCCTTCCTGTTCGAGTCGACGTGCAGCTCGTTGTCGCCGAGCACGAGGCCCGTGAGCATCCCCGTGAGGGTCTCGGCCTTCTTGTCGAGGGTCAGCGTCTCGGTGACGTCGACACCGTTCAGCGTCACCGTCACCTTTTTCGGGTTCACGTTCTGCGGGATCGACACCTCGATGAGGGCGTCGCCGCCGGTGACCATCTCCGGCGGGCTCGACAGCACGCGCACGTGGAACTCTTTGTCCGGCTCGCGGTCCCTCTCGACGGCGGCGTACGCCGGAACGGCAGCCAGGACGGCGACGGCGGCAAGCGCCGCCAGGACGAATCGTCTCATTGACCCACTCCCTTGACTAGGACCCCTTGGCGAGGCTCGACTATCTCCTGTCGGGAGGATCGCTGCAAGGCATGGTCACCGCAGCCAGGGGGCGAGCAGCTCCTCGATTTGCCGGCAACCGCGCGGCCGCGCGAGCCGGGCCTTCACGATCCTGTCCTCGACGACGACGAGCGTCGGCAGCTCGCTCACCTCGAAGCGCAGCACGAGCTCCGGATGCTCGTCACCGTCGACGACGTGGAGGCGGAACGTGCCGTGGTTGCGGCGCCGCTGGAGCACCTGCGCGAGGTAGCCCTCGACCCGGCGGCTCTGTCCCGAGCGGGATGAGGTGAAGAAGACGAGCTTCGGCTTCGTCACCCTCGCGCGGGCGACGCCTGTCTCGACAGTCGCCATGCCCCGCGTCTCCCCGCCGGGGCGCGTTCGCTAACTACGATCCTGCGATGCGCAGAGTCGTGATCACGGGTCTCGGCGCCGTCACCCCGCTCGGTGGCGACGCGCCCTCCACCTGGGAGGCCGCCGTCGCGGGGAGGAGCGGCGTCGATTTCATCCGCGGCTTCGACACGAGCCCCTTCCCGGTCCGCATCGCCGCCGAGGTGAAGGAGTTCGATCCGACGGCAGTCGCGCCGGCGAAGGAGGCGCGGCGGATGGACCGGAATGTCCTGCTCGCGCTCGGCGCCGCACAGGAGGCGTGGCGGGATTCCGGGATCGCGGACGTCGACCCGGCCAGGGTCGGCATCGTGGTCGGCTCTGCGATCGGAGGCCTGCCCGGGATCGCCGACCAGGTCGACGTGCTTCGCGATCGCGGCCCCGACCGTGTCTCGCCCTTCTTCATCCCGAGCGTGCTCGTCGACTCCGCGAGCGGTCAGATCGCGATCTCGCTGGGGCTGCGCGGCCCCAACTACGCACCGGTGTCGGCCTGTGCGACGGGCTCGCACGCCGTCGGTGAGGGTGCCGAGACGATCCGTCGCGGCGCCGCCGACGTCGTCCTCGCCGGAGGCACGGAGTCGTGCATCCACCCGCTGATCCTGGCGGGGTTCTGCGCGATGCGCGGGCTCGTCGCCGAGGAGGAGGATCCGACGCTCGCGTCGCGCCCGTTCGACGCGACTCGCGCCGGCTTCGTGATGGGCGAAGGCGCATGCGTGCTCGCGCTGGAGGAGCGTGAGGCGGCGCTCGCCCGCGGCGCCACGATCTACGCCGAGGTGCTCGGCTACGGCGCGTCCAACGACGCCCACCACATGGCGCAGCCCGACCCCGACTCCATCGGCGTGGCCGAGATGATGCGCTCGGCGCTCGAGCGCGCGGGGATCGAGCGAGAGCGGGTCGGCTACGTCAACGCGCACGGCACCTCGACGCCGCTCGGCGACCTCGCCGAGACGAAGGCGATCAAGCAGGTCTTCGGCGACCACGCCTACCGGCTCGCCGTCTCGTCGACCAAGTCGGTGACCGGCCACTGCTTCGGGGCGGCGGGCGCGATCGAGGCGATGATGTGCGCCCTGGCGCTCCACCATCAGACCCTGCCGCCGACGATCAACTACCGGAATCCCGATCCGGAATGTGACCTCGACTACGTCCCGAACGAGGCCCGCGTCCTGAGCGAGAGCGGCGTCGAGCTGGAGGTCGCGCTCTCGAACGCCATGGGCCTCGGCGGCCACAACGGCTGCGTCCTGCTCGGCCGCGCAGGTTGAGTGGGATCGTGAGCGGCGTCAGGCTCGTCCCGCTCGGACGCCAGCATCTCGAAGGTGTCGAACGCCTTGTCCGCGACCCGTCCTCGGTGCGCCACACGCGCATCCCGGAGCCGGCGCCACCCGGCTTTCCCGAGCGGTGGCTCGAGCGCTACGAGGCCGGGCGTAGGGAGGGAACGCGTGAGGCATTCGCGATCGAGGACGACACGGGCACGTTCCTCGGTGTCGCCCTCGCGCCGAGCGTCGAACGGGTGGAGCGAAGCGCCGAGCTCGGCTACATCGTCGCCCCGGAGGCGCGTGGCCGTGGCGTCGGCACCGAGGCGCTGCGGCTCCTGACCGAATGGGCGCTCTCCGAGCAGGGCGCCCAGCGGATCGAGCTGCTGATCGCCGTCGACAACGAGCCCTCCAGGGTCGTCGCGGCGCGGTGCGGCTACGTTCGCGAGGGCGTGCTCCGCTCGGTGTACGTCAAGGAGGGCGTGCGGGACGATCTGGAAGTCTGGTCGCGCCTGCCGTCCGACCCTCCGCCGGCGTGACCCTTGCCCCGGGGGGCGCGGTGCGTCAGCGCGCCTGTACTGCTGCGGGCGTCAGCTCGTCGAGGGAGCTGAGGACGACGTCGGCCAGCGCGAGCACATCCGGCTCCGGCGGGTAGTGCGCGTTCGGCACCGCGATCACCCGCATCTCCGCCGCGTGCGCTGCTCGGAGCCCGTTGGACGAGTCCTCGATCGCCGCGCATCGCTCGGGCTCGACGCCGAGCCTGCGGGCGGCCTCGAGGAAGACGTCCGGCGCCGGCTTGCCGCGCGCGACCTCCTCGGACGAGACGGTGGCGGCGAAGTGGCGCCCCAGGCCGGCCCCCTCCAACACCGCGTCGATGAGCGGTCGGTTGGAGGAGGATGCGAGCGCGAGCGGGAACGCTTCGGCCAGCCGCTCGACCGCGGAGACCGCGCCGTCGATCAGCGGCAGCTCGTCGCGGTAGCGCTCGAGCATGCGGCGCACCACCTCGTCGTTGATCGCCTGCGGGGACTCGGTGAGCTCGAGCTCCTCGTGCATGTAACGCGACCACTCAGGTGAGCTCATCCCCATCATGTCGGCCTGCGCGCGCTCGTGCCAGCGCCCGCCGCGCTCCCGCACGAGTGCCTCGCGGACGTCGTCCCAGACCGTCTCGGAGTCGACGAGCACGCCGTCCAGGTCGAACACGACCGCGGCCGTCACGAGCTCTGGTACTCGCCGCCGAGCCGGACGAGCGGGGATCCCGGCTCGCCGGTCTCGGCCCGCTCGACGCTGCCGACGAAGAACGTGTGGTCGCCGACGCGGTGCTCGGCGGCGAGCCCGCACTCGAGCCAGGCGACGGCGCCCTCGAGTAACGGCCCGCGAGCAGAATCGCGCGCCTCGATCCCGCTCCAGAGGACGATGGGCGGCACGCCACGGGCGAAGTGCCGAGCCAGCTCGACCTGGCCGGCCCCGAGGAGGGAGACGGCGAAGCCGCCGGCCGCCCGCAACAGCTCGTGCAGCGCTGCCTGGTGCGCGATCGAGATCCCGACGAGCGGAGGCTCGAGCGCGAGCGAGGTCAGCGAGGCGACCGTGAGCCCGAGGCGCTCGCCCGCCAGATCGACCGTGACGACGCTGACGCCGGCGGGGTGCCGGCGCAGCACGTCTCGTAGCTCGTCGCCGGAGACCATCCCGGCGATGATAGGCCGCGACCTAGACGGCCTTGCAGAGCCCGTCGCCGGCGTAGTACTCCTTCTGGAAGGCGTGGCGCTCGAGGTCGAACGCCTGGTCGTACGTCGTCAGCGCGTCCGCCTCCCAGTAGATGTCCGGCGTGACACCGGGGCCGATGATCGTCGCGCGGTAGCGCTCGCCCTGGCCCACGGGCCTGCTGCCGTGCTTGTAGAAGCCGTAACAGAACTTCCCGGTGCCCTTGTGCATCAGGAAGCTGTTCTCGCGCTTCCAGCCGGAGCCGTAGGCGGAGTTGAAGGTGTCCAGGTAGAGGTTGCGCCCGAACGTGTCGAGCGGGTTGCCGGTCGAGGTCGACTTGAAGCCGTGGACCGGCTTGCCGAGGTAGGTGAACGAGCCGAAGATGTGGTGGAACTTCTTGTACGCCCAGTTCATGTGCACCTCGAGCTCGGGCAGGGGGCCCTTCCAGTGCGACAGGCGGAGCTCCCACACCGACTGCTTCGCGGTCGGCGCGATCCCGTAGTTCGCCAGCATCCGCTGCCAGGACTGCACGGCCCAGTAGGAGCCGTCGGGCGCCTTGCAGGCGGCCACGAGCCACTGCAGCGGCGGGCCGTCGTAGGGGCGGCACCCGTCCTTGAACGTCTTCCAGACCGCTTGCTTGTAGGTGCCATAGCCGCCCGAGTAGTCGAGCTTGAACTCGACCTGCGGGCGCGACGTGGTCGGCTGGATCGCGTTGATCGCGCCCCAGACGAGCACGTTCCAGCGCTTCCCGCGCGAGTTGTAGCTCAGCAGCGCCTGGCCGTTCTTCGCGACCTGGAGCTCGACGTCGGAGGCGTTCCGCTCGATCAGCTCGGAGGCGGAAGCGGTGGAGGGCAGCAGGACGCAGCCGAGGAGCGCTGCGATGAGGGCGAGACGGAGGACACCGGGACGTGACCGCATGTTGAGAGACCCCTTGTCGAGAGACATCGCCGGGGTTGTCGGCAGGCGGCGCCCGCAGTTGAACTCCTCACACGGGGGATTCGGTGGCGAGCGTCCGGTGCCCGAACGACTGAGGGGCGGATCGCTCCGCCCCTCGTTCCGCCGATGTTCCGCGCGTCAGGTCGTCGCGACGGTGCGGTCGCGGTCGCGCGTGAGCCCGAAGCCGAGCCCGAGCAGGCCCACTGCGAGGACGAGATGCAGCCAGTTGTCCGCGTTGTCGATCGGCACCCAGTCGCCGCCGCCGATGATGCCGAGCAGGAAGAGGACGACGTAGATCGCGCCGCTTCCGATCAGGAAGGTCCGGGCTCCCTCGGGCGTGGCGGCCATGAAGATGCCGACGCCGAAGAGCGCATGGACGATGTTGTGCAGGACGCTCACCTGGAAGAGGCCGAGCAGCTCCGCTTCGCTGCCGTCACCGGCGAAGTCCAGGCCGTCGTACAGATTCGTCGTGATACCGGGGATGAACCCGGCGATGCCGACGAGCAGGAAGACGAGCCCCACGAGCCTGGCGGCCGTCTGCACGGGCGTGCCGTCTGTCATACCTACCTCCGGGCGTGGATGGCCTCTGGCCGGGAGCGAATCTTCCCGGCTCAGCCCGGTTTTCCTGCGCCCGTCTCTCCCGTCGACTCAGTGCGTGGGGAACTCGGCCCGGAGCGCCGTGCCCGCACCTTGAACGCTCGAGACCGCGAACTGCCCGTCGAGCGCGGCGACCCGGTCGGCAAGCCCGCGCAGGCCGCCGCCGGAGGGGTCGGCGCCGCCGACCCCATCGTCGGCCACCTCGACGATGGTGGAGCCAGCTTCCTGGGCAACGCGCACGGTCACGAGGGTCGCGGACGCGTGCTTGGCCGCGTTGGCAAGGGCCTCGGCGACGACGTAGTAGATGGCGGCCTCGACCGCAGGCCGCAGCCGCTTCTCGGGCAGGTCGACCACCTCGACGGGGAGCAGAGCCCGCTCGGCCAGCGCCCTGATCGCCGGCGCGAGCCCGTGGTCGGTGAGGATGCGCGGGTGCAGGCCGCGGACGAGCTCGCGGATCTCCTCGAGCGCGAGCGCCAGCTCGGTCTGCGCCGCCTCGAGCAGGCCCGGGACGGCGTCGGGGGCGCCCTCCAGGCGGCGGGCGATCAGGTGCAGGTGCAACGAGACCGTGACGAGACGCTGCTGGGCACCGTCGTGCAGGTTTCGCTCGATGCGGCGCCGGGCCGCGTCGCCTGCGGCCACGACCCGTGCCCGCGACTCGCGCAGCTCTCGCATCGCCGCGCGCACGTCGGTGACGTCGCGGACGACCACGAGCACTTCCTCGGCCGCGACCGGCGCGATCCGCAGCTCGAAGTCCCGTTCCTCCCCGAGATGCGTGCGCAGCCGGTAGTTCACCGTCGCGAGCAGCCCCGATGCCAACGCCGTGGCCACCCCGGTCATCAGCTGCTCGGCGATCCGAGCGGGGAGGAGGTCACGTACGTTCGAGCCGACGACGACCTCGGGCGGGTTCGCCAGCCGCGAGAGGTCGCCCCCCAGCTCGAGGTAGGTGCCGCCCGCGCTGAGCCGCAGCAGCAGGTCCGGCAGCGCTTCGATCAGCGCGCGATGCCGTGCCTCGACCGGTGTGGAGACCCCGTCCATCCTGCTGACTGTAGCGGCGGCACCGGCGGAATTCGAGTGGCGAAGCCGGTTCAGCGTTCGGGCGCGCAGTGCGCGTCGCCGCCGAGGATCTCGTCGAAGCGCCGGGTCGCGGCGCGCTGCGCTGCTGCGTCGAAGCGGGTCAGGCGCGGGACCGTCACCTGCACGATCGGCGTCACGCCCGGCCCGATCACGGAGACCCGGTGGCGCTTGCCGAGCCCGTTGCCGTTCGGACGGTCGCTCGGATAGCCGGCCGGTGGCCGCTGGCGCACGAACGAGTAACAGAAGCCCCCGTTGCCCGTGTGCGCGGCGATGGCGGTGTCGTGCCTCCAGCCCCGGCCGTAGTCGGAGTCGAACGTGTCGATGGAGACGTTGCGGGCCCACTCGTCCCGGACGGTCGCAGACGCGGTCCTCGTGCCGTAGACCGGCTTGCCCCGGTAGAGCACCCGGCCGAAGATGCCCTGGTGTGCTCGCCCGTAGGTCCAGTGCCGGTACACCTGCAGCCGGGCCGGCTCACCGCTCCAGTGCGAGACGTGGAGCTCGACACCTCTCTGCTTCGCGGTCCAGGGGGCGAAGCCGCGCATCGGCAGGTTTCGCCGCCACGCCTGCAGCGCCCAGTAGCTGCCGTCGGGCGCCTTGCAGCCGGTGACGAAGAACGGCAGCTTCGGGCCGTCGTAGCGGCTGCAGGCGTTCCGCAGCGTGCGCCAGTAACGCGGGTTCTTCCGGCTCTTCCAGCCGCCCGAGTAGTCGAGCTCGAACCGCTGTTGCTGCGATCCGGGCCCGCCCTGGTGCGGCAGCCCGTTGATCGCGCCCCAGACGAGGACGTGACGCCGTAGGCCCGCTGTCGTCGTGTACTCGACGAGCGCCGTGCCCGCCGCGTTCACCTTCAGCGTCGGGTTCTTCACGTTCGTGTCGCCGAAGATGGCTCCCGCGGCGCCCGCCGGCAGCCAGGCGGCTACGGCCAGCACGCTGATGACAATGGTGTTCTTCAAGCGGGGCACTCTAGCCCCGGTCCCGGACGCCGGTTAGCGCGAGCCGCGGTCTCGGCGCGTCGCGGCGTACAGGGCGTAGTCCTCCCGTGCCCCGCCCTCACCGGGGCTGAAGCTCCGTAGGACGCCTTCGAGCTCCCAGCCGAGCCGTTCCAGCACGCGGCGCATGGCCACGTTGTCCACCGATGTGGAGGCCTGCACGCGCTCCCAGCCGGTGTCGAAGAGCTGCTCGGTGAAGAGGGCGACCGCCTCGCCCCCGAGACCCCGGCCCCGGACGTCTCCGAAGAGCATGATCCCGATCTCGCAGACACCCGGCGGGAAGCCGTTCTTCGGAGCGCGGGCCTGGATGTCGCCGACGAGGCGGCCGTCCGCCTCGATCGCGAGCTGAAGGAATCCGCCGTCCTCCAGCGTGGGGCGGCGCTCGATCTGCTTGCGCAGTCGCTCTCGCCCCTCGTCGCCGCTGGGTGCGAACGAGGCAGCATCGTCGTCGTGCGAGGCGACGAGGTCGTCGATGTCGCCGACCTCGAGCGGGCGCAGCCGAACGCGGGTCTCGGTGGGCTCGCCCACGTGGTGAGCCTAACGTCGCGGGACGTGGACGGCTCCCGAGTGCACGGGGCCGTCCACGTCCCTCCGCTGACCTACGGGCGTGGGGGATGCCCGGCGCGATTCACGTGCTCGGTGATCCTGTCCTCGAGCGTGGCGACGATCGCGTCACGATCAGCATCGGTGAGGTCGCCGGCCTGGACGGCCGTTGCGAGCTCCGTCGTGGCGGCTGCGACCATCGCGTCGACCAGGCCGTCGACGGTCTTTCCCTGTTCCTGCGCCAGCGTCGCGAGGCTCTTGTCCTCGCCGCGGGCGGTGCGGAGCGCTTCCTCGGTCACGCCGAGGTAGGACGCCGCCGCCTCCATCCCGCCGAAGCGGAAGCGGTCGCCGTCCCCGCGGCCGCCGTGATGGCCCGCGCCGCCGCCGATGCCGACGAGGGGGACGTCGCCTGCAGCGATCCGCTGCTTGAGCTCCGTTGCCCGCGCCTCGGTCAGCGTGCCGGCAGCTACGGCTTCGTCGATCCGCTCCACCATCGCCGACTTCAGAGCCGCGGTCAGTTTCGCGGAGGTGATTCCAAGGTCGTCGGCCGCCGCGGCGATGACAGCCTGCGACTCCTCGGCGGGGGACGAGCCGGACGTGGCCGCAACAGCGGCGCCGGTGCCGCCGACGACCAGAAGGACGCCGGCGGTGCTCGCGGCGAGGTGGCGGCGGGTGAATCTGGTGTTCCTGAGCATCGTTACCTCCGTGGTTCGTTGATGGGTACGAACACAGGAGATCGCGCCGGCGTGGGGATCAGCTGCGGGCCGTCTGAGAGGTTCCTGTGAACGAGAACGGGGAGGGGCCCGTCGGCGGTGGGGGAACGCCGAACGGGCCCCGGTGAAGCCGGCCTGCGCCCGAGCGGACGCTGTTGGATCGCCCTAGCGGCGGTGCTTGCCGCCGCCGAAGCCGCCGTCCTTGTAGCCCGGCAGGTCGGCATCGTCGAGCTCGGCCTTCCGCTCCGCAGCCTCGGCGGCTGTCAGGTCGTCGTCCGCGACGGCCTTGTCGATCCGGGCGATCGCCAGCGCCTTGCGCGCGTCGCGGAACTCCGTGTTCAGCTTCGCCGCCGTGATGCCGAGGTTCGCCGCGACGCTGCTTGCACGGCTGAGCCTCACGGCGTAGGCGAGGTTGTCCTCGGCCTCCTGCTTCAACTCCGCGGCGCGGTCGGCGTCGATGTCCTCGTCCTCGACGGCGTCGTCGATCTGAGCGTTCGCGGACTTCTTGATCGCGGCGACCAGCGCCGCACGAGTGACGCTCAGCTGCTTCGCGGCCTCGGTGACGAGGGCGCTCGTGGACGGCGCGCGGACGCCGTGGTGCGAGCCTCCTGCGCCACGGCCGCCGTCATGCGCGCCGGCGACCACGGTGCCGACGGTGAGCATGGCGGCGAGCGCCGCGAGAGCAACGAGTGCGAGTCGCGTGCGTGTTCCGTTCATGTGCCTCCTTCAGGACGGGTGCACCCATGGAAGCGCGTGCGGCTGAGAAAGGGCTGGGACTTCGCTGTGAGTTAGGGCGCCGCCGGCAGGACGATCGTGAAGGTCGTGCCGCCGGCGTCCGCCGAGGTGACGGCGGCGCGGCCCCCGTGCGCCGCGGCGACGGCGGCCACGATCGAGAGGCCCAGCCCCACGCCGCCGCTGGCACGGGAACGAGACTGGTCGGCGCGGTAGAAGCGCTCGAAGACCCGGCTACGGTCGGCCTCCGTCAGCCCGGGGCCGTCGTCGGCCACCTCGACGACCGCGTCGGTGCCATTCCTGCGGACGCCGACCCGCGCAGCCGTCCCCGCCGGCGTGTGCGCCCGGACGTTGCCGAGCAGGTTGTCGACCACCTGTCGGAGCCGGTCTCGGTCGCCCACGACCGCCACAGGCTCGACCGAGAGCTCGATCGGACGCTCCGGCTCGAGCGTGCGCGCGGTCTCGACGGCTTCCGCGACGACGTCGTCGAGTGCCACCCGCTCTCGTTCGAGCGGTCGTCCCTCGTCCAGCCGCGCCAGCAGCAGCAGGTCCTCGACGAGCAGGCTCATCCGCTCCGACTCGCGCCCGATCCCGGCCATGGAGCGGGCGAGATCCTCGGGGCGCTCGGCGGCGCCGCGATCGAACAGCTCCGCATAGGCGCGGATGGCCGCGAGCGGCGTCCGGAGCTCGTGCGACGCGTCCGCAACGAACCGGCGGAGCTTGCTCTCCGACGCCTCACGCGCACGGAACGCGGACTCGATCTGCTCGAGCATCGCGTTCAACGCAAGCCCCAGCCGCCCCACCTCCGTCCGCTCGTCGGCGCGCTCGACCCGGTGCGAGAGGTCACCCGCCGCGATCGTCGCCGCGGTCGTCTCGATGTCCAGCAACGGCCGCAGGCCCAGCCGCACGACCCAGAGCCCGAGCGCCGCGAGGGCGCCCAGCACGGCGACGGTCACGAACAGCATGATCAGGAGCAAACGCTCGAGCGTGGCATCGACGTCGTCGAGTGGGGTCGCGACGAGCAGCGTGCCGCCCGACGGCGTCGCCGCGACGATGGCGCGGAAACGGCCATCGCCGTCCTCGGCGCCGGCGGTGAAGAAGGTCTCGCCGTCGGGCGCCCGCGGGGCCGGCAGCGTCTCCGGCAGCTCCGGTGCGGGCGACGTCTCGCCGCTGCGGCTCGTCAGCTGGCCGCTGCAGAGCACCATGCCGTCGCTCGAGCGACGCTCGACGTAGTCACCCGGCCGTCCGCCGGGGAACGGCCGTCCGTCGTTGCCCGGGCAGCGAGCGTCGTCTTCCGGCCCCGGTCCGTGGCGGCCGCCACCGTCGCCGCGGGCGAACTCGGCCAGCGAGCGGTCGGTGCGCTCGATCAGGAAGGAGCGGAGAGAGGCGTAGGTGGCGACGTCGGCCGCGGCGAGCCCGACCGCCGCGAGCACGATCACTCCGAGCACGAGCCGCGTCCGGAGCGACAGGCGGCCCGGCATCTAAACCGGTTCGGCTTCGAGCATGTAGCCGGCCTGACGGATCGTCCGAATCAACGGCGGTCCGGGGCCGTCGAGCTTGCGCCGCAGGTAGCTGACGTAGGTCTCGACGACGTTGGCGTTACCGCCGAAGTCGTAGTGCCAGACGTTCTGGAGGATCTGGCCCTTCGAGAGGACGCGGCGCGGGTTGAGCATGAAGAAGCGAAGCAGCGCGAACTCCGTTGCCGTGAGCTCGATCGGCGTCTCGCCACGGTGCACCTCGTGGCGTGCCTCGTCGAGGACGAGGTCGGCGAAGCGCAGCGTGTCGCCCGGGAGGTCGCCGGCGGTGCGCCTGAGGATCGCCTGGATCCGCGCGACGATCTCCGCCAGGCTGAACGGCTTCGTGACGTAGTCGTCGCCGCCGGCGCGCAGAGCGTCGACCTTGTTCTCCGTCGCGTCCTTCGCCGTCAGGAAGACGATTGCCGTCTTGAACCCGCGCTCGCGGAGGCGGCGCCCGACCTCGATCCCTTCGATGTCGGGGAGCATCCAGTCGAGGACGATCAGGTCTGGCTCCTGCCGCGCGACCGTCTCGAGCGCCTCGCGCCCGGTACCGGCCTCGTCGACGGTGTAGCCCTCGTAACGCAGCGCCGTCGCAACTGCGTCGACGAGTGAGGGCTCGTCGTCGACGACGAGGATGCGCTGCGCGGTGGAGTTCGAGCCGGCCATGGCGCCCATCGTGGCAGCCGAACCTGAGAATTGCCTGTGAGAGCGGGGGGATTTCTGCACAGCCGGCGCACAGCAATTTCACACCGCCGTCGGAGCCGGCGGCAGTTCTCTGAACGTGTCAACGACAGCTCAACCGACGGGAGGTGAAGACATGCAATCGATCCAGAAGGGGCTGCGCCCGCTGCTTGCCGTGCTCGCCGTGGCCGTCTCGGCCGCGGCGATCTGGTCGGCCGGCGCGTTCGGCGCCGGGTCGTCCGACAACAGTGGCTCGAGCAGCTCGTCGACCGGCGGCGCCGTCGCCGAGTACGTGCAGGAGACGACTCCGACGACCCCGGGCGAGGACTGCCCGGAGGACGACGGGTCGACGACGCCCGCCCCGGAATCCGGGTCGGGCTCGGACGACTCGGGCGCCGCACTCTAGGTGGGACGGTGCGGTCCGCTCCCGCAGCGGGCCGCACCGCTCGCGTTCGCGTCCGCGTGGATTCACAGCCGCTTCCCAGATTCGTCCGGCACCGTGGCTGGACACGAAACGACACCGACCGCGGGGTTCACCGTTCCCGTTTGACCGTCCACGACATCGAGAAAGGACCGAACATGCACGACGACCTCGAACTGAACCGGCGCGACGCGCTCAAGTCGGTCGGCGGCGCAGGCCTGGCGGCGATCTTCGGCGCACGGGCGCTCGACCTGCTCGGCGAGGACGCCGCCGCCGCGACGACGTGTCTCCTGACGCCGGAGGTGACCGAAGGTCCCTACTGGGTCGACGGCACCCTCACCCGCCGCAACATCACGGAGGGCAAGGCGGGCCTGCCGCTCCTGATCCGGTTCACCGTCTTGAACGCCCGGACGTGCCGTCCGCTCAGGAACGCGGACGTCGAGATCTGGCACTGCGATGCCCTCGGCGCCTACTCCGCTGTCAACGGTGCGGCGACGCGCTTCCTCCGCGGCCACCAGAGATCGAACGCGGCCGGCAAGCTCGAGTTCCTGACGATCTTCCCCGGCTGGTACCGCGGTCGCACGCCGCACATCCACCTGAAGGTCAACGTCGGCGGGACGACCGTCCACACCGGGCAGGTGTTCATGAACGAGAAGATCACGGCGGCCGTCTACCGGCAGAAGCCGTACGCCGCGCGCGGGCCGTACGACACGTCACATGCGCGCGACGGCATCTACCGCCAGGCCGGCGGTGCGAAGGCCGAGCTCAAGCTGACGAGGCGGCCGTCGCCGCTCAAGGGGTACGCCGGGACGATCGCGCTCGGTGTCGTCGTCTAGCGGCGCCGGGGCCGCCCAAGAGGGGCAGCCCCGGCGTGTACCGACACGTGCGGACTAGGTGCGCGCCTGCTGCTGGGCACCTTCCTGTGCTAGGCGCTTCCCGATCGACTGCACCTTCTCCAGCGCGACTCGCTCCTGCTGAAGGTTCTCGGTGAGCAGCTTGACGACCTCGGTCTCTCCCATCGCTTCGGCCATGGTCACCAGACCCTCGTAGGCCGCGATCTCGTAGTGCTCGGTGCGCGAGCCGGCGCCCGTCAAGAACGAGTCGAGCACGTCTTGAGAGGGAGATTCCTTGGAAACGAAGTCGTCATGCTCCTTCTTGATCCCGTCGATTCCGGGGCACTTCTCGGCAGTCGGCTTCTCGCCGAGCTGCTCGAACGCCTGCTCGACGTTCTTCACATGCTGCCGTGTCTCTTCGAGGTGCTCCTCGAAGCCGAGTGCGAGTTCCTCGTCCGATGCCTCCTCCTGCAAGGTCGGCAGCGCCTTCACAAGCGTTCTCTCGGCGTAGAGCACGTCGCCGAGCTCGTGAAGGAACAACTCGCGTGGATCGCTCATCCCTGTTGCCATCTCAACCCCTTTCTTGCCGTTGGACGATTGGTAGTTGTCTCTACTTCTTTGCTGTCGCCGGCTTCCGGGCAGCGCGCCGTGGCTTGGAAGTGGAACCGCTCTTTCCGTTGGCCACCTCGCCGGTCGGCTCCTTCGAGAGCCCCGCGCGCTCGCGGAGCTTCCGCGCGATCTCGGCGATCTCCTCCGGTGCATAATCCGGCGCGAACACCGCCGGCTGCGAGGGCAGGTCGTACGCTGGCACGCCCTCCGGCGCTTCGTCGATGACGACGAGATCCTCGCCCGTTTCCGGGTGCGGGCCGTTGAAGACCGCGGCAAGCTCCAGGTAGTCCTTGGGCGAGAAGCGGTAGAGGCGCAGGTGGTCGCCGCGCTTGATGTGCGGCTTGCACTCCGGAATCTTCTCGGTCGGGATCCGCGGCGAGGGGAAGAGCTTCATCAGATCGGCGCCGGTCAGGCGTTCCAGCGCCCGCGCGTAGGCCACCTGGTGAACGCCCCCACGGACGAGTAGGTACCCGGTCAGGGCGCGGGCAGCCGGGTGCTCGACCATTTCCCAGACCTTGAGCTTGTTGTTCCTCGCGCCAGTCTCCAGGAAGAAGTTGTGCGTGAGATCCTCGACGAGATCACCAGATGAAAAGACGTAGTCGCCATTCCAGGGGCGGCCCTGCGAGTTCTGCGGCAGCGCCCCCTGGCCGCCAGCGAGGAAGTGGTGTGGATTACCCATCCCCTTGACAGGCGCCAGCGAGGCCTTCGGCGCACGGCCGTTCTCGGTGGTCGGGGAGGCCCCCGTGAGCATCGTGTTGATCGTGGCAGCGACAAGCTCGACATGCCCGAACTCCTCGGCCGCGATGTTCGAGATCAGGTCGTAGAACGGCCGCGCCCCTTGCCGGTTGCGGAAGTTGAACGACTGAAAGGTGTAATTCATGAACGTCGACATCTCGCCGAAGCGTCCGCCCATGAGCTCCTGTACCGCTGCCGCGCCCGCGACATCCGGCTCGGAAGGAGGTGGCAACTCGGTGGCGATGCGATCAATTCTGCGGATCATCGGTTCTCCAGTCTCGTAGTCATCTCGACCCGCACGTTGCCGGCGAGCCTCTCCCAATTCGTCCTGGCACACCTGTCGTGACCGGCGACCCGGAGGACGCGGTGGGGCCGCCGCAATGGCCCCACCGCGTGTCCAGACCCCGCCTCCCAGTTGCGCGTCGCAATGACGATCGGTAGTGCGATCACCATTCCGCCCGCAACACCCCCCGCCGGTCCATTGGGCACTGCCCTAGCTGCGGTCGTTGCCCGGACTCGGGCGATCGTCCGGATCAGCCCAGTACGGATCGCGGCTGCCTGCCTTCGCAAGCCCCCGGCTGACCATGTACGCCGATGCTGCAATCGTGACGTAGAGCCAGGCGCGGACGGCCGGAAAAGCATCGGCCCGGTCCTCGCCGCTACCGCCGTCTGTCTCGCCGATGATCGCTGAAGCGATCAGGATTCCGACGATCACCGCAAGCATCGCCCAGAACTCCGTCGTCTTGAGCGCCTGCTTGGTCTCCGTCGTAAGCCGCATGGGCTCGCGCGTGTCCCGCCGCATCGTGCCAGCGTCTGTTGCCAACTTGCCCCTCCTTCGAAAATGTGCGCTCGAGCCGAGGTCAGGGGCCGTCGCGGTGCTCTGCGACGACGATGATCCCCTCTTGCCCGCACCTCAAACGTGACGTGGTCGGACTCGTCTGAAGTGCGGTGTTCTGTGCCAAGCCGCGGCACTGCGAGCGGAGGAGTGGAACGAGCTGGGCGGCGTTATCATCGTGGGGTGAAGGCAGGAGTCAACGAGGGAGCAGCGCCGGGCGCGGTCCCGGAGGAGGAGATGCTCGATATCGCCTTACGGCGGTTGATGGCCGTTACGGAGGCATCGTTCGAGCAACGCGCACAGCTAGAGCGCGCCCTCAAGACACGGATCGTCGTCGAGCAGGCAAAGGGCGTGCTCGCAGAGCGTCTTCGAATGAAGCCCGATGAGGCGTACGAGCTGTTGAGAGGTGCGGCACGCAGCCGGCAGATGCGGGTCCACGAGCTGGCTGTCGAGGTCGTGGAAAACTCGGACACCCCAGTCGCGATCCTCGCGTACCTCCAGAAGTCTCTGACAGGGCGTGCAGCGTCCTGAGAAATGACGTGAGCGACCCGGGTCTGGACGACGAGCGAGCCCGTCGAATCGGATTGAACGAAGGCGTGTTCCGCCGCATGAACGAGCAACTCAAGGGGCTCGCGCAGCAGTTCCAGCTGGACGACCAGCTCCTT
This sequence comes from uncultured Gaiellaceae bacterium, assembly GCA_963735585.1. GTDB lineage: Bacteria > Actinomycetota > Thermoleophilia > Gaiellales > Gaiellaceae > Gaiellasilicea. The sequence goes on along the minus strand of CAVTLI010000002.1, from coordinate 373,389 downwards.
CTTGTCTGCGAGTGCGGCTATTCCGAGTGCGAGCAGCGCGTCCGCGTTCCGCCTCAGGACTACGAGCAAATCCGCTCGGATGCCCGCCTCTTCGCCCTCGTTCCTGGGCACGAACTGGAAGACGTCGAAGAAATCGTCGCGCGACGGGACGGTTACAACGTCGTGAAGAAGCGACACGGTACTCCGGCCGAAGTCGCACGAGAGACTGATCCACGCTCCGACTAGAGACCCCCGGGAGCAGCCGGCGACGGTGTGCGGATGGAGCTGCAGGAGCTTCTACACCCTGAGTCCTAGCGCGAGCACAGCCAGTCGAGCCGGGCGCAGGCGTCAGGCATTGCCACTCGCGGTGAGCGCTCAGGCTGCGACGGAGGGGTTCGTGGCACGAGGCGACGCAAACCCGCACGACGCAGCGCTTCCGTTCGCGTGGTCGACCGCCGCGACGATCGAGCGGTGGGCGAGCGGAGGGCGTGAGCTTCTTCCCGAGGATCTTCGGCGACGGAGCGCTTCGAGGGCTGGTTCTGGAACCAGCCCTCACATCTCCTCTGAGCGCCGAGGGTCTAGCGGCCTCGACCGATGGACGTGCGCGAGGCGCCGAGTCGGGGCCTTCTACGAGTCGAAGTACTTCCTGGAACCCTGCGGGCCGTACAGCAGCCAGATCAGCGCCGCGTCCATGGCGGCGGTGACGAGCGAGGGGCCGATGGCGCTCGTCGGCCCGATGAACACGTAGACGAGCGCGATGCCGCCGCCGGCGACGGCGAGTGCCGCCAGCACGATGCGCGCGACCTTGTTCCCGCGCAGGAGCGCCCACGAGGCGATGGCGAAGAGCGCCGCCAGCACGAGCGCACCGATCCCCCACGGCTCGGTGACGTCATCCCAACTCACGAGCCCGATGACACCCATGAAGCCGAGGAACGCCGCCTTGGCGAAGCCGAAGAACGACGCGATCAGCACCGCGAACGGCACGTCTCGACGAGTTGCTTCCACCGTGTCCTCCCTGGGCAACATGCTGTCGGCAGATCTTACGCAGGACGCAGGACGGCGCGGGAACCGGCTCCGGAACGTGGGAGCGCGCGCAGTGCTGCGGAAATCAGGTGGCGATCCGGTCGGACTGTGACAGCACGACCCGGCGGCGCGCATTGCGTGGTGCCGCTAGGAGCCCGGCGAGGGCGTCAATCGCGCTCACGCGCAACCGCCTCCAGCAACGTCGTTGCGTCGTAGCCACCGAGGTGGACGACGCCGTCGATGAACAGGGTCGGCGTCCCTTGCACCTGACCCGACGCCGTTCCGCTCTCGACGTCTCGACGGACGCGCCGCAGGACGTGAGGGCTGAATCGATCCTGGTCGAAGCGCGCGACGTCCAGCTCGAGCTGGACGCCGTACCGCCGCAGGTCGTCGTCTTTGAGGGCCTTCTGGCGACGGAAGAGCAGCTCGTGCATCTCCCAAAACCGGCCTTGGAGCGCAGCTGCCTCAGCTGCGGCCGCGGCCGCGAGGGCATGCGGGTGGATCTCCACGAGCGGGAAGTGCCGGAACGCGAAGCGGATACCACCGCTCACTTGTTGCTCGACGCGCTCGATTTCTCGAAACGCTTGGCGCGAGTAGGGGCACTCGTAGTCGCCGTACTCGAGGATGAGGCGGCCGGCCGCCGAGCCGCGGACATGATCGAAAGAGTCGTCGAGCGGCTGAACGGTCGGCTGACGCTTCTCCGGGATCGTGTCGCGCCTCATCAGAACCCGACCGACTGTCGGATGAGGACGATGTGGATGCGGCCGGGCAGCTCCTGGTGGATCTCGAGGATCTTGCCGACGGAGCTGTTTTGCCCGTAGGCGGCGACCGCGCGCGTGTCTTCGAGCTTCAGGCTGTGCTCGTAGATCCGCTCGTGCGCCGCCGTCAACGTCGGCACGAGTTTCTGCGCGCCGATGACGAAGATGACGTTGGCGGCGCCCCAGGCGTAGGAGGCGAGCTGGCTGCCGGAGGCTGAGGCTATGACGAGTGTTCCGTCACGGGTAACGGCGTGGACGCTGCCGAGTGCGAATTCGGGCTGGCCGCCGGCCGCCTTCATCTCCTGCAACTGGGTGGCGAAGTCGAGCGCCATCAGCTTGTTGCGCATCGATTCGTAGGGTCCGCCGTCGTTGATTGCGGCCGCGATGCCGGTCTCCTCGAGCGTCACCGAGGTGTTGGTCATCACGGAGGAGCCGTCGGGAATGAGGGCGAGGACGGTTTCGCGTGCGGCGTCGAGGTCGTCGACGACGTCGACGCTGGATCCGTGCTCCTCGAGCGCAACGACGGTCGCTGCGAGCGTCTGGTCATCAGGTAGCGCGGTGAAACGGTCAGACGCGGGGATGGTGGTCATCTGTCGGTCCTCCTTCGTTGCTTCGAAGGGTGGACCCGCGCGGTCGCGTATCGCATCCGCCAGTGGCTAGGCGATCACGCCAGGAGTTCGCGCACGCGTGGGACTACCTGCGTCCCGTAGAGCTCGATGTTGGTCATCAGGGCGTGGTTGGAGAGACCGACCATGCCGTACTTCAGCTCGAAGCGGCTTGCGCCGAGAATGGTGAGATTCTGCGCGATCTTCTGCGCGACGGTCTCAGGCGACCCGACGTAGAGCGCTCCCTGTGGCCCGATCTCGGACATGAAGGATTCCTTGGTCGGGATCGCGAAGCCGCGGATCTTGCTCATCCGGCGGATCACCTCCAGATAGCGCGGCCAGAACTCTTCTCGGGCCGCTTCGTCGGTGGCAGCGACGTGACCGGGCGCATGCACTCCGACCGGTAGCGGAGCCCGCCCGAAGCTCTCCAGGGCCTCGCGGAAGAGCTGGGAGAAGGGTGCGAAACGTGCCGGAGGCCCGCCGATGATCGCGAGCATCAGCGAGAAGCCGTACCGCGCGGCGCGAATCACCGACTGAGGGCTGCCGCCGACACCGATCCAGACCGGGAAGGGACCGGACTCGAGGTGTGGCACGACATTCTGTTCGACGAGCGGGGGGCGCGTCGTGCCTTGCCACGTGACCGGCTCGCCCTTGAGCACTTCGGCGAAGAGATTGGTCTTCTCTTCGAAGAGTTCCTCGTAGTCGGCAAGGTCGTAACCGAAGAGCGGGAACGAGTCGATGCTGGAGCCGCGTCCCAGGATGACTTCTGCACGGCCGCCGGAGACCGCGTTGAGCGTGGAGTAGCGTTGAAACACGCGGACGGGATCGTCCGAGCTCAACACGGTGACTGCCGACCCCACGTGGATGCGCCTCGTGCGCGCTGCGATCGCGGAGAGCACCACGTCGGCGGCGGACAATGGGAAGTCATCGGTGTGGTGCTCGCCGATCCCGAAGAAGTCGACGCCGACCTGGTCGGCAAGGACACCATGTTCGACGAGGTCGCGGATTACTTGTGCATGTGAGAGTGGGCGGTCGTCCTCGTCGTGGGTCATGTCGCCGAAGGTGTCGACGCCGAGGACAAGTGGGAACGCTTCTGAAGATGCTGTGGTCATAGGACGGTGCTCTCCTTTATGCGGCTTCGGCGCGCAGGGCTCGTTCGAACTCGGGTCGGAGTAGTGAAGCGCCGAAAACTGGGCCGCCGGGCTCGAGGAGTCGGCCGGCACTGAGGGTCTCCAGCCGGACGGCGTCGTAGCCGATCCGCTCGATGACGTCGACCACGACGTCCACCGCACCCGGCTCGTCGCCGGCGACGCCGAGCGCCCGACGTTGAGGCGAGCCGGCAGCTTGCCGTCCGTCTTCGAGCTCGTGGTAACCGACGTGGTTGAGGGTCTTGACTACCGTCGACCGGTCAAGCCGGTGTTGAACGATCTCGCTGCTGCTGTACCGGCGATCTTCGAAAAGCTCCTGAACGCCATCGACCGGCGGCCAGTAGTTCATCGCGTCCACTACGACCTTCCCGGCCACCAGGGCCGGGTCGAAGGCTGCGAACTTGTGAATTGGGATCGCCAGCACGACGATGTCGGAGTCGGCGACGGCGTCGGGTGCCCACCGCGGTTCGGCTCCCCGGGCAAGCACCCGGATCATGAGCGCGATTCGCTCCGGTTCGGCGCTAGCCGCGATAGAGACCTGATAGCCGGCGGCGAGCGCAACCCGTGCGATCACTGGGCCGACGTGTCCCGCACCGAGCACGCCGATCCGCACGGCTTCGCGTCTCATGTAAGTCATCGTCGGGTCGCCGAGGACCGTTTCGCATCCGCCAGTGGCCAGCCGTCGCAGCCTGTGGCCGCGCAGGTAACGTCGTGCTGGGCTGATGGTCGAACTCTCCCTCGTCCAAGGACGCGCGACAGAGCTAACGGGCCGGCGCATTGAGACTGCCGCGCTCGACGAGTTCGTCGAAGCTGTTCGCGCGGGTGAGAGCCAGGCGCTGGTCGTGCGGGGCGAGCCGGGGGTCGGCAAGTCGGCACTGTTGGAGTACGTCGCCGAGCGAGCGTCGGGCTGCCGTGTCGTCCGCGCCGCTGCTGTTCAATCGGAGATGGAGCTTGCGTTCGCCGGGCTGCATCAGCTGCTGGGGCCGATGCTCGATCATCTCGAGTACCTGCCGGAGCCGCAGCGCGACGCGCTGCGGACGGCGTTCGGGGTCAGTCCTGGGCCGGCGCCGAATCGGTTTTTCATCGGGCTGGCGGTCCTGACCTTGCTCTCCGAAGCCGCCGAAGAGCAGCCGCTCATCTGTCTCGTCGATGACGAGCAGTGGCTCGATCGGGCCTCGGCGCAGACCCTCGCGTTCGTCGCACGCCGCCTGGAGGCAGAGTCGGTCGGCCTGGTCTTCGCGGCTCGCGGAACGGCCGATCAGCTGGCCGGCTTGCCCGAGCTCGTGGTCGAGGGCCTGGGAGAGGACGATGCGCGCGCGCTGCTGGACTCGGTGCTCACCGGGCCCCTGGACACTCGGGTTCGGGACCAGATTGTCAGCGAGGCGCGCGGTAACCCCTTGGCGCTGTTGGAGCTGCCCCGGAGCGTGACGCCTGCTGAGTTGGCGGGCGGTTTCGCACTGCCGGGCGCGATGCCGCTCTCGGGGCGGATCGAGGAGAGCTTCCGGCGGCGTCTGGACGCCCTTCCAGCCGAGACGCGGCGCCTGCTGCAGCTTGCAGCGGCGGATCCGGTGGGCGAGCCATCGCTGCTCTGGCAGGCAGCCGAGCAGCTCGGCGTCGGAACTGATGACGCGACGCCTGCGGTCGAAGCAGGTCTGATCGAGTTCGGCCCCCGCGTGCAGTTTCGTCATCCGCTCGTGCGCTCGGTGGCCTACCGTTCTGCGTCGCTTCACGAGCGACAGGACGTGCACCGCGCCTTGGTGGAGGTGACCGATCCCGAAATCGATCCCGACCGCCGTGCCTGGCACAGGGCCCACGCCGCGCCTAGGCCCGACGAGGACGTCGCCGCCGAGCTCGAGCGCTCGGCCGGCCGAGCCCAGGCGCGGGGAGGTCTGGCCGCGGCGGCGGCCTTCCTCGAGCGCGCGGCGACGCTGACGCCCGACCCCGCTCGCCGTGTGCAGCGCCTGCTCGAGGCTGCGAGGGCGAAGCGCGACGCCGGCGCCCCCGACGCCGCACTTGGATTGCTGGTTGCTGTCGAGGCCGGCCCGCTCGACGCCCTACGGGCCGCCGAAGTGGAACGGCTGCGTGGGCACCTTGCGTTGATGGAGCGACGCGGCAGCGATGCCGCTCGGCTGCTCCTCAGCGCGGCCCGCCGCCTCGAGCCGCTCAACGTCGAGTTGGCGCGCGAGACGCACCTGGAATCCATCGGTGCGGCGCTGTGGGTCGGCGAGCTGGACGGGCCCAGTGGCGTGCTGGAGGCGGCAGCGGCCGCGCGTGCTGCGCCCCCTAGCCCCGATCCTCCGCGGGTGGTGGATGTCGTGCTCGACGCCTACGCCGTGCGCTTGACGGAGGGATACACAGCCGCAGCGCCGGCGCTCACCCGAGCACTCGAACTGTTTCTGGCGCCACATGTCCCCGACGACGAAGCCGGTCGCTGGTTCCGACTCATCGCGGGCAGAGCCGGCGCCATGGTCGCCCTCGAGCTGTGGGATGCCGAGTCCTGGCACGGTCTGGCCGCTTGCCAGACGGAGGACGCCAGAGACACCGGCGCGCTCGTGCACCTGCAACTCGCGCTCAACCTCCTCGCCTGGACCCACCTTGTCGCCGGCGAGCTGGGCGCTGCGGCGGAGCTGTATGAAGAAGATCGCCTGATCGCAGAGGCGACCGCGCACCCGTCGGTTGCGTACAGCGAGATGAAGCTCGCTGCTTGGCGCGGCGAGGAGGCGCTGGCCTCTGAGCTGATCGAGGCCACTTTGCGCGAGGCGGCCGCAGGCGGTCTGGGCGGCGTCTCCGCGCTCTACGCGAGCGCGGTGCTCTACAACGGCCTCGGCCGCCATGACGCTGCGCGCGACGCTGCGTGGCGAGCCTTCGAGCGCGATCCGATTGGGTACGGGTCCTTCCTTGTGTCCGAGCTGGCCGAGGCGGCGTCCAGGACCGGCGACATCGCGCTCGTCACAACCGCGCTCGAGTGGATGTCCGAACGCACGAGTGTGACGCCGACCGAGTGGGCGCTGGGGATCGAAGCTCGCATTCGCGCTTTGCTCAGCGAGGGCGACGCCGCCGAGATTCTCTATCGCGAGTCGATCGACTGTCTTGGCCGTACCCGGGTGCGCGTCGAGCTCGCCCGCGCCCACCTGCTCTACGGCGAGTGGCTGCGTCGTGAGAACAGGCGAGTCGATGCGCGCGAGCAACTGCGGACGGCATACGACATGTTCGCCTCGATGGGGACGGGCGCGTTCGCCGATCGCGCTCGCCGCGAGTTGCTCGCGACGGGCGAGACCGTGCGCAAGCGCACGCCGGAAACGCGCGGCGACCTCACCGCCCAGGAGGCGCACATCGCGCAACTGGCCCGGGAGGGATTCTCGAACCCGGAGATCGGCACGCGTTTGTTCATCAGCCCGCGCACCGTGCAGTACCACCTGCGCAAGGTGTTCCTCAAGCTCGGCATCAGCTCGCGGGCCCAGCTCGACACCGTTCTCCCCCGCGACGCGACCACCACGCCGCCGCTCTAGCGGAGGCGGCCCACCGCCGATGCCGGTCGCCGGAAGAAGCATCGTGGGCCGTGACACGGACCTTTCGCCGGCGCCTGCTTCCGAGCGGGGTCGACATCGTGGCTCCTATTGGTGGGCCGGAACGTGCTCCCGCCCGCCAGATGGCTTGCGAGACTTCATTAGCGCTCGCCCACAGGCGCGGGCTGGGCGCTCGGACGGCCGGAGTGGGTGTGAGTGTGATCTTCGACCGCGACAGGCCCGACAGGACTCACGTGGCCAGGCCACCAGACTCTCGTGCCGATGAGCGCCGAGAGGCTGGGCACGAGGACGGTGGCCATGACGAAGCTGACGATGATGACGCCGATCGCAATCGTCATTCCCAGCTGCACCAGCAGGCTGATACCGGTGAGCCCGAGCGAGGCGAATGTACCGGCGAGGATGACGCCCGCCGAGAGCACAGTCGGGCCGGCGTGCTTGACCGCCAACTCGGCGGCGATACGCGAGTCGTTGCCCTCCTGCACCTCCTCGCGCAAGCGGGTCGTCACCAGGATGTTGTAGTCGGTGCCGATCGCGACCACGAACATGTAGAGCATGACCGGGAGGATGAAGAGCAGTCCCGGCTCGGAGCCGATGCCCTGGAAGAGCGCGACGCCGGCGCCGAGGGTCGCGACGAAGCCCAGAGAGACGGCGCCGAGCAGGTAGAGCGGCGCGACGACACTGCGCAGGAGCAGGCCGAGGACGAGAGCGATCAGGAGCGCGGCGATCGGGAAGACGACGAGTATGTCGCGTTCGAGGGCGGAGCGGATGTCGGCGAAGGCGCTGCTGGCGCCGCCGACCCTGACCTCGTCCCCGGCTGTGGAAGCGTGGGCGACGTCGCGGAGCGGGCCTTCGGCGACGTCGAGCGCCGCGTTCGAGGTCGCGTTTTCGCTCAGGTTGACGCTGATGCGGGCCCCGGTGTCGTCCTGGGAGAGGATCGGCTTGCCGACCGAGTCGACGCCCTCGATCCCGCGGAGCTGGTCGGCGAGGGTTGTCAGCTCGTTCTGCTGGATCGGCGTGGAGCTGGAGACGTAGACGTCGGTGGGGTTCGCGGCGCCGGCTGCGAAGGCGCCCTTGATGTCCTCGTTTGCCTGCGAGGACTCGGTGTCGGAAGGGAGCGAGCTGGAGGTGTCGTAGTTGGCGGTGTAGAAGACGACGCCGGCGGCGAGCGCGAGCATCGAGCCGCCGGAGGCGAGCGCCATCCGGCCGGGACGGCGAGCGATCAGCTGCCCCAGCGGCTTGAAGAAGCGGCCCTTGGGCGTGGTCTGCCAGCTCTTCGCGGGCCAGAACACACGCGGCCCGATCAGCGCGATCGCGGCCGGGATCAGGGTCAGGCTCGCTAGCAGGGTGACCGCGACGGAGATGATCAGGCCGGGCGCCATCGTGCGGAAGAAGCCGAGCCTCGCCAGCAGCAAGGCGGCGAAGGCAATGATCACGACCAGGGCGGAGCTGGCGACCGCCTCGCCGACGCGGCGAACCGAGAAAGCGACCGCGACGCGCGACTCGTCGCCCGCCCGCAGCCGTTCGCGGTAGCGGAAGAGCAGGAACAGGATGTAGTCGGTGCCGATCCCGAACAGCACCACGATCAGCAGCGAGGTGAGCGAGGCGTCGACCTCGAACCCGAACGTGTCGGCGCCCAAGGCGACCAGCGATGTCGCGAGCAGGAACACGAGCCCGATCGTGAGCAGCGGCAGGATCGCCGCGATCGGGCTGCGGAAGATGCCGCCCACGAGGAGCAGGATCAGCACAAACGTGGCGGCGAAGGTGATCGTCTCGGCGCTCCCGAACGACTCCTCCGTGTCCACGGTGCTGGCCGCGTCCCCGGTCAGGCCGGCCTGGAGGCCGCTGCCCGCGAGCAGACCCACCGCCTCCTCGCGCAGCTCCTTGACTGCGTCCTTGACCGGGTTGTCGGCCGCCTCGCCCTGGAACGCCACCTGGACAAGCTGCGCCGTCTCGCTCTCGGCCAGCTCGTCGGGGCCGGTCGCGACCGAGTTGACGCTCGCGATCCCCGCCGCCTCGAGACCGCCCGCGAACTCGCGGACCCGGCCCTGGTCGGCGGCGCTCAGCGCCTGTCCGTCGACGCGCTTGAGCACGAAGCGGGCAGTCGCGCCCGACGCGGTCGGAAAGTGCCTCTCGGCCAACTCCTGCGCCTGCATCGACTCGTCGCTCGAGGGCAAGAAGCTCGTCTGATCTTCGTTGGTCACGTCCGCCAACGACGGCGAGAACGGAACGATCACAGCGAAGGCGACGATCCAAACCGCGATCACCCTCCACGGATGGGCAGCCACCAGCCGCCCCAGGCGTGCAAACATCCCAGACTCCTTTTGCTCACGCTTCGTGTCATGCGAGTCAGTGTCTGGCGGCTGGGGCGCGTGTCGCATCCGCCAATGGCCAGTCGGCGCAGCCTGTCTGTACGGGCGTAATGTCGTGTCCCGTACCTGGCCGAACTCTTCCCGTCCGGCTAACCGGTCGGCCCGGCGAATCTGTCGCCGGCTACGCGGCCACCGCCATCCTGATCGTTGGCGGGCTTCGAACACCAGGCTGGCCACTTGGACTGTCCACTGGCAGATGCGAGTGCCGCCTGGGCGAATGACACTCGTCTCGCGGTTACTTCCCAGGCGAGAGCACAAGGAGCGACAGCGTGAGCACCCGGCTGAACGGATCCATCCAGACGCACTTCCGGACCATCGACGGGCTGTCGATCCGCTTCGCCGAGAGCGAGGACCGGGCCGATCACGCTCTGTTGCTGAGCCCGTGGCCGGAGAGCGTGTACGCGTTCGAGGCGACCTGGGTTCGACTCGCCGAATCGCGTTTCGATCACAAGCCGAAGTCGAACGCCTAGGCGAGACGATTGCGGAAGCGCCACAGAATCAAGCGCGAAACGAACTCCCCGAGCCCAACAAGTCGTGAAGGAGCCTTCATGTTCAAGAGCATTCTCGTCGCCTGGGATGGATCCGAGCACGGGAACCGTGCGCTCGACGAAGCGATCGACGTTGCTCGGTCGCAGGATGCGAGCCTGACGCTACTCACGGTCGCCGCCCTGCAGCCCGTCGGGTCGGGTCTGGTGCCTCCTAGTTCCGAAACCGACCTGCTGGATGGTGCCAAAGCGATCCTCGCAGCGGGCGAGGCCCTCGTTCCCGACGGCATCACCGCTTCGGGGCGGACTGCGATCGGTCACCCAGGGGCTGAGATCCTGAAGCGCGCGGTGGCCGGCGACCACGACCTGATCGTCCTAGGCTCTCGCGGGCGCGGCGCGGTCCGCTCGGCCGTGCTGGGCTCGGTTTCCCATTTCGTACTCAACCACGGCACGGTGCCGATGCTGATCGTTCACGACAGCCGCGAAGAGTCCGCAATCCCCGCAACCTGAATCCACAGGAAGGTGGCACAAGGGTGAGCGCGATGGCCAAATCGGAAGAGACCTCAGGCGAAAGCCTCGACTACGGACATCCGCTCCAGTTCGGCTACTTCCTGACGCCCGACGCCGGCGACCCGGTCGGCGTCCTCGACACGGCGCGCATCGTCGACAGCCTCGGGTACGACCTGATCGGCGTCCAGGACCACCCCTACCAGTCGCGCCATCTCGACACGTCCACGTTGCTTGCCGTCATCTTGGCGCAGACAGCAGCAGTGCGTGTCTTCGCCGACGTGGCGAACCTACCGCTCCGGCCGCCGGCGGTGCTCGCAAAGGCCGCGGCGACGCTCGATCTACTGAGCGGCGGCCGGTTCGAGCTCGGGATCGGCGCCGGCGGATTCCTCGATGCCGCGCACGCGATGGGCGCTGCTCGTCTAACCGCGGGAGAGAGCCTCGCTGCGCTCGAGGAGGGCATCGCGGTGATGAGGGCGATGTGGAGCGGCGAGCGCGCCGGACTCCGCTTCGAGGGGCGCCACTATCAGCTCGCAGGTGTTCACACAGGCCCGGCGCCCGCCCACCCGATCCAGGTTTGGGTGGGCGCGAACATGCCGCGCGCACTTGCCCTGACGGGCCGCGTGGCCGACGGCTGGATCAGCCCGTTGATGTCGTACAAGCCGCCACGGGAAGCCGCTCAGGCCAATCTCGCGATCGATGTCGCGGCCCGGGAGGCGGGCCGTGAGCCGCGCGAGATTCGCCGCATCTACAACGTTCAGGGTGAGTTCGCGAGCAGGACCAAGGGGCCGGCGGCCGACACTGATCAAGCCATCGTCGGCCCTCCCGAGCACTGGGTCGACGTGCTGACACACCTCGCACTCGACATTGGCCTGAGCACGTTCGTGCTGGCCGCTCCGCCCAACCCCGGAACGCTGACCACGTTCATCCAAGACGTCGCCCCGGCCGTGCGTGAACGAGTAGCAAAGCAGCGGTCTCTCTCAGCGGAGCGTCTGCGAACATGACGGCGCCCGTGGATGACCGCATGACGAGCGACGCTGCTCCGCAACGCCAAGGTCTCCTTCGACTCCAGCTTCGGAGGGACCGGGACAGTAGGCATCGGTGGTATCTGTTCAACGCCTACGGCACCATGGTAGGCAGGCATGAACAAGGGTTCCCGACCGAGCTGGAGGCGCGACACGATGCGGAGCAATTCCAGCAGGAGATTGCAAAAACGACGATCGTTGGCGAGGTCTACGAAGCGGCGCGAGGAGCGTGATGGCAGTCTGTAGCCACCTCGACCAGATCCAGGTGACGGTGCTCCCCGCATCGATCGAGGGCTGTGAGGAGTGCCTGAAGACCGGCAGCCGGTGGGTGCACCTGCGGATGTGCATGACCTGCGGGAAGATCGGCTGTTGCGACTCCTCCCCAAATCGGCACGCGAGCCGGCATGCGCGCGACGCTAGCCATCCCATCGTTCGTTCGGCCGAGCCCGGTGAAGACTGGAGCTGGTGCTTTCTCGACGAAGTGGGTTTTGTCGTCGAGACGAGCCGAGCGGCTTCCTCGACTGTCCAAGGGGACCCGCGCCCGTGAGCACCACGAACACGACTCGACCTGAGCTGCCGGAGCTACCTCTGACTGGATGGGAGGAAACAAAGGACACGCTGCACCTGTGGGTGCAGATCGTCGGCAAGGTACGGATGGCCTCCACAGCGCCGCGAAACCACTGGTGGCACGTCCCGCTCTATGTCGACGTGCGTGGCTTGACGACGCGTCGCATGCACGCAGTAGGCGGTGTCGCCTTCGAGATCGACTTCGACTTCGTCGATCACCGCCTAGTGGTCGCGACCGACCGGGGTGAGGTGGAGTCGTTCGAACTTGTGGATGGGCTCTCGGTCGCCGAGTTCGACGGGAAGCTGCACGCGACGCTCGCGTCGCTGGGGATCGACGTCCCGATCCTCGAGCAGCCCTTTCACGTCCCGATGACGACCCCGTTCCCGGAAGACCGCGAGCATGCCTCCTACGATCGAGACGCGGTCGAGCGCTTTTGGCACATCCTCGGGTGGACGGACGAGGTGCTCGAGGAGTTCGCAGGCTGGTACTGCGGAAAGTCGAGCCCTGTGCACCTCTTCTGGCACGGTTTCGACCTCGCGCATACTCGCTTCAGCGGTGGCCTCGCGCCGGCGCTGCCCGACGCTGAACCAGTCGACCGAGAGGCGTACTCCCACGAGGCGATCTCGTTCGGTTTCTGGCCGGGCGACGCGAACGTGCGCGAGCCGACCTACTACTCGTACACGGCTCCCGAGCCCGCTGACCTTCGCCGGCAGCCGTTGCACCCGAACGAGGCGATCTGGACAGACCAAGGGAGCGGCTCGCTCGCGGTTCTGCCCTACGACGCGGTTCGGCAGGCATTGGACCCGAAAGCAGCACTCCTGACCTTCCTGGAGAGCGCCTACCGAGCGGGGGCAAGCCTGTCGGGGTGGGATCAGACGGCGCTTGCGTCTTCCTGGTGTCCGAGCTCATCGCAGCTGAGCCAACTCCGAGCACGCCTCGAACCGGCCAAACGACGAGCGGAGGGCTGATGGACGACTCGCAGGTGCACGGGAAGATCGAACAACTGGTCGCCGAGGAGCACGAGTTGTGGGAGCGGGAGGCCGCGGGAAACGGGAGCGACAGCGATCGTCAGCGCCTGCGCGAGCTGAAGGTCTCGCTCGACCAGTGCTGGGACCTCTTGCGCCAACGGCGGGCGCTGCGCGACGACGGTCGCGATCCGGACGCGGCCGAGGTCAGGCTGCCGGAGGTGGTCGAGGGTTACGAGCAGTAGCGGCGACTCGGCGAGCACGGACGCTGACCTCACGCCTGCAGAGCCTCCGACAACGTCCTTCTCCGGCCGGACCGCGTGGGCGCGGAGCCTTCAGACACCGCTGCGGGAGTTCCTGCGCACCGAGACCGGCGGCGCCGCCGTCTTGCTGGCTGCGGTCGTCGCGGCGCTCGTATGGGTGAACGTCGATGCGTCGTCGTACCACTCGTTCTGGGCGACGACGCTCTCGGTCGAGATCGGCGGATCGGGCGTCCAGCTCGAGCTCCGCGAGTGGGTGAACAGCGGCCTGATGACGTTCTTCTTCTTCGTCATCGGACTCGAGGCGCGTCGTGAATTCGACCTGGGCGAGCTGCGGGAGCGGCGCCGGTTCGCGCTGCCGCTCGTGGCTGCGATCAGCGGCATGGCGCTCGCAGTCGCCATCTACCTCGCCTTCAACGCAGGACAGCCGTCCGCGGCCGGCTGGGGCATCGCGATGTCGACCGACACGGCCTTCGCGCTCGGGCTGCTTGCGCTCGTGGGGCCGCGATTCCCCGATCGGCTACGCGCGTTCATCCTCACGGTCGTCGTTGTCGACGACATCGTCGCGCTCGCCGTCATCGCGACCGTCTACACGGATCGTGTCACCGTCTCGGCGCTGCTCATCGCGTTCGCGCTGTTCGCGGTCGTTCTGGGCGTGCGGGCGCTCGACGTCCGGACGGGGCTCCTTTACCTTGCCCTCGGGGCGGCCATTTGGGTGGCTCTGCTCGAGTCGGGTGTCGAGCCGGTCGTTGTCGGGTTGGCGATGGGCCTTCTGACCTACGCCTACCCAGCTGCACGATCAGATCTCGTGCGCGCCACCGAACGGTTTCGAGCATTCCGCGAGCAGCCCACGCCCGAGCTCGCGCGCTCGGCCGGCGTGGAGCTCAGGGCAGCGGTCTCGCCAAACGAGCGGCTACAGCAGCTCTACCACCCGTGGACGAGCTATCTGGTCGTGCCGTTGTTCGCTCTCGCCAACGCCGGCATCGTCATCGATCGCGACTTCCTGGCGAGGGCAATCGACTCACCGATCACCCTCGGGATCATTTTCGGCTACGTGGTGGGCAAGCCGGCGGGCATCCTCGGCGGAGCTTGGCTCGTGACCCGAGTGGCCCGCGGCCGGTTGCGTCCGCCGGTCGGCTGGGCTGCAGTCGCGGGCGGCGGCACGATCGCCGGCATCGGTTTCACCGTTTCCTTGCTGGTCGCGACGCTCGCCTTCGACGGCCCGCAACTCGAGGAGGCGACCTTGGGAATCCTCGGTGCGGCACTCTTCGCCGCAGGCCTGACCTGGCTGCTGTTTCGGGCGACGGCGCTCCTGCCTCGGCATGCGAGGATCCGCGCGCTTCTCGGACCGGCCGAGGCGCTGGTCGACCTCTACGTCGACGTCGAGTCGGGGCGTGACCACATCCGTGGGCCTGTCGACGCACGCGTGACGGTGGTCGAGTACGGCGACTTCGAGTGCCCCCATTGCGGTCAAGCCGAGCCGTTCGTGCGTGAGCTACTCCGCGATTTCGGCGACGTCCGCTACGTCTGGCGGCACCTACCGCTCAGCGATGTCCATGTGAATGCCCGGCTGGCCGCGGAGGCAGCCGAAGCCGCCGCCGATCAGAACGCGTTTTGGGAGATGCACGACTTGCTACTCGACAACCAGGATGCTCTCCGCCCCGACGACCTCGTGGGCTACGCCGAGCGGTTGGGCCTCGATACTGCGCGCTTCACCGCGGCGCTGCGCGAGCACGTGGGGGCGGCGCGCGTCGAGGATGACGTCGACAGCGCCGATCTCAGCGGTGTCTCGGGTACGCCGACGTTCTTCATCAACGGCAGGCGCCATCACGGCGCCTACGACACCGCCACTCTTTCGGACGCCGTGCGCGCGGCCGGCGCACGCGCGACGCTCGCAGCCGGGACAGAGAACTAGGAAAAAATGGAACTAGTGATCGTCGCGGTGGGTGTTGCAGCGGTCCTCGTTGGCCTTGCCGTCGAGCAGCGTTTCTTCGCCCGAGGCCGCGCAGCCCGGCGTGGCGAAGCAATCGCCTGGAGCATCGGCTGGCTCGCGCTGGCGCTTCTGACTGCCGGTGTCATCGCGATTGCGGGCGGCCCGGCGGGTGCGTGGACGACGGTCTATCTGATCGAGCGCTCGCTGTCGCTCGACAACGTCTTTCTCTTCTCGCTTCTGCTCGTGTACTTCGCCGTGCCGTCCGAGCTACGAGGGCGCGTGATCATGATCGGCATCATCGGCGCGCTTGCTCTCCGGGGGCTGGCCATCGTGGCGGGGCTCGCACTCGTCGAAGCGGTAGAGGCCGTTGTCTATGTCTTCGGTGGGCTTCTCCTCTACGTGGCGTACCGCGCCCTGCGTGGCCGGCCGGAGCCAATCGACCCTTCCAAGAACCGCGTGCTCCAACTCGTGCGCCGGCTTCTGCCGACGACCGACGAGTTCAGAGGACAGCGTCTGTTCGTCCGGGAGGGTGGACGGCTCTCCGGCACGCCGCTCCTGCTCGTGATCGTGGCGATCATCTTGGCGGACATCGCATTCGCGATCGACTCGGTTCCCGCCGCGCTGTCGGTCACCCGAGACGCAGGCGTGATCTGGACCGCGAACGCCTTTGCTCTCCTCGGGCTCGGCGCCTTCCTGGCCCTGGTGGACATTCTCGTGCGCCGCTTCCGCTACGTCGACGAGACGATCGCCCTGATCCTCGGCTTCGTCGGGCTGAAGATCCTCCTTGCCGACGTGCTGACGATCGGCGACCTCGCCTCGCTCGCGGTCATCGCCCTGCTCCTTGTCGGCGGTGTCGGCGCCTCGATGCTCGCCGACCGTCTCGACCCGCCCCAGCCGGTCGAGCTCGAATCCCGAACGCCGCCTCGTTGCCCACCCGAGCTCGTGCAGTAGGCGAGAGGCTCTGGCCGCGCCGACCTGGGCGCCGCGCTGTTGCCGTCTGCAGGGGTCGTTGTCCCGGGTCGATCGCCTGCAGACAGGCTGCCATGGCTGGCCACCGGCGGATGCGAGCATGCCCGGCCCGAAGCAACACTCGGGCACATCGTGAGCACGTTGTCGAGCCCGTTCATCCGGACGCCAGGCTCGATGACTGTGGAAGGAGTCGATCAGATGAGGATCGCGGTAGTCGGTAGGGGCAACGTCGGCGGTGGTCTTGCGGATTCATGGGAGCGGGCCGGTCACGAGGTGAAGCGGATCGGCCGTCAAGGCGATGACGTCTCCGAAGCCGAGGTCGTCTTGCTGGCGGTCCCTGGGGGCGCCGTCGCGGATGCGCTCGAGAAGGTCGTGGGCATCGACGGCAAGACGGTGATCGATGCGACCAACCTCTACGGCGTCGGCCCGCCGGACGGCTTTCCCTCGAACGCGGAGTTCGTGAAGTCGAAGACGAACGGCCCGACCGCGAAGTCGTTCAACACCAACGAGGCGTCGCTCTATTCGCGGCTGGGCGATGCTCGCGCACGACCGAGCAATCTGTGGTGCGGTGACGACGAGGCGCGCCAGGTTGTCGAACAGCTCAACCGCGATGCCGGTTACGACCCCGTTTACATGGGTCCGCTCGAGAATGCGGCAACCCAGGAGAGTTTGGTCAACTTCATTTTTGCGGTCCGCGAGGGCATGGGGCCGTTCTTCTACCGGATGGCCCCGCCCGAGCAGCTCTGATCGTTCGCCGCCGCTCGCTCGTGAACCACGGAAGAAATGAGGCGCAATCGCTGAAGCCCATGCGAAAAGTGGCGGCGGGGGTGGGATTTGAACCCACGGGACGCTTGCACGCCCAACGGTTTTCAAGCCCGCCCCGCGATGGCGTGCTAGCGCCACACCTCGGCGACGTGCGCGAGTACGTGCGCCACCGATCGTTTGCGTGGCGCTCCCTTAGCGGCCGGCCTTCACGTTCAGGACGGGGTAGTGGAGGTACCAGCAGGCGCCCGAAGGCTCCGGAGCCTCATTCCGAATAGCGTCTGATTTGAATTCCGCGGCGGACGGGGGAAGAATCACGTCGATTTCGCCGTCGTGTGGGCAGGGATCGGGAGCGGTGCGTGAGGACGTGTGGGAGGAACCCCCGATCCGAGCGTCGGTGAACCTAGGGGGTGCTCAATGATCGTCGCTCTGGTGGTCGCGGCAGCTGCTGTTGCGTTCGGGGTGCCGGCTTCGGCAGGTTCGGCTCCGGTTGACGAGGGGTGGGGGGTCACCGACCTGCATCCGATCCGGGGTGGCAGCAGTTGGGCAGTCGACGTCAACGATCGGGGGCAGGTCGCGATCAACGCCGTCACGCCGAAAGGGCGGGTCGTGGCCTTTGTGTGGCAGGACGGGCGCGCGCGCAGCCTGGGAACGATCGGCACGTCGATGAGCGTGACCTCGATCAACGAGGCTGGGCAGGTCCTCGGTACGTACGCGACGAAGTCTGGCTACCGGCGCGGGTTCGTCTTTGAGAGTGGGCGCCTCAGAGATCTCGGCACCCTTGGGGGCACCGAGACGACCGCCGTTGCGCACAACAACCGTGGTCAGGTCGTGGGCCGCAGCCGCACCGCGGCCGGTATGCAGCACGCGTTCCTGTGGGAGCGCGGCCGGATGGTCGACCTCGGAACCTACGGGCCGGCCTGGAAGACGAGCGGCGCGACAGCCATCAACAACAACGGCGAGATCGTCGGCTGGAGCAAGCCCCTGCGGGGTTTCCCGCGGGCGTTTCGCTGGGTCAACCGGCGGATGGAGTACCTGGGCGCTTTGCCGAGCGATACAGCTATTAGCGAGGCGGTCGCGATCAACGACGCCGGGCAAATCGTCGGCTGGAGCACGGTTGGGCCACAGCGGCGTGGCCGGCCGTTCCTGTGGGAGGCCGGCACGATGACCAATCTCGGATCGCTCGGGGCGGAGTGGTACGACACCGCGCCGGTGGCGATCAACCAGGAGGGCTTGGTCGTTGGCTAGTTACCAATCCTCGTCCGGGAAGTACCATGTGTTTGTCTGGCGGGATGGGCTGCGCCGGATCGGGACTCTGGGCGGCGCTGCGGCGAGTACAGCAGGGCACCCCGACGTCGTCAACGAAGTCGGCCAGGTTGTGGGATCGAGCGCCACCGGCAGGGGTAGGGGCCATGGCTTCGTCTGGCAGGACGGGAAGCTGACTGATCTGGGCACTGCAGGCGGGATCGGCAGCAGCGCCGCAGCGATCAACGAGGCTGGCGACATCGTCGGCGACCGCAGAACGGACGACGGAGCCGACCACGCGGTGCTCTGGCGGAGCAAATGACCCGCAATCGTCGAAGCGATGCGAAAAGTGGCGGCGGGGGTGGGATTTGAACCCACGGGACGCTTGCACGCCCAACGGTTTTCAAGACCGCCCCGTTCGGCCGCTCCGGCACCCCGCCGCGATGAGGAGCGTAGCCCCTAGCGCTCCACGCGCTCGGGCGCGCCGTACGGCCTCAGCGCGTCGGGCACCTCACCGCCGAAGTTCTCCAGGATCGCGAGCACGGCCCGGTCGGTGACCATCGTGCCGTTCAGCGTGTGCACTGGCTGCGGGCCACCGTTGTCGCGGAAGCGGATCCCGAGCCGCCGCGCCTGATAGTCGGTCGTGTTCGAGCAGGAGGTGACCTCGCGGTAGCGTCCCTGCGAGGGGAACCACGCCTCCAGGTCGATCTTCTTTGCCGCCGGGGCGCCGAGGTCGCCCGCGGCGACGCTGACTGCGCGATAGGGAAGCTCGAGCTTCTGGAGGAACGCTTCCTCCAGCTCGACGAGCCGGTCGTGCTCGGCCCAAGAGTCCTCCGGGCGCGTGTAGACGAACATCTCCACCTTGTTGAACTGATGCACGCGGAACATCCCACGCGTGTCCTTGCCCGCGGCACCCGCCTCGCGGCGGAAGTTGGTCGAGAAGCCCGCATAGCGCAGCGGCAGGTCGGCCGCGTCGAGGATCTCGCCCATGTGCAGGCCGGCGAGCGCCACCTCGGAGGTGCCGGTGAGGAAGAGATCGTCGTCTGCGAGCGCGTAGATGTTCGAGCGCTCGGTCGGGAAGAAGCCCGTGCCGACCATCGCCTCCTCGCGCACGAGCACCGGCGGGAGCACCGGCGTGAAGCCGTTCGAGGTGAGGTGGTCGAGCGCGGCGCGATAGAGGGCGAACGCGAGCAGGGCGGTGTCGCCGATCAGGTAGCCGAACCGCGAGCCCGACAGCCGCGCCGCCCGCTCCATGTCGAAGCGGCCGATCTCGGTGTGCTCGCGCGCGTCTCCGGTGGCCGGCTCGCCGACGCGGCGCAGCTCCTCGGCGTCCTCGTCGGAGTCGCCGTCCGGAGCGCTCTCGTGCGGCGGGTTCGGCACCTTGGCGAGCGCTTCGTCGCGCGCGTGCTCCGCCACCGCGAGCTCCTCCTCGGCCGCGCGCAGCTCCTCCTTCACGCCCTGGAGCGCCGCCAGCTGCTCGGGCGACGGCTTGCCCTTCAGCTTCGTGCGCGAGCGGAGGTCGTCGATCCGGGGGACGAGCGCCCGCCAGCGCTCGTCGGCCGCGAGCAGCTCGTCGAAGGCGTTTGCGGCGCCCTTCCGGGCCAGCGCAGAGCGATACGCCTCCGGCTCGTTTCGTGCTGCTTTGAGGTCGATCATGGGCGGGAGTCTAGGTAGGCCTCGAGCACGAGCGCGACGCCCTCGTCGCCGACGGCCGGGCAGACCCAGTCCGCGCGCGCCTTCAGCCCGTCGTCGGCGTTCTCGACTGCGATCGCATAGCCGGCGGCATCCAGCAGCTCGAGGTCGTTCTCGCCGTCGCCGAAGGCGACGGTGCGAGCGAGGTCGAAGCCGAGGTGGCCCGCGACGAACGCGAGCCCGCTCCCCTTCGACACGCGTGGGCTTGCGAACTCGAGGAAGTAGGGCAGCGACTTCGCGACGAAGAGCCGATCGCCGAAGTGCGCCTGCAGCTTCGGCTTCAGCCGGTCGAGGGCCTCCGGCGCGTCGACTGCGACGAGCTTCGTCGGCGGGGTCTCGAGCCAGTCGAGCAGCGGGCCGACGGGCGTGATCGGAATGTGCTGGAAGTCCGCGTAGGCGCGGGCGTGCTCGGTGATCTCGGCCACGTAGAGCTCGTCGTCGACGTAACAGTTGAGCCGGAACCCCTCGGCCTCGACGGCGGCGATCGTCTCGCGGGCGAGCTCGAGCGGGATCGGCTCGTGCAGGAGGAACGCGCCGGTGTGCGGGTCGACGACGGCGCCGCCCTGGTAACAGACGACCGGCTCGTCGAGCCCGGCTTGCAGGGCGTAGGGCCGCGCGGAGCGAAACATGCGGCCGGTCACGATCAGGAACGGGATACCGGCCGCGCGCAGGGCGGTGATCGCGCCCAGGGTGCGCGGCCTCAGCACGCCGTCCTCGCCGATCAGGGTGCGGTCGAGGTCGCACGCAACGGCGGC
This sequence comes from uncultured Gaiellaceae bacterium, assembly GCA_963735585.1. Lineage (GTDB taxonomy): Bacteria > Actinomycetota > Thermoleophilia > Gaiellales > Gaiellaceae > Gaiellasilicea. Next base: position 352,814 of record CAVTLI010000002.1, on the reverse strand, counting down.
AACGTCCCGCGGGAAGTCTTCCGGAAGGGTCAGCCGGAAGTCGACTCGACGACGTACGCGGCTACGTCGGCGATCTGCTGCGGCTCGAGCTGGTCGCCGAAGGCGGGCATCGCGCCGGCCCCGTTCGTGATGCGGTCGATCGCGAGCTCGAGATCGGGTTGCGACTCGTCGAGGTTGGGCCCGATGTTGCCCGACGAGCCCGCAGCCTCGAGCGCATGGCACCCGCCGCAGCCGTTCTCGGCGTAGACCGCCTCACCGGCGGCAGCGTCGCCCTCGAGATCCGCCCCCGGCGACTCCTCGGTCGTCTCCTCCGGCAGCGTCCCCTCGACCGTCTCCGCTATTGGCGACGCCTCCTCGCCGCCACCGCAGCCGGCGAGGCCGACGGTGAGGACGAGCAGGAGCGCAATCAGGGCGGAGCGGCGCATCGGCGCGAGTCTAACCCGACCCGCCGGCGGAATGCCGGGTTCAGCTCGTCTAGCGACGGTTGGATTCGAGGAACGGGCTGAGTGCCGGTCGACGTGGAGGCGGCGCTCCTCCCGGCAGCCAGGGCGCGGCGCGGGAGAGCGCAAAGGCGATGACTGCGCCGATCCCGAGCACGTCGGACGGCGTGTCGTTCACGACGAGCGAGACCGCGAGGGCGACGAGGAAGGCGTCGAGCACGGGGGTGCGCTCCCCGCGCAGTGCCACGCCCGCGAGGGCGACCAGGCCGCCGATCGCGACGACGAGCGCTCCGGGGGTGGCCAGCGTCCGCCGCACCGAGAGCTCGATCCGGTCTGCGAGATCGCCCGCCAGCTCGCCCGGGCCGCCAGAGAGCGCGGCCGTGACGTGACTCTCGCCGCCCGTGAGCGCGTCCAGCGCGACGAGGACGAGCACGACCGCGACGACTGCTCCGGCGACCGCCGCCAGCGAGCGCGCCGTCAGCCGCACCTCGTTCAGGCGCAGCCCCAGGACGGCGAGCCCGGCCGCCAGCACGAGCAGGCCGCCCCCGTCGGCCCCGAAGCGATTGCCCCCGACGGTGACGAGCGCGAGTCCGGCCACGACGAACCCCGCCCGGCCGAGCATGGCGGTGCCGATCAGCGCCGGTGCGAGCAGCATCGTCCCGAGCAGGTTGTTGATCCCGTAGAAGCGACCGGACTGGGACGGCCCGAGCGGCGAGAGCGCAACCGTCTCGGCGTCCAGTCCGAGTGAGACGAGGTAGGCGGCGACGATCGCCGCGCACGCGAGCCCGATGGGGAGCAGCACGGCCGCCGCGACCGCCGCGAGCGCGAGCCAGGGCGAGAGCAGGAGGTTGGCTGCGAGCGCGACGAGCAGTGCGCGGAGGGCCAGCGACGGTCGCACGGCGGCGAGCACGAGCACGGCCGCCGCGACGAGCAGTGTCAGCGGCAGGCGCAGCGAATCGTTGCGGTCGATGCGCTGGTCCAGCCGCTCGAGCGCCGCGACGGGGTCGCCCGACGGGACCGTCCGCAACCGCCCGGCGGCGACGTCCGTGATCGAGACGAGACCGTCGATGCGCGTCGAGTCGGACGTGAGCAGGCCCTCGCCGCCGAGCAGGGCGATCGGATAGCGGCGGTCGTTCGTGCTGCGCCCCTCGGGTGGCAGCGAGACGAGGATCTCCGGCCCACCCTGTGCGCCCAGCTCGATCAGGTTCTCGCCCGCTGCGACGCCGCCGAGCAGGTCGTGCTCCAGCTCGCCGCGCAGGAGGGCGGAGAGCGCACCCTCGCGGGTCACCTCGGGGCCTGCGCCCGGGACGAGCAGGCCGATCGCCGCTTCGTCCGCGTAACGGTCGAGCTCGAACGGCGCCACGATGCGCACGCCGGCGCCGGCCGGAGCGGCGGCGAGGAGGGGCAGGAGTAGGATCGAGAGCCTGAGCGCGGCGCGCATCGAAGGGAGGCTCGCGGTGGAACGCGTCAGGGTCAAGCGCGAACTCGACGAGGCGCTTCCCGTGTGGCACCACGCGGCAATGCACGAGGTCCACGTCGACGCGCCCGCCGACCAGGCCCTCGCGGCCGCGCACGAGGCCTCGGTGACGGAGATGCCGGCCGCGCGGCTGCTCATGCGTCTGCGTGGCTTGCGGCCGACCGGTGGCCGCTCGCTCAGGGACGCGATGGTCGACGGCGGCTTCGCCCGCTTCGGCGAGGACGTGCTCGTGCTCGTGGGTAAGCCGTGGTCGCTCCGCGGCGGTCTGCGCCGCGTCGACGACTTCGTCGGCTTCGACGAGCCGGGTTACGCGAAGATGGCTTTCGATTTCACCGCTACGCCCGCCGGGCAGGGGACGCGGCTCGCCACCGAGACCCGCGTGTTCCTCACCGACGACGCGTCGCGGCGGCGCTTCGCGGCGTACTGGTTCGTCGTTCGCCCGTTCAGCGGGGTCGTGCGGCGGAGCTGGCTCGCGGCGGCGAAGCGCCGTGCCGAGGGCGAACGGGCGGCCACGAAGTAGGCTCAGCTCATGGAGATCGTCCCGGAGCCGATCGACGCGTACGCAGAGGCGCACACGACACCGCCGCCGGAGCTGCTCGCGGCGCTGGCCGGGGAAACCCGCGCGACGATGAGCTCCCCGCAGATGCTCACCGGCACGGTGGAGGGTCGCCTCCTCGAGCTGCTCGTCTTCGGCACGGGTGCGCGCCGGGTGCTCGAGCTCGGCACGTTCACCGGCTATTCGGCGCTCTCGATGGCCGCAGGACTGCCCGAGGGCGGGCGGATCGACACGTGCGACATCGAGCCGAAGCACGCGGAGGTCGCACAGCGCTACATCGACCAGAGCCCGTATGCCGACCGGATCACGATCCACCTCGGCCCGGCGCTCGACACGATCGCGAAGCTCGAAGGCGAGTTCGACCTGGTCTTCATCGACGCGGACAAGCCGAACTACGCGAACTACTACGAGGCGGTGCTGCCACGCCTTTCGGCGCGGGGGCTGATCGCGATCGACAACACGCTCTGGAGCGGTCGCGTCCTCGACCCGCAGGACGACCACTCCCGAGCGATCGCCGCGCTGAACGACGCGATCGTCGCCGACCTGCGCGTCGTCGCGGTGCAACTGACCGTCCGCGACGGCGTCACTCTCGTGCGCCGCCGCGAGACCGTCGCTCAGCTGTAGAGCAGGTCGATCATGCTCACGAAGGTCGAGAGCGTCGGCGGCTGTGCCGTCTGGCGGGCCACCTTCACGTCCGTGCAGGCCTTCCGGTCGTTGATCGCGGGCTGCGGGCCGAAGAACGTCTTCGGCGTCGCCTGAGTGGCACCGAGCTGGTCCACGGCGGACCACGTCGAGACGAAGCCGTCGGCCGTCGCTGCGGCCTCGCACGCGTCGGCGGCGAAGTTGAAGACGATGAAGCTCGTCAGCTGCTTGACCTGCTTCTGCAGCGTCGTCACCTGCGTCTGGAGCTTCTTCACGGCTTTCATCTGCTGCTCGAGCTTCGCGATTCGCTTGTCGGCCGGCGTGGCCGCTGCGGCCGGCGCGGTGACGACGAGCGCGAGCACGGCAACAGCGATGACGATGAAACGGTTCAAGGCTCTCGCCCCCCTGGTCGAGCCAAGGCACAATGCCTCGGGCCGACGGAGTATGCAGCGAGGCTCGGCGGGCGACCATCCCCGATTCGTAGGACGTTGCCGCCGGGGACGTGTCCGAAGCGGACGGTACGGTGGCGGCCGATGCGTCTTGTCGTCGCCCGTTGCGAGGTCTCCTACACCGGCCGCCTCGATGCCTTCCTGCCCGAGGCCGTGCGGCTGCTGATGCTGAAGTCCGACGGCTCCGTGCTCGTCCACGCCGACTCGGGCGGCTACCGTCCGTCGAACTGGATGACGCCGCCGACCGTGATCGAGGAGGCCGACGGGCTGATCGTCGTCCGGAAACGGGCCGGCAAGACCGAGGACCGGCTCGAGATCCGGATCGCCGAGGTGCTGAGCGACCAGGAGCATGCGATGGACGAGGTCGCCGGGCTCGAGAAGGACGGCGTCGAACGCCACCTCCAGGAGGCGCTCGCCGCGCGGCCGGACCGGCTGGAGGAGACGCTGAGGCTGGTGCGCCGCGAGTGGTCGACCGAGATCGGCCCGGTCGACCTGATGTGCCGCGACTGCGACGACGGCTGGGTCGCGGTCGAGATCAAGCGAACCGGGACGATCGACGCCGTGGAGCAGCTGACGCGCTACCTCGGCTTCATCCGCGCCGACCCGGCGAAGGAGCGCTGCCGCGGGATCCTGGCGGCGCAGTCCTTCAAGCCGCAGGCGGTCACGCTCGCCGAGTCGCGCGGGATCGCGTGCGTCGAGGTCGATCTGGCCGTCCTGCGCGGCGAACGGGAGCCCGAGCTGACGCTGTTCGGCTAGCGCAGGATCAGAATCTGCGGAAGCAGATTCTGATCGCGCGAAGACCCCTGAAGGAGGCCGCTTCGCGATTCAGCTAGCGCGCAGGATCAGAATCTGCGGAAGCAGATTCCGATCGCGCGAAGACCCCTGAAGGAGGCCGCTTCGCGGCCTCACCTGCCGAGTGGGATAGTTGGCTGGCCTACTAGGGGATCACTGCCGCTTTGAGGTACTCGCGGGGTGGGTCGGCAAGGAGCCGGGCGACGCCTTCCAGCCCGACGCGGTGCGTGACGAGCCGCTCCCACGGGAACGCGCCGCTCGCGAGGAAGGCGAGCGCCGCGCGGACGTGCCGCGGCGAGTGGTGGAAGGCGCCGCGCAGCGTCAGCTCCTCGTAGTGGAGCCGGTACGTGTCCACGCTCAGCTTCGCCTCGCGCTCGCGGCCACCGAAGAAGACGACCGTGCCGCCAGGGCGGACGAGCTCGAGCGTCCGCTCCCAGGCCTCGGCGGTTCCTGCCGCCTCGATCACGACGTCCGCGCCCTCGCCCTCGCCGAGCTCGGCTCCGAAGAGTGGCGCGAGCGCGCGGCGCTCGGGCCGGCCGCCGACGACCTCAGCGCGCCCGCCGGCGTCGGTGACGCACGCCGCCAGCATCAGACCGATCGGGCCGGCGCCCAGGATGGCCACCCGGTCGCCCGCCGTCACATCTGCACGGTCGACGCCGCGCAGGCAGCAGGCGAGCGGCTCCACCATGGCGGCCACCTCGGAGGCGAGCCCCGCCGGGACGGGCAGAAGGTTGACGCGGGCGATCGCCTCCGGGACGAGCAGGTACTCGGCGTAGGCGCCGTTCAGGAGCCGGAACGACTCGCCGCGCTCGTCGCCCGCGGCGGAATTCGCGGCCACGACGCGCTGCCCGGTCGTCACGTCGATCCCGCAGAACTCGTGCCCGAAAGGACTCGGAAGCGAGTCGAGCAGCAGCGGATGTCCGCGGCGGAACGTCTTCAGGTCGGTGCCGTCGGTGAGCGCGACCTCGACCTGCACGAGCACGTCGCCGGGGGCCGGCTCAGGGCGGGGAACGTCTTCGAGCCGCAGATCCCCGGGGCCATGGAAGCGGAGTGCCCTCACGGCACGAAGACGACCTTCACCGCACGGCCGCTGCGGTAGAGCTCGAGCCCCTCGGCGAAGCGGTCGAGCGGCAGCACGGTGGGCTCCGGCAGCTCGAGCTCGGGCAGGAGCAGGGCAGCCTCGACCATGTGGCGCGGCGTCGCGGAGCGAGAGCCGACGAGCGTGAGCTCGCGGCGGTAGACCTCGTCGAGGTCGACCGGGCCTGCGTTCGCGAAGACGACGACCGTGCCTCCTGCCACGACTCCGTCGAGCGGAGCTGCCGGTGCGCACAGGACGGCCGCGTCGACGGGCCCGCCCGGCGCAGACCCGGTGCGCTCCGGCCGCACGTCCGCCACGAACACCTCGTCGCCGCGGCGGCGCAGCACGGCCGCGAAGAGGCGGCCGACGAAGCCGTGGCCGACGACGAGAACGCGGCCCCTCGGCACTCGCTCGGCTCCGCGCAGGACGCACGCGAGCGGCTCGACGTAGGTGCCCGTCGCGTCGTCGACGGCGTCCGGCAGCGCGACGCCCTCCGTCGCCGCAACCTGCTCGGCGAAGCCCCCGGGCACGATCGTCGGGGCTGCGAACCGCTCGCAGGTGGACTCGTGCCCGGCTCGGCAACGCGGGCACTCGCCGCAGGGCCGGTGGTGGACGAGCGCCACGCGCGCTCCGTCGGCCCGCTCCGCGACGACCTCGTGGCCGAGCACCGTCCCAGCCGGCGCTCGACCGAGCTTCTCCGCGTCCGAGCCGCAGAGCCCGCACGCGAGCACGCGAATGGGGTGGACGGGCGACGGCGCGCTCGCGAGCCGGGGTTGTCCGTCTGCGTCGAGCACGACCGCGCGCACGCCCGCATCCTAGGCACGCACAAGCCCGGTAGCCTCGCCGTCCGATGAGGACGACGCGGCGGCTCCCACCGGTTCTGCGCGAGCGCGACTACACGCGCCTCCTCAGCTCGTCGATCGCATACGGATTCGGGCGCGAGATGGTGTTCGTCGCGGTCGGCTGGCAGGTCTACGACATCTCGCGGAACCCGTTGCACCTGGGTCTCGTCGGCCTCGCCGAGTTCCTGCCGCTGCTTCTCTTCGCGCTGCCCGCCGGCGCGATCGCCGACCGGTTCTCGCGCAAGCACGTCTACATCGCCTCGCTCCTGATCGACGCGGCGATCACGGCGCTGCTGCTCGTCGTCAGCCTCAACGGTGCGAGCTCGCTGTGGCCGTTCCTCGCCCTCTCTTTCGCGAGCGGAACGTCGGCCGCGCTCGGAAACCCGGCCATCCGCTCCATGTGGCCGACGCTCGTGCCGCTCGGACTGCTCACGCGGGCCCTCGCGCTGCGCTCGACGGTGATCCAGGCGAGCGTCGTCACGGGCCCGGCGATCGGCGGCCTGCTCTTCGCGATCAGCCCCGAGGCCGTCTACGCGTCCGGCACGGCACTGATGCTCATCGCCGCGCTGCTCACCGTTCCGATCAGGCCCAGGACGATCGAGCAGGGGCCGGTGGAGATCGTCGGCACGCGGCTCGGCTCCCTGCTCGCAGGTCTGCGCTTCGTCCGCCGCACGCCGGTGCTGCTCGGAGCGATCTCGCTCGACCTCGTCGCCGTCCTCTTCGGCGGTGCGGTCGCCCTGCTGCCGCTCTTCGCGCGCGACATCCTCGACATGGGGCCGGTCGGCCTCGGCGTGCTGCGCAGCGCGCCTGCGGTCGGCGCACTGCTCGCCGGGATCATGCTCACGCGGCGGCCGCTGCAGGGCGTCGCCGGCCGGAAGCTGCTGATCGTCGTCGCCCTCTTCGGCGGGAGCATGGTCGTCTTCGGCCTGTCCCGCAACTTCGCCCTCTCGTTCGCCGCGCTGGCGGTCGGCGGCTTCGTGGACATGATCAGCATGAACATCCGCTCGATGATCACGGCGCTCGCGACCCCGGACGTGCTGCGGGGCCGGGTCAACGCGGTCGAGATGGTGTTCATCAGCGCCTCGAACGAGCTCGGTGCGTTCGAGTCGGGTGCGGCCGCTGCGCTCGTGGGCGCCGTGCCGGCGGTCGTCATCGGCGGCTCGCTGACGATCCTCGCCGCACTCGTCTGGCCGCGCCTCTTCCCCGAGATGGCCCGGATCGACCGGCTCGAGTCCCTCCATCCGGCGGGCGGCACATGAGGACGGATGGGCGCTACAATTTGCGACCGCGGGGCTATAGCTCAGTTGGGAGAGCGCCTGGTTCGCAATCAGGAGGTCGGCGGTTCGAGCCCGCCTAGCTCCACCTCGAGAACCCCTGCTGAGCGGGGGTTCTTTCTTCTCCGAGGTAAGCACCGCGCCTTCGTGCTACCACCGTGCTACCAAAGTCCGGCTCTTGGGTCTGCTCTCGAGGCGGTCCGCCCGGTTGGCGCGACTCCAGGAGAGCACGATGGAAGTCGTCGGCATCGTGGGCGCGGAGCGCTCTAGCTACCCGTACAAGCAGCTCGCGCAACTTGCTCCTGTTGATCTCATCCGCCGCGGCTGCCTCCCAGGCGCCCCGTGCAGCCCGCGCTTGTGCCAACGCCTCCGCTGCGTCTGTGACCGCCGCGTCACCGACGGTGGTTAAGCGCTCAACGGCACGCTCGAGTGCGGGAATAAGGGAGGTGGTACGTACCTCTGGATGCGGGTTACCGATTCGCTGACAAGATGCGCAGTCGGTCTGATGAGTTGACGCGATTCGCCGTCTCGTACACGCATGCCTCTGGTATGGAAAGACCCTGTTGATGTTATGTCGATCGTGGAAGGCCTTGATGATCTCCTTCCCCCGCGGGATGTTCTCCCGGTGCGGAGAAAGCAAGTCCCAGATCGCAGCGGAATCGAGCAACAAGCTTTCCACCATCGCGACGGGCCAAGCGATTGCGTAGTCAGGATCGTCTGGTCTTGATCGACTAACGCACAACCCCTGCGATTCCGAAGTCCAACGTTGACTTCACCCCGCTATTGTCGTAGCGTCTGCGGCAAGTATCTGCGGCCACTATCTGCGGCAAGTCTCTGCGGCAAGCCGTCGTTCGGCGACGAGCTTGGCTCGGCCCACAAGCTTCGCGAAAGGGCGGAACGATGGCGAGGATTTCCCTCTGTAGTGTGGCGTCTCTGTTTGTTCTACTCCTGCTCGCTGCCTGCGGCGGCAGCGACAGTGCATCAGGCGAAAGCAGCGGCAGCGGTGGTAGCGGCGACAGCAGTAACAGCGCCACTGTCTCGCAGGAGGATTGCGCCGCTCTCGCTCAGACAATCACCGAACTGCAGCTGATTGGGCTCGGTGGCGTCGACTACGCCGAACTGCGCACCTTTTTCGACAATTTCGAGCCGTCCAGCCAGGTTGAGGACGACTTCAATCGGGTCAAGGACAACGTCAATCGACTGGCTGACGCCTTAGAGGACGCGGGCGTCGAGTCGGGTGACGAGCCGGTGGGAGATCAGATTGACGAACTCCAGGAATCACTGGAGACGTCTGAGAGCGATGCGGCGGAGAACTCTGAGGCGTTGACTTCGCTGGACGCCTGGCGATCGAACGGATGTAACTGATGAAGACGCTCGCGAGCATCTTCGGCCTCGCCGCGCTTGGACTGTTGGTGGCGGCTGGCGCCCCGAGTATGTCGTCGGTCGTGAAGCCTGTCGCGGATCCCGGCATCTACTCAGGCACCGCCGCCGGACGAACAGGCACGTTCTTCGTCGCAGCCAACGGCAGAAGCCTCCGCGACGTCTCAATCCCACTCACCGACCTCGCCTGTGCGCCGGTGGCAAGCAGCGCGAACGACACGACCTTCTTCATCGCCAAGGCCGCGATCACGCGCCGCGGCATCTTCAGCGCCAAGGGCAGTCAGAGCGGCGTTTTTGCCGGGTATCGGGCGCAGTTCAGCTACGTCTTCGCAGGACGGTTCGCAAAAGCGACCAAGCTTCGCACCGGCACTGCGGCCGGAACGCTCCGCCAGGTCATTCGCTACACCGACCAGACCGGCGCTCATGTCACCTGCACGACGAACACGAAAGCTTGGACGGCCACCAGATCAGGGCCAAAGCTGAAAGCACTACTGCTCAAGCGAGGCAACTACACCGGCCTCGCTGCGGGACGGGCGCTGACCTTCACGGCGGCGCCGGGACGGGTTAGCACCATCTCGATCCCCCTGACCGACCTGGCCTGTGTGCCGCAGAGAAGCGGGGGGAACGACGCAACCTTCACGATCCCCCAGGTGGCCGTCAGGCCGGACGGCTCGTTCACCAAGCGGGTCTCGACGACCGGCGTCTTCGCGGGCAGCAGCGCGACCTTCACTTACACCTTCAGCGGCCACTTCCAGGGGCTGAACTCCAACGGAGCAGGGAGCGCGACCGGGACATTCCGCGAAGACATCGTCTACGCCGACAAGGCGGGCGTCCGTCAGACATGCACGACGAACACGAAGGTTTGGACAGCCACGCGCTCCTCGTGAAAACAGAGTCGCGGTAAGAGTCCCATCGAGAAAGCCCCGCTCCGGCGGGGTTTTCTGCGTTCTGGAGCTCGTTCCGCACGTGGCATCGCCTGATGCCCCGCGCTCGTGCTCGACGCTAGGCGTTCGCCGCCTCCGACCCGACGAGTCGAGGTCCGGCTGAGCCCGGCGGATCCTCCTTGCCTGTGATCGCCAACTCGTCTCGGCTGTGTGCCGGAGCTGACCTAGGTTCGTTGGAACCCCTGAAGGAGGAGGCGGAACCTGTGAACCACCCGGATTCGGAAGCGCGCGGCTGGCCCTCGTACCGCCTCGTTGCCGGCGCGCCGCTCGCAGCCCTGGGGTACCGGGCACGGATCCTTGCGCGCCTCGTGTCCATGCCGCCCACGGCTGTCTGCGGCCCTCCAGGCTCGCCGGTCTCACGCTGAGCTCTCCCGGCCCCCTCCACTACCCTGGGTTCCGTCGGGCGCTCGCGGGACGCGCCATCTCGACCGCCGGCGGGTGGATGCAGACCGTCGCGGCGGGCTGGCTCATCTTCGACCTCACGGGCAGCGGCATGGCGCTCGGTCTGCTCACGGCTCTCTCGCGCGGCCCGGCCCTCTTCGTCTCCACCTACGGAGGCGTTCTGGCCGAGCGTTTCGACCGACGGCAACTGGTCATCGTGCTCAGCGTCCTCCAGGCAGCTCCGGCCGCCTTGCTCGCAGTCCTCAGCTGGGCGGGCAGCTCGAGCCCGCTCGAGATCTACCTGTGCACGCTTGTGATCGGTATCGCAGGGGCACTCGACAACACCCCGATTCAGGAGATCACCACCGCGACGGTGCCGCGCGACCAGGCGAAGCAGGCAACCGCGCTCGCCTCGGTCTCCTACAACGTCGCCCGACTCGTCGGCCCGTCGGTCGGTGGAGTGCTCCTCGCCACGATCGGCCCCGGCCCGTGCTTCGCGATCAACGCCGCCTCCTTCGTTGCCGTGATCCTGATGGTGGCGACGCTGCCGCACAAGGTCGGCGGTTCCCCGAAGAAGCCGCCAAGCGTGCTGGCAGCCGTGAAGCGAGTGCGGTTTCACCCTCTGCTCCGTGCGATCTTCCTCGGTGTCCTGCTCTTCTCGCTCCTCGTGGGGCCTGTGCAGGAGCTCGCCCCTGCCATCGCGCGGCACCACGGGGGAGGGGCACACCTGCTCGGATTCCTGCTGTCCGGCCTTGCCGTGGGCGGTCTGATCGCGGTCCCACTTCGATCCTGGCTCGAGCGGCACGGCGTGCAAACCACGACCGCGTTGCGCGGTTCGATGCTCATGGCCGCCGCGTCGCTCTTGTTGCTCGCCGCGACCTCGAGCTACGCCGTCGCCTTCCTGGCCATGGTCGCCTGCGGCACGGCATGGGACGTCCTCTACATCCTCGGCATGACCGGCGTCCAGTTCGCGGACGAGCGGTTCTCGGGCCTGATGGTCGGGCTCTACTTCACGGCATCATTGGGCGGCGTGACCCTCGGCGCGTTACTCGTCGGCGGCTTGTTCGACGTGCTCGGCATCGGCTGGGCGTTGTCCGCCTGCGCACTCACCGTTGCCCTGGGAGCCATGCTGGCGATCGAACGGCCGTCCGTCGCTCGCCTCGACGCGGCCTAGACGGTCGCAGGCAACCCTCGGCTCGTTCCAAACGCGGGCGCGATCTGTAAGGGTGTCGAACGTGCCAACGGATCAGTATCACGAGCCGCCAGGCGAGCTCAGCGACGACGCCCGCACGTTCGCGCGCATGATCGCCTCTCTCCAGGAGGAGGCGGAGGCGATCGGCTGGTACGAGCAGCGCCTGTCGATCGAGACGAACGAGGAAGCCCGCCGGATCATGGAGCACGCGCAACGCGAGGAGTTCCTCCACTTCTCCATGGACCTCGAGTTCCTGGCCCGCCGCAAGGAAAAATGGCGGATAGCTCTGCAGCGGATCCTCTTCAAGCAGGGCGACATCGTCGAGCTCGCCGAGCAAGCCGAAGACGCCGTCGAGGACTAGCGCTAGGAGAGGAGCTCAGACGCAGCCTCTGTTCAGGCCGCGCAGCGCCCTCTGAACACGACGGTCGCATTGCGCTTCGCGAGCTCGACGCCCATGGCCGTCCACTCGCGGCCGAGCAGCGCGGCACGGTGGCTCGGTGAGCCGAGCCACTGTTGCACCGCGTTGCCCGCGCTCTGCCGAGGCGACCGGAACGCGAGGATCTCGCCGGCGGCGCATTTCGTGTACCTATCCACCCACGTCCCGAACGGGCTGCCGTTGTGCCAGTCGTGGCCCAGGTAGCGGAACTTGATCATGTCCGCCGTGTGGGCTCGGGCAGCCCGCTGCACGCTTGTGTCGACCGGAATTGGCGCGAGCCCCTGGCGGCGCCGCTCGGCGTTCACAGCGTCGCGCAATGCTGCCTCGCGCCGGTCGAGGGCCGGCTCCGCGATCGGCGAGCCAGTCGGCTCGGGCGGCTGATCCGTCTGCGGGCAAGGCTTCGGCCGGTGAAGCTTCAGCTGCTCCCACCATGACTCGGGCACGTGAGTGCGCACGTTGGGCCGCACCCACGGGGACGCCCGCCTGGCACGTGTAGGGCGCGTGGCCGAGACGCCACTTCGCCCAGACGTAGTACTCCCCGGACGCCGCGTTCGCCGGGCCGGCGGCCATCGCGACGCCGACGAGGACTGTCACGAGCGACAGCAAGCAAGACGCGCGCAGGCGTGAGGGCTGCACCTTCACGCTGACCGGCCGTCCCGGACGTGCGAGGAAATCATGCTTTCGAGGGTAGGCCCGCTCGGCACCACGTTCGAGATCGACTCGCTATCGAGTGACACCGTTTTCCTGCATCGTCTCGGTGCTGACGACGGCGACGTCCAGCGATCGCGTCTAGGCCCGCCGGAGTCTCGGCTGCCCGCTGCGTGGGTGTGCGGCCTCTTCGCGACCCGGAGCCTCGTCGCCCCCAGGAGATGTGTCTTTGGCCCGATCGAGGTTGCGCGACGCCATGAGGTAGCGGACGACGTTCTCGCCGGTCGGCTCGGCAGCCAGCGCATGAAGCGCATCGGCGAACGCAGCCTGCCGATGTCGGAGGCTCGACGCCTTCATGGACGCGTCACCGGACAAGCGGTCATGAGGGCCGACGCCCATGGGAGTACCGAACGACTACGGGGCGGGCGGTCGAGGCAGTCGCGGCGCCCGCTGAGACGAGCCCCCACCCATAGCGCTCGTCGTACCCGGGGGCACCCAGATCGCGTGCCGTGCGCTCGAGCCGCCGTTCGATCTTCGCCGGGGTGGGATTCCGCCCCACGACCCCGCTCGCCACGACGAGCGCTGCTGTCGCCGAGACGTGCGCGACCGCCATCGACGTGCCGACGCCGCCGCTTGCGATCCCGAACCGGTCGAGCTGGGGAATGGCTCGACCTTGTCGGCCCGCCTTGCAGTGCGCGTCCTGAATTCCTGCGTCTGTCCCCCCGCCGGGCGCGACGAGGTCGAGATCGCGACCGTGGTTCGAGTAGTCGGAGACGCAGCCGAACTCGGTCGTTGCGCCTACGGAAAGGACGTGCCGCGACCGTGCGGGCAGGTTGACCGACCCGGATCCTTCGTTCCCGGAAGCGCCGACGACCAGGGCGCCACGCTGGGCCGCGTACTCGAGCGAGGTCAGGAGCGGAGCGATGTCGGCCTCGGTCACGCGGACGTCGAAGGCGAAGCTGAGGTTGATCACCTTCGCGCCGTGATCGACCGCGAACCGGACGCCGCGCGCGATCGTGTCGGTATCGCCGGTACCCCGACTGTCGAAGACGCGGATCGGCATGATCCGGGCCCCGTAGGCGAGGCCGGTCAGCCCGATGATCGTGGAGGCGACCTGCGTCCCGTGACCGTTTTCGTCAGACGGATCAGGGTCGTTGTCGACGAAGTCCCAGCCCGGCGCCAGCTGCGCCGCAGCCAGCTCAGGCGAATCCTGCGCAGGTGGGCGAGCGCCGTGCGAGACGCCGGTGTCGAGCACGGCGACGGTCACACCCGAGCCGCCGGGCGCGCCCGCGGCAATGAGGTTCGCCCAGGCCACGGGGGCATCGACCCCGTAGGCACCAGCGAAGTTCCACTGCGCGGCAGACCGGCCGGCCCCGTCGGCGGAGTCGTTCGGGATGAAAATCGCCGTCCGCGGGGTCGCCAAGGACGGGGGGCGCGTGGCAGCCCAGGCGCCGCCGAAGCAGGCAAGCGCAAGGAGCGCCGTGAGCAAAGCCGCGAGCGACCGCGACGTCCGGATCACGTTCGTTGCACCGCGATCACGACCAGGGCCACGCCTCAAGGGATGCACCACCACGTGAGATCCGAGCGGTGTGGTGCGCTGGCGCACGCGGAGGTCCCACGCACGGACGCGCCGGCGCAGAGGCGATGACGCCGGGCGACGCCGACCGCACCACGCCGTGCGAGCCGGGCAGGACCCTCGCGACCAGAACGCTTGCTGGGGCAGGGCGCCGGCTTCGGAACCGCAATGCGTCGGTCGGTCGCGGCCGACCATGCTTCGCTCGTCGTCAGGCCCACCAACACGCCTAAGGCAACGGCGAGGAGCAGCCGGCGGCCCGCCCCGGCACGTCTCTCGCGATGTGGGAGCCTCCTCATCTGATCCGAAGGTAGAAACCGGAGCCGTCCCCGGCATCGTCCGCCGGGCGACACTTTCGCCTGCGTCGCCGGCGGTACCCCCGACGCCCGTGCACGTCGACGGTGGGCGTCCACGGCCCTGACGAGCAGCAAGGAGTGATGTCGCTGCGGTCTCACACGTGAGCGATTCCGAACCGGAGCGGCGGCTCGCTCGCCCTACGGTCGAGGGATGCCGGCAGTTCGAGTGAACTCCGTCGCCGCCGTCCTCGTAGCCGTCGCCGGCGTCTTGGTGACCGGGTGCGGCGGGAATGCAGAGCCCGCCGCCGTCACCGTTGTCGTGACGGCGCCGGGTCGCGGCGCCGGTCCCCGGGACGGCCGCCGAGCCGGCGCCTGCCGACCCGCTCGCAACTCCGGCGCAGCCCCTCGGACAGGCGCCCGAGGATGCCGCCGACAACGCCGCCCCGGCTCAGTTGGACGAGGCGGCCTTCTGGCAATTGATCGCGGAGACGCGCAGTGCCGCGGGCAACGACACGGGCCGACAGTCGGAGCTCCTCGACGAGCGGCTCAGACAACTTTCGCCGCAGGCAATCGTCGAGTTCGCGCAGCTGCGTCGTCGTTTCGACCTGCAGGCGTACACCTGGTCGCTCTGGGGCGCCGCCTACGTGATCGAGGACGGTTGCTCGGACGATTGCTTCCGCGACTTCCGCGGTTACATCATCTCGCTCGGCCGCGATCCCTACGAAGCCGCCCTGCGCGATCCGGACTCTCTCGCCTCGGTCGCCCAGGACGAAGAAGGCGGAGACTGGGAAAACGCCGACGACGTCGCACCCGACGCCTACTCCAGCGTCACGAGCGACGACTTCCCGCTCGACGACTCCGACCTCTCGGGTCCGCCGCGCGGCACGCCGTTCAACGAGAACGACGGTGCCGCCCTGGCGCGTCGCTATCCCCGGCTCGCCGCGCGCTTCCGCTGACGCGTCACGCAAGCGGGCGAGGAGTCGGACGCTAGCCGCTGACGGTCGCGGCGCCTCGGCTGACGCGCGGAATCGCCGGAGCCGGGCCTGCTCGCCGGGCGCGGACTCGATCGCTGCACTCGTCGCAGACGCCTGCTTCCAGCGCGACCGGTACGGACAACTCGTACGAGCGCCGTTCGCGGATCGCTACCTCCGCTTCGACCCAGGCGCCGTCGCGGAGGACGTTGAGACAGAGCGAGCAGGCGACGACGCTTACGTGTCCGGGCTCTGTCCTGCGTTCGATCTGGTTCCCGTCGACCCATTGCCTCGGCTGAGAAACTCGGCGATGCGCTCGCGGATCGTGGTGCGTCGTCATGGCGTCCTTTCGCGCGGGTGCAAGAAGACGTCAATCGTGCTCCTGCGGCACCGTCGCGTCGTCGTGCGCAGGGCGACACGTTCACGTACCCCGCCCGTAGGCGCTGGCGCCGGCGGGTACTCCGTCTGCGGTAGCCAGCGATCGGCCTCGGGTCGCAGGAGTCAGTCGTCGAGCACGAGCGTGGCCTTCACGCCTGGGTAGTGGAACGCCTCGGCGAAGCGGTCCAGCGGGACGCGCAGGCCGACGAGCTCCGGCAGGACGTCCGGCCAGCGCTCGCGGGCTCGGTCGAGTGAGTCGACGGCGGCGAGCCAGTCGATCCGGTTCGCGTTGACGCTGCCGAAGACGACCCGGTTCTCGAGGATCGTGTCGACGCCGATGACGCGACCGTCGATCTCGACCGTTTGGCGGCGCGGGTCGAGCCCGAGCAGGCAGGCGACGCCGCTGCGGCGCAGCATCCCGATGCTGTCCGCCATCACCTGGGCGCTTCCTGTCGCCTCGACGACCAGGTCGAACCCACCGACCTCCTCCCGAAGCGACGCGAGCGGCTCCGTCGCCGTCGAGACGTAGCGGGCACCAGACGCGGCTGCGAGCCGAGCCCGCAGATCATCGGCTGGGCTGAGCGCTGCCGTCCAGACGTCGAGACCCGCGAGGCGGAGGAGATAGGTCGAGAGCATGCCGATCGCGCCTGCGCCGATCACGAGCGCGCGCTGGAGCTCCCACGGTTGGCGGTCGCCGATCGCCCGCGCGTGCCGGATCGCCCGCGCGCAGATCGACGCCGGCTCGACCAGCACGCCGAGCCGGCCGAGCGAGCGCGGGACGCCGATGAGCTGTGCCGGATCCTCCGCCACGAGCTCCCGCGCGAACCCGTGCAGGCGCGTGATGCCGCGCTCGCTGTAGTCGCCCGTGAGGCAGGAATCGGGAGCGCCTTCGCTGCAGGCGAGGCAGTGCTTGCAGGAGCGGCGCACGATCGCCGTCACGAGGTCGCCGCGCGTGAATCCGTGCCCGTCGCGCTCGACGACGCCAAGGAACTCGTGGCCGAGCACGAGCACGTCGTCGCCCTCCGGCGCGACGCCGAAGAGCCCTTCGGAGATCTCCCGGTCGGTGCCGCAGACGCCGACCTCGAGCGTCCGCACTGCCACCTCGCCGTCCTGCACGGGCAGTGAGGGAACGTCTGCGACGCGCGTGCTGTGCGCCTCGCCGGGCCGGACGACGAGCGCCTGCATCAGGTCGCGTCCACCGCTGCCATCGGCTCGCGCGTCCGCGCACCCGCATTCATGCGAGCCTCCTCGCGTGGAGGTCGCGATCCGCACGGCGGCGAAGCTGGGCGAGGGGCCGCGTTGGGACGCGGCGGCGCGACGGCTGCTCTGGGTCGACATCGAGGCGGGCGCCCTGCACCTCTTCGATCCCGCGCGCGACGACGATCGGGCGATCCCGCTCGGCAAACGGGTCGGCGCCGCCAGCCCGACGAGAGGCGGACGACGTCCTCGTCGCACTGGCCGACCGACTCGCCGTGGTCGACCTTCGGGACGAGTCCGTCCGCACGCTGGTGGAGATTCCGCACGGCGAGGGAATGCGGCTGAACGACGGTGCCTGCGACCCGGCGGGGCGGTTCTGGGTCGGGAGCATGGCGCTCGACGAGGCCACAGGCGCGGGCTCGCTCTACCGCTACTCGAGAGACGGCGGCCTCGAGCGCGTCCTCGAGGATGTGACGCTCTCGAACGGGCTGGGCTGGTCCCCGGACGGGTCGACGATGTACTACATCGACTCGTTGACCTACCGGGTCGACGTCTTCGACTTCGACCTCGCGGGCGGTGCGATCTCCGATCGGCGGCCGTTCGTCGCGCTCGAGGACGGAGCAGGTACTCCCGACGGGCTCGCGGTGGACGACGAGGGCGGCGTCTGGGTCGCTCTCTGGGGCGGGGGCGCCCTCCGCCGCTACTCCCCGGAGGGCGAGCTGGACCGTGTGCTCGCCGTTCCCGCTGACAAGGTCACCGCGTGCTGTTTCGGCGGGGAGGACGGCCGCTCGCTCTACGTCACGACGGCTTCGGTGGATCTCACCGCGGAGGAGCGACGCCGGCAGCCGCTGGCGGGCAGCGTCTTCGTCACGGAGGTGGATGTCTCGGGGCCGCCGGCGCAGCCGTTCGCTGGTTGAGCCGCTCACGTCGCGTGCGGGAGGAGGACGGCGCCTTCGGAGGCCGAGCCGACGAGGGCGCGATACCGCGCGAACACGCCGCCGGCGTAGCGGAGCGGTGGCGGTTGCCAGTCGGCGAGGCGCTCGGCGACCTCGTCCTCGTCGAGCTCGACGGCAAGCGTCCCGGAGTCGACGTCGATCGTGATCGTGTCGCCGTCGCGAACGACCGCGAGCGGCCCGCCACGCGCCGCCTCGGGCGCGACGTGACCGACCATCAGCCCGCGGGTGGCGCCGGAGAAGCGGCCGTCGGTCACGAGTGCAACCGACTCCCCGAGCCCCGCGCCCACCACCGACGCGGTCACGCTCAGCATCTCCCGCATTCCCGGCCCGCCGGCCGGGCCTTCGTAGCGGACGACGAGCACGTCGCCCGCCCGCACGTGGCCCGACCGCACCGCGTCGGTGCACGCCTCTTCGCTGTCGAACACGCGGGCGGGGCCGGTATGCGTGCGGCGCTCGGTGCCGGCGAGCTTGAGGAGGCTGCCCTCGGGAGCGAGGTTGCCGCGGAGCGCGTAGAGCGCGCCGCTCGGCTTGAAGGGCTGTTCGAGCGGCAGGATCACCTCGCCGTCGGGCTCGGCCGCGCGTGCGGTTGCCTCGCCGAGCGGTCGTCCCCTCGACGGTCGGCGCCGCCCCGTCGACGTGGCCGCCTCGCACGAGCTCGCGGATCAGGGCGGCGGTGCCGCCGGCCCGGTGGAAGTCCTCGGCCATGAAGCGGCCCGAAGGCGCCAGGCTCGCCAGGACCGGTGTTCGGCTCGCGACCTCGGCGAGATCCGCGAGCGACAGTGGCGTGCCCGCCTCGCGGGCGATCGCGAGCAGGTGCAGGATCCCGTTGGTCGAGCCGCCGCTTCCCGCGATCCCGGCCATCGCGTTCAGGAGCGCCCGACGGTCGAGGAAGCTCCGTGCCGTGAGCGCCTGCTCGACGAGCTGTACGGCCAAGGCCCCCGCGCGCACAGCCGCCTCATCCTTCTTCTCGCGCTCGTCGGCGGGGATCAGCCCGTCGCCGATGCGCGCGATCCCGAGGCAGTCGAGTGCGACCGCCATCGTGTTGGCGGTGAAGTGGCCGGCGCAGGTGCCGGCGCCTGGACACGCGTGCTGTTCGAGCTCGTCGAGGTCGGCCCGCGGCATCAGCCCCCGCTCCTCGGCGCCGACCGCCTCCCAGACGTCCTGGATCGTGACATCGCGTTCGCGCCAGCGGCCCGCGCGCATCGGCCCGCCGTAGAGCACGACGGCCGGCTTGTCGACCCGCGCCAGTGCCATCAACGCGGCCGGGACGGTCTTGTCGCAGCCGACCAGGCAGACGAGGCCGTCGAAGTCGTGCGCGTGCACCATCAGCTCGATCGAGTCGGCGATCACCTCGCGCGAGATCAGCGAGGCGCGCATTCCGGGTGTCGCCTGAGACTGGTTGTCCGAGACGGCGATCGTGTTGAAGCCGAGCGGGACGCCGCCTGCGGCGGTGACGCCCTCGCTCACCCGATCGGCGAGATCGCGCAGGTTCAGGTTGCACGGCATCGTGCCCGTCCACGTCGAGGCGACGCCGATGATCGGGCCGCCGAGGCGCGCCGGGTCGATCCCCATCGCGCGGAAGTGGGCCCGCGCAGGGGCGCGCTCGGCGGCGGCGGCCAGCCCGGCCCGCGCCCGACGGCGAAGCGCCTCCTGTTCCGTTCCCACGACAAACGCGACTGTACGTTGGTCGGAGCAGTCCCCGCACTCCAAGAGGAGGCATGCTGCCGACCTTTTCGCAGTTCTTCGCTGGACCCTCCTAGGAGGGATTGGGCAAAGAGGAGCGGCTCATTCAGGCACCGTGAAGCCACGTCGGCGAAAGCTGTCCGGCTGGCCGTCGAGCGTGACCTGGTAGATCGATCGACCGGCGCGTCCGCTCTCGCAGTTCGGATTGCCTGCAAGTGAGGCGTCCGTCCCCCCGCCCGGTGCGACGACGTCGAGATCCCGCCCGAAGCTCGAGTACATCGCCACGCAACCGAACTCGGTCGTCGCCCCGACGGCGAGGACGTCCTCCGAACGCGCGGGATAGGGAAGCCCTTCGGCGGGAGCATTGCCGCCCGCAGTGACAACGAGGCTCCCGTGCTCGGTCGCGTACCGGAATGCGCGGAGGAGATCCGGGATC
This sequence comes from uncultured Gaiellaceae bacterium, assembly GCA_963735585.1. Lineage (GTDB taxonomy): Bacteria > Actinomycetota > Thermoleophilia > Gaiellales > Gaiellaceae > Gaiellasilicea. The sequence goes on along the minus strand of CAVTLI010000002.1, from coordinate 332,793 downwards.
TGGGCGGCCGAGATCGTTCGGTCGAAGTTCAGGCTGAGGTTGATCACCTTCGCGCCGTGGTCGACTGCATAGACGACCCCGCGCGCGATCGTGATCGCGTCACCGTCGCCGTAGCCGTCCAGGACACGGACGGGCATGATCCGCGCGCCGTAGGCGAGCCCGGTGAGGCCGAAGCCGTTGTCCGTCTGCTCGGCGATCGTGGACGCGACGTGCGTTCCGTGTCCGTTCTCGTCGAGCGGGTAGGCGTCGTCGTCGACGAAGTCCCAGCCGGGCACGAACTGGGAGGCGGCGAGATCGGGTGACCGCCGGAACGACTTCCGGTTCGTGTACGCGACGCCCGTGTCGAGGACGGCGATCGTGACCCCTTCACCGCCGGCCGCACCTGCGGCGATCAGGTTCGCCCAGGCGCTCGGTGCATCGACGCCGTAGCGGCCGGCAAAGTTCCACTGCAGCCTCTGCCAATCTCCCGGCTCGCCGGCGCCGGCGTCGTCCGGCAGGAAGGGCTGGGTGGCGTGCGCCGTCGGGGTGAAGGCGATCGTCCGTGCGAACGCCGGCCCGATCCGCGTCGTCGCGACGAAGGCGACCAGTGCGACGAGCACGACGAGGGCGAGCTGGCGACGGCCGCGAGCCGCTCTTCACGAGGGCGGCTTACGAGGATGAGCGCACGTTGCGCTGTCTGCGCAGTAGGCGATTGCGCGCAGGTACGGGACGCCGCGGCGCCAGCGCAGATCGAGCAGCACCGAAGCGGCGTTGTTCGCGTATGAGAGCTCGCGTAGGCGCCGGTCGGCGTTGACCCGGTGGACGAGGACGTAGCGGCCGGCGGGCAGGTCGTCGAGCGGCAGGTCTTGATATTCGAGAAAGGCGGAGTAGGCGTCGCCGTAGCCGACGGAGATGCCCTCCTCGATCTGGGTTCGACCGGGCTCGTCGAGCCCGCAGCGGCCGACGTACACCTTCCCGGCGGCCGCGTTCGGGACACGGATGTCGGTGACGCGGTAGCGGTCGCCGAGGCAGAAGCCCGACTTGCGGTCGCGAACGGCAGCGTGCGCCGATCCGGCGCGGCGCAACTCGTATCGGTCGAACCCGAGGTAGTGCCAGTGCCTGTGGTCCGGCGAGCGTACGTATTCGATCGAGCCCACCTCGGGCACGATCTCCTGCGAGCCGTCGACCAGCTGGATCACCTGATCGGCGATCATCGCCGCCCCCCACTGCCGTCCGCGAACCACGAGTGGGCCGGCGCCGACGTTCCTCACCGCCGACCGAAACCCGAGCCGATAGCTCTGCTTTCCCGGCGGGCCGGATGTCGTCAGCTCGAGTGCGCTCGGCGTCTCCTGATCCAGGTCGGGCAGCCGCTCCGCCGCATTCGACCCGCCGTGGCCGGCTTGCGCCGCGACCGCCACGATCGCAGTCAGCCCGGCAAGCGCCAGGACGGCTGCGATCGCGTGCCGTCTCCGACCGCTTGTCGGCGGATCCGAGGTCATTGCGAGGACGCCACGCATGGCTAGCCGGCTCTGACGGCGGATCTGCGCGGCAAGGAGGAACAGCGGCTCGACGTCGAGGTGCCTCGCGCTCGCGGACTCCATCCGATCTCCCTCCCTCGTTGCGGACCGAACTGACGGAAGCGTGCTCGCGGCGGACGCGGCTGTCGTCCGTCCTCGGACGTCTCTCGTGCCTACCACCTCGACCGCAACGAGGATCTCCGGCTACGCCCTGCGAGGCAGGCGAGGGGCGGTGATAGCGAGAGCGTTCGAGGCGTTGCTCGCCCGGTCTCAGCGCGTCGGGAGCGCCGTTCTAGCGTCGGGCCATCCGTGCCCGGCCTACCCGGGCTCAACCACTCGCGGAAGGGGCGTACATGCGCGCACGAAGAATCACTCTGCTTGTTCCATTGACGATCGTCCTCGGCCTGCTGCTTGCGGCGCCGGGTTCGGCGGTCGCTCAGGAGGAGCCTGACGACGAGGTCGTGCTGCCGAGCCGCGTCGCCAACGCGATCAAGCGCGCCGAGCTCTCCCTGGACAAGGCCTCGCAGTCGATCGACAGCGGCGAGACTCCGAAGGCGGTCGCCTCGCTCAACTCGTTTCGGCTCAACCTCGTCGCCGCCGACAAGGCGGCGCGACGCCAGATGAAAGCAGCGCCGGCAGACGAAGACGCCGAGACGACGCCGGGGCCCGACTCGGTGATCGCCGTGCTGTCGCTCGACCAGGCGGCGGCCACGACGATCTCGGGCCTGTTCAACAGGAAGACAGGCGTGATCGTCAATAGCCTGGCGGCGGGGCTGGTCGCGGCGATGAACAACCGCGACAGGCTGCTCACGTCCGTGATCAAGCTCGATCCGGAGGGCGCCGGCGCGGACTACGCAGACGGCATGGCGGACAGCGTCGAGAGCTACGACGACGAGGTCGCCAACATCGCCGAGGCGCTCGCCGACGATCGGCTCTCGCCCGTCGGCAGGAGCGCACTCACTGCGGCGCTGACCCGGTCGAAGGCGGCGCGGAGCAAGGTCACGAACGCCTTCGGCGGAGGCGAGTAGCACCCTTTCCGCGGGGACACGGATGCGCTCGCCGTTGATAACGAGTGCGTTCCGAACCATCCCTGGTCCGGTCTCAGAGGGGCGGCAGCGCGGATCTAGCCTCGATTTTGTACCCGCCCGGCTCGCCCGGGCTCAACTGCTCTAGGAAGGAGCGCATATGCGCAAGTCCAGATTCATCCTTGCACCGCTGGTCGTTGCTGTCGGCCTGCTCGTCTCTTCGGGTTCGGCGATGGCGGCCAGTATGGCCGAGGAAGCCGACGACGAGGTCGTCCTGCCGAGCCGCGTCTCCAACGCGATCAATCGTGCGGAGATCTCGCTGGATTCCGCGACACAGGCCATCGACAGCGGAGACAAAGTCACGGCTACTTCGTCGATCAAGGCGCTTCGGCTCAACATCTACCGGGCCGACAAGGCGGCACGGGCACAGATGAACGCCGTGCCGGTAGACGAGGAGGCGGAGGAGCCGGAGGACGCGCCGGACGCACCGGAAGACGCGCCGGAGGCGCCCGACACGGAGGAGCCGGAGATCACGCCGGCCGACTCGGTGGTCGCCGTGCTCGCGCTCGATCAGCTGGTGGCCACATCGGTCTCCGGCCTGTTCGACGGGCAGAAGGGTGCGATCCTCGCGCCACTGACGGCCGGCATGTTCACGGCGCTGAACGTCCGGGACAAGCTGCTCACCTCGGTGATCGGGCTCGATCCGGAAGGCGCCGGCGCGGACTACGCCGACGCAATGGCCGACACGGTCGCCGGGTATGACGACGAGGTCTCCAACTTCACGGAGGCACTTGCCGTTGACCAGCTCTCGGCCGGCGGCAGGAAGGTGCTGCAGGCGGGGCTGATCCAGTCGAAGGCGACGCAGGCCAGGGTCACACTGGCCTTCGGCGGCGGCGAATAGGGAATCTCCCGCGCGGGCGTCCGGCAGCTCCAGGCCGGTCGCTCGCGCGGGGTCCCCTCATTCGCGATCAGGCGAGACGCCGACAGAATCGCCCGGCTCGGAGCCGCGCCTACTGTGAAGAGGGTTCCCGCGCAGGCGGGACGAAGCGTGTTTTTCTCCAAAGCAGACACCCAACAACGGAGCGGCGACGTGCCGTACGACTGGAAGACCGAGCTACCGGGAATCATTGCCCGTCACGCCCACAGTTGCCCGATTCGCGACGGCGGTAAATGCACCTGCGGCCCCCTCGGCTACCTCGCGAGTGTTCGCAACCGAGAGAGCGATCGTCGCAGTGTCAGTCCCTTGTACGAAACCACCGAGGAAGCTCTCGTCTGGCGGTTTGACCAGCTCGTGCGCGATGAGGATCCGCGCGAGGTCGCAGTGAATAGTGCAGATCTCGGCGCCCTGATCGACGACTACCTACGAGCGGTGGAGGACGGCACGGCGCGCGACGAACGCGAACAGCCGTACTCGCCCGCGGGCGTTCGGTCACTACGCGATTCGCTCGGGTTCGCGGAGTCGGCACTCGGAACCATGAAGTTTCGGGACGTTCGCCGGCGACACGTTCAGGCGCTCATCGATCAACTGCATGAGAGCGGAGTCGCCCCTGCCCGCATCGTGGCCGTGACCGACGCGCTGCGCGGCCTCTATATCTATGCGATCAGGCGCGAGCTCGTCGGCTTCAGCCCCGTGGTCGAGCTCGACCTACCGCAGAACGAGAACGGAGCAGGCCCGCAGATTGCGCACCCCCCTCCGCACAACGAGGCGACAAGGGAAGGCTGGGCGGCGGGTGAGCCCGGGGCCCAGCCCCCGCCGGTTGGCCCGCCGTGGACCCCGCCTCCGTTCGATGCATACGAGCGCACGAGCGCCGGCTTCCCGATCCCGGAACCGACACCACCTCCGTACGCACCGACACCACCTCCGTACGCACCCCCACCTCCGTACGCACCACCCCACCACACCGCGGAGTACCCGCCGCCGCCCTATGCGCCGCCCGGGTACGCAACCGAGCGCTCGCTCACCTCGCAGCAGCCGACGCAGCCGCCGCAGCCGTACGGCTTCGACACCAACACGCTGAGCGGCATGTTCAGCGCGCCGTCCGGCCAGCCGAACGCGAACTACGACGCGACGATGCAGGAACGCTGGCTCTGGTGGACGGTCCGGATCATCGTGATCGTCTTCGTCCTGATCGCGCTCGTCCTCGTCGCAGAGTCGGTCTGACCCCCGCCGCTCGGCGACGAGCTCTCGCGGCTGTCAGCCGTTCCGGCGACCCATCGCGACCGTGCGCTCCCTGCCCGGCTCTCGGAGGCGGGCGAGCAGCTCCGGTATCCGGGGCGCAAGCTCCTCGCGCACGAGGAAGTGCAGGACGTCCCCGGCTTTCAGCCGGGTCAGCTCGGTCGGCGGCAGTGCCGTGTCGCCGCGGATGATCACCGCGAGCGTGATTCCGAGCGGCGGCTGCAGGTCGCGGACGCGCCGTCCGACGGTGCCGTCTGTCCCGCTGACGGGATACTCGACCACCTCGGCGCCGAGCCGGCGTGGGCCGCCGAACTCGACGAGCGGCCTCGGGAGCAGCGGCGCGACCGTCGTCAGCCCCAGCGCCCGCGCGATCGGCTCGAACGTCAGGCCCTGGAGGAGCGTCGAGAACACGACGGCGACGAAGACGATGTCGAAGAACTCGCGGCTCCCGGCGACGCCGGCGGCGACCGCGAGGCTGGCGAACACGATCGGCGTCGCGCCGAGCAGCTCGGACCACGAGAGCACGAGGCGCTCGGGCATGGTGAACTCGCGCGAGCTCGTGGTCGCGAGGGTGCCGAGCGGACGCGCGATCAGGACGACGACCAGGGCCAGAGCGATCCCCGCTGCCGCGGCGTCGCCGAGGCGGGCGGGCGACGCAAGCAGACCTAGGATGACGAAGAGCCCGATCTGTCCGAGCCAGGCAACGCCGTCGTGGAAGATCGCCATCGTCCGCCGGCCCGGGATCTCGGCATCGCCGAGGATCAGCCCGGCCAGGTAGACGGCGAGCAGACCTGAGCCGTGCAGGCTCGTTGCGGCGCCATAGGCCAGAGCCGCAGCGGCGAACGACGCGACCGGATAGAGGCCGGTCATCGGCAGGCGTGTCCGCGCGAGCGCGGCGACGGCGGTCCTACCGACGAGGAAACCCAGGGCGGCGCCGAGGGCCAGCTCGCGGGCAGCCGAGACGGCCATGTCGGCGAGGCCGTAGTCGGGCTGCTGGAGCCAGGTCACGAAGCCGACTACGAGGACGAGCACGACCGGGTCGTTGAGCGCGGTCTCGGCCTCCATCGTGTGGAGCAGCCGGCGGCGGAGGGTCGAGCCCCGGAGCAGCCCGAACACTGCCGCCGAGTCGGTTGACGCAAGCATGGAGCCGAGCAGGAGCCCTTCGAGCGGAGAGAGCTGGAAGAGCAGCACCCCGGCCACGCCGGTCACGACCGCGACGACGAGCGTGCCGACGATCGCGAGCCGGAGCGAGGTCGCCAGAACGGCTTTGATCTGCGCGAGCCCTGCATTCAGACCGCCGTCGAAGAGGATCAGGGCGAGGGCGATCAGGCCGATCTCGCGCGCGAGCCCATAGTCGTCGAACGAGACCCAGCCGGCACCGTCGGAGCCGGCCGCCATGCCGACCGCCAGGAAGAGGAGGAGCCCGGGTAGTCGCAGGCGTGCAGCGACGAGCGCCATTCCGACGGACGCCGCGAGCAGGCCTCCGACGGCAAAGATCAGCAGCTCGGGACTCATCCGCTCAGGCGCCTACGGACGTCGTCGGCGCTGCCCACGTCCGCACTCAGGGGTCGGTTGCGGCGGTGCCGTCGGTTGTGGCGCTCCCGGCGGCGCCCGTGCTCCCAGCCGCGCCGGCGCCCGCGACGGCGTCGGCCCCCGCGCCGGCGTCGGCGTCCTCGGCGTCTGCGCCGCCGCTCGTACCGGTGTCCGGGCCTGCGCCCGCGACGGCGCCGGCACCTGCCCCGGCCCCGGGCGCGGCCACGATCGTCGGGGTGCCGCCACCCGCGCTCACGATCACCGTCGATCCCTCGGGGATCGCTCTCATCGTCTCGATCGCCACGAGTCCGGGGCTGCGGTTGAACTCCTGCCCGAGCAGCCGGTTCCGCTCGGCTCGGAACTGCGCCTGCTTCAGCTCCGCCCGCGCTCCGTTCACGGCCGCGAACTGAGCCTGCGCGTCGTCGATCGCAGCCTGAACGCCCTTCGGCAGCGTCACGCGCGCAATCCGCATGCGGAAGTCCCTGAGGTACCGCTGACCGACCGTGCGGGTGAAATCCACCTCGAGCGCGTCGCTGATGCGCCTGGAGATCAGCTGGGCGTTCGCAGTGGGAGTCGTGCTGCTCGAGGTCGCGCCGCGGCTCACGAGTGCGCACGACGAGACGACCTCCGCGCATTGGAGCCCGCCGATCTCCCGGCGCAGGTTGTAGTCGAGAACGGGCCTGAAGAAGGTGTCGAGCCAGGCATAGAACCCCTCGTCGCCATCCCACGGGTACAGCTCGCGCCCGTCAGGCGTGGGAAAGCGGCGGTTGCCGTACGAGGCTTCGAAGGTTCTGAGCAGGTCGAGGTTCGACTCGCCGACGAAACGCAGGAAGACGGTCGCCTCCACGCCGACCTGGACGCCGTCCTTCGTCGGCACCGTCACGACGTCGACGCCCGGCCGGTTGCCGCGCTTCGGATCGCTCGTCACCGTGTAGGTGCGGTTGACGGTCGCGGCGGGGTACTGGTGTGGCGGCTTGGAGAAGAATCCGATCCAGGTCAGCCCCTGCCCCGGGAGGAGCACCTGTCGCACCGTGCGCACGTCGAGCGGGCCGCCATTGCGGACGACGGCGACGTAACCGACGTCCTGGCGAGCGACGCGTGCCCCACTGACGGCGACGACGAGAACGAGGCCGACCAGCGCGAACACGAATGTCCAAGCGCGCCGCGTCCACCGTTTCCTCATCAGCCGTAGCGCCCAGCGCGGCGGGCCGCGCCGCTTCGGAGGAAGCGGGGGTTCGAGCCTGGGCGGTTGGGCGCTGGTACGGCGCCTCGGCCGGTGCAGCCGCGAGCCACGCGACGGGGCTCTTCCGTGCTCGTGCGTGCGCATTCCGGCCATCCAACGAAGCCAAGCCGCGATCGCAACCCGTCGCAATAGGTGCTCGCACTCACACACGCCCGAAATCGCTCTCAGTGAGCACGTCCAGAGGGTGTTCGCTTGGGTGATGCTCTGCACTGCATGTCGCCGGCAGATCCCACGACGCGCGGCGTACTGTCCGAGCTGCGGCTCGGCGCGGGGGGCCGCGAGCGGTGTGTACGACCTCGTGCTGGGTGACGGATCGCGCGTTCCAGTCGCCCGTCCGGTGTCGATCGGCCGCGCGCCGGGCAACACGATCGAGCTCGCGGATCCGTCGGTCTCACGCGTGCACGCGCAGATCTCGCCGGCCCGGAACGGCGGGTCGCCGCTGGTGCAGGACATCGGCTCGAGTGCGGGCACCTGGGTCGACGGCCACCGGATCGACGCACCGCAGGTAGTGCACGACGGCGCCCGGATCAGGCTCGGCGACGAAGAGCTGACGGTGCAACGTCGCCGTGCCGACGCCGAACCCGGTCGAACCGTGTACGTGCCGCCCGGGGCATCGCTCGTGGTCTCCAAGTCCGGTGCGACGACAGCGGCCGAACCGGCCGAAACGAGATTCGGGCTCAAGCCGCGGCTGCGGTCCGGGTACGCGCTCAAGCGACTGGACGCACGGGAGGGAACCGGCCGCTGGGTGCTCAAGGATCTCGTCGGCGGCCAATTCGCACGGCTCACCGACGCCGAAATCCAGCTGCTCGCGCTGCTCGACGGCCGCCACACGATTCCCGAGCTGGTCAGCTGCGCTGAGCGGCGGCTCGGACCTAGCGGCCCCGCACGGCTGGCCCGCCTGCTGGCCGATCTTGGTTCGCGCGACCTCCTCGCGGGCGCCGAAGCCCGGGATCGCGGCGCGGGCGCGAAGCAGCGAGGCCTGTTCCGACCACGCCGGCTCGCGCTGGCGCGTGCAGGCGAATTCTTCGAGCGTGCCTACACGCGCGGTGGCTGGCTCCTGTTCACGTTGCCGGCGCTCGCAGCGATGGCGATCACCGCGGCGGCCGGCCTGGCCGCGTTCGCGTACCTCGTCGGTGCGCGCTACGGGACGCCGTTCGTCGTCGCGAACAAGCTCGCGCTGGGCGGGCTCGTGTTCTTCCTGGGCCGGCTCGCCGTGGCCGCCCTGCACGAGTGTGCTCACGGCCTCACGCTGGCGTCGTTCGGGAGGCGGGTCGGCGAGGCGGGGCTCAAGCTCGTCCTCGTCTTCCCGTACGCGTTCGTCGACACCTCCGATGCGTGGTTCGAGCAGCGCACCCGAAGGATCGCGGTCAGCGCCGCTGGACCGGTCTCCGACCTCACCCTCGGCGGAGCCTTCGCACTCACGTGCCTGGCGATGCCCGCGGGAACGATGCGCGACGTCGTCTTCCAGCTGGCCTTCGGCGCCTACCTCGGCGCCCTGCTCAACCTGAACCCGCTGCTCGACCGCGACGGCTACCACATCCTCGTCGACGTCCTGCGCGAACCGGGACTGCGGACACGCGCGCTCGCCCAGCTCCGTCTCCGCCTCGCCGGGCGCAGCCGCGAGCCGGGCTCGCGACTGCTCGCCCGGTACTCGCTCCTGGCACTCGCCTGGACTGTGGTCGCAGCAGCCTGCGCCGCGGCGTTCTCGCTCCGCTACGAGGATGCGCTGGCCGCCGTCGTACCGGGTGCGGCTGCATGGGGCGTGCTCGGGATCGTGTGGTTGACACTGCTCTTCCTTCCCCTGGCGATCGTCGTGCCGCCGCTGCGCGAGCGGCGCCGCGCTGCGAGGGTGTGATGAGCGACTCCGAAACACAACGGCTGCTCGAGCGCCTCCTCGCAGACTCCGAGTTCCGCGCACGCTTCGAGCTTGATCCGGCCGGCGCGGCTCGCGCCGCCGGCTTCAGCCGCTTTGCCGACGACCTCGCGGCCGCTGACCCCGCTCCGATGCAGGCGCTCGACGTCCGCGAGTCGAGGTCGAGTCTCGCGGGAGCCTTCCTCGCTGCTGCCGCAGAGGGGTTCGCCCTCGTCGAGTTCGGCGGCAGGCTCTTGGCCGTCGACGAGGCGGCGGCCGCCGTCGGCGGGCAGGCGATCCCTCCGGCGAACGGCGCAACCTGGGATGCGGACTGGTACGGGATGGCGGGGAGCGGCGGCCCCTTGACGCCGGAGACGGAGGCGCTTCTGCACAACGAGAACGTCTCGTTCGACGCCGCCGGCATCGAGGACCTGAAGGCAGGAAGGATCGACCCGCGGGTCGTCGCCGTGCTCACCGAGATCTCGAAGGATCGCGAGATCGTCGTCTCCTGCACCTGCTCGGACCATGCGATGAACACGGCGGGAGGGTCGATCTCGAATCACTACTACGGCCGCGGCGTCGACATCGCGAGTGTCGACGGTAAGCCGGTGAACTCCTCGAATGCGGCGGCGAAGGAGGTCGCGGAAGCGCTCGCGAAGCTGGATCCGAGCATTCGCCCCAGCGAAATCGGCTCGCCGTGGGCTCTCTCCGGTGCGGCGTACTTCACCGACGGCGACCACCAGGATCATCTCCACGTCGGCTTCGACGCTCCGATCGAACCGAGCTGGAAGGTTCCGGCGGACGCGGCCGCACCGACCGCGGCAGCAGCGCCCGCGGCGGCTGCACCCGCAACAGCACCGGCGGCGGCAGCCCCCGTGCCGCTTCCAGCCGACCCGGACGACTGGGAGGGCAATCTCGACGACGAGGATGCGGGGCAGGACGAGGTAGACGGCTCGGACGAGGACGAGGCGGACGAGGCCGGCGGCGAGGACGACGACAGCGGTCCGGCCGGCGCACAGCCCGAGCCCGCGGCCGGCTCGGAGGACGCGGACGACTCGGAGGGCGACGACGAGGACGACGACGATGACGAAGACGAAGACGACGACGACGAAGACGACGAGGGACGACGACGAGGACGAGGACGAGGAGGAGGAAGACGAGGACGAGAACGAGGGCGCGGACGAGCCGGGCGAAGGCTCGAACGGCGAGGACGCAACGGACGACAACGCCGGTGGCGACTCCGACGTCGACAGTGACTCGAGCGACTCCTCGGACGACGACAGCGACTCCGACGACGACAGCTCGAGCGATTCCCCCGACGACGGCAGCGACTCGAGCGACTCCTCGGACGACGACAGTGACTCGGACGACGACAGCCCGAGCGACTCCTCGGACGGCGGCGACTCGAGCGACTCGTCCGACGACGCCGGCTCGGACGGATCGTCGAGCGACGACTCGGACGCGACGAGTGACCAGCCCGACCCGGCCGTCGAGGCTCCGGACGACTATCCCGGCGACGACGCACCCCGCGACGAGATCGCGGCCTGGATGGCCTCGGAGGCGGACAGGAGCGTGGTCTTCCCCCGGAGCTGCCGGTGATGGCGTCGCTCGTCGAGTCGGGGCTGCGGAACCTGGACTACGGCGACGCCGACTCGGTCGGTTTCTTCCAGATGCGAACGTCGATCTGGGATCAGGGTGCCGTACGCGGGCTACCAGGACTCACCCGAGCTCCAGCTGCAGTGGTTCCTCGACAAGGCCGAGGCTGTCAAGGCAGCCCGGGTCGCGGACGGCCTGCCCGTCGACGACCCGAAGAGCTACGGAGAGTGGATCGCAGACGTCGAGCGGCCCGCCGAGCAGTACCGGGGCCGCTACCAGCTGCGCCTGGAGGAGGCGCGCGCGCTGCTCGACGCCGCGAGCCCGGAGAAGAGCCCGTCCGTTCCCGCGGCGGGGAACGAAGCGCAGGTGCTGAAGGTGATCGATCCGGACGCAGCCGACAGCGCGCTCGCGCTGAGCTACTCGCCGCATTCGTCGTCACTCGGGTCGTCGCTGGCGGAGTCACCGGCGCACGGGCTCGGCGCGGGCTGAGTCGGTGCAGGCTTGGCCGGTGCGGGCTGGGTCGCGGCGGGCCGGGTCGGTATCCGCTGTGTCGAGCGGCTGTGGCGCGGCTGCGTCGGCGCCCGAGGCGGCGCGACGTTCGGCGTCGAGGGAGTGGCTGCGTCGAGCTTGCCGGCCACGGCTTCGGCGCCGGCGTTGGCGGCTGTGATCGCCTCGCTGTACCCGGCCAGATCCCCGCCCCCAGCGGCGGCGGCCGCCGCCCGGTAGTCGCGCGCGACCCGGCGGAGGGCTGCAACGAGCTGCGCGTCCGAGCTCGATCGCTTCTCGAGCCGGTCGGCGGCGCGGTCGTAGTCGCGCGCGAGCGTCTTCGCGGGTGCGACGCGGTCTGCGAGCAGCGCCGCGTTCCCCGCAACCTGCGGCGCAGCGGCCGCTGCCGTCGTGAGAGCCCGGTCAGTCGATGGTGCGCTGAGGGGCGCGTCCAGCGCAGCGCCCACAGGGGTGGGCGTCGTCGCCGATGTCTTCGTCGGCGAGCCTTGCCGGCCGGCCAGAGCGAGCCCTGCCACCGCGAGAGCTGCCAGGGCGGCCACCTTGAGCAACCTCGGGAATCGCCGTACACGAGCAGGCGCCGGTGCCGCTCCGCCGAACGGCCGGCGCGGGGGGACGGTGGCGGCGAGGCGTGGATCGGCCGAGCGGCGCGTCGGTCGCTCGGACAAGCTCGCCACCGGCCCCTCGCCGGGCTCGAGCAGTTGTGCACCGTGTCGCCAGCGCGGTCCGAGCTGCGCTATCAGGATCTCCTCGAGTGCGTCCCAGGCCTGCGCAGCCGACTGCGGCCGCTCGCCCGGGCTCTTCGCCACGAGCCAGCCGACCCAGTCGGACATCCACCGGTCGACACGCGGGGCGACGTCGCTCAGGCGCGGGACCGGCTCGTTGATCTGGCGGAGCACGATCGCCATCGGCTCCTGCGTGTCGGCGAACGGCGCACGCCCGACGAAGAGCTCGAACGCGGTCAGGCCCACCGAGTAGAGGTCGGTCCATGGTCCGAGCTCACGGGCCAGCGCCTGCTCCGGAGCGATGTAGTTGGGCGTGCCGACGGTCGTCCCCGTGGCCGTCCGCAACGCGCCCGTCTCGACCGTCACGGTCGCCTTCGCGATCCCGAAGTCGGCGATCTTCACGCCGCCCTCGGCCGTGACGAGCAGGTTCTCCGGCTTGATGTCTCGGTGGACGACGTGCCGTTGCTCGGCATGGGCGAGACCGGCGAGCACGCCTTCGAGCACGAAGCCCGCCTGTGCGAGCGAGACCCGGCCGACGTGCCGCCGCAGCGAGCCGCGCGGAAGGTACTCCATCGCGATGTACGGCAAGCCGTCGTGCTCGAAGTAGTCGTGCACCGTGACGATGTTCGGGTGGCTGAACGAGCCTGCGAGCCTGGCCTCGCGCAGGAACCTCTGCGCGAACGAGGGCTCGTCGGTCCGGACGACCCGTAGCTCCTTGAGTGCGACGACTCGCTCGAGGTCAACCTGGCGGGCGAGGTACACGGCGGCCATGCCGCCCCTGCCAACCTCGCGGCCGATCTCGTAGCGCCCGACGCGCCGTGGGACCACGCGGCCTGGATCGCCTACCGTGCTCACCAGACGAAGCTATGCGCAGCTGCGAGGGCGCGACGAGCGGGGGCGTGATCGCTCGATACTCGGTCGCTCTCACGGCAGGACGTGATCGCCAGCGTCGATCAACTGAGCGCCGGTCGGTGTGGGGATCGGCCGAGTTCGGCGCTTTCCTTGGTGGAGACAGTCGACGACGGAGGCGTCCGCAAACGCCGTCCTGGAGCCCGTCCGAAAGCGGGTAAGGCGACCCCCCTGCTCGCTGCTACGTCTTCCGGCGTAGCCCTCGGGTGACGGTGCCTGCACGGCGTAGCGCGAAGAGCCTTCCGCCGGCCGACGCCGTGGCGGTGCGGCGCGGCCAACATCACATGACTGATTGCCCCGCCGTCACAAGAGAGGATGTTCATGGAGCTACGTCGTGTTCGTTACTTCGTCGCGGTCGCCGAGGAGCTGCATTTTCGACGTGCCGCCGAGCGCCTCCATCTCGCCCAGCCGGCGCTCAGCCAGCAGGTGCGCAAACTCGAGCAGGAGCTGGGCGTCGAGCTGCTCCACCGCACGAAGCGCGGTGTGGCGCTGACCTCTGTGGGTGCCGTCTTCCTCGACGAGGCACGCCAGTTGCTGCGCCATGCTGAAGAGACCGCCCGCACGGCCCGCAACGCAGGGGCCGGCGCCGGGGCCAGACTGCGGCTGGGTCACCCGGCAGACGCCGTCCCCGCGATCCTCCCACGGGCGATCTCGGCATTCGCGACACGGTACCCGGCCGTTGAGATCGTCCCCGAGACCGCGGCGCCACGACGCGCCGTCGAGGACGTGCGCGCCGGCCGGCTGGACATCGCGGTCGTGGGGTTGCCGGCGGCTGCTACCGGGTTGAGAGTGACCCCCTTCGCCGAGGAGAATATGGTGGCCGCGGTCGCCGAACGGCATCTTCTGAGCGGGCGTGCCACGATTGCGTTGTCGGCGCTCGCCGAGACGCCGCTCGCGCTGCTTCCACGCGCAGCGAATCCCGCGTTCCACGACGCCGTGCTGGCGGGGTGCCGGACGGCCGGGGTGGCGCCGCCGCTGATCGAGCTCGACGAGCCGAGCGTGGAGCATGCCCTCCTCCTCGTCACCAGCCGCAACGCGGTCGCGCTGCTGCCCGAATCCGTCGCCGGCCGGTACGCGATCCCCGGCGTGACCTTCCGACCCATCGACCCGCCCGCGCCGACGATCGAGCTTGCCCTCATTACGCGGACAGAGCCCATCGAGGCATCGATCGCGGCGTTCATCCGGCTCGTGCGCGAACTCGACGGACCGGCGCGCAAGGTTGCATCGCTACTCACTGCAATGGAAGCCGACGATCTGCCACTGAGCGCGTAGTCGCACACGGCGGCACTTCCGAAAGGGCAGCGGCTCTGCGCGAGGTTCATTCGATCGGTGTTTGCTCGACTTTATTGTCGCCGTTACGGCGATACCCTATGCCGATCGGGTAATGCGATCTTGGCTTCGATCGCCCTCGAGAACGCGCACTACGATCGGTCGCAGTCCTCGCGCAATCGGCGCTTCGAGTAGGCGTCGTACAGGTCCAGCAGGCTCCGATTACGGTGTCTGCTGGGCCTTTTCGTGTGGAGAACGCAACTCCTGCCATCAGCTCTCGATCGTCGATCAACGAAGCATCACATTTCGCATATCAAGTGATCATATTTCGATTAACGACACGCAGAACAACCCGACTAACTTCCCCCTTGTCAGTCCGATTCACAACCCACGAAGGAGGTCGTCGATGACGATCGGATTCACGAAGAAGCTGCTGGTCATCGGCGCGAGCGCAATGATGCTCGCGCTCGGTGCTGCCCCGGCAGGCTTCGCAGGCGAGGACGACGAAGGTCCCACCGCGAACGGCGAGCAGATCGGCAGCGTGCTGAACAGTTCCGGCGGCGGATCGTCCAACAGCGGATCTGCCAACAGCAACGTGAAGGGCGTGCAGCACACGCAGGCCGCCAACCGCGACACCACGCAGGCAGTGGGTGCCGCCCAGACCGGCTTCGGCGGCATGGCGGATACCCCCGGCGGGAGCACGCTGTTCGCGTTGCTCCTCGGATTCGGCGGGGTGGCCCTCCTCGGTGCCGCCAAGCTCGCCCCGTTCGATCGCAGGTCCGACCGGTAGCAGTGCGGTTCGGAAGGAACCCTTCGCCCGAGCGTCAGCGTCGCCGTCTCTTGACGGCGGCACTGACGCTCGGCGGAATCTCCATGTTCGGTGCGTCTCTGTTCGTGGCCGTAGGTCCGTCGGAGGGCGCGCAGCTCGACCGTCGGGCGCAGATGGAGCGAGCCCTGCCCGTGCCACATCCGCAGGACTGGCTGGTCGCCGACTCCACGAGGGCCAGAGCGGCTGAGCCGGTAGAGCCGGCTGAGCCGGCCACGGAGGTCAAGCGCCCTGAGCCGAAGCAGGTGTGGAAGCAGATGCCGCCGCCGGCCCGGATGGAGATCCCGGCGATCGGCATGTCCGCGCCGATCACTCGGGCTCGGTCGCAACGCCGACGGCACGGCCCAGGTGCCGCAGAACGTCTCGGACGCAGGTTGGTTCGAACCAGGCCCAGAGCCCGGCGAGCAAGGTGCTGCCGTGATCCTCGGCCACGTCGACTCGTATCAAGGCCCCGGCGTCTTCTATCGCCTGCCGGCGCTCCGCCGCGGCGACCGCATCAAGATCGTGCTCAAGAATCGCAAGACGCTGCGGTTCGTGGTCACCGGCACGATGCAGACGTCGAAGAACCGGTTTCCGTCGAAGCTCGTGTACAAGCGGACGCCCGGGTCGACGCTGCGCCTGATCACGTGTGGCGGTGCGTTCGACCAGTCGACTCGCCACTACGTCGACAACTACATCGTCTTCGCCCGGCTCCTCGGGCGTCCCTAGAGCGCGACGGAGAGGGCAGATGGTCACATTCTTGATCGACACGTACGACGCCGTCGGCGGAGCCGGGCCGACGGCCTTCATGGTCTTCTTCGCCTACGTCTGGCTGCTCTGGGCGGTCAAGTCGCTGGCAGCCAGACGCTACCGGCCGTGGGCCGGCCCGTGGCCCCGTCCGGCGCTGCCCCTGACCACGACCGTGATCGTGCCGGTCTACAACGAGCCGGAGGCGATCTTCCGCCGGGCGCTCGAGAGCGTCGTCGCCAACGGCCCGACGGAGATCATCGTCGTCGTCGATGGGGGCGACGTCGAGGTCGCCGAAGTCGCCTTGGACTACGCCGACCGAGTGCTCCGGATTCCGAAGTCGGGCAAGCGCGAGGCAATCGCCACCGGACTCGACGCGAGCAACGGAACATCCGACATCGTCGTCGTGCTCGACTCGGACACCGTGTGGGAGCGCGGCGCGCTCGCGGAGATGCTCAAGCCGTTCGCGGATCCACGTGTCGGCGGCGTCACCCCGCGCCAGGCCATCTTCGAGCCCGATGCCAACCCGGTGCGCCGGTTCGCCAACTGGCTCGAGGATCTCCGCTACCACCTCACCGTTCCCGCCCAGTCGGTCTTCGGGCAGGTGGGATGCCTTGCCGGACGCACGATCGCCTATCGGCGCGAGGCGTTCGAGCCGGCGGTCGAGCGGCTCGTCCGCCAGAGCGTTCTCGGCGTCCCACTCCATGTCGGCGACGACCGCGTGCTCACCAACGAGCTGCTCCGCAACGGTTGGCGCACCGTCTACCAGTCGACCGCACTCGTGACCACGGACGCGCCGTCGGATTGGCGGACCTTCTGGAAGCAGCAGCTGCGCTGGGGCCGCTCGAGCCAGCGCGAGACCTTCCTCTCGCTGAGGTGGCTCTGGCGCAAGCCCGTCGCCTTCGTTTCGTTCGCGACCGACGTCGCCACGCCCTTCGCGCTGTACACGGTCTTCGCTCTCGCCGTCGCCCACGCCGTCAGCGGTGACGGCAGCCCGACCGGATTCCCCCTCGCGGTCGAGTTGCCGCTCGGCTACGTCGGGATGCTCACGAGCATCGGCCTGCGCCAGATCCCGCACTTTCGCCGTGTCCCGGGCGACGTGTTCCGGCTGCCGTTCTTCGTGCTCGCCCTCACGTTCGTGATGGTCCCGTTGCGCATCATCGCCTTCGCCACGATGCTGCACCAGGGTTGGGGGTCGCGGCCGATCCGGCTCGCCCGCCGGGAAGGAACCCATGCGACGCCTGTCGCTGAATCTGCTGACGGTTAGCGCGACCGTCGTCATCCTGGCGCTGCTGACGCTGCCGGCGATCGCCGTCCGCAACCACCTGCTCCAGCCACCGGAGCTGCCGGAGCCGACCAGGTTCTCGTTCGGCGTCTACATCGATCCGTGGCACATCGACGACTGGACGGCCGCGGTGGGCGCACAGCCGACGATGGCCGCGAAGTTCGAGGCGTTCTGGCGCCAGCAGACGGTGACGAAGTGGTGGCAGGAGGCCGAGCGCCGCGGGATTCGCGAGCTCCTCGTCTCGTGGGAGCCCTGGAAGCCGGTGCCGACCAGCCTCGGCGTCTTCAAGCAGTCCCATCCGCAGCCGGGCTTCCGCAACGTCGACATCGCGAACGGCAAGCAGGACGCCTACATCCGCCGCTTCGCCACAGACCTGGCCGGCTACGACGGCACCGTCTACCTGCGCTACGCGCACGAGATGAACGGGTTCTGGTACCCGTGGTCGCGGGACGCGCGGAGCTACGTCCGCGCCTGGCGGCGCGTGGTCCGCCTGTTCCGCCAAGCCGGAGCGGACAACGTTCGGTTCCTCTGGTCCGTGAATCCGAACCTGTACAGCACTCAGCCCGCGATGCTCAAGAGCGTGCGGCCGTACTGGCCCGGCAGCGAGTACGTCGACGCCATCGGCTCGACCATGATCAACTTCGGCGGCGCCAAGGTCTACGGAGTCGCCCTGTTCGAACCGCGGTTGCGCGCGCTCCATCGCCGCTACGGGAAGCCCGTCATGCTCACCGAGGTGAACACGCAGTGGGGCGGGCGAACGCAGTGGCTGCGCGACTTCGGCGCGATGCTGCACAAGCTGCCCTGGCTGACCGCCGTCGCCTGGTCGCAGCTGCCGAGCCGCGGCGCCGAGCAGATGAACAAGCCCGGAGAGCTCAACTGGGACATCCAGCAGGATCCGGCGTCCGCAGCCGTCCTGCGACGCCTGATCAACGACGGTCTCGGGGCGCCGCGACCCAAGGCTACTCCCACCGACGTAGCCGCAAGTGTCGCTCCTGAGACGACGACGCCGCGCACGGACGAGCGTACGTTGGTTGGGCGTCGATAAAGACGCGTTGCCGGTGAGCAGACGGCGTGTCCTCTCCCCAGGTCGCGCTTCGTTCAGAAGGTGTGGTGGGCCACTCCCAGCCCAATCGCAGCGATCCAGTTCTCGCTCGCGCGCACGCCTCTCGGAGCGTCCAAAACGCCGTCTGGCTCACCGCATACGCACGTGCTGCTGAGAGTGAACGGGTATCCCTTGCGACGGAGCGCGTCTCGGGATGCCGGCTTTCCGGGCCTAGCCTTTGGGCATGGAAGTCAGCAGACGAGAGCTCCTCGCAGGTGCAGCCGGTGCGGGTGGCGGCGCGCCGGAGCCGGTGCGCGACGGTGACTGCGCCGAGAAGTTTTCGTTCGACGCAGCCCACACGCGGGTCACGACGGGTGGCTGGAACTTCCCCTCGCTCCTCACGGACTGGTTCGCGCACACACCGCTGGCGGTGCGGGCGAAGAACTTCGGTGTCCCCGAGCCCGTCGATCGACAGACGATCCAAGCGCTGTCGAAGACGAAGCCCCTCGTCGTCCGGTAGTGCCCTCGTTTCCGCTTCGTGCGGCGCGCCGGCGCGCGCGCCGAAAGCCCGACGAGCCGACTGAAAACCACCGGGCCGGCATTCGCGCACTCCTCTACGACGCCAACGGGGAAGATCGAGAGCTCGCACTCGAGGCCGTCGACCTCGACCGACTTGACGAGAACGGCCTCCTCTGGCTCGACGTTTCCGACGTCGAGGAGGTCGAACGGGCGACGGAGGCCCTCGGGTTGGCAGCCGGCACCGGCAGCCGACTCGCGCACGCGCCTACGCGGGCCGACGTGGGATTTCACACCGACTACGTCCACATCACCGTCGTCGTCACGAAGCGAACCGAGCTCGGCTACGAGGCCAGGCCGCTCCACTGCCTTGTCGGCGAAAACTGGGTTGCAACCGTGCATGAAACGCCGGTCGCATTTCTCGCGCGCTTCAGCGATCGGATCACAGGGCGACAGCGGACTCGGCCAACTCGATGCCGGCGGACTCGCCGCCGTCTTTCTCCACGAGCACATCGCGAGCTACCTCCGCGAGGTCGAGCCGCTCGAGTTGGAGCTCGAACGGCTCGATCTCCAGTCGATGACGGGTCGCGCAAACGACGATGCGGTCCTCCGTCAGCTTGTCGCCGTCAGACGACGGCTCGCCCAGCTCCGGCGCCTGTTTGCTCCCCACCGGGAGCTCTACGGACGGCTCGCGCTACCCGACTTTGCGCTCAGGTCGGAATCCGACTCGCCGGAAGCGTTCGCGTCGTTGTCGGAGCGCAGCGAACAGGCCCTGCATACGCTCGAGACGACCCGCGAGATGATTCTCAACTCGTTCGACGTCTACACGACCTGGACTGCGCACGAGACGAACAGGGTGATGAGGCTGCTCACCGTCGCCTCGGTGGCGCTGCTTCCCGCGACGCTGCTGGCGTCGGTCATGGGCATGAACTCGCTCCCGAACGTGCTTGCCACCGGGGAGGCATTCGACGTCACGATGGGCGTCATGCTCCTGATCGCTGTCACGGTGGGCGTCACCGCGCGCCGTCGCGGCTGGCTCTGAGCCGATCCAGCTTCAGAGCTTCTAACGCAATGAAGCTCTGAGGCCTCATTACGTTAGAAGCTCTCAGTCGTCGTCGCGCGCGGCGAGCGGGCAATCACGGCGGTGACGCCCGCGCCCGTGACACCGGGCACACGTGGCCTGCAGCTGGTAGAGAAACCAGAGCGCAAAGAGGGACAGCAGGAGGGCGAGAGCGAACGGGGCCGTCACGTCTTCACCACGCGTGCGAGGACCAAGCCGGTCTCGTAAGCGAGCACCACGAGCTGCGCGCGGTCGTGTGCGTGGAGCTTGCGCATCGCGCGACTGACGTGCGTCTTGGCGGTCGCCGGGCTGATCACCAGCTGCTCTGCGATGTTGTCGTTGCTGAGGCCGCCGGCTACGAGCGCCATCACCTCTCGTTCTCGCTCCGTGAGCCACTCGAGCTCCTTCGGATTCGTTTGCGAACTCTCCGGTCGCGAGGCGAAGTCGGCGACGAGGCGGCGGGTGACGCTCGGTGCGAGCAGCGCTTCCCCGGCTGCAACGACGCGGATCCCCTGGAGCAGGTCGGCCGGCTCGGAGTCCTTGAGCAGGTACCCGCTGGCACCGGCACGCAGGGTCTCGAAGATGTGCTCCTCGGTCTCGTACGTCGTCAGAATCACCACCTTGAGGTGAGTCAGTCGCTCGTCGGCGACGATCGCCCGGGTGGCTTCGGCGCCGTTCATTCCCGGCATGCAGATGTCCATCAGCACGACGTCGGCAGGCGTCCGCAGCGCAACCGCGAGCGCCTCCGCGCCGTCACTCGCCTCGCCGACGACCTCGATGTCTTCCTCGCCCTCGAGCAACACGCGCAGCCCCGCTCGCACGAGTGACTGGTCGTCGACGAGGAGGACGCGGATCATGGCCGGGCGAAGAATGGAAGGGTCGCGCGCACGAAGAAGCCACCGCCCGGCAGCGGTCCGGCGTCGAGCTCACCGCCGAGCGCGCGCGCTCGCTCTCGCATCCCGACGATTCCGTAGCCGGATCCCTCCGCGGCGACGTCGCCGGGCTCTCCAGGGCCGCCGTCTTGGATCGTGACGACGAGATGGTTCCGCTCGTACACGAGCGTCACGACTGCCGCTGCGCCGGGGGCATGCCGAAGCACATTCGCCAGCGCCTCCTGGACGATGCGGTACACGGTCTGATCGATCGCAAGCGGCACCGGTCGCGGCTGCCCGACGATGAGCACCGAGCTCTGGACGCCGGCGCAGCTCGAGCTGTCCGCGAGTGCGTTCAGCTGGCCGATGCCTCGCGCGGGCTCGGAAGCCGCGTCGTCGTCGCGGAGCTGCCCGAGCACGGCTCGCACGTCCTGGAGCACGTCGCGGCTGGCGGCCCGGATCGCCTGGAGGGCCTCGAGGGCCTGCTCCGGCCGCGAGTCGGCGACGTGTGCCGCGACACCGGCCTGCATGGCGATCGTGGCGAATCCGAAAGAGACGATGTCGTGGAGCTCCCGGGCGAGGCGCAGCCGCTCGCCCTTGACGAGACGATGGGCCTCGTCGTCTCCGATCGGCTCGGCTCCGCGGAGCTCGAGCGGCGTGGAATCTCCTAGCAGCGAAGACACTCCGGATCTACCTCCCGTTTCGTGACTCCCGTTGACCTGAGTTCACCACTCGGTCGATGATGCCGCGCGAGCCCGAGAGCGTCTGCATGGCCAGCGCCCATCTCCACCCTCACGTCCGCTGGAATCTCCGCCTACCGGCTAGCCGCTATGCCGGGAGGGAGACGCGCAAGGCGGTTCCGTCGCCCGGCGGGCTCGCGACCGACATCGAGCCACCGATAGCCGCAACGCGATCGGCGAGCCCGATCAACCCTGAGCCGCGTGACGAGTCGGCGCCACCGACACCGTCATCGAGGATCGACACATGGAGCGCGCCGTTGACCGCCTCGACCTGAATGTCGACCGCCGTGGCGGCCGCGTGCTTGGCTGCGTTCGCGAGCGCCTCGCACACCACGTAGTACGCGGCAACCTCGACCCGCTGCGGCAGCTGAACCCGGATCTCCACGTCGAGCGCGACGGCGACCGGTGAACGTCTGGCCAGCGCCTTCAGCGCAGGGACCAGGCCTCCCTCCGTCAAGATGGCGGGATGGATCCCGCGGGCGATCTCGCGGAGCTCGTCGAGTGCCTCCGACAGGCCATCCCCGACCCGGGCCAGGTCGCGATCGAGGGAGGACGGTGCTCGTTCCTCGACACCCTTGAGCTCCAGCGAGAGCGCGACGAGCCGCTGCTGGATGCCATCGTGCAGATCCCGCTCGAGGCGCTGCCGCGCGTCGTCCGCCGCCGCAACGACGCGCGCTCTGGACGCCGTGAGCTCGGCGCGGGTCCGAGCCACGTCCGCGCGCGCCTTCGCATTCGAGACCGCGGTTCCGAGCAGCTCCGTGAACTCACCGATGCGCCCGTCGACTCCCGCCGAAGGTAGCTCCGGGTTGGTCGATGCCGCCAGCATCGCGCCCCAGGTGCGCCCCTCGACGACGATCGGAGCGCCCGCAACCCAGCAGAGGCCACGCTCACGGCAATACCCGGGTTCGTCCTCGGAGACGTCCGCGAGGGCAGGTCGGCCGGTACGAAGGACAACCGCGGCGACGGCCTCCTCGTTGGCCGTCATCGGCGCGCCGGCATTCGTACCGCCGAGCAAGTCGCCCCAGAGCGCAACGACCGTAGGCGCGCGAAATGCCCCACCGGCGACGATGGCAGTCCCATCGACGCGAAGCAGCAGACCGACCTCCTCCGCCACGGCCGCGAACAGCTCGGTGGGCGGCACGCCTTCTGCCACCAATGTCGCCACCCGCCGCAGCGCGGCCTGTTCCTGCGCAAGGCGGCTCACCTCGGCCCGGGCGTCCGCGTTTGCGATTGCCGTTGCGACGAGGTCCGTGAAGTTCGTCAGGCGCTCCTCTGTGTCGGCCGGAAGCGCGGAGGGCGATGTCGCGAACATGAGGCCCCACGTGCGTCGATCGACGACGATCGGGCAGCCGACTCCCGAACGGACGGCCAGCCCGCCCAGCGCCGGCCCCGCGCAGGACTTCCCCGTGAGCCAGTCGAAACGGGCGGCACGACCGGTGCTGAGGACCCTGGCTGCGAGCGGAGCATCCGGCTGCAGGCTCCACCTCGTCCCCACGTGATCGATCGGCGCTGGATCGCCGCAGGCGGCGACGATGGTGATCGACTCCTGCGTGTCGTACCTGCCGATCCCGACGAGGTGAACGCCGGCAAGCAGGCCGGCCTCTCGCGCCACAGCGGCCAAGAGCTCGTCTTGCGAGACGCCGTGCGCGACCAGCGTCGCAACTCGTCTCAGGGCGGCCTGTTCGTCGGCAAGCACGCCCCGAGCAACGTCCGAGACGTCCGCGCTGCGCCAGGCGCGCGCTGCGAGCTGACCGCTGAGCACGCTGACGCCGAGGTACGCTCCGATCGCCAGCATGTTCGCCGGATCCGGGATGTCGGAATCGTGCGTGGGCGGAATGTAGTACCAGTCGAACCCGAGCAGACTGGCGATCGCAACGGGCACCGCGTACGCGACGCCTCCCCAGCGAGCAACGAGCAGAGTTGCTCCGGCACACGCGAGAGCGAGCGCGACCGCGGGTACCGGGTGGGAGGTGACTGCACTGACGGTGTCGACCGCCGCGAAGAAGGCGAGACTCAAGGCGAGCGCGAGGCCGATCTTGAGGAACGCTCCTCTCACGCCCGACACCGCCGCGCCGCGCTAGGCGAGT
Source organism: uncultured Gaiellaceae bacterium (assembly GCA_963735585.1). Taxonomy (GTDB): domain Bacteria; phylum Actinomycetota; class Thermoleophilia; order Gaiellales; family Gaiellaceae; genus Gaiellasilicea. The sequence continues at coordinate 309,311 of CAVTLI010000002.1, read as the reverse complement.
ATCGTGCGGACAGGCAGGAAATGTCCATGACCTCGACCCGTGTGATCCTGGCGGACGACGACGTTCTCCTTCGGGAGGGGCTCGCGAGCCTGCTCGAACGCTCTGCGTTCGAGGTTGTCGGTCAAGCCGGGAGCGCGACGGAGCTGATGGAGCTCGTCCGCGAGCGGGCGCCGGAGCTCGTTGTCGTCGACATCCGCATGCCACCCACGCACACGACGGAGGGGATCGTGGCCGCGCGCTCGATCCGTGAAGAGCATCCGAGCACGGGCATCCTCGTGCTGTCCGCGCACGTCGAGGTCGAGCACGCGATGGAGCTGCTCGCAGGGGGCGACCGGATCGGCTACCTGCTGAAGAGCCGCGTCCGGGACGTGACCGACTTCATCGAGACCCTGCGGAGGATCGTGGACGGCGGCACCGTGGTCGATCCCGCTCTCGTCCAGGAGCTCGTGACCGCTCGCCGGAAGGTAGATCCGTTGGGGGACCTGACCGGACGGGAGCGGGAGGTGCTGGCGCTGATGGCAGAGGGCCGCTCGAACGGAGGGATCGCCCGTCAGCTCTGGGTGACCGAGGGGACGGTCGAGAAGCACGTGCACAGCATCCTCGCCAAGCTTCGCCTCCCCGAGACGGGGGACGACCACCGCCGTGTGCTGGCGGTCGTCAGGTTTCTCGACGCACATTGATCTCGCCGGCGTCGGCGTCCCGGGCGAGGACCTCGTAGATAGCTGCGGACGAAACGCTGGCCTTGCCGACGAAGCCGATGGCCGGACTCGCCTCGATCAGATCGAGAAACTCGCGCTCGTCGTGCGTCGAGATCAGGATCACCCGCGGCGTCGGGCGACCAGGAACGACCAGGCGGCGTGCGAGCGCGAAACCGCTCTCCTCACGGAGGTGGATGTCGATGAGCACCACGTCCGGTCGAAATCTCCGCACGAGCCATTCGCACTGTTCGCCGGAAGTCGCCACCCCGACCACGGCTAGTCCCTCGCGCTCGAGCAGCGCGCGGGCCGCCTCGCCGTAGCGGGCGTTGTCGTCCACGATGAGGCAGCTCAGGGCCACGGCTTCAGGATGGCACGCACCATCCCCAGCCGCATTGCCGCTACCTGGAAAGCCGAGAGTTCCGCCAGCGGGGAGAGCAGATACAGGGTGCCCGCGATGCCAGCGAGAAGGTTCCTCGCAATCCTTCATGCCCTAATCGCACAACTCATTTCGCGTCGAAGGAGGCACAGAGATGGCACCGGAAGTCGGAATCGAGATCACGTCCCAGGTTCAACAAGACGAAGAGACGCTCGTCCACGAGTGGCGCGCCGAGCAGCTTGCCAAGCTCGGTGTCTCACAGATCGTCGCGCAGGCGGTGGCAAGCCTCGTCGACTGGCGCGAGATGGCGCGACTGATCGATCGCGGCTGCCCGCCGGAGTTGGCGCTCGAGATCGTTCGCTGAGGTCAGAAGGCTGTAGACACCAGCGCGAGCACCGCCGACCCGGAGAGGCGCGACTTCGCCAGGAAGCCGACCGCAGGACTGGACGCGATGAGCTCCATGTAGTCCTCTTCGTTGCGAGTCGAGATCATCACGATGCGCAGGTGGAGCTCCGGGAAGTCGTCCGTGAGTCGTCGAGCGAGGACGAATCCGCTCTCTTCTCCCAGGCCGATGTCCACCAGCACGACGTCCGGGCGCTGCTCCGCGGTCAGTCGCAGAGCTTCGTCGGACGTGTTGGCGGTGCCGACGATGTCGAGATCGCGACCGAGGCTGGAGCGAGCGACGTCGAGGAATCGCTCGTTGTCGTCAACGATCAGCGCGCGCAGGGCCACAGACGCAGAATGCCAGTCCAAACCCCTATTCCGCATTGCAGCTAGCTGGAAGACGGAGGCAGCCGCACGTTCTTGAATTCCGAGCCGTCAGGCTCGCGGCTCGAAGGTCAGAGCGGTCACCACCGGGCGCGACGCCGGCGCGGGCTGATCCTGGGAGGAGTAGGGGCGGTTGAGCAGGTGCCCGCGATGGACGAGGGTGGTGGAGCCGCCGCCGTCCAGGTTGATCGCGCTCTCCGCGCCGAGCTCGACCATCAGCTCGGCGAGCTCGTGCAGCGAGAGCCCGCCGTCGACATTCGAGCGTCGCCCATCGCAGGCGACCGCGACCAGCGCCTCCCGGGAGACCCCGAGCGCCGCACGGGGATGACGTCCCTCCGTGATGTCCGAGTCGAATTGCCCTGCACCGGCCGAGAACCCTTCGCGGTCCAGCTCGGCGTCGAAGGCGACCACGCCCTCGGCGACCAGCAGCGGCCCGGCCTGCAGCAAGTCGCCCACCGGCGTTGGGGGCGCGGCCTCGCGCTCGACCAGCCGCACCGTCCCGTCCTCGTCGACGACGACGCTGCCCCGCCTGGGTCCGTGCGGGTCGGCCACCGGCTCGTGGGGCGCCTGCTGCCCGTCGATCCACAGCTGGCCGAGTGGCCGGTAGGGGTCACGGAGGAAGAAGCCGCCCACGACGGCCTCGCCGATCCCGTTCGCCACGCACCACACGTCGAGGTGCTCCGGACGCGGGAAGTGCACGACCCGGACGCGCGTCGACTCGACGGGATGCCGCACCGCGTACACCGTCGTCACCTCGCCGTCGGCGAGCGTGTGGCGCCAGAGGAGGTACTCGATCCCGTCCCGCATCGAACCGGGGTCAATCTACTCGGAGGCTGAGAAGCGAGAAGCGAGGTCAAGGCGACCGCTCAGCGCTTCTCAGGGGTTCCGCCCGCCGTACGCTCTCCCCGTGAAGAGTGTTCCGCGTCGGGTCGAGAGCGTCGGGCAGCAGCGCGCGACCCCGCTCGAGCTCTTCTACGACCTCGTCTTCGTGTTCGCGATCACGCAGGTCTCGCACCTGCTGCTCACGCACCTGACGTGGGAGGGAGTGGGCCAAGCCTCGCTCGTGCTTCTCGTCGTCTGGTGGGCGTGGAACTACACGACGTGGGTGACGAACGAGCTCGATCCCGACTCGACGGTGGTGCGGCTGCTGCTGATCGGGATCATGCTCGCGAGCCTGCTGATGTCGGTCGCGATCCCGGACGCCTTCGGGGACCGAGGGCTGCTCTTCGCAGGCTCGTACGTCGTCATCCAGGTCGGGCGCCACGTCTTCCTCACCTTCGCGACCGCCGAGCACGGGACGATCGAGCGGGACCGCGCCGCGCGCATCCTCACGTGGTTCGTCGCGGCCGGCGTGTTCTGGATCGCGGGCGGGTTCGCCGAGGGATCGGCGCGCACGGGGTTATGGGTGCTCGCGCTCGCGATCGACTACGCGGCGCCGCTCGTCGTCTACTGGGTGCCGTGGCAGCGGCGGCTCGGCCACGACGCGTGGGAGGTCGAGACCGCCCATTTCGCAGAGCGCTTCCAGCTCTTCATGATCATCGCCCTCGGCGAGTCGATCGTGATCACCGGCGCGACCACGGCTGCGCTCGAGCTCGACCGCCCGCGCGTCGCCGCCTTCGCACTCGCGTTCCTCGTCACGGCAGCGATGTGGTGGCTGTACTTCGACTACGTGGCGCAGATCGCGGAGCGCCGGCTAGAGCGCGCGGCCAACCGGACGGTGCTCGCCCGCGACGGCTACACGTACCTGCACGTCGTGCTCGCCGCAGGCGTAATCGTGTCGGCCGTCGGCGACGAGATCGTGATCGCGCATCCGCTCGACCGGCTGTCCGCTGCCGAGCTGGCCGCCGTCGTCGCCGGGCCTGCGATCTATCTGCTCGGCCACGCGCTCTTCCGCCTGCGGATGGCCGGGTCGGTGAGCTGGAAGCGCCTCGGCGGGGCGTGCGCGTGTGTCGCCCTCGGCTTCACCGGCCTCTTCGCCCCCGCGCTCGTCGTGAGCGCGCTCGTCCTTGCCGTCCTGATCGTGGTGATCGGTCTGGAGCGGCTCGCCGCCCGACGCCGCAGCGCGCGCGGCGAGCCGTCGCCGCTCGAACGGCTCGAAGCCACCGCCTGACGGCGTCGAGGCTCCGCGCCCGGGTCAGGGCAGGCGCGGCGACCAGAGCGCGGAGAGGAGCAGAGCTGCGGCGAGCGCGGCCGCGGCGGCCGCGAGGAGCCACGCCGTGATCTCCGCTCGCCCAGGTTCGCGGCCGAGACTCGAGCCGAGCTCGACGTAGGCCGCTTCGAGCGCACCCGAGTCGCGGGCCTCGAAGAACTTGCCGCCGGTCGTCTCGGCGATCTCGGCCATCGTGACCGGATCGGGCGGCACCGGAATCGTCTCCCGGAAGCCGCCGAAGTTCCCGGTCACGGTGCCCTCCGGTGTGCCGAGCGAGATCGTGTAGACGGGGACGCCGGCCTCCTTCGCCAGCGCCGCGCCCTCGTGCGGCTCGAGGAAGCCGCGGGTCTGAGATCCGTCCGAGAGGAAGGCGATCGACGCGATTGCGTCCTCCTCAGCCGGCGCGGCGGCGGCTGTGCGGTAGGCGATCGTCTGCCCGGTTCCGTCCCCGCCGCCGCTCCCGCCGCCCGCCGCCTGCTCGGCGATCTCGACGGCGAGCGCGAGCGCATCGCCGATCGCCGTGCCGCTGTAGCCGGGGTAGAGGTGGATCTGGTCGAGCGAGGCGCGGACGAGCTCGTGGTCGAGCGTCGGCGGCGCGGCCACCTGGGGGTCGCCGGCGAAGGCAATCAGCGCAACCCGCAGGCGGTCGGGAACGTGATCCAGGAACGTCCGCACCGCCGCCTGGGCGGCGGCGAGCCGCGTCGGCGCGACGTCCTTCGCCTGCATCGAGCGCGAGACGTCGACGACGAGAACTACCGTCGCACGCTCCCTCGGCACGAGCCGCTCGACGTGCGGCCGAGCGAGGCCGACGCACACGGCTCCGAGGGCGAGCAGGAGCAGTGCTGGCGGCACGAAGCGCCGCCACGCGCGGCCGCCCGCCACAGCCGCCAGCACCTCGACGTTCGTGAAGGTGACGGCGTAACGCGCGCGCCGCCGCTCCGCGAGCACGTAGAGCGCGACGGCGAGCGGCACCGCGAGGAGCGCGAGCAGGAGCAGGGGCCGGTCGAAGCTCACGGCGTCGCCTTCATCGGGACCTCGCGCAGATCGCACCGACCTGGACGACACCACGGATGGCTGCGAGTGCGAAGCCTCCGCGTACGGACGCGACGACCCGGTTCGGACGCACGGTGCGGGTCGCGCGCAAGGCGTCGACCTGCTCGGCGGTCGGAGGCGTGCCGCTGCGGAAGGCGAGCGCGTGCCAGCCGTCCACGAGCCGCTCCCGGGCGAGGCAGCGCCGCACGACGGTACGAACCTCACCGGCTTGCACGCCCACCGTTGCAACGCGGCGCACCGTCGGCGCACCGGGTGGGAAGACGGCGTTCAGTGCAGTTGGGATCCGGCCGCCTCCGCCCGCGCTCGGAATGCAGCCGAGGTGCGGCCGGAAGCTGGCAACGCGGGCGGTCGTGCCGACGTAGAGCGCCGAGAAGAGCGCGCTGCGCTCGGTGCTGATCCCGGGGTTGACCGGGCTCCCGAGCCGGGCAGAGAAGCCGACGTCGATCGAGCGGTCGGTCAGCTCGGCGTCGAGCCCGCCGACGACGTGCCCTTCGGGACAGGAGAGCTGGAAGCGCACGGTCGGCCGGGGCACCGCGCTCGAGGTCGGCACCACCACCCACGGGCCGGCGACCGGGACGCACACCTGCAGGCCGCGGCACTCGTTCGTGGCTGCCGCCGCGGGCGGCGCTCCGGCGGCGAGCGCGGGCACCGCGGCCGCGAGCAGTACGAGCAGCCGCCTCACGGGACCCTCCGCAGCCACGCGAACGAGAGCGCGCCGCCGGCGAGCAGCAGGGCAGCCGCGCCGCCCGCGAAGACGTCGGTCAGCTCGCGGCGCTCCTTGCGCTCGCCCAGGCGGGAGCCCGAGCTCCTCGTAGACCTGCGTCAGCCGTTCGTCGTCGAGAGCCGTGTAGAGCTCGCCGCCCGTCGTCTGCGTGAACATGCGCAGGGTCTCGGGGTCGGCCGGCACCTGGATCCGCTGCGTGAAGCCGCCTTCGAGCTCGACCTCGACGAATCCGTCGGGTGTGCCGACGAGGATCGCGTGCACTGGGATGCCGAGCTTCTTGGCCCGCTGGGCCGCCGCCTGCGGCTCCGTCTGGCCCCCGTCCCGGGCGCCGTCCGAGATCAGCACGATCGCGGTGGGCGGCACCGTGCCGTCCTCGGCCCGTTCGTCCTGGCTGACCCTCGTGGCCAGCGCGACGCCGTCCCCGAGCGCCGTGCCCTCGCTCGGCCGCAGCAACCGCAGGGCATCCTCGGTCAAGGTGCGATCCTCCGTGGGCGGCGAGGAGACGACGGCCCGTGTCCCGATCGCGACGACGGCCACGCGGAAGCGCTCGGGAATCTTCGTCAGGAAGGTCGATGCGGCCGCGCGCGCCGCGACGATCCGCGAGGGCTCGACGTCCGCCGCCTCCATCGAGCGCGAGATGTCGACGGCGAGCACGATCGTCGCTTCCTCGCGCTTCGTCGTCAGCGTCGCCTCCGGCCGCGCGACGCCGACGAGCATCGCCGCGAGAGCCGCGAGCAACACGGCGAGAGGGATCAGCCTGCGTGCGCGCGGCGGCCGCGGCGCGATCCCGGGGAGCAGCGGCGCGCTCGCGAAGCGCTGCGCGACCCCGGCGCGCCGGCGCTCGCGCGCGTAGAACGCGAGCGCGACGAGCGGTAACAGCAGCAGCCCGACCAGCGCCCACGGGGTCTGGAAGCTCAACGCCCGCCCCGCTTCAGGAAGACGGCGAGCGAGCGCAGCCAGTCGCCGGACGTGGTCAGCGTGTGGTGGCGGACCCCGACCGAGGCGAGGGCCTGGGCCACCCCGGCACGATCCTCCGAGGCGGCGGCCGCGAAGCGCTCTCGCAGCTTCGAGTTGCGTGTGTCGACCCGCAGCTGCCGCCCGGTCTCCGGGTCGACGACGAAGAGCTCGCCCACGTTGGGCAGCTCCTGCTCTCGGGGGTCGCGGATCTCGAGTGCCAGCACGTCGTGCCGGCCGGCAAGCGCGAGCAGCGGGCGCCGCCAGTCGCCGGGGCCTCGGAAGTCGGACACGACGACGACGAGTGCGCGCTGGCGGGCGAGCGCGCCCGTCCGGCTCAGGGCCTCGCCGAGCGATGTAGCACCGACCGGGCCGCCTCCGTCGTCCTCGCGCCTGAGCGCGGCCAGCAGCCCGAGCAGGCCCATCCGGCCCTGCCGCGGCGGCAGCGCACGCGGATCGCGGTCGCCGAAGGTGACGACGCCAAGCCGGTTGCCGCGCCGCGTCGCGACGTGCCCGAGCGCGATCGCGGCGCCCTCCGCCACGTCCGACTTGCGCCGGTCGGCCGTGCCGAAGCGCATCGAGGGCGACGTGTCGAGCACGAGCCAGCTCACGAGCACGCGTTCGGCGAGATGCACGCGGACATGTGTCTCGGCGGTTCGCGCGGTCGTGTTCCAGTCGATCCGGCGCACGTCGTCGCCGGGGACGTAGGGCCGCACGAGTGCCAGTTCCGTGCCCTCGCCGTGGAAGCTCGAGCGGTAGTCGCCCGCGAGCAGGCCACCCATGCGCCGTCCGATCGTGACGTCGAGCGCGCGCAGCAGCGCCTCGGGCATCGGCCCCGGGCTGGGCGCGGGGCCGAGCGGCGCGGCGGCGGCGCGGAGCTTCACCTTTCCGACCTCACGCCGCTGTCGTCGTTCGCGCGAGGTCGGTTCTCGGCACCTCCACGGCGGCGAGCACGCGATCGAGGATCGACTCGACCCCGACGTCCTCCGCGAGCGCCTGGTAGGTGAGAATCAAGCGGTGGCGCAGCGCGTCCTTCGCGAGCGCCTGGATGTCCTCGGCGAGGACGTAGTCGCGGCCGCGCACGAGCGCGAGCGCCCGGCCCGCCTGCACGAGGCTGATCGGGCCGCGCGGGCTGGCGCCGAAGGAGATGTAGTCGGCGAGCTCGGCAAGCCCGTGTGCCGTCGGCTCTCGCGTGGCCTTCGCGAGCTCGACGGCGTAGCTGACGAGCGCGGGATCGACGTAGACCGCGGCGACCGCGCCTTGCAGGCCGCGCAGCTCGTCGAGCGAGAGCGTCTGGCGCAGCTCCGGGCGCGGCACCAGCTGGCGCTGCACGATCGCGAGCTCCTCGTCGCGCTCCGGGTAGCCGATCACGACCTTGAGCATGAAGCGGTCGACCTGCGCCTCGGGCAGGGGGTACGTCCCTTCCGACTCGATCGGGTTCTGCGTCGCCATCACGAGGAACGGATCGGGCACGGCGTGCGTCGTGTGGCCGATCGTGACCTGGTGCTCCTGCATCACCTCGAGGAGCGCCGACTGCACCTTGGCCGGCGCGCGGTTGATCTCGTCGGCGAGCAGGAAGTTGCAGAAGACAGGGCCGAGCTCGGTGTCGAAGGTGCCCTCGCCGGGACGGAAGATCCGCGTGCCGACGAGGTCGGAGGGGACGAGGTCGGGCGTGAACTGGATGCGCGCGAAAGAGCCGCCGAGCACGTCGGCCGTCGTCTTGATCGTCAGCGTCTTCGCCAGGCCGGGCACGCCCTCGATCAGCAGGTGACCCTGAGCCAGCAGGCAGACGAGTACGCGCTCGAGCATCGCGTCCTGTCCTGCGATTACGCGCCTGATCTCGAAGAGCGCCTGCTCGAGGCGCTCCTTGGCCTCGGCGGGTGTGGGCACGGCGGGGGTGGGGCCGGCGGGGTCGACCTGCTCGCTCACGGGCGCTCCTTCGTCTCGCTGTCCCCTAGAGGAAAGCACGCCGAGCCTGAGAGACGGTTAAGAAACGGAAGCGGCGGCCTCGGAGACAACGCTCTGGAGAGGCTGCACCGTCCCGGCCGCGCGAGAGCGGCCCGCGGCGCGGAGGGCCCGGCGGTAGGCCTCGACGACGTCCTCGCCGCCGGCCATCACCTCCCCGGTCGAGCGCATCTCGACGCCGCGGTCGGCGGCGCCCGTGAAGCGGTCGGACGGGAAGATCGCCTCCTTCGCCCAGGCCCTCGTGGGCACGGCGCGCTCGGGCAGGCCGAGTGCGGCGAGCGGTTCGCCGAGGAGCAGCCGGCAGGCGTGGTCGACGAGCGGTAGGTCGAGCGCCTTGGCGACGAAGGGAACCGTGCGCGAGGCACGCGGGTTCGCCTCGAGCACGTGCAGCACTCCGTCACGCAGTGCGAGCTGGAGGTTGAGCAGGCCGCGGGCGCCGATCCGCGCGGCGAGCCGATCGACGAGCTGCCGGATCTCGGCCTCGAGCGCAGGCGAGACGGAGGGAGCGGGGAGGACGCAGGCCGAATCGCCCGAGTGGACGCCCGCCCGCTCCACGTGCTCGCAGATCGCCGCCACCCAGGCCCCGTCGCCGTCGGCGAGCGCATCGACGTCGAGCTCGATCGCACCGGCGAGGAATTCGTCCACGAGCGAGGGCTCGTCGAGCTCGAGCTGCTCCGGACCGTGTGCGACGCGCATCCTGCGGCCGCCGAGCACGTAGTGCGGACGGACGAGCACCGGGTAGCCCAAATCGGCGGCGAGGGTGCGTGCCTCCGCCGTCGTCTCGGCGACGCCCCAGCGCGGCGCGCGCAGCCCCAGCTCTTCCAGCACCGCGCCGAACGCACCGCGGTCCTCGGCCGCGTCGATCGCGCCGAGCGGGTCGCCGAGCAGAGGCACGCCGGCCGCGGCCAGCGCGTGGGCGAGTCGCAACGGCGTCTGTCCGCCGAGCTGCACGACGACGCCGAGCGGCTGCTCCAGCTCGCAGACGTCGAGCACGCGCTCGAGCGTGACGGGCTCGAGGTAGAGCCGGTCGGAGGTGTCGTAGTCGGTCGAGACCGTCTCCGGGTTCGAGTTGAGGAGCACCGCCTCGTAGCCGAGCCGCCGGAACGCGTGTGCCGCGCGGGTGCAGGAGTAGTCGAACTCGATCCCCTGGCCGATCCGGTTCGGGCCCGAGCCGAGGATCACGATCGCGCGGCCGCTCGGCGGCGTCGACGGGGTCGCCCTGCTCGTGCGAGAGGTAGTAGTACGGAGTCCGCGCCTCGAACTCGGCCGCGCAGGAGTCGACTGCGAGCCGGCCCGGCCGGCCGCGCCGGGCGCGCACCTCCGGCTCGTCGAGCCCGAGTAGGCGCGCGATCCGCGCGTCGGGGAGCCCGAAGCGCTTCGCCGCGCCCACGTCGCCGGTCTCCACGACCTCTCGTTCGGCTGCGCGGATCGAGTCCAGCTCCGCAGCGAAGTACGGGTGCAGGCCGGGCAGCTCGGGCAGCGCGTCGTCGCCTTCGAGACCGTCGAGCGCCTTCAGCAGCGCCTCGGGAAAGGTGCGGCCGAGCCCGAGCGACTCGCCGGTCGCGCGCATCTCGGTGCCGAGCGTCCTGTCGGCTCCCGGGAACTTCTCGAAGTCGAAACGCGGTGCCTTCACGGCCACGTAGTCGAGCGCGGGCTCGAAGGCGGCGCTCGAGCGGCCGGTGATGTCGTTCGGCAGCTCGTCGAGGGTGTAGCCGACGGCGAGCAGCGCGGCGAGCTTGGCGATCGGGAAGCCCGTGGCTTTCGACGCGAGCGCGGAGGAGCGGGAGACGCGCGGGTTCATCTCGATCAGGACGAAGGCGCCGCTCGCCGGATCGACGGCGAACTGGACGTTGGCGCCGCCGGTGGCGACGCCGACCGTGCGGGCACAGAGGAAGGCTGCGTCACGCAGCCGCTGGTAAGCCGCGTCGTCGAGCGTCTGCTGCGGCGCCACCGTCCAGGAGTCGCCGGTGTGCACGCCCACGGGATCGAGGTTCTCGATCGAGCAGACGACCACGCAGTTGCCGGCGGCGTCGCACATCACCTCGAGCTCGAGCTCCTGCCAGCCGGCGACCGAGCGCTCGACGAGGACCTGGCCGATCGGGCTCGCGGCGAGACCGGCCTCGACGCGCGCGGCCAACTCGGCCCGTGTCGACGCGAGCCCGCCGCCCGTGCCGCCGAGCGTGAAGGCGGGCCGCACGACCGCCGGGAGCGGGCATTTCCCGAGCTGCGCAAGCGAGGTGACGACGACCGACTCGGGCACCGGAAGCCCGGCCGCGGTCATCGCCTCGCGGAAGGCCAGCCGGTCCTCGGCGCGGCGGATCGCCTCGACGTCGGCGCCGATCAGCTCGGTTTCCCCGAGCCGCCCGGACTCCGCCAGCTCGACCGCGAGGTTGAGCGCGGTCTGGCCGCCGAGCGTGGGGAGGAGCGCGTCGGGCCGCTCGCGCTCGATGATCGCGGCGAGCGTCTCCGAGTCGAGCGGCTCGAGGTAGGTGGCGTCGGCCCATTCGGGGTCGGTCATGATCGTCGCCGGGTTCGAGTTCACGAGCACGACCCGATAGCCCTCCGCCCGGAGGACGCGACAGGCCTGCACACCGGAGTAGTCGAACTCGCAGCCCTGCCCGATCCGGATCGGCCCGGAGCCGACGATCAGGATGCTGCGAAGGTCGGTTCTCTTCGGCATGCCGTGGCAATCCGGTCGAAAAAGGGCAAGGCGTCGTGCGGGCCGGGTGCTGCCTCGGGATGGAACTGGAGCGTTGCGACGTCGTCGCCCTCGAGGCCCTCGACGGTGCCGTCGTTCAGCGAGACGTGGCTGACCTCGGCCGCGTCGGAGGCCTCGACGGCGTAGCCGTGGTTCTGCGCGGTGACGAGCACCCGGCTCGACGCGCGCACGCGCACCGGGTGGTTGGCGCCGCGATGCCCGAACGGGAGCTTGAACGTGCGCAGGCCGAGCGCGAGCGCGACGAGCTGGTGGCCGAGGCAGATCCCGAACACCGGCGCGGCGCCGAGGAGCGTGCGCACCGTCGCGATCTGGTCGACGAGCTGGGCGGGATCGCCGGGGCCGTTGCCGACGAGCACGGCGGCCGGCTCCAGCTCGAGCACGGCGTCGGCGTCCCACGTGCCGGGGACGACGTAGGCCTCGACGCCCGTCTCGGCGAGGCGGCGGACGATCGAGCGCTTGCAGCCCAGGTCGAGCACAACGACGCGACGGCCTTCGCCGAGCGCGTACGGCTCGTGCACGCAGGCCTCGAGCGCGGGCGCGGTTGAGGCGAGCTCCGGCTCGGCGAGCGCCCGCTCCCAGTCGAGGTGCGGCTCGGCCAGCGCGCGGGCCAGCAGTTCGTCCGGTTGCGCCTCGCCGAGCGCGCAGCGCATCGAGCCGTGCTCGCGGAGCCGGCGCACGAGCGACCGCGTGTCGACGTCGTCGACCGCGATCACCCCTCGCGCGGCGAGCCAGGCCGACCACGCCGGCCGCGCGCAGCGCGTCACGACGCCTTCCGTCCAGATGCGCGGCGACTCGAGCCGGCTCTCGTCGACGCCGTAGTTGCCGACCAGGGGATAGGTGAACGCGAGCACCTGCCGCGCATAGCTCGGGTCGGTGACCGACTGCTCGTAGCCGGCCATGGCGGTGGTGAAGCAGGCCTCGCCCGCTGCTGTTCCCGGCGCGCCCACGGCGGTGCCGGGGAAGATGCTGCCGTCCTCCAGGACGAGGTGGGCGCGACGATTCATTTGCGCATGTTACGCAATAATCTGCATAATACGCAAATGATCACCGTCGCCATCGTCGGTTCCTCGGGCTATTCCGGCCAGGAGACGCTCGACCGCGTGCTCGCACATCCCGAGCTCGAGCTCCATGCGCTCGGCTCCGACTCGCTTGCCGGCTCGCCCGCCCACGCGCTCGATCCGCGGCTCACCCGGCTCGGGCTGCCGGCCTTCGTCTCGAACGACGTCGCGCTCGAAAGTGGCGCGGAGCTCGTGTTCTGCTGCCTCGGGCACGAGCGCGCGGCGGCGCTCGAGCCACCGGCCGGCGCCGTCGTCGTCGATCTCTCCGGCGCGCACCGGCTGGCGGCCGCGGCCGCGTACGAGGAGTGGTACGGCTTCGTCCACCCGCAGCCGGTCACGCTCGGGGAGTGGAGCTATGCGCTCCCTGAGCTCTCGCCACCGCCGATCGCGACAGACGGCGGGGCGTTGATCGCGAATCCCGGCTGCTACGCGACGGCCGCGCTTCTGGCGCTGGCACCGCTCGTCGGGGCGATCGAGCCGGAAAGCGTGGTCGTCGACGCGAAGTCGGGCGTGTCGGGCGCGGGGCGGGCGCTCAAGGAGAGCTCGCACGCGAACACCGTGCTCGACAACGTGGCGCCCTACCGCGTCGGCGCCCACCAGCACGAGCCCGAGATCGCACAGGCGCTCGGCTTCGACGTCTGCTTCGTGCCGCACCTGCTGCCCGTGCGCCGCGGGCTCGTCGCCACCTGCTACGCGCGGCCGACGGCGGACGATCTGCGCGAGCGGCTCGAGGCGGCCTACGCGACGAGCGACGTCGTGACGATGCTGCCGGACGGGACGACGCCCGAGCTCGCGCGCGTGCAGGGCACCGACGCGGCCGAGCTCGCGCTCTTCGCCGACCGCGCGACCGGCCGGGCGATCGTGATCTGCGCGCTCGACAACCTCGGCAAGGGCGCGGCGGGTCAGGCCGTCCAGAATGCGAACCTCGCGCTCGGTCTCGACGAGACCGCGGGGCTGCGACTGACAGGAGTGTGCGGTATGAGCGTCACCGCGCCGAAGGGCTTCGTCGCTGCGGGCGTGCACGCCGGCATCCGCAAGGAGAAGGCCGACCTCGCCTTGCTCCGTTCGACCGCACCTGCGGTCGGCGCGGCCATGTTCACGACGAACCGGCTCCTGGCCGCTCCCGTCGTCGTCTCCAAGGCCCATCTCGCCGAGTCCGAGCCCCAGGCGGTCGTGATCAACTCGGGCGTCGCCAACGCGGCCACCGGGCTGCGCGGCGAACTGGACGCCGTCGCCACGGCGGCCGAGGCCGCGCGGCTGCTCGGCCTCGACGCGGAACAGGTGCTCGTCCTCTCGACCGGCGTGATCGGCGCGCTGCTGCCGCTGGAGAAGGTGACGGCCGGGCTCGCGCAGGCGGCCCCTGCGCTCGCCGCCGACGGGGGTGCGGCCGCCGCCGAGGCGATCATGACCACCGACACCCGCCCGAAGACGGCAGTGGTCGCCCGCGACGGCTTCGTCGTCGGCGGGATGGCGAAGGGCGCGGGGATGATCCATCCCGCGCTCGCGACGATGCTCGCCGTCGTCACGACCGACTATCCGCTGGAGGCGGGCGAGGCCGACTCCTTCCTGCGGCCGGCGGTGGAGGAGAGCTTCAACCGGATCTCGATCGACGGCGAGTGCTCGACGAACGACGCCGTCGTCCTGCTCGCAAACGGCGCGAGCGGCTGTCCAAGGAACGACGCGAGCTTCGCGGCCGCCCTGCGGGAGGTCTGCGCCGACCTGTCCGCGCAGATCGTCGCCGACGGCGAGGGAGCCACCGTGCTCCTGGAGATCGAGGTCGCGGGGGCGGCAACCGCCGCGGATGCGAGCGCGATCGCCCGGCGGATCGCCACGTCGCCGCTCGTCAAGACGGCCGCCTTCGGGCGGGACGCGAACTGGGGCCGCGTGCTCGCAGCGGCCGGCTCGGCGCCCTCGAACGGGGGCTTCGCGCAGCTCGACCAACGCCTGCTCTCGCTCAGCTTCAACGGCACTTCGGTGTTCGCCGGCGGCGCGCCGACGGCCCACGAGCCCTCACTGGAGGGCGCCGTGTGCCGGATCGAGCTCGATCTCGGCCTCGGCGCCGGCACCGCGTCGTACCTTTCCTCGGATCTCTCCTACGACTACGTCCGGATCAACGCGGAGTACCGCTCGTGAGCCTGGTCGTCGTGAAGTACGGGGGCGCCGTCTCGGATGGAGCCGCGGACGGGATCCTCGAGCTCGCCCGAGACCACGACGTCTGTGTCGTGCACGGGGCCGGCCCGCAGATCACGGCAGAGATGGAGCGCCGCGGCCTTGCTGTCACCTTCGTCGGGGGCCGGCGCGTCACGAGCGAGGCGGCACTCGAGGTCGTCCGCGCCTCGCTCGCGGCGGTCAACGCGCAGCTGTGTGCCGCGATCGGCCGGCACGCCGTCGCGGTGCCGGAGGGCGTGCTCGATGCCACGCCCGTGCCCGAGCTGGGGCTCGTCGGCAACCCGATTCCGTCTGCCCCGTCGATCGTCGTCGATGCGCTCGAGCTCGGGCTGATCCCGGTCGTCGCTCCGCTCGCCCGCGGACCGTTGAACGTGAACGGCGACGAAGCTGCCGCGGCACTCGCGGTCGGTCTGGGCGCCGACCGGATCATCTTCGTCACCGACGTGCCCGGAGTGCTCGTGGCGGGCGGGGTGGCCAGCGCGATCGGCGCCGACGAGGCGGAGCGCCTCGTGGGCGCGGGCGCCTTCGAGGGCGGGATCGTCCCCAAGCTTCTCGCCGCCGCGCGCGCCGCTCGCGGCGGCGTCTCGGCCGAGATCGGTGCCACCGTGGTGACTGCGGGCGCGGTGACGGCATGACCGCGACCACCCGGACGAGCGCGCTGCTCCCCGTCTACCCGCCGGTCCCGCTGACGTTCGTCGAGGGCGACGGCGTCTGGCTCGTCGACGCGGACGGGCGGCGCTACCTCGACTTCGGCGCCGGGATCGCCGTCGTCGGGCTCGGCCACCGCCATCCGGCGCCGCTCGCGGCCGCGCACGCCCAGCTCGACCGGCTCTGGCACGCGTCGAATCTCTTCGGCACGGAGCCCGCGCCGGCGCTCGCGCAGCGGCTCTCGGACCGCTTCGGAGGCGCGCAGGCGTTCTTCTGCAACTCGGGCGCCGAGGGAATCGAGGCGGCGCTCAAGTACGCGCGGCTCGCGAGCGGCAAGACCGGGATCGTCGCCCTCGAGGGGTCGTTCCACGGGCGCACCACCGGCGCGCTGTCGGTGACCGGCCAACCTGCGAAGCGCCGGCCGTTCGAGCCGCTGTTGCCGGACGTCCGCTTCGCCCGTGCGAACGACGTGGCCTCGCTCGAGGCAGCCGTCGGCTCCGACACGGGGCTGATCCTGCTCGAGCCGGTTCAGGGCGAGGGCGGCGTGAAGCCGCTCGAGCCGGAGTTCCTCGCGGCAGCGGCCGCGCACGACACGCTGCTCTGCCTGGACGAGATCCAGACCGGCGTCGGGCGCACGGGCACGTTCTTCGCATTCGAGCAGCTCGGCGTGCGGCCCGACCTCGTCGTGCTCGCAAAGGGACTTGCGAACGGCCTGCCGATCGGGACGCTGCTCGTCGCCGACGAGGTTGCGGGCGCCTTCGCACCCGGTCATCACGGCTCCACCTTCGGCGGCAACCCGGTCTCGTGCGCCGCCGCGTGCGCGGTCGTCGACGCGCTCGACGACGACCTGCTTGCGAACGTCCGGGCTCAGGGCAAGCGGCTCCGCGCCGGGCTCACGGCGCTTCCCAGCCTCAACGGCGTCCGCGGCGCGGGCCTCCTGCTCGGCGCGGACACGGAGCGGCCGGCTGCCGAGCTCGCCGCTGCCGCACTCGAGCGCGGCCTCGTCGTCCTCACCGCCGGCGAGCACGTCCTGCGCCTGGCGCCCCCGCTCGTCGTCGGCCCTGACGAGATCGACAACGCCCTTGCCATCCTCGAGGAGGTGCTCGCATGAACCGACGCGACCGCCAGGGCGCGATCCTGCGCCTCGTCCGCGAGCAGTCGCTCGCCACGCAGGCCGAGCTCGCCGCTGCTCTGCACGCCGCCGGGCACGACGTCGTGCAGACGACCGTCTCGCGCGACATCCGCGAGCTCGGGCTCGTGAAGGTGCGCGCCGCCGACGGGCGGCTCGTCTACGCGGCACCCGACGAGGCGCGGCCGCGCGACCTCGGCCCGAGCTTCCGCCGCATGGCGCTCGCGATCGAGTCGAGCGGGAACCTCGTTGTCGTCACCACCCCCTCGGGCTTCGCGAGCGCGCTCGCGGAGGAGATCGACCGCACGGGCCATCCGCTCGTGCTCGGGACGATCGCCGGGGACAACACGATCATGATCGCCGCCCGCGAGGGCGTCTCCGGCGAGGAGCTGCGGGACGAGCTGCGGGCCTATCTGATGGAAGGAGCAGCATGAGCAGAACGGCGGTGCTCGCCTACTCGGGCGGGCTGGACACGAGTTGCGCGATCGCGTGGCTGAAGGAGGACTACGGCTTCGACGAGGTGATCGCCGTGCTCGTCGACGTCGGGCAGGCGTTCGATCTCCAGGCGTCGATCACGCGCGGGCAGGCCGCGGGTGCCGACGACGTGCTGCTCGTCGACCGCAAGGACGCGTTCGCGAACGAGCAGGTGGCGAGGGCGGTGAAGACGAACGCCCTCTACGAGGGCCGCTACCCGCTCGTCTCGGCGCTTTCGCGCCCGGTCGTCGCGGAGGCGGTCGCCTCGCTCGCCGAGGAGGTCGGCGCCGAAGCGGTCGTCCACGGCTGCACGGGCAAGGGCAACGACCAGCTCCGCTTCGAGCTCGCCTTCAAGGCCACGTATCCCGGCGTGCGCGTGATCGCGCCGCTGCGGGACACGATCTGGACGCGCGAGGCCGAGATCGCCTACGCGGAGGAGCGCGGCATCCCCGTCACGCACACGGCGGCTTCGCCGTACTCGATCGACGAGAACCTGTTCGGGCGCTCGATCGAAGCCGGGATCCTCGAAGACCCGTGGATCGCGCCGCCCGAGGACGTCTACGCGCTCTCCTCCTCGCCCGAGTCCGCACCGGCGCCCGTCGAGCTCGTGGTCGGCTTCGAGGCGGGGCTGCCCGTCTCGCTCGACGGCGTCGAGCTGCCGCTCGCCGAGCTCGTGGCGAGCCTGAACGTACAGGCCGGCGCGTACGGGATCGGCCGGATCGACACGATCGAGAACCGCGTCGTCGGGATCAAGAGCCGCGAGATCTACGAGGCGCCCGCCGCGATCGCGCTGATCGAGGCACATCGCGCGCTCGAGGCCGTCGTGCTGACGAAGGACGAGCTGCGCACGAAGCTGGCGCTGGAGACCCGCTGGACGGAGCTCGTCTACGAGGGCCTCTGGTTCAGCCCGCTGCGCGAGGCGATCGACGCCTTCGTCGACACGACGCAGGCACGCGTCTCCGGCGAGGTGCGGCTGGCGCTGCGGCCGAACGCGGCCGTCGTCGTCGGCCGGCGCTCGGAGCACGCGCTCTACGCGGAGACGCTCGCCTCGTACGCGGAGGGCGAGACGTTCCCGCATGCCGCCGCAGAGGGGTTCATCAAGCTGCAGTCGCTCGAGACCGAGCTGCTCGCGGCCCTGGCGAAGGGAAAGGCGACGGCCTGATGCTCTGGTCGGGCCGGGTCGGCGAAGGGCTGCATCCCACGGTGGAGGAGTTCCTCCGTGCCGACGACGCGGAGCTGTTGCGGTCCGACTGCGCGGCGACGCTCACGCACGCACGGCGGCTGCACGCGGCCGGGCTGCTCACTGCTGCGGAGCTCGACGAGGCCGCCGCGACGCTGGCCGCGCTCGAGTGGGAGCCCGGCGACGAGGACGTGCACACCCTGATCGAGCGCAAGCTCGGTGACGTGGGGCGGAAGATCCACGCGGGCCGCTCGCGCAACGACCAGGTCGCGGCCGCCTTCCGGCTCTACGTCGCCGCTGCGAGCGCCGAGGCGGCGGAGGCGATCCGCGCCTTCGCATCGGTGCTGCTCGACCGCGCCGGGGCCGACGCGGAGACGCCGATGCCGGGCTACACCCACCTCCAGCGCGCGCAGCCCGTCACCGTCGGTCACCACCTGCTCGCGTGGGTGGAGATGCTCGAGCGCGACCGCGCGCGCTTCGCCTTTGCGCAGGCCCAGGCGGAGCCGTCGCCGCTCGGCGCCGGGGCGCTCGCCGGCTCCACGCTGCCGCTCGAGCCGGGCGACCTGCGCAACTCGCTCGACGCCGTCGCCGACCGCGATTTCGCGCTCGACTATCTCTACGCGGTCGCGGTGTGCTTCGGCCATCTCTCGCGGATCGGCGAGGAGCTCTGCCTCTGGACGAGCGCGGAGTTCGGCTTCGCGCGGCTCCCCGAGTCGGCCGCGACCGGCTCGTCGATGATGCCGCAGAAGCTGAACCCGGACGTCGCCGAGCTCGCGCGCGGCAAGGCGGGCACCGCGATCGGGCGGCTGACGGGCCTGCTCGCGGTGGTGAAGGGGCTTCCGCTCGCCTACGACCGCGATCTGCAGGAGGACAAGGAGCCCGTCTTCGCCGCGCGGCGCGACCTTGCGGGCGCACTCGGGGCGCTGGCCGTGCTCGTCGGCGGGCTCGAGCTCGACCGCGAGCGGCTCGCAGCCGCGGCGTCCGATCCGCTCCTCCTCGCCACCGACGCAGCCGAGGCGCTCGTCCGCGGCGGCGTGCCGTTCCGCGACGCCCACGCTGCCGTGGCGGCGCAGGTTCGCGCCGGGACGTTCGAGCCGCCGGCAGCAGCGCCGCGAATCGCGCCCGGTCCGGTGGACGTGAGCGCCGCGGTCGCAGCCGCCCGGGAGCGGCTCGCATGACCACTCTGCCCGCTCCGCTCGACGTCGACCTGCGCGGCCGTTCGCTGACGCGGGTCGGCGACCTGACCGCGGCCGAGGTCGAGGCGATCCTCGACCGTGCGGACGAGCTGAAGCTCCTGCAGGCCGCGCGCCAGCCGCACCGCGTGCTCGAGGGGCGCGCGCTCGGGCTCCTGTTTCGCAAGCATTCGACGCGCACGCGCGTCTCACTCGAGGTTGCGATCGCGCAGCTCGGCGGCGTCGCCGTGCAGCTCGCGCCCGAGGAGCTGCAGCTCTCGCGCGGCGAGTCGCTCGCCGACACCGCGCGCGTGCTCTCCCGCTACCTCGATGCGCTGGCGGTGCGCACGCACGCGCAGGCAGAGGTGGACGAGCTCGCGGCCGCCGCGTCGATCCCGGTCGTGAACGCGCTCACCGACGAGGCGCACCCACTGCAGGCGCTTGCCGACCTGCAGACGATCCGCGAGCGCCTCGGCACGCTCGACGGCGTGCGGGTCGCCTGGATCGGCGACGGCTCCAACGTCTGCGCCTCGCTCGCCGACGCCTGCGCGCTCCTCGGCGTCGAGCTCGTGCAGGCCGCACCGGCCGGATACGAGGCGCCTGCCGTCGCTATCGTGCGCGATCCGCGCGAGGCCGCACGGGGCGCCCACGTCCTCGTCACCGACGTCTGGACGAGCATGGGCCAGGAGGACGAGCGCGAGCGGCGGGCGCACGACCTTGCGCCGTATGCGATCGACGCGTCGCTGCTCGCGCTCGCCGATCCGGACGCGATCGTGCTCCACTGCCTGCCGGCCCATCCCGGCGAGGAGATCGCCGCCGACGTCCTCTACGGCCCGCAGTCGGCGGTCTGGGACGAGGCGGAGAACCGCCTGCACACGTCGAAGGCCCTGCTCGCCCTCGTCTGCTAGTCCCGTGCTAGTCCCGCGCCGCGTTGATGTACGTCCAGAGCGCATCGAACGTGGGCGCGCCGAAGACCCGCTCGACGCTCTCGCGCAGCAGCGCGAGGCGGTCGGCGACGGTCGCTTCGGTCGGCGCGACGCCCTCGATCCGCTCGGAGCCGCCGACCCAGCCGAGCACACCCTCGTGGTAGGCGGCCAGGAAGGCGGTCCACTCGTCCGTCCTCGCCTGGATCGGGAGGTGCGTCACGTCGAGGATCCGGAAGCCGGCACGCTCGAGCGCCTCGACGTAGTGCCGAAGCGGTCTTACCGGCAGGAAGAACTTCCGCCGCAGCTCCTCGTAGGCGGCGACGCGCGCCGCGTCGGAGAGGCCGCCGCGGTACGCCGCGTAGCGGTCGTCCTCCAGCACGATCTCCACCGCCGCGGCGTTGATCGCGTCGACGGTCTGGTCGATGATCCAGCACCCCTCCGGCAGCTCGGCCGTGCCGAGGTTGCCCGACTGGATGAACGCCCTGCCGCCCGGCACGAGCAGGTCGTGCCACGAGCGCAGGGTGTCGTCGAGGTCGTAGTAGAGGTGGATCGCGTTCGTCGAGGCGACAGCGTTCACACCCCGCTCGAGCATCGGCTCGCCCACGACCTCCTGCACCGTCTCGAGCCGCCCCTCGTCCTTCAGGTAGCGGATCAGCCGGAAGGCCACCCGGTCGTCGTGGCCGAGCTTGTCGAGCGCGACGCGGAGGAATTTCGGCGAGGCGTCCACGATCAGGACCGCGAAGTCGAGGTCGGGCAGCGCCGCGAGCAGGCGCTCGGCCAGGATCCCGGTGCCGCCGGAGTAGTCGAGCAGGAGGTCGCCGGGCCGCAGGGCGCCGGCGAGGTCGCTCACGGTTCGGTCGAGGTTTCGGTACCAGCCGTGATCCTGGACGGTGTCGTACTTGAGCGCAAGCGACTCGGGCGGCCGCTCGACCCAGTCGTCGGGAGGAATCCGGCTGAAGCCCGGTGGCCAGGGCGCGAGGGCCATTCCCGCGACGATAGCCGCGTCCTCAGGCTGCGCGGCGCTCTGCCTCGGCGCTGACCGCAGAGAGCGAGTTGCGGACGGCACGCTCCCAGACCCGTTCGACCCGGCTGCCCCACCAGCGTCCGAGTCCCCAGAGGTCGGTGCCGAGCTCGCCCGACCACGTGAGCTCCGTCCCGTTCTCGGCTTCGTCCAGCCGGAAGGATTCGCTGACATGCGGAACCGGGCCGCGCACGAGCCGGAAGTCGATCCGGTGCGGGCGGTCGAAACGAACGGTCTCGACGGTTGTGGCCGTCAGCCTCCCTGCGGAGGTGAAGTGCGCAGCGAGGGCCATGTCGCTGCCGCGCTCCCAGACGTCCAGCTTGTCGGCCAGCGCGCGCGGCGTCCTGCCGAGGTACGGCTCCGCGAGCAGGTCGAACACGAGCTCCCGTGGCGCCGCGATGTGCCACGAGGCAGGGCCGAGCGGTTGGATCGAGCGCCCGAGACCGAGGTCGACGGTGACCGCGCCCTGCGCGACGAGTCGGTAGGCCCCATACGCCCCCGCGGCGGCGGCGGCGGCCGCGAGCCCGATCATGCTTCGCCCTCGACGCGCTGCCGATCGCCAAGCGGACGATCTCCAAGCTGACGATCTCCAACCCAGGCCGCGACGATGCCCCGGTAGTGGGCGACGAAGCCGTCGTGCTCGTGCGCGGGGAAGGTCGAGCGCACGGTGTCGACGAGCAGCCGGTCGAGATCCGGTCCGGCGAAGTACTCGAGCACTGCCTCGTCGAGGTGCGCCAGGTGCTCGGCGCAGAACTCCTGGTACGCCTCCACCTGGAAGTAGTCGTCTGCGAGCCGCCGGTACTCACGCAGCTTCTCCTCGTAGGTGAGGTCGTCGCGGTCTCCGACGGCGAAGTAGTCGCCCGTCGTCTGGTTGATCCGCATCGGGCGCCCGGTGACAGTGCAGAAGGCGGCCCAGCGGACGAGCGCCTGGATCGCCCACGGGAAGTAGTAGTGCAGGCTCGTCAGCGAGACGTCGGGCGAGGCGTTTGCGTAGTCGATCGGATACGCGACCCCGTCCTTGACGATCGTCTCGCACGAGTTGAACTCCCAGCGGAAGAAGGCATTGACGAGCCGGCTGATCGTGACCACCTCGTCGCCGAGCTCGGGCGTGAGGAACTCGTGCTCGATCCTGTAGCGGTCGTGCAGCGGCCGGTCGGGATCGAAGTGCATCACCATCGTCTCGGCCCCGATCGAGAGGCTCCGTGCGAAGACGTCGAAGTCCTCGACGGCCGCCTGGAGGTGCATCAGGCGCTCGCCGGAGCCGTCGTAAACGGCGTGCAGCTCGGCCGCATCGCGGACGCGCGTCACTCCGACCCACTGGCCGCCGTCGAACGGCTTCATGTAGAGCGGATACCCGACGCGCTCCGCGATCCGCTCCAGGTCGAAGGCCAGGTTGTAGCGCTCGGCGGTCGGCGCGAAGCGCTCGTTGGCCGGAGGGTTCTTGTGTGGGATCAGCCACGTCTCCGGCACGTGCAGCCCCAGTCGCATCATCGCGCAGTAGGCGGCGTGCTTCTCCATCGCCTGGAACGTGAAGGGGTTGTTCAGCAGGTAGACGTCGTCCATCAACGCCACCTTCTTCAGCCACTCGCGCGGCACGGTGTACCACCAGCCGAGCCGGTCGATCACGAGCCGGTACCGCGGGCTCGAACGCAGGTCGAACGGCTCGTTCGTGATCCGCTCGGCCGCGAGCACGTGCGTCTCCCCGCCGTAGCGGATGGGGCCGACACGGCCGAGCACGTGCTCGAACGCCGTCGGCCAGTCCTCCTCCGTGCCGAGCAAGAGTCCGATCAGGTGGCGGGCACTCATACGAAGCGAGGTAGATGATGAGCGATCTGCGCCCGCCACGCCGGCCAGTCGTGCGGCACGTCGTGGCCCCAAACGTCGAGCTCGTGCCGGATCCCCTTCGCCGCCAGCTGGCCGACGAAGCGCCTGGTGCTCTCGAGCGCCCCGGTCGAGTCCTCCCAGGCCCCCTGGCCGCAGGTGAACAGAAGGTGGACACGGCCGCGCAGCCAGTCGAGGTGCTCCCCGCCGAGGTGCGCGACGTAGTCGACCGGGTTGTTGAAGTACAAGGAATCTCCGCGCTCGCCGCCCGCCACCACCGCGACGTCGTAGACACCGCTTTGGCAGATCGCGAGCGGGAAGAGGTCGGCGCGCCTGAGCGCGACGTTGGCCGCGTGGTAGGCGCCGAAGCTGACGCCGGTGACGGCGATCTCGGCCCCGTCGGTCTCGGCGTGGACGAACGGCGCGACCTGGTTGACGATCCAGTTCTCGTAGAGGCCGTGCAACCGCGCGCGCTCCTCGAGCGAGAGGTCTTCCCGGTACCAGCTGCCCGAGTCGAAGCTGTCGACCGCGTAGACCTTCACGCGCCCGGCCGCGAGCAGGTCTGCGATCGCGTCGATCATCCCGTTCTCCTCGTACTGGCGGCACGACCCCTGCTGAGACGGGAAGGCGAGGAGCGGGCGGCCCCAATGACCGTACGAGACGACGCCGCCCTCTGCGCCGATCGCCGGGGACCATAACCCGGTGTAGCGGCCGATCACCTCAGAGCCTCTGCAGCAGGCCGAGCAGGTGGGGATGGAAGGAGTCGCGCCACGCGACCCAGTTGTGCCCGTCGCGAAACTCGTGCAGTCGCGCGTCGTAGCCCTGGCGGCGAAGGGACTCCGTCAGCGCCCGGTTCGCGGGCAGGTTCTGCTCGACCGTGCCGCAAGCGAGCGCGAGCGGGATCGTCCGCTCGGGCCGGCTGCGGCGCGCTCCGCCGACGAAGCGGGCGATCCGCTCGTAGCGCGGAAACCGCCGTTCGTGCACATCGGCTCGACGGAAGAAGCTGCCCGACTGGAGAAAGAGCGCGTCGAAGGTCTCCGGGTGGCGTCGGTGGGCGTGGAAGAGCGCGAGTGCGCCGAGGCTGGCGCCGAAGCCGATGCAGAACGGCGCCGGCGGCAGCTGGGGAAGGATTTCCTCGGCGAGCGCACGGGAGTAGCGGGCGCTCGCCGAGTACGTCTCGTTCCGGTCGACCGGTCCGAGCAGCGTCGCGCGGAGGGGCGGCAGGTGACCGAGGTAGGCGACGAGCGCTGAGTGCTCGGCGTACTCGGGGCCGTCGTGCGCGACGAGCATGGGGCTCTCGTCGGTGGCGTCCGGGTGCGCCCAGATGAGGGCAGGGAGCTCGGCCTTCAGGATTCTGCTCGGGATCGTCACCGCCTCGGCTTCGCCGGTGGGGTCGGCCGCCACCCATGCGGGCGGCTCGTATCCCGGCTCCTCCCAAACCGACTTGTCGCCCCAGGGGCCGCTCGCCGTCTTCGAGTTCGCGGGGTCGAGGACACGCTCGCACGTGCCGTCGACGGCGATCAGCTCGAACTGATACTCGAACCGTGCGACGTCAGGCGCCGGCGCCCGGAGCTCCCAGCTCCTGCCGCGCCGGGTCAGCTCGTGCGGCAGGCGCTCGCGGAGCTCGTGCGCGAGGCGGACGGCCACGAGTCGCCGCTGCGGGTCGGGGTGATGGAAACGGATCTCCATCGCGGAAGTGTGTCGAGTGTGCGTCGATTCGCGCGCGGAACCGTCTGTTTCGGCCGGGTGGGGCCGTCTTGGACACTAGGCGGCGCAGTCCGGCCTGGCTATCACGACTCCTCCAACTCAGGAGGAGGCACGATGAAGGCACGGATTCGAAGGATGTCGCTGCGCACGGCGCTGCTCGGGCTCTCCGCGCTCGCCGTCACGGTCGGAGCGGCCACTGCCGGTCTCGACGCAGCACTCGCCGACCCGGTGATCAAGGCCTGCCGGCACAAGTCGGGATTCCTGCTCGTCCCGTCGCCCGGAAAAGCCTGCAAGCGATCGGAGCAGGCGTTGCAGTGGAACGTGACAGGCCCGCCGGGGGCAGTGGGTCCGGCCGGTCCGGCCGGCGCCGACGGAGAGCCCGGACCCGCCGGGCCGCAGGGAGAGCCCGGTCCGGCCGGCCCACCTGGCCCACCCGCGTCGATCGCCTCGATCGAGAGCCTGAACGGCGTCGCCTGCACGACCGCGGAGGACACGGCAGGAACTGTCTCGGTCGAGACAGAAGTGGACGGCGCGATCGTGCTCACGTGCGAGAGCGGTACGCCGCCGCCTCCGCCCGGCGACGACGCCGAGATCGTGATCAACGAGATCGACTACGACGCGGTCGGCGCCGACGGAGACGGCTTCGTCGAGCTCCGCAACAACGGCACCGCGGCCGTGGACCTGGCCGGGCTCGCCCTCGTTCTGGTCAACGGCGGCGACAGCGCCGAGTACGCGCGCGCTGCCGTGACCGGCGTGGTCGCTCCCGGCGGCCATCACGTGGTCGAGATCGACGCTCAGAACGGGGCACCGGACGGCGTCGCGCTGATCGACACCGAGACGGACGAGCTCCTCGACGCTCTCTCCTACGAGGGGTCGATCACGGCGGCGGTGATCGACGGGGTCACCTACAGCCTCGTCGAGGGCACAGCGCTTGCCGCCGACGTCGCCGACTCGAACACCGTCGCGGGCTCGCTGATCAGGAATCCCGACGGCAGCGACTCGAACGACGCCGCCACCGATTGGGCGTTCACGACCACGGTGACGAAGGGTGCGGCGAACATCGCCACCGGCTGAGCAGGTCAGCGTGCCGGGTGGTGCGTCGCTCGAAACCAGCGCGACGCACCACCCGGCTTCCTAACGGTGACCCTTCAGGCGCATGTTCGCCCGGCCTTCGGCGCCGGCCTTGGCCCAGCGCTTGCGCTCCTCGGACTGAGCCCGCTTGTCGAGCCGGCGTTCGAGGTGCGCCAGCTCTCGCTGGAGCTTCTGATAGCTCTCCCAGCGCCCGAGCTCGAGCGTGCCGTCCTCGAGCGCCGCCTGGATCGCGCACCCCGGCTCGCTCCGGTGCGCGCAGTCGTTGAAGCGGCAGCGCGCGGAGAGCTCCTCGATGTCCGAGAACGTCTCGCCGAGCCCGTCCGCGGACTCCCACAACTGCAGCTCGCGCATCCCGGGCGTGTCGAGCACGAGCCCGCCTTCCGGCAGCAGCACCAGCTGGCGATGGGTCGTCGTATGGCGCCCCTCGCCGTCCTCGCGGATCTCCTTCACAGCCAGGAGCTCCTCGCCGGCGAGCGTGTTCACGAGCGTCGACTTGCCCACGCCGGACGATCCGAGCAGGGCAATCGTTCGCCCCGGAGCGAGGTAGGAGCGGATCACGTCCAGCCCGTCGCCGGTGATGCTCGAGATCGCGTGCACCGGCACGCCGAACGCGATCGCCTCCACCTCGAGCACGCGGGTGTCGACGACGTCGGACAGGTCGGTCTTCGTGAGCACGATCACGGGCTGCGCCCCGCTCTCCCACGCCAGCGTGAGATAGCGCTCCATCCGGCGCAGGTTGAAGTCCTCGTTCAGCGAGGTGAGCAGAAAGACGACGTCGACGTTCGCCGCCACGACCTGCTCCTCGGCGGCGGCCCAGGCAGCCTTGCGCGAGAACTTCGTCCGGCGAGGCAGGACGGCCTGGATCGTCGCGGTGCCTTCCTCGAGCCGCGGCGCGATCGCGACCCAGTCGCCGACCGCCGGCAGGTCTCCCGCGCCCCCGGCTTCGTGCGAGAGCCGACCGGCGGCCACGGCGCGGAGCTCGCCGAGGTCGGAGAGGACGATGAAGCCGCCGCGATGCTGGACGGCCACGCGCGCAGGCATGAGCCCCTCCGCGGCATGGGGCTCGAAGTCGATCGTGTGCGATTCAGTCCAGCCGAGTTCTTCGAGTGCGGTCAAGCGAGATCTCCTTGAGCTTGAGTTAATGGTGGCAGACGCACGCTGCTGCGTGCCTGCGCGGCTCAGGAGTCGCCGTGGGTTGTCGCCGACGGCGCCTTAGAGCCGCGGAGCTCTAGAGGCGGAGGGGGCAAGATCTGTCATCTGCTCGAACCTCCTTCGTCGCCGGGACGTGTCGAAGTATGCCTGCGGGCGGTGAAGAAGTCGAGACAGAGTTGGCGGCGGAAGAAAACAGGGCTAGAGTCCTCCCGGGCTCGACCAAGGAGCCGTGTTCGTTTTGGGGGAGCAGGGCCAAATTCAAGGGGAGGAACACGTGTCTGGACTACGTTTGCGGTTGGCCGTCGTCGCGGCGGCGCTCATCGCGCTTGCCGGCGCAGGGAACGCATTTGCCGCCGGTGGCGTCGTGATCAGCCAGGTCTACGGCGGTGGGGGTAACTCCGGCGCTCCGTACACGCACGACTTCGTCGAGCTCTTCAACCAGGGCACGACCGCGCAGTCGCTCGCCGGCTGGTCGATCCAGTACGCGAGCGCGACCGGAACCGGCAACTTGGGTGCGAACGCCGGCCAGCTCACCGAGCTCTCCGGCACGCTGGCGCCCGGCCAGTACCTCCTGGTCCAGGAGGCAAGCCAAGCCGCTGTGGGTGCCCCGCTTCCGACCGCCGACATCATCGACTCGACGCCGATCGCGATGAGCGGCAGTGCGGGCAAGGTCGCTCTTGCGTCCCAGGCCGGCTCTCTCAACTGCAACGGCAGCGCCGGCCAGCCGTGTTCGGCGGCCGCGCTTGCCGCGATCGTCGATCTCGTCGGCTACGGCACCGCGAACTTCTTCGAAGGAGCAGCGGCGGCCCCCGTGCTCTCGAACACAACGGCAGCCGTACGCGCCGGCGCAGGTTGCACCGACACGAACCAGAACGGCGCCGACTTCACCGCCGCAGCGCCGACCCCGCGCAACAGCGCCGCGCCGTTCGCCCCGTGTGGCGGGCCGCCGCCGAATCAGCCCGTGGTCGCGAGCTGCGGCTCGGCCGTCACGGTGCTCGAAGGCAGCGCGACGACGAAGACCGTCACCGCGACCGACCCAGACGGCATCGTGCTCGGCTTCACGTCGACGACGACCACTTCCCCTGCCCCTGGCACGATCTCGATCACGAGCCAGACTCCGGCGACGGCTGACGGCGGCACGGCATCGGCGACGATCTCCGTCTCCGACAACGTCGCTCCCGGCACCTACACGGTCAACGTCGTCGCATCGAACGACGACGCGACGCCGCAGACCGGATCCTGCTCGTTCACGGTCACGGTCACGGAGATCAAGCCGATCGGCGAGATCCAGGGCTCGGTCGGACCGGCCGATGCAGGCTTGTTCCATCGCTCGCCGTTCGCTCCTCCGACCGGCAATGCGGCGGGCGAGACGGTCGTGATCCAGGGCGTCATCTACCAGAAGACGCTCTCGCGTACGTCGGCCGGAGCGAACCAATACGGCTTCTTCATCCAGAACACGGCCGCACAGGCGGACGGCGACCCGTTCAGCTCGGACGGGATCTGGATCTTCATGGGCGCGTTTCCCGACGTCCTCAACGCCGTCACGGGGCAGCCGGCCTACATCCCGCAGGTGGGCGACGAGATCGTCCTCCAGGGACGGGCGGCCGAGTTCTTCAACTTCACGCAGCTCTCCAGCCCGCGCTTCGTCAGGTCGGTCGGGACCGCGCTCGCCATCGACACGGTGCTGCCCGCGGTCGAGGTCGACCCCGAGGCGGAGCTCGCGGACGCCAACCGCTCTTGGGAGCGGCTCGAGGGCATGCGCGTGCGCGTCCCCGCCGGCGCGCTCTCGGTCGACGGTCTCGACGTGTTCCCGGCCACCGCGGACGCCGAGATGTGGCTCGTTCGCGGCGACAGCGAGATTGCGGGACGCTCGGGCTATGCGCAGCGGGTCTTCCGCGACGCCCACCCGCTCGACGACGAGCCGGGGCTCGTGGACAACGGCAACGGCTTCCGCATCCTCGTCGGCGCCCTCGGCCTGAAGGCGCTCGCCGGCAACAACACGGTTCTACTGCCGCCGAGCAGGACCTTCGACACGGTCACGAACGCGCTCGTCGGCGGACTGAACTTCTCGTTCAACAAGTACCGCATCGAGACGGCGGTGACACCGGCGCTGAGCCACGGCATCGACCCGGCACTGAATGCGCCGCCGACTCCCGGCAACCGCCTGATCGAGCACAGCGTCGGGGACTACAACGTCGAGAATCTCTACGACTTCCGCGACGACCCGAACGACGGCTGCGACTTCACCGGCAACTCCGGCTGTCCCGGCGTGAGCCCGCCGTTCGACTACGTGCCGGCGAGCGACGCCGCCTACCAGGAGCGGCTCGGCCTGATCGCGCAGCAGATCACCGGCGACCTGCACGCGCCGGACATCCTGCTCGTGCAGGAAGCCGAGGACCAGGACATCTGCAAGGTCGTGGCCGGTGCATTCGTCTGCGGCAGCGCGGACAATGCGGACGGCAAGCCCGACACGCTCCAGGAGCTCGCGCTCCGGATCAAGACGCAAAGCGGGATCGGCTACGACGCCGCCTACGACCGCGACGGCTCGGACGACCGCGGCATCGTCGCGGCCTTGATGTACCGGACCGACCGCGTCGAGCTGCTGCCGGCGACGGCGGACAATCCCGTGCTCGGGAGCACGCCCGACTTCACGTATCGCTCGGGTGCGAATGCATACAACAGCGACGTCCAGAACCCCAAGTCTCTGAATGCACCGCTGCCCGACGACGTGACCGGCACGACGGACGGCGACGAGGTCTACACGCGCGATCCGCAGGTCGGCCTCTTCCGCGTCTGGCGGTTCGGTGTCGGCGCGGGTGGCTGGGTGGACGTCTACGCCATCTCCAACCACTTCTCGAGCACGCCCGACAGCCGCGTGAACCAGCGCCGCGAGCAGGCCGCGTACTTGGCCGCGATCGTCGGCGCCACCGGGTCGAACCGGGTGGTGGCGGGCGGCGACTTCAACGTCTTCCCGCGGCCGGACGATCCGCTCAACCCGCCGAGCGACCAGCTCGGGCCGCTCTACAACGCGGGCCTACTGAATCTCTGGGACACGATGGTCGCCCAGAACCCGGCGGGCGCGTACTCGTACGTGTTCATCGGTCAGGCCCAGACGCTCGACGGCCAGTTCGTGACGCCGAGGCTGCAGGGCGAGCTCGAGCAGACGCGGGTCGCGCACGTGAACGCCGACTTCGCGGCGGACTTCGCCGGTGACGGCGCGCGGGGGCTCTCGGATCACGATCCGATGTCGTCGCGGTTCGAGCTGGCGGTGACGTTGGAGCGGTTGGAGGCGCTGCTCGCCTACTACTGCAAGACCGGCGCGATCACCGGCAAGAACACCTGTAAGCAGCTGCAGCACCATCTCGACCAGGCCAAGAGCGTCACGGATCCGCGACGCCGTGAGGCGCACCTGCGGGCGTTCATCAACCAGGTGCGAGACAAGACGCCGCAGTTCGTCACACCGTTCGCCTCCAACGCGCTCGTCGCGGAGGCGGAGCTGCTCATCAATGGGTAATCACGGGGGAGAAAAGGGGAGGATCATGAAACGGATCTTGTTTCTGCTTGCGGCTGTCGCTGTTGCGATCACCGTCGCACCTGCGGCGCTCGGGGCACCGGCCAAGCCCAACCACGTCAAGCTGCTCGCGTTCAACGACTTCCACGGCCATCTCGAGGCGAACACGCCCGGGACGATCCAGATCGGGTGCTGCAACACGTCGCCGACGGGTGTGAAGTCTGCGATCACGGTGCCTGCGGGAGGCGCCGAGTACTTCGCCACCCACATGAAGGCGCTCGGCTCCGAGGAGCGGGGCACGGTCGTCGTCGGCGCCGGCGACATGATCGGCGGCACGCCGCTCCTGTCGGGGCTCTTCCACGACGAGCCGACAATCGAGTTCTTGAACTCGATCGGAACGGACGCAGTCGGCGTCGGCAATCACGAGTTCGACGAGGGCCGAGCGGAGCTGCTGCGCATGCAGTACGGCGGCTGCCATCCCGTGGACGGCTGCCAGGACGGCACGCCGTTCTTCGGCTCGGTCTTCCAGTACCTCGCGGCCAATGTCGTCCTCGAAGGCACCGCGAATACCCTCCTGCCACCGTACGAGATCGTGCGTACGAACGGCCACAGGGTCGCCTTCATCGGCGAGACGTTCGAGAACACACCGCTCGTCGTCACCCCGTCCGGAGTCGCCGGGCTCGACTTCCTCGACGAGGCCGACACGGCCAACGCCCTCATTCCAGAGCTCAAGCGCAAGGGAGTTGAGGCGATGGTGCTGCTGCTCCACCAGGGCGGCTTCCAGAACCCGCCGCCGCCCTCTGCAGGCGGCTACACCGACGTGAACAAGTGCGAGAACTTCGGCGGAGCCGATCTCATCGACGTCGTCAGCCGGCTCGACGACGAGTTCGATGTCGTCGTCAGCGCGCACACGCACGCACCGTACGTCTGCACGATCGACGGTCGGCTCGTCACGAGCGCGGCATCGTTCGGCCGTCTGATCACGGAGATCGATCTGGCGCTCGACCGGCGCACGAGCGAGGTCGTCTCGGCGACTGCCTTCAACCACATCGTCACGCAGACGGTCGCGAAGGACCCCGCGACGACGGCGCTGCTGGCTCGGTACAAGGCACTGTCGGATCCGATCGCGAATCGGGTGATCGGAACCATCACGGCAGATCTCCGCTCGGCGCGGGATACCCCGAGCGGTCAGACGCCTTCCGGCGAGCAGCCGATGGGCAACGTGATCGCAGACGCCCAGCTCGCGGCGACGGAGGCAGGCGACTTCGGTGACTCGGTCGTCGCCTTCATGAACCCGGGTGGCGTCCGCGCCGGCCTGTTCGTCAACCAGATCAGCGGCGGCGAGCAGCCGGGCCAGGTCACGTTCGGTGAGATGTTCACGGTGCAGCCGTTCTCGAACACGCTGGTCGTGAAGACGTGCACCGGTGCTCAGATCGACGCGCTGCTCGAGCAGCAGTTCGTCGTGCAGGTCCCGAACCCCCGCATCCTGCTGCCGTCCGACAGCCTGCGCTACTCGATCAGCACGTCCGCAGCGGTCGGGAGCAAGGTCGATCCGGCGTCGATCAAGATCGACGGCGTCACGGTCAATCCGAGCGCGCCGTATCGCGTGACGATGAACTCCTTCCTCGCCGACGGGGGCGACGGGTTCAGCGTCTTCACGCAGTGCACGAACCCGCTCGGCGGCGAAGTCGACCTCGACGCGGCTGTCCGGTACTTCCAGGACAACTCGCCGATCGGCCTGCCGACGCTCAACCGCATCACGCTGGTTCCGTAACAGACTCGCAGGCGGGGCGGCTACGGCCGCCCCGCCTCAGTCGGTAGCGTCGGACGATGCAGCCCTCCCGCTTCCGCGACGGGGTGGTCGCGGGCCTGCCGCTCGCGCTCGCGCCGCTCCTCTTCGGAGCCGCGTTCGGCGTGCTGGCGATCGAGGCGGGGATGGGCTGGGGGCCTGCCGTCGTCATGTCCGCGACGACGTTCGCCGGCTCCGCGCAGTTCGCGGCCGCCTCGATCCTGGACACCGGCGGCGGCGCGCTCGCCGCAATCGTGGCCGCCGTGCTCCTGAACGCGCGCTACGCCCCGCTCAGCATCGCCGTCGCCTCGATCTTCCCTGGATCGGTGCGCCGGCGCCTGCTCGAGTCGCAGCTGATCGTCGACGAGTCCTGGGCGCTCGCGGGTCGCAGCGGGCGCTTCGAGTACGGCGTCCTCGTCGGGGTCGGCGTCCTCTTCTGGCTGCTCTGGGTCGGCGGCACCGCTGTCGGCACCGTCGTCGGCGATCTCCTCGATCCCGAGGCGATCGGGCTCGATGCGGCCTTCCCGGCGCTCTTCCTCGCGCTGCTCGTGCCGTACCTCCGCACGCGCCGCGCGGTCGCTGCCGCCCTCACGGCGGCGGCGATCACGCTCGTCCTGATCCCCGTCGCCCCGGCGGGCCTGCCGATCGTCGCGGCCAGCCTCGCGTGCCTGTGGGGGCTGCGCCGGTGAGCGGCTTACGCTCGCGGGAGCTGGCATGAGCGCTGCGTGGGCGGTCGTGCTCGCCGTCGGCTCGATCACCGTCCTCTTCAAGGCTGCCGGCCCGGTCTTCCTCGGCCGCCGAGCGCTGCCGCCTCGGGTGCTGTCGCTCGTCGACGTGCTCGCGCCGGCGATGCTCGCCGCGCTCGTCGTCACGCAAGCGGTCGGCGGCGACCAGGAGATCGTGCTCGACGAGCGCCTGGCCGGGATCGCGGTCGCCGGCGTGGCACTCGCCCTGCGGGCGCCGCTCCTCGTCGTGCTCGTTGCCGCGGCCACGACCGCCGCTCTGCTCAGGCTCCTCTAGGACTGCTGGCGCAAGATGAGCACCCGCGGAAGCGGATGCTCAGCGCGCGAAGACCCCTGAAGGAGTCCGCTTCGCGCCCTCGACGCGCCGACTGAGCAGCGTTGTTGCTGCTCAGCTTGCGCCGGCTAGGCGAGCGCGGCCTGGACGGCGTCGATCAGGTCGGCGTGCGCGTAGGGCTTGTAGACGATCCCGTCCGCACCGAGCTCGAGTGCCCGCGTCGTCCGCTCGGGCTCCGGCGAGCCGCCCGTCATCAACACGACGGGGAGGTCGGGGTGCAGGTCGCGGAGCTCGTTCAGAAGCTCGACGCCCGTCAGGCCCGGCATGACGACATCGGTGACGACGAGATCGATGCGCTCGTCGACGAGCAACTCGAGCGCTCCCGCCGCGTCGGGGACGCTGACGACGTCGTATCCGGCCCGTTCGAGCACCTGCACCGTGAGGTTGCGCACGAGCTGCTCGTCGTCCACCACGAGAATGCGGCTCACGAGGCCTCCGCCGGCAGCCGCAACTCGCCTGCGCCGCTCACGGCTGCGACGGCTTCGTTGCCCTCGTGCGAGACGACGAGCTCGACCGTGTCGCCCCGCTCGGCGTCCGCGAGGGCGTCGAGCAGCAGGTCGACGAGGGCGGACGACACGGCTCCGGGGGCGACGACGACGTGCGGCTCCGACGCTCTGCGCACGGTGAGCTCGACGTCGCGCACGGCGCTGACCCGCCGCACGAGCGCAACCGCCGCGTCGGCGGAGTCGCCGAGCGCGAGTCGCCCCGCGGGTAGGTGCTGCTCGCGGGCGAAACGCTGCAGGGCGCGGACGATCTCGGCGATCTCCAATCCGGTCTCGTGCACGATCTCGAGGCGTCCGTGCTGCTTGGTGCCCGGCTGCGGCGTCGGCGAGCGCGAACTCGGCGCTGCCGACGAGGGCGAGGAGCGGGTTCGCGATCTCGTGGAGGGCTCCGCGGGTGAGCCGGCCGAGCGTCGCGAGCGCGCGTGCGTCTCGTGCTGACAGGTCCGTGTCGCTCACGCCTCTATGATCCCTGAGACGGAGCGTCCGAGCGCACGCGGTCTGTTCGACATGCGCTCTCAAGAGTGCCCCGACGGAGGCCGACCACACGCGGATGAACCACGGCGAGCCGATTACCTGCCTCGTCGCCGACGACCACCCAGCGGTGGTCGAGGCGGTCGCAGACGTCCTGGAGGAGAACGGGATCTCGATTGCCGGCCGCGCACGCGACGGGCACGAGGCGGCGGAGCAGATCGAGGCCGCGCAGCCGGGCGTCGCGCTGCTCGACCTCCGTATGCCTGGGCTCTCCGGGATCGAGGTCGCGCGCCAGGTCGGAAAGTCGGCTCCCGACACCGCGGTGATCCTGTACACCGCCTTCGGTGACCGCGCGCTGCTGACCGAGGCGATGGACGCCGGCGCCCGCGGCTTCGTGTTGAAGGAGGCACCGCTCGCCGAGGTCGTCCGGGCGGTCGAGCTCGTCTCGTCGGGTCGCACGTACGTCGACCCCGTGTTGGCGGGTGTCCTCTCTAGCTCTGCCGCGACGGAGAAGATGTCGAAGCTGACGCAGCGCGAGCGCGACGTGCTCCGGTTGCTCGCCGACGGGATGTCGAACGAGGAGATCGGCAAGGCGCTCTTCATCTCCCCCGAGACCGTCCGGACGCACGTCCGCAAGGCGATGGCGAAGCTCGACGCCGACACGCGGACGCAAGCGGTCGCCACGGCCTTGCGCCAAAGCCTGATCGCTTAGCGTCGCTTGGACTTGATCTGCTTGACCGAGGAAAGCGTGCGCGGCGCGCCGATCAGCTTCGTCAGCAGCGCGCGGAACTCGGCCGCCGGCATCGACGCGGACTCGTCGGAGCGCGACTCTGGCCGGTACGAGTTGTGCTGCGAGGGCCAGTACGCCCATGCGAGCATCGAGGCGAAGCGCTCGCACCCGTAGGCGGCGTGCGCAAGGCCCGTCACCTCGTAGCACCAAGCGTGCCCGCCGAGCTGCTCGCGGAGAACGCTCCGGTGCTCCGCCTGGAGCACGAAGAAGTCCACCTGGTGCGCGTACTCGTCCATCACCGTCGCCCAGGCGAACCGGCCCGTGTCGAGCAGCCCACCGTCCAGCCAGACGTGGCCCGGCGTCGAGCGCGACGTGCCGAATGCGCCGACGTGAATCGTCACCTGGCGCGGCACGACGTCCCAGTCGAACGCGCTGGCTTCGAGCGCAGCCCGCACCTGGGTCTGTTGCCGCGGAGTCCCGCCGTCGAAGACGTAGTTGCCGCCGCCGGCGAGCGCGCTGCCCGGCAGGGCGAGCCCGAGCAGGGTGAGGAGAAGGAGGACGCGCCGCAGCATCGTGTCTCCTTTGTCGGTCGTGCGGGCCGCCGCCGGGATTCACGCTCCCGCTCTACGTACCGCCTGTTCGGCGTCGCCACCCTCACCCGTTTCGGGGATGGACCGGCTCAGGACGGCGGGCGCAGCACGGCGAACTGATCGGTGATCTCGAGCTCGCGAGCTCTGAAGCGGTAGAGCTCCGCGGGGCGCCCGCCGGCGCGCCCGGGGTCGCGGCGCCCGCCCGCAGGTACCAGCACGTTCCGCCGCACCAGCACGCGCTTGAGGTTCGTCGCCGACACGTCGTGGCCGAGCGCCGCGACGTAGAGGCCGCGCAGCTCCGGCAGCGTGAAGACGGCAGGTGCGAGTGCGTAGCCCACGTTCGTGTAGGAGAGCTTCGCGCGCAGCCGCTCCCGTCCGGCGAGCACGATCTCGGCGTGGTCGAACGCGAGCGGGGGCAGGTCGTCGACCGTGTGCCAGGCCGTGTCGCTCGGGAGCCGTGGGTCGACGTCCGCCGGGACGAGGCCGAGGAAAGCCGTCGCGAGCTCCCAGCGCCCCGGGCTGCGCGCGGGGTCGCTCCAGGTTCCGAGCTGCTCGGCATGGGCGAGCTCCGCGACGTCGACCTTCGCGGCGAGGTGCCTTCGAATCGAGTCGTCGAGCGTCTCGCCTGGTGCGAGCAGGCCCCCGGGGAGCGCCCAGGCCCCCGCGAACGGCTCGCGGGCGCGCTCCCAGAGCAGCGCCCGCAGCCGACCCTCGCGCACGCCGAGCAGGACGGCGAGCGCCGAGTGCTCGGCGGCGGGGCGACGTGGCTCAGGGGGTGTGGTAGACTCGGGCGGCAGTTTACGCCTCTGAGGCTAAAACCCTACCGAAAGGCCTGGCCCGATGCTGCGAGTGACGGTCCTGACTCTCCTGGCGGCTCTCGTGCTCGCCGGCTGCGGCGGCTCTGACGACGAGACGACGCCGACGACGACCGCCACCCCCGGCACGACGAGCGCGGAGCCGGAGGCGGCGCTGCGGGTCGGCCTGATCACCGATCTGGGCCAGCTCGACGACGACGGCTTCAACGAGCTCGCCTTCCGGGGGGTCACCCGTGCCGAGGAAGAGCTCGGGATCGAGGGCCGCGTGGTCGAGTCGGCCTCGGCGGCGGACTACATCCCCAACATGAGCTCGCTCGCTCGCCAGGGCTACGACCTGATCATCGGCGTCGGCTTCGCTCAGGGTGATGCGATCGGCCAGGTCGCCCAGCGCTTCCCGGACACGAGCTTCGCGATCATCGACGTCGATCACGAGTTCGTCCCCGGCAAGCCGGCCAACGTGCAGGGCCTGCTGTTCCGCGAGGAGGAGGTCGGGTACCTCGTCGGCTATCTCGCGGGGCTCGAGGAGAAGCGGCGCGAAGGCCCGGACGCGATCAGCGCCGTCGGCGGCTTCAAGGAACCGCCCGTCGACCGCTTCATCGCCGGTTACCGCGCCGGGGCCGAGGAGGCCGCGCCGGGGATCGAGGTGTCGTGGAACTACTCGCAGGACTGGGACGACCAGGCGAAGTGCAAGGAGATCGCGCTGAACCAGATCGCGGCCGGCTCGGGTGTCGTCTTCCAGGTGGCCGGCGGCTGCGGCCTCGGCGCGCTGAACGCCGCCGGTGAGCGCGACGCCTGGGGCATCGGCGTGGACGCCGATCAGTCGCACCTCGGCCCGCACATCCTGACGAGCGCCCAGAAGGGCGTCGACTCGGCCGTCTTCCTGACGATTCAGGCCGTGGTGGACGGCGACTGGGAGGGCGGCGGCAACGTCACCTTCGGCCTGGCCGAGGACGGCGTCGGCCTCGGCACCGTCAGCCCGGAGGTGCCTCAGGAGGACCTCGAGGCAGTCGAGGCGATCGAGCAGCGGATCGCAGACGGTGAGATCACGGAAATCCCGACCACCGTCGGCAAGAGCTAGCCGGCTGCTTCGTCCGGGGGCGGGCGGCGCGGCCACCAGCCGGGCACCGCTCGGCGGTAGCGCTCGTACTGCGCGCCGTATCTGCGCGCCAGGGTCGGCTCCTCGTAGCCGCGGACGAACATGGCGGTGACGGCCAGGAAGGCGCCGGCGTAGAGGAGCAGTGCGAGCTGTCCCAGCACGAGCGCCTGGCCGACGATGATGCCGGCGACGGCGAGGTACATCGGATTCCGGACGTACCGGTACAGGCCGCCCACGACCAGGCGTTCGGTCGGCGCCACCGGCGCGGGTGTACCGGTCCCTTCGAGGACGAATCGCACGAATGCGTGCACGAGGACGAGGAGCCCCGCGACGAGCACGAGGCCTCCTGCGACTCGAAAGGGTGCCCAATGTGCGAAGGGCTCCCGGACGTGCCAGTGAGTGAGCCACCAGGGGACGAGGCCCGCGACGACTCCGGGAGCGACCACGAGGAACAGGACGCTTCCGGCTGCTGCCTGCGCTCGACGCATGTCAGCCGTCGGCGACCGCAAGCGCCCTATCGTTTCCGTCCTCGCTGATGCGGAAGAGACGTGTGCGCGGTCCCACGTGCAGCAGCACACCCACGACGCGACCCTAACGAAGGAGATTCGAGATGGCGACGCTGACCGAAGCGCAGGCACGGTTCGTCCGCGACCCCAACTACGCCGTCGTGGCCGCACTGCGCGAGGACGGTTCTCCGCATCAGACGGTGATCTGGATCGACTGGGACGGCGAGCACGTGCTGCTGAACCTGAACCAGGAGCGCGCCAAGCTCCGCTACCTGCGCCACGATCCCCGCGTCTCGCTGCTCGTCCTGGACCGGGAGGACCCGTACAGGTGGCTCGGCATCGACGGCGAGGTCGTCGAAATCACGACCGCGGGGGCGTACGAGCACATCGTCCACCAAGCCGGCGTCTACCGCGGCCGCGACAGCTACGCCCTGAAGCCGGGCGAGGAGCGGGTGCTCGTCAAGGTACGGCCGCTCCAGGTCGAGCCCTACGGGATCGAGAGCTGAGCTGTCCGTCTACTTCAGGTCGGCGAGGATCTCGGCGGCAGCCCGCTGGCCGGTCTCGACGGCACCGTTCAGGTAGCCCTGGAAGTCGAGCGAGGTGTGTTCGCCGGCGAAGTGGCAGTCGCCCTGCCGTCGGCCCTCGATCCCGGCGAAGCGCTGGTACTGGCCCACCTTCCAGTAGGAGTACGAGCCCTTCGTCCAGCGGTACCCCGGCCAGAAGTCCACCGCGGCGCGGCCGTTCCACGCGTTCGTCGCGCCCGGAAGCACGGGCTCGAGTTGCGTGAGGAACTGCTTCGCCCGCGACGCCGGCGTGCCCGCGCCGAAGCTCGCGCCGACATTCCCGCCGGTGTAGTCGACGAGGAGGCCGGACGTGCCCGGCTGTGCCAGCGACACCTCCCAGCTGCTCTGGTAGCCGCGGTCGGAGTAGGTCTCCCCGTTCGCGCCTTGGCCGCGCCAGAACCGGCTCGAGAACTGGACGTGGAGCTTGGAGTTCGTGCCCATGCCCTGCTCACGGATCGCGACGAGCTTGAGGGGCTCGAAGGCCGCTCGCGAGAGATCGACGGAGGAGCGGAGGATCGAGAACGGCAGCGCGAGCACGACCTTGTCGGCCGTAACCGTCTTCGTGGCCGAGGTCTGCCTGAAGGTGAGCGTGTACGAGCCCGACGAGTTCCGCCGCACCGCGACGAGCTCCGAGCCCGTGGTGATTTGGCCCGCCAGCCGCTCCGCGAGCCCGTCGGTGATCCGGTCGTTGCCTCCGGCGACGTGGTACTTCTCGTTCGACGCGCCGAACAGCCGGAACTGGCCGGGGCCGCGGTAGGCAAGCAGGTAGAGCAGGTTGAGCGAGCTCTGCTCCGACGACTCGGCGCCGTATTCGATGTTGTACGCCACGTCGAGCAGCTGGCCGATCCGCGAGTCGATTCCGCCCTCGAAGGTCTCGTCGATGTACTCGACGATCGACATCCGGTCGAGCTCGCGGCCGCGAGCCGTCGAAAGCTCGAAGGTCGTCGGGTAGCTCGCGGCCGAGACGTCCTTGTGGATCTTCTGCCAGGCGGCCTTGAGATCCGCCGACATCTCCTCGTGGCGGTAGCGCGCGCCGTCGAACCAGCCCAGGAGCTCCGTGCCGCTCTGCTCGGCCTGGGGCAGGTTGTCGAGGCCGAGGCCGAGCTCCTGCGCCAGCTGCCGGATGTGAGTGTGACCCTGGTCGATGAACTCGCCGCCGCGCTCCGCGATCTGGCCTTCGGCGAATGCGCCGCGCAGCGTCCAGCAGCGGCCGCCGATCCGGTCGGACGCCTCGTGCACCTCGGCGGCGTAACCGGCCTTCCGGAGCGCATACGCCGCATTCAGCCCGGCAAGCCCGGCGCCGACGACGACGATGCGCGGCGGGCCGGCGCCCCGTGCAGGAGCCGCCAGGCGGCCGAAGGCAACGAGGCCGGCGGCGGCGAGCCCCGCGTCGCGGACGAACGCCCGTCGCGACGTCCGGCGCTCCTCGAGCACCCGACCCAGGTCGACGTTGCGGGCGGCGGCCTCGCCGACCGCGCCGGCCGCCTCCCCGACGAGTCCCGCCAGCGGTGTGCGTGCCATCCGGATCCCCTTCCCCTGGTGACGACCGACGTCTTGACCTTGAGCCATGCGCGCAGGCGAGGCAATGTCCGCCTCGGCCGAAGGCGCCTCACCCTTGTGGACATTCGGGCCAAGAGACAGTCGGTTCTGCGGCCGGAACTTGTCCATCGGGGCACCCGGGGAGTAGGCTCCGGCGCACCCGTGATCTCGAGGAGGGCTGCGTGAGCGTGACCATCACCCAGTACAAGAACTTTGTCGGTGGCGAGTGGGTCGAATCGACCTCCGGCGAGACGATGACGGTGCTGAACCCTTCGACCGGGGACGCGATCGCGGAGGTGCCGCGCGGCACCTCGGATGATGTCGCCCGCGCGGTCGACGCCGCGAAGAAGGCGCTGCCCGCGTGGCGCGACACGACGCCGAAAGAGCGGATGGAGCATCTGCTGAAGCTGGCCGACCTGATCGACGAGCACGCCGACGAGCTCGCGAAGCTCGAGTCGCTGAACGTGGGCAAGCCGATGATGATCGCGGTCGACGAGATGCCGTTCTCGGCCGACAACCTGCGGTTCTTCGCCGGCGCGGCCCGGACGCTCGAGGGGA
The DNA here is from genome assembly GCA_963735585.1 of uncultured Gaiellaceae bacterium. Lineage (GTDB taxonomy): Bacteria > Actinomycetota > Thermoleophilia > Gaiellales > Gaiellaceae > Gaiellasilicea. The sequence continues at coordinate 268,608 of CAVTLI010000002.1, read as the reverse complement.
AGTCGGCCGGCGAGTACGTCGAGGGCTACACGTCGATCATCCGGCGTGAGCCACTCGGTGTCGTCGCCGGGATCACGCCCTGGAACTACCCGCTGATGATGGTCGTATGGAAGCTCGGGCCTGCGCTCGCGGCCGGCAACTGCCAGATCCTGAAGCCGGCCGAGCAGACGCCGCTCTCGACGCTTCGCTTCGCCGAGCTCGCGCAGGACGTGCTGCCGCCCGGCGTGCTCAACGTGATCACCGGCGACGGCGTCCCCGTCGGCGACGGGCTCGTCCGCCACCCGGACATCGCGCTCGTCTCGCTCACCGGCGACGTCGAGACGGGGAAGACGATCGCGCGCAACGCGGCGGACACGCTCAAGCGCGTCCATCTCGAGCTCGGCGGCAAGGCGCCGATGGTGGTGCTCGACGACGCGGATCCGGCCCAGGTCGCGGAGGCGGTCAAGATCGGCGGCTACTGGAACTCCGGCCAGGACTGCACGGCGTCCTCACGCATCCTCGTCAGCGAGCGGATCTACGACGACGTCCTGTCCGAGACCGTGAAGGTGATCGAGGCGATGAAGGTCGGCGACCCGGCGGAGGGCGAGGACATCGAGATGGGCCCCGTGATCTCCGAGGAGCAGCGCGAGCGGGTGCTCGGCTTCCTCGAGCGGCTGCCCGCCCGGGCCAGCGTCGTCACCGGCGGCGAATCGGTCGGCGAGCGGGGCTTCTTCGTCAAGCCCACGATCGTCGCGGACGTCGAGCAGGACGACGAGATCGTGCAGCGTGAGGTCTTCGGTCCCGTCGTCACGGTGCAGCGCTTTGCGACCGACGACGATGCGATCGAGATGGCCAACGGGACCCCTTACGGCCTCGCGTCGTCCGTCTTCAGCCGCGACGTCGGCCGGGCGCTCTCGGCCGCGAAGCGGCTCGAGTTCGGAACGGTGTGGATCAACGAGCACCTGTTCCCGCTGGCGTCGGAGATGCCGCATGGCGGCTTCAAGCAGTCCGGTTACGGCAAGGACATGTCGCTCTATTCGATGGAGGAGTACACGCGCATCAAGCACGTGGCGGTCAAGCTCAGTTGACCGAGGCTGCTGCGGCCGACGTTCGACTCGAGCAGGTCGTCAAGCGCTTCGACGACGTCGTGGCGGTCGACGGGATCACGCTCGAGATCCCAGTCGGCTCCTTCTTCGCGCTGCTCGGACCGTCGGGCTGCGGCAAGACGACGACGCTGCGCATGATCGGAGGTTTCGAGGAGCCGACGGAGGGCGCGATCTTCCTCGGCGACCGCGACGTCGTGGGGCTGCCGCCACACAAGCGCGACGTCAACACCGTCTTCCAGAGCTACGCACTCTTCCCGCACCTGACCATCTTCGAGAACGTGGGCTTCGGCCTGCGCCGCCGGGGCCTGAAGGGCGACGAGCTGCGCGGGCGCGTGCGGGAGATCCTCCGGCGGGTCGGCCTCGAGGGCTACGACACGCGCAAGCCGCGCCAGCTCTCGGGTGGACAGCAGCAGCGGGTCGCGCTCGCCCGGGCGCTCGTGAACAACCCGCGCGTGCTGCTGCTCGACGAGCCGCTCGGCGCCCTCGACCTCAAGCTCCGCAAGCAGATGCAGCTCGAGCTGAAGGCGTTGCAGCAGGACTTCGCGATGACCTTCGTGCACGTGACGCACGACCAGGACGAGGCGATGACGATGGCGGACACGATCGCGATCATGCACCGCGGCCGAGATCGAACAGCTCGGGCCGCCGGAAGCGCTGTACGAGCGACCCGCCACCGCCTTCGTGGCAGGCTTCCTCGGCGCCTCGAACCTCCTGGCCGGAACCGTCGTCGGTCCCGGTCGCGTCCGGCTCGACGCGGGCGACGAGGTGCGCGTGGCGCCGGAGCTCCTGGACGGCCGCGAGAACCGCGTGGCTGTCGGTATCCGGCCGGAGAAGATCCGGCTCGGCGCGCCCTCGGCGGACGAGAACTCGCTTGCGGGTACGGTCCGCGACTCGGCTTATGTCGGCGTCTCCACCCAGCTCGTCGTCAAGACCGCAGCCGGGATCGTGACCGTCTACGTCCAGAACGACCGGCCCGGAGCCCCGCAGCAGAAGCCCGGTAACGCTCTGACCCTGAGCTGGTCGCCTGAAGCGACCTTCGTCACCGAACCACTCGAGGAGGACACTGCATGAACCCCTTCCTGACCCGACGTCAGCTGCTCGAGCGTGCGGCGCTCGGCGGCGCGGCGCTCTCCGTCCCCGGCCTGCTCGCCGCCTGCGGCGGTAGCGGTGGGATCGAGGGGAGCGCCACGACGACCGGCTCTGCGGCCGGGACGACCGCCGCGAAGGAGCTCGCGGACAAGCTGACGATCTCGAACTGGCCGCTCTACATCGACATCGACGAGGAGACGGACGAGCGGCCCACGCTCGTCCAGTTCACGGAGGAGACCGGCGTCGAAGTCGACTACATCGAGGACGTCAACGACAACGACGAGTGGTTCGGGAAGAACCAGGCCGCGCTGAAGGCGGGCAACTCGATCGGCCGCGACATCACCGTGCTCACCGACTGGATGGCCGGGCGGATGGTGCGGCTCGGCTACGTCGAGCCTCTCGACGGAGACGCGCTGCCGAACGCCTCCAACCTCGTCTCCGCGCTTGCCAGCCCCGGTTGGGATCCGAACCGGGAGTACTCCCTGCCGTGGCAGTCGGGTCTCGCCGGGATCGGCTACGACCCGGAGCGCGTCGGCGGCGAGATCACGTCGGTGCAGCAGTTGCTCGAGGACCCGAAGCTGAAGGGCAAGGTCTCGTTCCTCACCGAGATGCCCGACACGATGGGGCTGATGCTCCTGCTCGACGGCGCCGACCCGACGAAGGTCGACCGAGCGGCATTCGAGAAGTCGATCGAGCGGCTCCAGGCGGCGGTCGACTCGGGTCAGATCCGGCAGTTCACCGGCAACGACTACGCGCCGCTGCTCGCGAGGGGCGACGTCTGGGCCTGTGGCGCCTGGTCGGGCGACATGGTGCAGCTGAAGCTCGACAATCCGAGCCTCGAGTTCGTCATCCCCAAGGAAGGCGGGATGATCTTCACGGACAACATGCTGATCCCGAAGGGCGGCGACGTCTTCACCGCCTCGACCTTCATGAACTTCGTCTACGACCCGAAGGTCGCTGCGCAGATCGAGGCCTACGTCAACTACATCTGCCCGGTCGAGGGCGCCGCGGAGGAGATCCGTGCGATCGACGCCGGAGCTGGCCGACAACGCGTTGATCTTCCCGGACGAGGCGACGCTCGCGAACGTGAAGATCTTCGACGCGGAGGCCGGGGACGACCCCGAGCTGAAGTCGATGTTCCAGGCGGTGATCGGCGCCTAGAGGTGTGGGGGAACCCAGGGTTCCCCCACATGCCCCTCCTTCTTCGCAGCCACGAGCTGGAGTGGGCGGGCCTACCGGCCGGCGAAGCCGGCCTCCGGCCACAAACACGAGACGAATGGCAGGAGAGCAGCAAGAGCAGGATGGGGTTCATACACAGACACAAAGGACTTGTCCCCTATCTCCTGCTCGCGCCGGGACTGGCCTTCCTCGCCCTCTTCTTCGTCGTGCCGACCTACTACCTGGCGAACACCTCGCTCCAGGAGGGGTCGGTCGACGTCGGCTACTCGTTCACGTGGGCCTGGTCGAACTACTCCGACGCGATCTCGACCTACCACGAGCAGTTCGTCCGCTCGCTCGTCTACGCGGGGATCGCGACGGTGCTGGCTTTCCTGATCTCGTACCCGCTCGCGTACTGGATCGCCTTCCGCGGCGGGCGCTGGAAGAGCGTCCTGCTGCTGCTCGTGATCGCGCCGTTCTTCGTCACGTACCTGATCCGCACGCTGGCCTGGCAGACGATCCTCTCCGACGACGGGCTCGTGCTCGACGTGCTGACCGGGATCGGGATCGTCGACGACGGCGGCCGGCTGCTCGCCACCTCGACAGCCGTCGTCGCGGGGATCACCTACAACTTCCTGCCCTTCATGGCGCTGCCGCTCTATGCGAGCCTGGAGCAGATCGACGCGCGGCTCGTCGAGGCGGCCGAGGATCTCTACGCGAGCAAGGTGCAGGCCTTCCTGCGCGTGACGCTGCCGCTCTCGCTGCCGGGCGTCTTCGCCGGCACGCTGCTCACCTTCATCCCGGCCGCGGGCGATTTCATCAACGCCGAGCTGCTCGGGACGCCGCAGCAGTCGATGATCGGCAACGTGATCCAGTCGAAGTTCCTCGTGATCACGGACTACGGCCAGGCGGCGGCGCTCTCGTTCATCCTGATGGCGGCGATCCTGGTCGCCGTGCTCGCCTACAGCCGGGCGCTCGGGACGGACCGGTTGACGCGATGAGGATTCTGCGGCGCCATGCGCTGACCGCGTTCGCGCTCCTTGCGCTGGCGTATCTGCTGCTGCCGATCGCCGTGGTCGTGCTCTTCTCCTTCAACGATCCGGTCGGCCGCTTCAACTACACGTGGTCGGGCTTCACGCTCGACCACTGGGCGGACCCGTTCGGCGTGCCGGGGCTCTCGGAGGCGATGCGCGCGAGCATCGAGATCGCGATTCTCTCCTCACTGGCCGCGACCGTGCTGGGGACGCTGATCGCGCTCGCGCTCGTGCGCTACGCCTTCCGCGGCCGCGGCGCCACCAACCTCTTCATCTTTTTGCCCATGACGACGCCGGAGATCGTGCTCGGCGCCTCGCTGCTGACGCTCTTCCTCAACCTCGGTGTCGCAACCGGCTTCTGGACGATCGTGCTGGCGCACATCATGTTCAACATCTCGTTCGTCGTCGTGACCGTGCGGGCGCGTCTCGTCGGCTTCGACCGGCACCTGGAGGAGGCGGCGATGGACCTCGGCGCGAACGAGTGGACGACGTTCGTGCGCGTGACGCTGCCGTTGATCGCGCCTGGGATCATGGCCGGGGGGCTGCTCGCGTTCGCCCTCTCCATCGACGACTTCGTGATCACGCAGTTCAACTCCGGCTCGACGATCACGTTCCCGCTCTACGTGTACGGCGCCGCCCGCGTCGGCGTACCGCCGCAGGTGAACGTGCTCGGGACGATGATCTTCCTGGTTGCGGCCGGGCTGATGCTCGCGACCGTCATGATCCAGAACCGCCGCGCGAAAGGACACGCATGACGACGACCACCGCCACCACCACCGGGTCCGACCTCCAGCAGCTCGCCCGCGACCACCTCTGGCTCCACTTCACGCGGATGGGCGGCTACCGCGACGCGGAGGTGCCGATCATCGTCCGCGGTGAGGGCTGCTACCTCGAGGACGCGAACGGCAAGCGTTACCTCGACGCGCTCGCCGGGCTCTTCGCCGTGCAGCTCGGCTACTCGCACGGCGACGAGATCGGCCGGGCCGCGCACGAGCAGATGAAGGAGCTCCCCTTCTATACGAACTGGTCGTATGCGCACCCGCGCGCGATCGAGCTCGCGGCAGAGATCGCGTCGCTCGCGCCGGGCGACCTGAATCGCGTCTTCTTCGTGTCCGGCGGCTCGGAGGCAGTGGAATCCGCGTGGAAGCTCGCCCGGCAGTACCACGCCGCGCGCGGCGAGCGGCGCTGGAAGGCGATCGCGCGCCGCACCGCCTACCACGGGACGACGATGGGCGCGCTCTCGATCAACGGGATCGCCGCGCTCAAGAACCCGTACGAGCCGCTCGTCCCCGACGTGCTGCACGTGCGGAACACCAACCGCTACCACCGCCCGCCGGACGAGACCGAAGCAGAGTTCACGGCGTTCCTGCTCGACGACCTCGAGCAGACGATCCTGGCGGCCGGGCCTTCGACCGTGGCGATGGTGATCATGGAGCCGGTACAGAACTCAGGCGGCTCGTTCACACCGCCGTCAGGCTACTTCGCGGGGGTGCGCGAGCTCTGCGACCGCTTCGGAATCCTGCTCTGCGCGGACGAGGTGATCACCGGCTTCGGCCGCACCGGGCGCTGGTTTGCGTCCGAGACCTACGACATCCAGCCCGATCTGATCACCTCGGCGAAGGGGCTCTCCTCGGCGTACGCCGCGATCGGCGCGGTGGTGGCGCACGACCGCGTGATCGAGCCGTTCCTCGACGAGCGCGCCACGTTCATGCACGGGATCACGTTCGGTGGACACCCGGTGATGGCGGCGATCGCGCTGAAGAACATCGAGATCATGAAGCGCGAGCGCGTCGTCGAGCACGTCGACGAGACGCAGGCCGCGTTCCGCGCCACGCTGGCGCAGCTCCTCGACCTGCCGATCGCCGGCGACCTGCGCGGGACCGGCTTCTTCTACGCGCTCGAGCTGGTGAAGAACAAGGAGACGCGCGAGACGTTCTCCGACGAGGAGTCGGAGACCCTTCTGCGCGGGTTCCTCTCTGCCGAGCTCTTCGCGCGCGGCCTGATCTGCCGGGCCGACGACCGAGGCGACCCGGTTGTGCAGATCTCGCCGCCGCTCGTCGCCACGCAGGCCGAGTTCGACGAGATCGCCGGCACGCTCGGCGACGTGCTCGCGGAGGCCGGGCGCAGAGTCGGGCTCGCCTAGCGGTTGGGTTCACGTCCGGGGAAAGTGCGGTTAACCGCACCTTGTAGCGCTGCCGGTACCCGCTAGTCTCGTGCAATGGCCAGCCAGGGAGGACCGATGCAGAACGGGAACACGGGCGCAGTCGTCGTCGCCGAGGACGTGACCCGCCGCTACGGCGCGGGGGACACCGCGGTGGACGCGCTCCGCGGCGTCTCGCTCGAGATCGCCGAGGGCAAGCTCACAGCTGTGATGGGCCCGTCGGGCTCCGGCAAGTCGACGTTGATGCACATCCTCGCCGGGCTCGACACGCCGACGTCCGGTTCGGTCACCATTGCCGGTACCGAGATCACGACGCTGAAGGACAGCGACCTGACCAAGCTGCGGCGGCGCCACATCGGCTTCGTCTTCCAGTTCTTCAACCTGCTGCCGATGCTGACCGCGGAGGAGAACATCGTCCTACCGCTCTCGATCGCCGGCACCAAGCCCGAGCCGGCGTTCTTCACCGATCTGATCGACAAGGTCGGTCTTGCCGACCGGCTCCACCACCGGCCCTCGGAGCTCTCGGGCGGCCAGCAGCAGCGCGTGGCGATCGCCCGCGGCCTCGTCTCGCGCCCCACGGTGCTCTTCGCCGACGAGCCGACCGGCAACCTCGACTCGACCACGAGCCACGAGATCCTCGACCTGATGCGATCCTCGGTGGACGCCTACGGCCAGACGATGGTGATGGTCACGCACGACCCGCGCGCAGCCGCGATCGCCGACCGAGTGCTCTTCCTCGCGGACGGCCTGATCGTCAGGGACATCCCCCGCTCCAGCCAGGGAGACATCCTCGCCGCGATGAACGAGCTCACGACCGCAGCGTGACCCGCTTCGCACTGAAGGGCCTGCTGGGGCGCAAGCTCCGCACGGCGCTGACGGCGATCGCGATCGTCCTCGGCGTCACGATGGTGAGCGGCACCTACGTGCTCACCGACTCGATCGACAAGGCGTTCGACTCGATCTTCACCGAGGTGCGCGAGGGGTCGAACGTCGTCGTCAGCGGCAAGGCTGCCTTCGATCTCTCGGACGGCAGCGGCGCCAGCGCGCCCTCCTTCGACGAGTCCGTGCTCGACGACGTCCGCGGGGTCGAGGGCGTGCAGGCCGCCGAGGGCAGCGTCGACAGCGAGAGCGCCCAGTTCATCGGAGCCGACGGCAAGGCGATCGTCTACGGCGGTGCGCCGAACCTCGGCTTCAGCATCGCTGAGGGCGACTCCCAGTTCAATCCGCTCACGCTCGTGCAGGGGAGCTGGCCTGGACCGGACGAGGTCGTGGTCGACGAGTCCACGGCGGACAAGGAGGACTTCGCGGTCGGCGACGAGGTCGGCGTCCAGGCGGCAGGCCCGGTGGAGCAGCTGCGCGTCTCGGGGATCGTCAGGTTCGGCTCCGCCGCCTCGCTCGGCGGTGCCACGCTCGCCGGCTTCGACCTGCCGACCGCCCAGCGCCTCTTCGACAAGGAAGGGCAGCTCGACGAGATCGCCGTCGCCGCGGGAGCGGGAGTCTCCGACGAGGAGCTCCTCGACGAGATCCAGCCGGTGCTGCCGGAGAACACCCAGGTGATCTCGGCGGCACAGCAGTCGGAGGAGGACGCCGCCGATACGAACGAGTTCATCACCTTCCTGCAGGGCTTCCTGCTCGCGTTCGCCGGCATCGCGCTCTTCGTCGGCAGCTTCGTGATCGCGAACTCGCTCTCGATCACGATCGCCCAGCGCACGCGCGAGTTCGCCACCATCCGGACGCTCGGCGGCTCGCGGCGCCAGGTGCTCGTCTCGATCGTGATCGAGGCGCTCGTCGTCGGCGTCCTGGCGTCGATCGCCGGTCTCTTCCTCGGGCTCGGCCTCGCGCGGCTGCTCTTCGAGCTCTTCGACGCCGTCGGCTTCACGCTGCCGAACAGCGGCCTCATCTTCGAGACCCGGACGATCGTGGTCTCGCTGCTCGTCGGCATCCTCGTGACGCTGCTCGCGAGCCTGCGCCCGGCGGTGCGCGCGACGCGCGTGCCACCGATCGCAGCCGTCCGCGAGGGGGCGACGCTGCCCGAGTCGCGCTTCGCCCGCTTCCGCACGGCCGGCTCGCTGACCCTCACCGCCGTCGGCTTCGCGGCGCTCGCCTACGGCCTGTTCGGCGAAGGCCTGGGGACGACGCAGCTGCTCACGTGGATGGGGCTCGGAGCGCTGCTGATCTTCCTCGGCGTCGCGCTCTTCGCGCAGAGGATCGTGCGTCCGTTCGCCCAGGTGCTCGGCTGGCCTGCGACGCGCATCGGCGGGGTGGCGGGGAAGCTCGCGCGGGACAACTCTCGCCGTAACCCACAGCGAACCGCCTCGACCGCCTCGGCGCTGATGATCGGGCTCGCGCTCGTCACGCTCGTGGCAGTGCTCGCGCAGGGGATCACGTCCACCTTCCGCGGTGCCGTGGACGACATCTTCACCTCCGACTACGCGATCACCGCGCAGAACAACTTCTCGCCGATCCCGACGAGCGCGGCCGAAGCCGCCGCGGACGCCGACGGCGTCGAGGCCGTCGCGAGCGTCCGCACGGCCGAGGCGCGCATCTTCGACTCGAACGAGTTCGTCACCGCCGTCGATGACGCCGCCGCCGACGCGATCACGCTCGACTGGATCGACGGCTCTCAGCAGGTTTTCTCGGAGCTGGGTCGCGACGGTGCATTCGTGGCCGACGACTACGCCGAAGACCACGGCCTCACGGTCGGCTCGCCGATCACGATCCTGACGCCGTCGGGCGAGGAGGTGGGCCTCGAGATCAAGGGCATCTTCGACCCGCCGGCCGGAGGCTCGCCGTTCGGCAGCGTGACCTTCTCGAGCGAGCTCTTCGACGACCTGTACGAGTCGCCGCGCAACCTCTATTCGTTCGTGAAGATGGACGGCGGCGTCACCGACGCGAACACCGCGGCGCTCACGGCTGCGCTCGCCGACTTCCCCAACGCGAAGGCCCAGACCCGCGAGGAGTTCGTCGACAACCAGATCGCCGCGCTCAGCTCGATCCTGAACATCCTCTACGTCCTGCTCGCCCTCTCCGTCGTCGTGTCGCTCTTCGGGATCGTGAACACGCTCGTGCTGACGGTGTTCGAGCGGACGCGCGAGATCGGGATGCTGCGGGCCGTCGGGATGACGCGGCGGCAGACGCGGCGGATGATCCGCCACGAAAGCGTGATCACGGCCCTGATCGGCGGCGTGCTCGGGATCGCACTCGGGGTCGTGCTCGGCGGCCTGCTCGTCGCGCGCGTCGATTTCATCGAGTTCTCGCTGCCGACCGCGCAGATCGTGATCTTCGCCGTGCTGACGATCGTCGTCGGGATCATCGCGGCGATCTTCCCCGCCCGCCGCGCGGCCAAGCTGAACCCGCTCGAAGCCCTCCAGTACGAATAGCCGGCGGCTCCTGGCCGGCGGCGCCTCCCGGCCGGTGAAGCCGGCCTCCGGCGCTGCCTCGCCCCGCCAGGAACCGCCGGACGCTTAGGCTCACCGCGATGCAGGTGACGCTGTGCGACGTCGGGCCCCGCGACGGGCTCCAGAACGAGCCGGAGACGCTGGCGCCGGCGGTGCGCGCCGAGCTCGTGCGCCGGCTGGCTGCAGCTGGGCTGCCGCGAATCGAGGCCGCCAGCTTCGTCGACCCGGTGCGGGTGCCGCAGATGGCCGGAGCGGAAGAGGTCGTCGCCGCGGTAGGCGAGGTGCAGGCCGAGCTCGCCGGGCTCGTCCTCAACGAGCGCGGCCACGAGCGGCTCGCCGCCACGGCGCTCGGCCGGGTGAACGTCACCCTGGCGGCGACCGAGAGCTTCAACCGCCGCAACGGCAACGCGTCGCTGGCGGAGGCGGCCGAGCGGGCCGAGCGGATCCTCGCCGTCACGGAGCTGCCGTCGACGGTGACGATCAGCTGCTCGTTCGGCTGTCCGTTCGAGGGTGAGGTCGACCCGGGGGTGGTGGCCGACCTGGCGGCGCGGCTGGAGGCCGCGGGTGCCGGAGAGATCGTCCTCGCCGACACGATCGGCGTTGCGACGCCGGGTCCGGTGAAGACGCTCGTCGGCCGCACGGGCGCGGCTGGCGGGCATTTCCACGACACGCGCCACACAGGCGTGGCCAATGCCTGGGCGGCGCTCGAGGCGGGCGCGACGGTGCTGGACGCATCCGTCGGAGGGCTGGGCGGCTGCCCCTTCGCCCCGCGCGCGACCGGGAACGTCGCGACCGAGGACGTCCTTTACCTCCTCGACCGCGAGGGAGTGAAGACGGGTGTCGACCTCGACGCGCTGATCGCCGTTGCCCGCTGGTTGGAGGACTTGCTCGGCCGCGAGCTGCCGGGCCGCGTCTACCGGGCCGGCGTGTTCCCGCGGTAGTCGCTGGGCGAAGGGGGTTCTTGGCCGCGAAGCGGCCCTTAGGGATCTTCGCGCTGGCTAGCTCAGCAGCGCCTGATCGAGCCGCAGGCGCGGGCGATCGGAACGACGCGGCTCGTGGTCGTGACGCCGACGAGGAGCCCGGACTCGTCGAAGACCGGCGCGCCGGGAACCGGCCTCCCGCGCAGACCCCAGATCGCCGCGTGCCGCGACTCGGTCACGACGAAGATGACCGAGCCGGCAGGTGTGGCGGCGACGAGCGTGTCACCCTTCTCCACCGTCGCGACCTGTCGCCGCTGCCACAGCGGTCGCGCGACGTCGGCCTCGAGCCGCACCAGCCCGAGCCCCGAGCGCCGGTTCGTTCGGACGAGCTTCCCGTCCAGCGCGCGCGTCCCGATCCCGACGCGGACCGACCGGTTGGGGCCGGTCTGCCAGCCGCCGGCGGGCCGTGCGGTGACGACGAGGCTGAGACCGTTCGCCGTCCAGGCGACGAAGCCGGCCGAGTCGCCGATCGAGACGACGCTACGGCCTCCGCGTGCCGCGATCGTGCCGAGGGCGAGATCGGCGGAGGTCGGGGCGAGCGGCCCCGTGCTCGGCTGCGTGACGGTGGCAGGCCCTGCCTCCGACGTCGGCGCCCTCGTGTTGCTCACGAGCTGCCACGCGACGACGATGGCGGCGGCGTACAGAACGAGCGCGACGCCCGCTTTCCAGGTTGGCCGGCGCCGCCGCTGGCGGTACGGGAGCGACGCAGCCGCCATGGGCGCTTTCTCGCCGTTTCACGGGCGGGCCAAACGCTCAGGCGATCCGGACCACCCCGGCGCGGGCCAGCTCGTCGATCTCGGCGTCGCCGTAGCCCGCCTCGTGCAGGATCGCCGCGGTGTGCTCGCCGAGAAGCGGCGGGGCCGAGTGGTGACGCACGCGCTCGCCGTCGAGCGAGAGCGGCAGCGCGGGCAGCATCAGGTCGGGAATCGTCGGGTGCTCGAGCGGTTGCAGCAGCTCGAGCGCCTCCGTCTGAGGCGCTGCGAGCACGTCGGCGACGTCGGCCACCGGTGCCGCCGGCACACCGGCGCGCGTCAGGCGCTCTCGCCACTCGGCGGTGCCGGCAGTGGCGAGCTTCGTCTCGAGCAGCGCGACCAGGGTGTCCCGGTTCGCGACGCGGTCGGGATTCGTGCGGAAGCAGGGATCGTCGCGCAGCTCATCCAGGCCGAGCTCGCGGCACAGGAGCGCGAAGAGCCGGTCGTTCCCGGCCGCCACCATCAACTCGCCGTCGCCTGTGCGGAGAACCTCGTACGGCGCCACCATGGGAAAGCGCGTGCCCTGTCCGCGGGGGATGGTCCCGTCGGCGAGATGCCCGACGAGGTGGTAGCCGATCGAGCCGAGCGCGGTCTCGTACAGCGAGACGTCCACGACCCTGCCGATGCCGGTCTGCGTCCGCTCGAGCAGTGCCGCCAGGATTCCCAGCGCTGCCCACGTGCCCGTGGCCTGGTCGATCAGCGACGAGCCGACGCGCACGCCCGGGCGTCCGGGTTCCCCTGTCATCGAGATCAAGCCTCCCGCGGCCTGCATGAGGGCGTCGTAACCCGGCTCGTCTCGCAGCGGCCCGACGCGGCCGTACGCGCCGATCGAGCAGTAGACGAGTCGCGGATTGCGAGCCCGCAGCTCGTCGCCGCCGAGCGCGAGGCGCTCCGCGAGCCCGGGGCGCAGGCTCTGCAGGAAGACGTCCGCCTCGTCGGCGAGGCGAAGCACGACGTCGCGGCCCGCCGGCTCGCGCAGCGAGCACGCGAGCGAGCGCTTCGACGCGTTCACCGTGAGGAACATCGCGCCTTCGTCGCCCCAGAAGGGCGGGCCCCAGGCGCGGGCGTCGTCGCCGGTGTCCGGACGCTCCACCTTGACCACGTCCGCGCCGAGCGCACCGAGAATCTCGGCGCAGTACGGGCCTGCGATCGACGTCGTGACGTCGAGCACGCGCAGTCCGGCGAGCGGAGCGAAGGTCACCTCTGCATCTTCACCTTGAACGGCTCTGCCTAGGATGGAGACGTGTTCGAGTCGATCGTCGACGCGGTCTCGGGCTCCAACTGGAGCTACCTGATCGTCTTCGTGATCGCCGCGATCGACGCCTTCTTCCCGGTCGTCCCCAGCGAGGCGACCGCGATCGCGGCGGGCGTCGTTGCGGGAACGGGCGGCCTGCGGGTGGAGCTCGTGATCCTGGCCGCGGCGGGCGGCGCTCTCCTCGGCGACAACATCACCTTCGCCGGTGGTCACTTTCTCGGCGAGCGGCTCAACCGGCGCTACTTCCAGGGGGAGAAGGCCAAGAAACGGGTTGAATGGGCTCGCAAGACACTCCAGGAGCGCGGCCCCTACCTGATCGTCGTTGCACGCTTCATTCCCGGCGGCCGGACGGTGACGATGTTCACCGCCGGCTTCGTCGACGGGATGCCCTGGCGGCGCTTCATCGTCTTCGACATCATCGCCTGCGCGATCTGGGGCTCGTACACGGTGCTGCTCGGCTACTTCGGCGGCAGGACGTTCGAGGAGGAGCCCTGGAAGGGACTCCTCCTCGCGTTCGCACTCGCTCTCGCCGTTACGGGAGTGGTGGAGGTGTATCGGCACCTGCGTCGGCGGCAGGCCCACGCCTGAGGCCGAGGTCGCGCATGCCGCGATGCGCGATCACGGCGGCATAGACCAGCACGAACAGCGCCAGCAGGCCGTGCAGGCCGTGTACCCACGGGCTGGCCGGATCGTCGTCGGGCGGTAGCAGGAAGATCTGCACCGTGCCGAGGACGAAGAGCCCGAAGGTGACGGCGATCCATTTCCAGGCTCGCGGCCACGCCCCGAACGCCGTCAGGAAGACCAGCAGCTCGGCGCCGTGGATGACGAGCCCGCCCACGACGCCGTGCGCGTCCAGAGCGTCCTCGCCTGCACCCATCGAGTACGACGCGATGAAGTACGCCTGCAGGAAGATGGCGACGACGATGATCGACGCCAGTACGAAGTTGATCCACAGGAAGGTTCGTCTCATGCGCGCGAGCTTAAGCTGCAGGCCGGATAGCGTGCAACCATGCGCGTTCACGTCACCGGGGCGACCGGATATCTCGGCTCCGAGCTCGCCCGCCGGCTCCCGGAGGCGTCCACGGAGCGGGCGGACGTGCGCGACGCAGCGGCCGTTCGCGCATTGCTCGAGCGCGTGCGCCCGGACGTCGTCATCCACACCGCCTACCGCCAGGACGGCCCGGATGCGTACGAGATCAACGTCGCCGGCTCCGAGACGGTGGCGCGTGTGGCCGCCGCGGTCGGCGCACGGCTCGTCCACCTGTCCACCGACGTCGTCTTCGACGGTCGCAAGGGATCGCCGTACGTGGAGAACGACCCAGTGCGGCCCGTGACCGAGTACGGGCGGACCAAGGCCGAGGCCGAATCGCGCGTCGCGGCCGCACACCCGGATGCGTTGCTCGTCCGCACGTCCCTGCTCTACGGCGGAGCAGAGCCGTCCAAGCACGAGCTGGCGGCACGGGACCCGGCGATGAGCTTCTACACGGACGAGATTCGCAGCCCGATGCACGTCGGCGATCTCGCCGCCGCCCTGCTCGAGCTCGCTGCGCTCGATCTCGCCGGCCCGTTGCACGTCGCAGGCGCCGACGCGGTCTCGCGCGCGGAACTGGCTCGGCTGATGTCGGGCGGCCCCGTCGCGACCGCCGCGGCGCCGCCGGGCCGCCCGCTCGACTGCACGCTCGACTCCTCGCAGGCCCAGGCGCTGATCCGCGCGCGGCTGCGCGGCGTCCGCGAGGTGCTGGCTCGCTAGAAAGCGAGCTTCACGAGCAGGATCACCGCGATCACCGCAGCTGCCAGCAGAGCGAGCCCGAGCGCGGCGATGGCGAGGCCCGAGGCGGCGAGCCTGACGGGCAGCTTCGGCATCGAGCCGTCGCTGAACGCGTGCTCGATGTTGCGCTCCACCTGGCGCTGGATCCGTTCCGCGAATGCCTCGCCGGTGCTCTTCGGCGCCTGCGTCTTCAACGGTGGGAACGACGACACCTGCTCCCCGTCGACGGCGAGCTCGTAGATCCGCTCGTGCTGGATGTCCTTCAGCTGGGCCTCGCCGTGGTCGTGCACGGTGACCCCCTCCGGCAGCGCGTTGCCGAGTAGCGCGCGCGTCGTCTCGGAGACCAGGATCTGGCCGCCGTGCCCCGCCGCGGAGATCCTCGCCGCGCGCACGACGTCGAGCCCGAGGTAGCCCTCATCGCCGACCGACGGCTCGCCCGTGTGCAGCCCCATCCGCACGCGCAGCTCGGCGCCGTGCGGCCAGCTGTGGTCCCGCAGGGTGCGCTGGGCGTCGACGGCTCCTCGAGCCGCATCGCGCGCACGCGCGAAGGAGAAGAAGAAGGCGTCGCCCTGGGTGTCGATCTCCGTGCCGCCTGCGTCTCCGAGTGCCTCGCGGACGATGCGCCGGTGGTCGCGCGCGACGTCGGCGTAGCCGTCGCCGAGCTCCTGCAGCAACCGCGTCGAGCCCTCCACGTCCGTGAACACGAAGGTGACCGTGCCGTCGGGCAGCAAGCTCATGTGACTATCTAAGCGTGAATCGCCTGGCCGGGGAGACGAGCCCGTACCTGCTCCAGCACGCCGACAACCCGGTGCATTGGCACCCGTGGGGCGAGGAGGCGGTGGCGCGCGCGAGATCTGAGGATCGGCCGATCCTGCTCTCGATCGGCTACGCCGCCTGTCACTGGTGCCATGTGATGGCGCACGAGTCCTTCGAGGACGAGGCGACCGCGGCGTTGATGAACGAGAGCTTCGTGAACGTGAAGGTCGACCGGGAGGAGCGGCCCGATCTCGACGCCGTCTACATGGAGGCGGTCGTCGCGATGACGGGCCAGGGCGGCTGGCCGATGACCGTCTTCCTCACCCCTGCAGGGGAGCCGTTCTACGGCGGCACGTACTTCCCGCCGGAACCGCGACACGGGCTGCCGAGCTTCCGCCAGGTGCTCGATGCACTCGCGGGAGCATGGCGCGACCGGCGGGAGGAGGTGACGAACTCGGCCGCGCAGCTCGTCGAGGCGGTGCGGCACTCGAGCTCACTGCGTCCGTCGACCGAGCCACTCACGGACAGCCTGCTCTCGGCTGCGGTGCGCGGCCTGCGGCAGAGCTTCGCGCCGGTGTACGGCGGCTGGGGCCGCGCGCCGAAGTTCCCCAACGCGCCGGCGCTCGAGTTCGTGCTGCGGCGGGCCGACGACCCGGACGCGCTTGCGATGGCGACGAGGACGCTCGACGCGATGGCGGCGGGTGGGATGTACGACCTGCTCGGCGGCGGCTTCCACCGCTATTCGGTCGACGACCGCTGGCTCGTCCCGCACTTCGAGAAGATGCTCTACGACAACGCGCTGCTCGTCCCCGCCTACCTGCACGGCTGGCTCGTCACCGGCAACGTGCGCTACCGCGAGATCGTCGAGGAGACGGTCGAGTACCTCCTGCGGGAGCTGCTGCTCGACGAGGGCGGCTTCGCCTCCGCGCAGGACGCGGACACCGACGGCGTCGAGGGTCTCACGTTCACGTGGACGGAGGAGGAGGGGGTTCCGGCGACGCTGCTGGAGCCGTTCGAGCACGGCCGCTCGATCATCCGCGGCGAGCTCGACCCCGAGCTGAAGGCGCGCCTGTTCGCAGAGCGCGAGCACCGGCCGAAGCCGCTGCGCGACGACAAGGCGATCGCCTCGTGGAACGGGCTCGCGCTCGCTGCGCTCGCCGAGACGGGAAGGCGGCTCGAACGGCCGGACTGGATCGACGCGGCGCGGCGGCTGGGCGAGTTCCTGCTCGGACCGCTCTCCACCGCCGACGGTCGCCTGCTCCGCAGCTACCGTGCCGGCCGCACGAGCGGCCCCGGCTTCCTGGACGACTACGCGAACGTCGCGCACGGCTTCCTCGAGCTGCACGTCGCGACGGGCGAGCCGCGCTGGCTCGAGGGCGCGAACCGGCTGGCGCGCCTCGCGGTCGAGCTCTTCGCCGATGAGGAGCGGGGCGGCTTCTTCCTCTCGCCGAGCGACGGCGAGCCGCTCGTCGCACGGACGAAGGAGCTCGACGACCATCCGCTCCCGTCGGGCAACTCGATGCTCGCGCACGTGCTGCTCCGGCTGAGCCGGATCTACGGCGACGACGAGCTCGAGCGCCACGCCGTCTCGGTCTTTCGCCTCGTGCGCCCCGCGCTCGAGCGCGCGCCGGCGGGGTTCGGCTGGGCGCTCTGCGGGCTGGAGCTCTGGCTGAGCACCCCGCGCGAGCTGGCGATTGTCGGCGGCGTCGACTCCGAGGTGGCGCACGCGGCGCTCGCACCGTGGGAGCCGAACACCGTCGTCGCCGTCGGGCCGGCGGAGGGCGTGCCGCTCCTCTCCGGCAAGGACCTGGTGGGCGGGAAGCCGGCCGTGTATGTCTGCGAGCGCTTCGCGTGCCAGGCTCCCGTCACGGACGTCGCGCAGCTTTGATCTCCCGCGCGTACGCAGGCCCCTCCGAGCTCGCGACGCTGCACGAGCTCGCCCGAGCGGTCTGGCGAGCCGACAAGCCGCGCGCGCTGCCTCACGTCGGGGACGTCACGTGGGGCCTCTACCAGCACGAGCCGGCGGTCGAGTGGCCGAAGCTGACGCGGATCTTCGAGCGGGACGGTCGCCCGGTCGCCTTCGGGATTCTCTGGCGACCGCAGACCCTGCAGCCCGCGGTTCATCCCGACCACCGCGACGAGGAGGTCTACGACGCGCTCCTGGACTGGTTCGAAGGAGCCGCCGGCGCAGAGATCGACGGCGGCCTCGACGTGCAGCTCCTCGCGAGCGACGAGAGCCTGGCTGCAGCGCTCGAGCGCCGCGGCTATGCGCCGCACGAGGGCGAGCACTCCGACCACCGTGCGCGCTCGCTCGTGGCTCCGGTCGAGTCCTCGGTCCTGCCCGACGGCTACCTCCTGCGCGCCGTTGCCGGGGAGGAGGACGTCGAGCGGCGGGTCGAGATCCACCGCGCCGCCTGGGAGCCGTCGAAGTTCACGGCTCCCGCCTATCGCCGCTTGCGCACCCTGGCGCCGTACCGCGCCGACCTCGACCTCGTCGTCGAAGCGCCGGGTGGAGAATTCGCCGCCTACGCGCAGGTCTGGCTCGACGAGGAGAACGCCGTCGGGGAGCTCGAGCCGGTGGGGACGCATCCCGCGCACCGCCGGCGAGGTCTCGCGAGAGCGGTTTGCCTCGAGGCGTGCCGGCGCCTGCGCGAGCTCGGCGCCGACACGGCCGTCGTCTACTCCGTCGCCGGCTCGCCGGCCGGACGCGTGTACGAAGCGGCCGGATTTGCGGCGCTCGACCGGCACATCGAGTACCGCCTCGCTGTACCTCGGTTTAGGGACTAACTTCGGTCCGAGTCCGTTGTCTTATCCCTTGAAACGGAGTAATCTCGCCGCGGAGCGGCCTCTTTCTGTTCACAAAGGAGTGGTACATGCGTAGGGTCTCACTCGCTGGGCTGGCACTGCTTGGCGCGCTGGTGCTCGCGATTCCGGCTGCGTTCGCCAAGCCGGATGCCGGGGCACAGTCGGCGCCCGGAATCACCGCACGCTCGATCACGATCGGCGGCACATTCCCGCTGACCGGCCCGGTTTCGAGCTACGCGCCGATACCCGCTGGGATGAAGGCGTACTTCAGCTACATCAACGCGCGCAAGGGGCCCGATGGCAAGCGCGGGATCTACGGACGCCAGATCGTCTGGAAGTACTACGACGACGGTTACAACCCCGCCAACTCGATCCAGCTGACGCGGAAACTCGTGCAGGAGGACAAGGTCTTCGCTGTCGTGGGCTCACTCGGCACCGAGGTGAACGACGCGATCCGGCCGTATCTCAACTCGGCGCGGGTGCCGCATGTGCTGGTCTCGACGGGCGCGAGCCACTTCGGCAGGGAATACAAGCAGTACCCGTGGACGATCGGCTGGCAGCCGGACTACGTCGCGGAGGGCCGGCTGTACGGCGCCGACATCCGCCGCAACCACCGCGACGCGAAGATCGCGATCCTGTACCAGAACGACAGCTACGGCAAGGACTATGTGATCGGCTTCAAGTCCGCTCTCGGCGACGCGAACGCGAAGCGGCAGATCGTCGGCGAGGAGCCGTTCGACGTCACGAGCCCGAGCCCGGCCTCGCAGGTCGCGAAGCTACGCGCGTCCGGTGCGGACACGTTGATGATCTTCGTGACCACGCGGGCCACGTTCCAGACGTACGGCGTCATCCGAGCGCTCGGCTGGAAGCCCCCGCGGATCTACCTCAACTCGGTCACCGCCACCGACGCCCTGATGGCGACGGCGGTCGCGTCCTCGAGCGCGGCGACCGTGAACGGCTCGATCAGCATCGCCTACCTGAAGGATCCGGCTTCGCCGAGATGGGCAAACGACCCGATTGTCAAGCAGTACGGGACGCTGATGGCGAAGTACAACCCGCGCGGGCGGGTTACCGACGGGCTGAACTTCTACGGTTTCGCGAAGGCCCATACGTTCGTCCGCGCGATGTACAAAGCCGGTCGCAACCCGACGCGAGCTTCGCTGATGCGGGCGCTGCTGTCCTTCAACGAGACGAGTCCGTATGCGCTGCCAGGTGTACGCCTCAAGACGAGTGCAACGGACCACTTCATGATCTCGCACATCCAGCCGCAGCGTTACAACGACGGCAATTGGACGTTGTTCGGCAATCTGACCGACGGACGGCCGCGCGGCTAGGGCACTCCGTCACGTGAGAGGATCGTGGGGGCCGGCGACGGCCCCCACGTCGTTCTCATGCACTTCACGCTGACACCCGAGCAGGAACTGATCCGCGCGACCGCGCGCGAGTTCTGCGCCCGCGAGCTCGTGCCGAACGCGCGGGCATGGGACGAAGCGGAGGAGCTGCCGCGCGGGCTCGTCGCGCAGCTCGCGGAGGCGGGCTTCCTCGCCGCCTCGCTGCCCGAGGAGCTGGGCGGCGGCGGGCTGGACTCCGTCTCGTACTGCCTGCTCTGCGAGGAGCTCGGCCTGGCCGACTCCTCGGTGCGCGGCATCGTCTCCGTCTCGAACGGCCTGTTCGGGAAGACGGTTGCGAAATGGGGGAGCGAGGAGCAGCGGTTGGCCTGGCTGCCGCACCTCGCAGCCGGCGAGGCCCTCGGGTGCTACGCGCTGACGGAGCCCGGCTGCGGCTCCGATGCGGCAGCGCTCGCGACGCGGGCCGAGAAGACAAACGGCGGTGACGGCGACGAGTGGGTGCTGACGGGCTCCAAGGTCTTCATCACGCTGGGCTCGTGGGCCGACGTCGCGATCGTGTTCGCCCGCACCGGCGGTGAGGGGCCTCGCGGGATCACGGCCTTCCTCGTCCCGACCCGCAGCGCGGGCTTCTCTGCGCATCCGCTCAAGGGCAAGCTGGGTCTGCGTGCACAGGACACCGCGGAGCTCTCGCTCGACGCCGTGCGCGTGCCCGATGCGGCCCGCCTCGGCGACGAGGGAGAGGGCTTCAAGGTCGCGATGTCGGCGCTCGACAACGGCCGCATCTCCCTCGCGGCGGGGTGCGTGGGGATCGCGCAAGGCTGCCTCGAGGCCGCCGTGGCGTACGCGCGGGAGCGCGAGGCGTTCGGGCGTCCGGTCGCGGGCTTTCAGCTCGTGCAGCAGCTGCTCGCCGAGATGCACGTGGAGACCGAGGCTGCCAGGCTGCTGACCTGGAAGGCGGCGGCTCTCGCCGACGCAGGGCAGCCGTACACGACGGAGGCGGCCGTGGCCAAGTGGTACGCAAGCGAAGCGGCGGTGCGAGCGGCGAACGCCGCCGTGCAGGTGCTCGGCGGCTACGGCTACGTCGACGAGTATCCGGTCGCGAAGTATCTGCGTGACGCCCGCGTGACGACCCTCTACGAGGGCACCAGCCAGATTCAGACCCTGATCGTCGGCCGAGCCCTCACTGGCGAGTCCGCCTTTTCCTAGCTAGGAAGGAGACGAGAGATGCCCGAAGCCGTGATCGTCAGCGCCGTCCGCACCCCGATCGGGCGCGCGGGCAAAGGATCGCTGACCGACGTCCGCCCGGACGACCTGCTGGCGTTCGCGATCAAGGAGGCGGTCGAGCAGGCCGAGGGCCTCGATCCCAACGACATCGTCGACGTGATGGTCGGCTGCGGCTTTCCGCAGGACAAGCAGGGGATGAACCTGGCGCGCCGCGGCGCGCTGCTGGCCGGCCTTCCGAAGCGAGTTCCGGGTACGACCGTGAACCGCTTCTGCGCCTCCTCGCTCCAGACCGCGCGGATGGCGTTCCATGCGATCAAGGCGGGCGAGGGCGACGTCTACGTCGCGGCGGGCGTCGAGTCCATCTCCCAGGTCGACGGCTATCCGAAGGACGCGGACGAGCTGCATCCTCAGCTCGTCGGCGAGGGCGCGATCGCGAACGTCTACATCCCGATGGGGCTGACCGCGGAAAACGTGGCCGAGCAGTTCGACGTGTCGCGGGAGGACATGGATCGCTACGCGCAGCAGTCGCAGGAGCGCGCGGTGGCGGCGCAGGAGTCCGGCTTCTTCTCCCGCGAGCTCTCGCCCTTCACGAAGGCGGACGGCACGGTGGTCGACGCCGACGACGGGCCGCGGCCGTCCTCCACCTACGAGAAGCTGAGCGAGCTCCAGCCGGCGTTCAAGCCGGACGGCAAGGTGACGGCCGGGAACGCGTGCCCGCTGAACGACGGCGCGGCGGCGCTCGTGATCATGTCCGACGAACGGGCGGCCGAGCTGGGCCTTGCGCCGCGCGCTCGGATCGTGGCGTCGGCCGTGACCGGGCTCGACCCCGAGATCATGGGCGTCGGCCCGATCGACGCGATCCGTGTGGCGCTCGGCCGCGCCGGGATGACGATCGACGACGTGGACGTGATGGAGCTGAACGAGGCGTTTGCCGCGCAGGTGCTGCCGGTCTGCCGCGAGGTCGGCGTCGATCCGTTCTCCGAGAAGCTGAATCCGCACGGGGGCGCGATCGCCCTCGGACACCCCTACGGGATGACGGGCGCGCGGATCATGTGCACGCTGCTCAACGACCTCGAGACGAGCGGCGGCACGATCGGGCTGGAGACGATGTGCGTCGGCGGCGGCCAGGGGATGGCGATGGTCGTCGAGAGGTTGAACTGAGTCGCCATGGAGGCTTGACAGAATATAGCTAACCGATATATCGTAACGCGGTATGAAGCCGACCGCCGTGACGTGGGCCGTGCTCGGCCTGGTCGCCCTCGCCCCCCGCAGCGGGTACGACGTCAAGCGCATCATCGATCGCTCGATCAGGCACTTCTGGGCCGCGAGCTATGGCCAGATCTATCCCGAGCTCCGGCGCCTCGAGGAGGCAGCCTGGGTCGAGGGAGACGATGCGCCGCGGGGTGGTCGCTCGCGGCGCATCTACCGGATCACGCCCGAGGGGCGGCGGGCGTTGCGCGAGTGGCTGCACGGGCACGAGACCCGCGTCGAGTTGCGCGACGAGTCCCTGCTCCGGCTGTTCTTCGCCGACACCCTGGGACACGACGAGGCGCTCGCGCTGCTACGGGGCCGGCGCGAGGGGTATCGCCTGATGCTCGGCTACCTGCGCAGCCTCGACGACGGCAAGGGGAGCCGATCCGCCCTTCGTCGATCTCGTCTACCGCTGGGGGATCGACTACTGCGAATGGGGAATCGAATGGTGCAACCGGCAGGAGAGCCGCATGCGCCAGGCAGCCTGAGCGACGTGCCCGACCCGAGTTGGCGCTTCATGCTGCAGCGCGGGCTGCCGACTTTCGCCGTCGAGGGGTTCGCCCCGGTTGTGCTCTTCTACTGCGTCTGGAAGGTGGCGTCGCTCGCGCCGGCGATCGTCGCGGCGACGACGCTCTCCGGGGCGATCGTCTGGTGGCAGGGCCGTCGGGGCCGCGGCGGTGGCCTGGCCGTCGTCACCACGATCTTCTTGCTGATCCAGGCTGCCGTCGGTCTGGCGTCGCAGAGCGCCACCGTCTACCTCGCGCAGCCCGTCGTCCTGAGTGCGTGCTGGGGTGTGGCGTACTTCGGGTCGGTTGCCGTCGGGCGGCCGCTCGTCGGCGTCTTCGCGAACATCTGGTACCCGTTCCCGCCGGAGTTCCGGGCCAGCGAGCCGTACCGGCGTGAGTTCGGGCTGCAGTCGGTCGTGTGGGGCGTGTACTGCCTGGCTCGAGCGGGACTGCGGCTGGCTGCGCTGCTCGGCCCCGGTGTCGGCACCTTCGTCGTCGTCTCCCTGGTCACCGGCCTGCCCGTGGTCTTCGCGCTCGTCTTCTGGGGGATCTGGCATGCGCGCCGCTCGTTTCAGGAAGTCGTGGCCCGCCAGCTCTCCCTGAGCTCGGCCGGATGAAGCGAACGGGCTCGCTGCGCAGCCGGCTTGCACTGCGGACGCTCCGTTCCGCGGTCGTCGCCTGGCGTCTTTGCGAACGGCTCGGAATCGACGTCGTCGGAGCGACCGAGGGGCCGCCGGTCTCGAGCGACCAGGCGCGACATGACGTCTTCGAGAGACTGATCGCGACGGCTCGCGCCGGCGACGGAACGGTCGCTGCGGCGGTGTGCCCGTATCCGGTGCACGAGCTGCTGACCCACCTCGTCGTCGAGCATCGCCTGCTTCTGCACGGCTCGAACGCCACCCAGCTGGAGGTGCTCGTGCCACGGTCGGCGCACGACTTCGGCACCGAGCTGCCGGCGGTCGTCGCCTGCGACGACGGCATCTGGCCGCTCTTCTATGCGGTGATCGCGCGCGAGCGCAGCGAGGGCGTCTTCACTGCGTGCCTGCACGTCGGTCCGGCGGCTCGTCGCCGACGCCTGTACGCGTTCGCGACCGTCAGCGACCCTGCCGATCCCGCTTCGTGGTCGCGGGGCGCCGTGTACGCGCTTCCGCGCGCCGGCTTCAGCCGCGAGTGGGGTCGAGAGTGGGTGAGCGCCGACCCGGTGCGACCGTTGTTGCGGGTCCTCGTCGGCCCAGACGACTTTCCGCTTCGGCACATCGTCGTGGCGACATCGCCGGAGGAGTTCAGCCGGGTGTTCGCCCACCTGCGCGCTGCCAAGCGTGAGCGCGCCGCGATCCTGTCACCGTGAGCCCTGCCGACCTCCGTCCGCTCGAGGCGGTCGCGCGCCGGATCGCGTCGGAATGGGGCCTCGAGCTCGGTGAGCCGTTCGTCCTGGCACTGCACTCGTATGCCGCGCCGGCGGGCGACGGCGCCGTGCTCAAGCTGACTCCGGACGTCTACTACGAGACCGATCACGAGGGTGATGCGCTCGCCCATTGGCACGGTGACGGGGCAGTGCGGCTGCTCCGGCACGACCGGGAGCGGCGGGCGCTCCTGCTGGAGCGGGCCGTGCCGGGCACCGACATCTCAGGGCTGCCGGAGATCGACGCGACGGCGATCGCGGCCGAGGTCGGGACGCGGCTGTGGCGGCCTGCCGCAAAGCCGTTCCGCTGGATCGGCGACTACCTCCCGCGCTGGCTCGAGGAGGGCTCCGGCGAGCTGCAGGCGCGCGCTCGCCAGTTACTCGGCTCGATGAAGGTCGGCCGCGAGACCCTCGTCCACGGCGACTTCCACCACCAGAACATCCTCGCCTCCCACCGCGGACACCTCGCGATCGATCCGCAACCGTTCCTCGGAGAGCCGGAGTTCGACATCGCCCCGTTCCTCTGGAACCCGTTGCCGATCGGTCTCAGGCTCGACGTGCTCGCGTCGCGGCTCGCGGCCTTCAGTGCCGTGGGCCTCGACGAGGACCGGATCCGAGCCTGGACGGTGATCCGCGGCTCGTACCTGTTGCCGGAGGACGCGGAAGCTCTACTGGCGCTCGTCTAGGTTCGGCCGCAACTGGTCCCAGAGGTGCTCCATCGTCGTCTCGCGCGCGGGGTGGAGGGGGTCGTAGGGGATGTAGTTGACCGTGCGCACGATCCAGCCGTCCTCCCCGAGATCGAGGACGTTGATGCACGCCGGGGCTTGCTCGAAGGCGCCGAAGTAGGTGCGGTCGCCCGTCAGCGCGTACGAGATCACGATCCGGTTGACGCCGCCGTGCAGGACGGCGAGCGCCGTGTCCCAGTCGCGGTCGAGCAGCCGCTCGATGGCGGGATGCACGCGGTCCAGCGCCTCGCCGAGCGACTCGCCGCCGAGGAAGCGCTCGCGCTCGTCCGTGATCCTGAGCGCGCCGACGAACTGACGCTCGAGCTCCTCCGGCGGGATCGCGTCGAGGCGGCCGCCGCGCCATTCGGAGAGCTCCGGCCAGCGCTCCACCTCGAGCCCGGGTGCGACGATCTCGGCCGTCTCGGCCGTGCGTGGCAGGTCGCTCGCGACCACGAGGTCGAGCCCGACGCCGGTGAGCGCGTCGCGTGCGGCAGCAGCCTGCGCGCGCCCCGTTGCGGTGAGCGGGACGTCTTCCGGGCGCACCGGAGCGCCCTCATCGTCGACATACGACACCTCCGCATGCCGCATCAGGTACAGCCGCCTTCTCACGCCCCTGGCCGCCTTTCGCTCCCGCCCGGCGGAGCCGGGCTCCGCGAAAGACTGACGCCGCTCGCGCCGCTCCAGCCGGTGGGCCGTACCCCCGTACTGTCCCGCCGGCCTGCGCGACGCGAGCGGCGCCCCAGGCACGTGAGGAACCTCACTCCTCGTACTTCGCCAGCTGGCGTGGATTCGAGACGCGCAGCTTCTCCGCCACCTGCTCCTTCAGGAGGGCGACTGCGTTCTCGGGCACGTCGCCGGCGCGGATCCTGCGCGCCAGCTCCCAGTCGTCCGCGCGCGCCGGCGACGTCGCCCAGAGCTCCCGCTCGGCGATCCCGAGACCGTTGATCGCGACCAGCGTGCGGAACTTCAGCCGGTGGTCGTCGAGGACGGGGAGGATCTCCTCCTGGAGGAACTCGCGTGCCGCTTCGGCGAGCTCCTGCGGCGTCGGACGGTCATGCGGCATGTTCGATCAGATCCAGTAGCTCGTATTCCATCTCGGCGGCGAGCCGGCCGAGCACCGCCAGCTCGACCGAGCGCTCCTGGCCGTTCAGGTGGCGCCTCGACTGGGTCAGGCAGCCGATCGCCCACTTGACGTTGCCGAAGACCTCCCAGACGAGCAGCTCGTCGGAGGAGACCTCACGGCCGGTCAGCTCCGCATAACGCTCGAGGTAGCGCTGTGGCTGCGCGATCCCGCCGAGTCGCAGGCTGTCGGCGCCGAAGCGCCAGGCCCGCACGAACGGCCAGGCGAGATCCTCGACCGGGTCGGCGAGGTGCGCGAACTCCCAGTCCAGGACGGCCACGAGCCCGCGCTCGTCGACCGCGACGTTGCCGATCCGCCAGTCGCCGTGGACGACCACTTGCTCACGGTCGCGAGGAAGCCGCTCCTTCACCCAGTGCAGGCCGAGCTCGATCGCAGGATGGGGCTCGCCGACCGAGTCGAGCTCGTCGTAGAAGCGCGCGATCGCGTCGCCCTGCTCGAGGAACGGCAGCCGCTCCGGCGGGATCGCGTGGATCTTCGCCAGCTCCTCGGCGAGCTCCAGGTCGAGCCCGGGCGGCGGCTGCTTGACGATGCGGCGGCCGATCGTCTCGCCGCGGATCCGCTCCATCACGAAGGCCTCGCGGCCCTCCACCTCGCCCAGGTAGGCGATCGGCTCCGGCACTTTCACACCCGCCTCGTGCGCCGCGCGCAGCACCTCGAACTCCTGCGCGAGCGTCAGCGTGGCCTGGTGGATGACGCCGCCCGCGGCGCGGCGGATCAGCAGCTCCCGCCCGCCGGCGTCCACCGCCCACGCCTCCTTCGAGGCCCCGCCGGCGAGCAGGACGGCGCGCTCCACGTGCTCTCCGAGCGCGGCCGCGAAGGCCGACTTCACAGCACCAGCTCCGCCATCGTCTGGAGTGCCTCCTTCTGCTTCGTCTGCACGACGAGCGTGGAGATCCCGGTCTCGCGCCAGGCCTCCAGCCGCTCGGCGATCCGCTCCTTCGGCCCGACGAGTGCGATCTCGTCCACCAGCTCGTCCGGGACTGCCATGGCCGCCTCGCCCTTCAGCCCGCCCAGGTAGAGCTCCTGGATCTTCGCTGCGGCGTCCTCGAAGCCGTAGCGCTGCGTGAGCGAGTTGTAGAAGTTCTTTCCGCGCGCGCCCATGCCGCCGACGTAGAGCGCGAGCATCGGCTTCAGCATGTTGCGGCACATCTCGACGTCGTCGTCCACGAGCACGGGGCAGAGCGGGGCGATCTGGAAGTCCTCGGGAGCGTCGACGAGCGAGGGGCCGTGGATCTCGCGGAAGCGGGAGGGCGAGAAGAAGATCGGCAGCCAGCCGTTCGCGATCTCGGCCGCGAGCGCGACGTTCTTCGGGCCGAGCGCCGCGAGGTAGATCGGGACCTCGCGGCGGAGCGGCTTCAGGATCAGCTTCAGCGGCTTGCCGAGCCCGGTCGCGTCGTCGCCGGAGTACGGGATGTCGTAATGGGGGCCGTGGTGCTCGACGGTCTCGCGGCGAAGCGCCGCGCGCACGATCTCGACGTACTCGCGCGTGCGGCCGAGCGGCTTGCCCCAGGGGACGCCGTGCCAGCCCTCGACCACCTGCGGTCCCGAGGTGCCGAGCCCCAGCAGGACGCGGCCGCCGGAGAGCTGATCGAGCGATGCGACGGTCATCGCCGTCGCGGCCGGTGTGCGCGCCGGCATCTGCATGATCGCGGTGCCGATCCCGATCTGCTCCGTGGTCGCCGCGATCCAGGTCGCGACCGTGACCGCGTCCGCGCCCCAGGCCTCCGACGTCCAGGACGAGTGGAAGCCGAGCCGGTCCGCCTCCTGCGCCAGCGCGACTCCTCCCTTCGGATCGTCGTAGCCGAGCTGCAGGCCGAGCTTCACAGCTGCGGCACCATCCCTTCGGCGCCCTCGACCCGCGGGCCGGGGACGTTCGGGAAGCGGAAGAGGAGTGGCTCGCGGCCAGGCTGGCACACCCACGCCTGACCGGTCAGCTCGCTGCGCGCCGCCAGGAGCACGGCCTCGGCGATCTGCTCGGGCTCCATCAGCGGGAAGCCGGCGGCGTCGAGGTCGGCCTGAGCGGCCTCGGTCATCGGCGAGCGCACGATCCCCGGACAGACGAGGTTGACCCTGATCCCGCGCGGCTCGAGCACCTCCGCCATCGAGCGTGCGTAGCCGACGACGGCGTGCTTCGTCAGCACGTAGAGCGGGTCGGACGCCATCGGGATCAGGCCGGCGAGCGACGCGGTGACGACGAATGCGCTTCCTTCGCGCATCCTCGGTGCGAGCGCCTGGACGCCGAAGACGACCCCGTCGACGTTGACCGCGAGGATGTGCCGATAGTCGTCGAGCGTCCCGTCTCCCTTCGCGAGCACGCCCGCGTTCAGGCAGACGAGATCGGCGGACTCCACGCCGACCCACGCCTGCGGGTCGGTGACGTCGAAGCCGTCGACGAGGTCGAGGCCGCGCACGCTCGTGCCCTCCGCCTCGAGCGCGCTCACGAGCGCGCGGCCGATCCCGCCGGCCGCGCCAGTGACGACCGCGGTCTCAGGGAACAAGGACGACCTTGCCGGTCGACCGCCGCGACGCGATCAGCTCGTGCGCCTCGTTCGCCTGCTCGAGCGGGAACTCGGCGCCGACCACCGGGTGCACGAGTCCGCGCCGCCAGAGCGCGAGCAGCTCGCGCACCTCGCCCTGGACGAGCTGCGGCTGGAACCCCATCAGCCGGCCGAGGTAGAAGCCGATGGCGCCGACGTTGCGGCCGACGAGCCGCGCGGGGTCGACGGGCTCCCAGGCGCCGCCGGCGAACCCGATCCCGATGGCGACGCCGAGCGGCCGCAGTGCCTGCAGGCACGCGGTGTAGACCGGCCCGCCCACGGGATCCAACGCGACGTCGATGTCGTCGAGCCCGCCGATTTCGTCGTATGCCACGGTGCGTGCGGCGCCAAGGTCCCGCGCAAGCGCGAGCTTCTCCTCCGACCCCGCCGCTGCGGTCACGTTCGCGCCGGCGAACACGGCCAGCTGGAGCGCCGCGGTGCCGACGCCGCCTGCGGCCGCAGTGACGAGCACATTCGTGCTGCTGTGGAGCCGTGTCTGACGGGTGAACGGGATCCACGCGGTCAGAAACGTGGTCAGGAACGACGCGCCCTCGGCGTAGCTCGCGCCGTGGGGCAGATCGAAGATCCACTCGTCGTCGGCCACGACACGCTCGGCGTAGCCGCCGCCGCTGCCCCGGACGAAGGCGAGGACGCGCCTGTCGCCGACATCGCCGGCGACCTCGTTCCCGAGGATCGTCGGCAGCTCCGGCGGCTGGGGGTACTGACCCTTGCGGATCAGGACGTCCGCGAAGTTGATCCCCGCGGCGCGTACCTCGATGAGCGACTGGCCGCTTGCGGGCTGCGGGTCGGGAACGTCCTCGAGGACGAGCGGGCCGCCGAACTCGTGCAGGACGGCTGCTCTCACCGGCCCGTGAAGCTCGGGGCGCGCTTCTCGAGGAAGGCGGCGACGCCCTCGGCCCCGTCCTCGCTGCCGAGGCAGCGCATGAAGGCCTGCGCCTCACGCCGCAGCCCCTCGGCGATCGGCAGGTCGCGCGTCTCCGCCGCCAGCTCCTTGATCACGCCCATCGCGTGCGGCGAGCGCTGCGAGAGCGTCCGGGCGAGGTCGAGCGCTGCACCTTCGAGCTCCGCGCGTTCCACGACCCGCTCGACGAGGCCCCATTCGTACGCCTGGGCAGCGGAGATCGGATCTCCCGTGAGGTTGAGCAGCAGCGCCCGCCCGTGGCCGACGAGCCGCGGCAGCCGCTGTGTGCCGCCGCCGCCGGGAATCAGGCCGAGCTTGATCTCGGGCTGGCCCAGCTGCGCGTCGTCCGCGGCGATGCGGATGTCGCACGCCATCGCCAGCTCCAGCCCGCCGCCGAGGCAGTAGCCGTGGATCGCTGCGACCACGGGAGTGCGGCCGGCGTCCATCCGCGCCGCCAGCTTCTGGATCCCGCGCGCGGAGCCGCCTTCGCGTGCGGCCTCCTCGGCGGCCTCGCGCAGCGCCGGGAACTCGGAGATGTCCGCGCCCGCGACGAACGCCTTCTCGCCTGCGCCCCGCAGCACCATCGCCCGCGTCTCGTCGGAGCGGTCGAGCCGGTCGTACTCCTCCTCCAGCTCCTCCAGCAGGCGGGCCGACAGCGCGTTCACGGGCGGGTGGTCGAGCGTGATCGTCGCGACCGCCCCGTCCTGCTCGACCTTGACGTAATCGGGCATCTAGCTCCTTCTCGTCGCGGGCTGGTGGGGCCGCTCGCGGCCCCCTTCAGGGATTCTGCGCGAATGTCATCCGCTCTGCGGAGGACATTCTTGCGCCGCTAGCGCGGTGCCATGCGGAGGGCGCCGTCGAGGCGGATCACCTCGCCGTTCAGGTACTCGTTCTCGACGATGTGCTTGACGAGCGCGGCGAAGTCCTCTGCGCGGCCGAGTCGCTTCGGAAAGGGGATCTGGGCGGTGAGGCTCTCGCGGATGTCCTTGCGCATCGGCCCCAGCATCGGCGTGTCGGACGGGCCCGGGGCGATCGTGACGACACGGATCCCCTTCGAGGCGAGGTCGCGGGCGACCGGCAGCGTCATCCCCGCCACGCCTGCTTTCGACGCGCTGTACGCGGCCTGGCCGATCTGGCCGTCGAAGGCGGCGTTCGAGGCGGTGTTGACGATCACGCCGCGTGTGCCCTCCTCGTCGGGCTCGCCCTCCGCCATCTTCGCCGCGGCGTGCGCGATCACGTTGAAGGTGCCGATCAGGTTCACCTCGATCACCTTGCGGAAGCGGTCGAGCGGGAAGCCGATCACCCGGGCGCCGCCCCCGATCCCGGCGCAGTTGACGGCGCCGTGCAGGGCGTCGCAGGACGCGACGAGCTCGCGCACCGCCGCCTCGTCGGTGACGTCCGTCTCGGGTAGGTCGGCGATCACGACGTTCGCGCCCTCGCGCTCGAGCAGTGCGGCCGTCGCCTCTCCGAGACCCGACCGCCCGCCGGTGACCAAGAACGTTTTGCCGTCGATCTTCACGCGGACGTCGGCGCCTCTGCCGGCTTCTGGGCGAACTGCTCCCGCAGTGCCGTCTTGCGGAACTTGCCCACGGCGGTCTTCGGGATCTCGGCCACGAACTCGTAGTGGTCGGGCAGCCACCACTTCGCGAACTGCGGCTCCAGGAAGGCCCGCAGCTCCTCCGAGGTCGCGACCTGACCCTCGCGGCAGACGCAGACCGCCAGCGGCCGCTCGGCCCATTTCTCGTCGGGCACGGCGATCACGGCCGCCTCGGCGATCGCCGGATGGCCCATCAGCGCGTTCTCGAGCGCGACGGTCGAGATCCACTCGCCGCCCGACTTGACGAGGTCCTTGGAGCGATCCTGGATCTCGATGTAGCCGTTCTGCTCGATCGTGACGATGTCGCCGGTCTGGAACCAGCCGTCGTCCGTCCAGCGGTCGGCCTGCGAGTCGTCCTCGTAGTAGGCCGACGCGATCCAGGCGCCGCGCACCTCGAGCTCGCCCATCGTCTCGCCGTCCCAGGGCACGAGGCCCTCGGTGCCGCGCGCGCGGATCTCCACGAACGGCGCCGGCAGTCCCTGCTTGGCGCGGTAGGCGAACTGCTCCTCCTCGGAGAGCGCCCGCTCGCGGCTCGAGAGCTCGGAGACCGTGCCGAGCGGGGCCATCTCGGTCATGCCCCAGGCGTGCGTCACGTGCAGGCCGTGCCGGCGCTCGAAGCCCTCGATCATCGACTGCGGGGCAGCGGAACCGCCCACGATCATGGCGCGGAGCTTCGAGAGGTCGTACTTCTCGGGCTCGGCGTCGAGCGTCTGGAGGATCCCCATCCAGATCGTCGGCACCCCGGCGGTGATCGTCACGTTCTCCTGCACGAACGCCTCGAGCAGGCTCGGCGGGTCGAGGTGCGGCCCGGGGAAGACCTGGGTCGCGCCGACGAGCGTGCAGGTGAACGGGAAGCCCCAGGCGTTCGCGTGGAACATGGGCACGACCGGCAGGATCACGTCCGTCTCGGCGACGCCGAGCGTGCCGGACTGGGTCGAGGCGAGGGAGTGGAGCGCGATCGCGCGATGGGAGTAGAGAACGCCCTTCGGCTGGCCCGTGGTGCCGCTCGTGTAGCACATGGCCGCGGCGGCGCGCTCGTCGATCTCCGTGTACTCGAACTCGTCTGCGCTCGCGCGCGAGAGCAGCTCCTCGTAGTCGATCGTGCCGTCGGGCACCTCGCCGTCGTCTGAGATCACGATCACGTGCTCGAAGCCGACGCGGTCGACGAACTTCTCCGCGAGCGGCCACAGGATCTTGTCCACGATCAGCGCCTTGTCGCCCGCATGCGTGGCGATGTAAGTGATGTCGTCGGGGTGGAGCCGCAGGTTCAGCGTGTGCGTGACCATGCCCGCCACCGGAAGGCCGATGTAGGCCTCGAGATGCTGGTAGTGGTTCCACGCGAACGTGCCCACGCGGTCGCCTTCCTGCAGGCCGAGGCCCTTCAGCGCAAGCACGAGCTGCTTCGTCCGCCGGGCGAAGTCCGCGTAGGAATAGCGGTGGAAGCTCTTGTCCGTCCGCCGCGTGACGATCTCCTTGTGCGCGAAGAGCTGCTCCCCGCGGCGGAGGATCGCCGGCACGTTCAGCTCGTAGTCCATGATCAGGCCGTTCACGAGGTCGGCTCCTTTCCGAGGCTCTGTCGGATCTTCAGGTCCTCGTCGCTCATGACGTGGCCGTCGCGCTCGACGTAGCCGTCCTTGCCGCCGATCACGAGCAGCACGAGGTCGTCCTCGCCCACGTTCGCGATCCGCCGCGGCGTCGTCGACTCGACGTGGAAGAGGCCGCCCGGGCCGAGGATGCGCTCCTCGCCCTCCACCTCGACTCTCGCGGTGCCGCTGTGGACGAAGTAGAGCTCGTCCTGGGTGTCGTGGTAGTGGTGGACCCCGGGGTGCCCGGCTGGGTAGACGACCCCGTTGACGCCGAACGCGGTGATCCCCATCGGGCCACGCACCTTGCGGAAGCCGGGCCCGTCGCCCAGCTCGTCCAGGGACGAGAACGCGTGCGTCATGCGGCCACCTTCCTCGGCATGTCGGTGTAGACGCGCTCGCCGGCGAAGCGCCGCGCCTCCCGGTCCCAGGGGAAGAAGATCGCGTTCCGCCAGGTCATCCGCTCGTTCGTGGGCTCGTTGTCGAGCCACTTGGCGCGGTGGGTGCCCGTGACGATCGCCTCCTCGACGACGCCCTGCGGGCCGATCACGATGTTCTGCAGCTCGAAGACGATGTCGGGGAACGCGGTCAGGAGCTCGGTGTAGAAGCGTGCCGCGCCTTCGTGGCCGTGCCAGGAGACGTCGTCGGGATAGACCGTGTAGACGCAGTCCTCCGAGAGGGTGGCGAGCAGCCCTTCGATCGAGCGGTTGTCCTCCGCCTTCGAGTGCGCCTTCCAGAGCTCGCGGATCTCGTCGACCTCCGCCGGGTCGACGTCCATGCGCATCAGTTCCAGGACTTCAGCTTTCGGGACGGGCATGAGCCTCCTAAGCACTTCAGTCGAGAATCGCGGCTGCGACCGCGCGCCGGTGGACGGCCGCGTGGCCGCCGAATGCGTCGATCCACTGCGCGCGCTTGTAGTAGCGGTGCAGGTCGTGCTCCCAGGTGAAGCCGATCCCGCCGTGCACCTGGATCGAGCGCTCGCAGGCGGCGACGGCGTTCTCGGCCGCGAACGACTTCGCAGAGGCGACCGCGACAGCCGCGCGCTCGTCGTTCTCCGCCACGCACCAGGCCGCCCAGTAGGCGAGCGAGCGCGCGAGCTCGGTCTCCACGTAGGTGTCGGCGAGCGGGTGCGAGACGGCCTGGTAGGTGCCGATCTTCTTGCCGAACTGCTCCCGCTCCGCGACGTAGGCGACGCCGAGCTCGAGGGCCTTCTGAGCGACGCCGACGGCCTCGACGGCGAGCGCCGCCAGCAGGCGCAGGCGCACCGGCTCGAAGTCGCCCTCGAGCAGGTCGGTGCCCTGATCCTGCTCCAGCCGGCCGAGAGGCCGCGTCTCGTCGGTCGAAGCGAGCGTCTCGCCCTTCGCGTCGACGACTTCCATCCGCTCAGTGAGCACGGCATCGACGGAGTCGAGGTTCGGCACGAAGCCGTCCACCTCGACCGACCACGCCCGTTCGTCCACCTCGGGCAGGCCGGGGAGGACGACCGCGGTGGTCAGGAACGGGCCTGTGTAGAGCGCGCGGCCGGCCTCCTCGAACAGGATCGCCTCGTCGACGAACGAGAGCCCGCCGCCGCCGCGCTCTTCCGGCACCGAGACGCCGAGCCAGCCCAGCTCGCGCAACGCCGAGAGCGGCGCGCTCGCGTTCGACTCGAGGAAGCTGCGCGCTTCCCGCCGCAGCTCCTCCTGCTCCTGGCTGAAGGAGAAGTCCATTACCTCGAACTCGCCGTCATCTCGACCTCGGCAGCCCGAGCACGCGCTCGGCGATGATGTTGCGCAGGATCTCGGAGGTGCCGGCCTCGATCGTGTTGCCGCGCGAGCGCAGCTGCTGGTGCTGCCAGTAGCCGTCGCCGTTGACGACGCTGGCCTCGGGCCCGAGCAGCTCGAGCGCGAGCTTGGTCACGCGCTGGTTCGCCTCCGACCACCAGAGCTTCGCGCCGGAGCCCTCGGGGCCCGGAATCCCCGTCTTCATCAGCGTCGTCAGCGCGCGGTAGTTCGTGTAGCGCACTGCCTGGAGGCCGATCCACTCGCGGGCGATCGCGTCGCGCTGCACCTCGGTCGCGCCCCGCTCCCTGGCGAGCTCGATCAGCTTCTGGATCTGCGCCTCGAGCGCGGCGGTGAGCGCGAACCCGAGTGTGCCGCGCTCGTGCAGCAGTGTCGTCATCGCGACCGCCCAGCCGTTGCCGACCTCGTCGAGGGCGTTCTCGACCGGGACGCGCACGTCGCTGAAGAAGATCTCGTTGAACTCGGCCTCGCCCGTGATCTGGCGCAACGGACGCACCTCGACGCCGGGCGCGTGCATGTCCACGAGCAGGTACGTGAGCCCGGCGTGGCGCTGAGACTCCGGGTCGCTGCGGGTGACGAGGATGCACCAGTCGGCGATGTGCGCGAACGACGACCAGACCTTCTGGCCGTTGACCACGAAGTGGTCGCCGTCGAGTTTCGCGCTGGTGCGCACGGCGGACAGGTCGGAGCCGGCGTCGGGCTCGGAGAAGCCCTGGCACCAGATCTCCTCGGTGGAGAGGATCTTCTCCAGATGGCGCGCCTTCTGAGCGTCGGTGCCGTGGGCGATGATCGTCGGCCCGGCCATGCCGAGCCCGATCACGCCGAGGTGCGACGGCGCCTGCGCGCGGGCCATCTCCTCGAGGAAGATCGCCTGGTGGCTGTAGGGCGCTCCCGCGCCGCCGTACTCCTTCGGCCAGGTCAGGCCTGCGTAGCCGGCGTCGAAGAGCTTGCGGCTCCACTCGCGCCCGGCCTCCTCGAAGCGACCGGTCCGGATCTCGTCCGTGAGGTGCTCCTCGATCCAGGCACGGAGCTCCGCGCGGAACGCTGCCTCCTCGGGCGTGTCGCGTAGGTCCACGCGCCGACTCTAACCCGTCAGGAAGGAAGCGACCATGGCGTTGAACCGCGGTGCGTCCTCGACAAACAGCAGGTGCCCCGCGCCGGGGAACGGCTCGAAGCGGGCGTCCGGGATCCGGCGCGCCAGCTCGACGCCGTTCCCGTACGGCACGATCCGGTCGGCGTCGCCGTGGGCGACGAGGGTCGGAGCGCGGATCTCCTCGACAGGAGTCACCTGCTCCACGAAGCGCCAGCAGGCGTCGTACTGCGCGCGCCAGGCCTCCGGCGGCGTCGGGTGCTCGAGCCGATCGGCCAGCAGCTGCTCGAACTCCTCCGGATGCTCCTCCGTCCAGCCAGGGGCGAAGGCGAACGGCATCGCCGCTCGCGCGAACTCCGCCGGCGGACGGCCCGCGTTCGCCTCCCAGACCTCGCGGGTCGCGTCCGGGATCGGCACGTGTCCCTCGCCGCCGGTCCCGGTGCAGACGAGTACGAGCCGGTTCACGAGCTGCGGGTGCCGGAGCGCGAGTAGCTGCGCGATGTAGCCACCCATGGAGAAGCCGGCCACGTGCGCGCGCCGCCCTTCCAGCGACTCGGCCGCGTCGTCGGCCAGCTCATCGATCGAGTACGGGCCCGGCGGCTTCGGCGAGCGACCGGTGCCGCGATTCTCGACCGCAACGCAGCGGAACTGCTGCGACCACGCGGGCAGCTGGCGCTGCCACGACCAGATTGCGTAGCCGAGGCCCGTGATCAGCAGCAGCGGGTGCCCGTCACCGTGCTCCTCGACGTAGAGCTTCACGGAACAGCCTTCACGGGGCGATCCTACGGTGCGAGAATCGCGGCATGGCCACACTTGCGCCGGACCCCGCCTTCCTCGACCGTCGCGCGCAGGTGCGCGCCTTCATGGAGGAGCACGTCTACCCGAACGAGGCCGCGCTGGCCCGCGAGGACGACGCGGCCGACACGGTGATCGGCGAGCTCCGGGCGCTGGCCAGGTCAGCTGGGATCTGGGCGCCCCACCTGCCCGAGGAGGCGGGAGGCACCGGGTCCGGCTTCATGGAGTACGCGCTCCTGAACGAGGAGATCGGCCGCAGCACGTGGGCGCAGCTCGTCTTCAACTGCCAGGCGCCGGACGCCGGGAACGGCGAGATCCTCCACCTCTTCGGCACGGAGGAGCAGAAGGAACGCTTCCTGCGGCCGCTGGTCGAGGGCACGGCGCGTTCCTTCTTCTCGATGACCGAGCCCGAGGTGTCCGGTGCCGATCCGACCTCCCTCCGGACGTCGGCCGTGTTGGACGGCGACGAGTGGGTGATCGACGGGCACAAGTGGTTCTCCTCGTCGGCGGACGGCGCGGCCTTCGGAATCGTGATGGCCGTGACGGACCCGGAGGCGCCGCCGCACCGGCGCATGAGCCAGATCCTCGTCCCCACCGACACGCCCGGCTACGAGCTGATTCGGGCGATCCCCGTCCTGGGACATGCGGGCCGCGGCTGGTCGACCCACTGCGAAGTGCGCTACACCGGCGTTCGCGTCCCGCGCGAGAACGTGCTCGGCGAGCCGGGCGACGGCTTCCGGATTGCGCAGAAGCGGCTCGGGCCTGGGCGGATCCACCACGTGATGCGCTGGCTCGGCCAGATGCAGCGCGCCTTCGAGCTGATGTGCTCGTACGCGCTCGAGCGGGAGGTCGGCGGCGTACCGCTCGCCGAGCGCCAGACGATCCAGAACTGGATCGCCGACTCCGCCGCCGAGATCCAGGCCTGCAGACTGCTGACGCTCGATGCAGCCCGCAAGCTCGACGAGGGCGACGAGGCGCGCATCGAGGTCTCGCTGATCAAGTTCTACGCCGCCCGGGTGCTGAACGAGGTGATCGACCGCGCGGTACAGGTGCACGGCGCGCGCGGGCTCACCGACGAGACCCCGCTCGGGCACATGTACGCGATGGCACGCGCCGCGCGCATCTACGACGGGCCGGACGAGGTGCACCGCATGGTCGTCAGCCGCCGCATCCTCAAGCAGTTCGCGGACGGCGGCACGTACAGGTTCGACTAGCCGACCGCGGCCCCGAGCGCCTCCGCCAGCTCCTGCGGCTCGAAGCCAAATGGGCCCTCGCCGCCCTGGAAGGCGACGCGGCCGTCGCGGCCGATCAGGTAGAGCCGGTCGGGCCAGCCGCCGTAGGCCGCCGCGACCGCGTCGTCGACGTCGTCGAGCAGGATCGGGATGCGTGTGCGCAGGCGCAGCGCGCAGGCCTCGGCGGCGTCCGCGCGCTCGTCCAGCGAGGACGGGTCGGCGAGCGCGATCCCCTCGCGGCGGTTGTCGGCGAGCACCCAGCCGTTCTCCGGATGCGCCTCGCGCACGTAGACGATGAAGAACGCGACGTCCGCACCGTGGCGCTCGTACAGCTCTTCCAGCTCGCCCAACTGGCGGCGGAAGGGCGGTCAGGTGTACGAGCCGAACACGAGCGCGACCGGACGCTCGCCCGCGAAGTCGCCCAGCCGGACGCGCCGGCCGGTCGGGCGGTGGGTGTGCGGGTCGAGGAGCGGCAGGTCGAAGGGGAACGCCGGGTCGCCGAGCGCGACGTCGGGCGTCCTCAGCCGCAGGTAGACCGGCGAGGCCATCACGTCGTCGAGCGTCAGCGGTGAGTCCGCCGGCGTCTCGGGGCCCTGCAGCTCCGGGCTCGGCATGGCGCTACTCGGCGGTGAGCTCGCGGCGGCGCTGGAGCTCGACCGGGATCGTGT
Organism: uncultured Gaiellaceae bacterium; assembly: GCA_963735585.1. Classification (GTDB taxonomy): domain Bacteria; phylum Actinomycetota; class Thermoleophilia; order Gaiellales; family Gaiellaceae; genus Gaiellasilicea. The sequence goes on along the minus strand of CAVTLI010000002.1, from coordinate 230,564 downwards.
TCACCTTCCACACGAGGCCGAGGCGGCGCAGCAACCGGATCACGAGGCCGCCGACATCGAGCTCCCAGGGCTTCAACCCGTGGAACGCCGACGACGGGAACGCGTGGTGGTTGTGATGCCACGACTCGCCGAACGAGATCCAGGACAGCCACCAGACGTTGCGCGACTCGTCCTTCACCCGGAACCGGCGCGAGCCGACGAAGTGGCAAACGGAATTGACCGACCAGGTGATGTGGTGGAGCAGGAAGATCCGGATCAGTCCGCCCCAGAACATCGCCTGCAGGCCGGCACCGAGCGTCCCGCCCCAGATCCAGCCGGCGACGAACGGCAGCAGGAGCGAGGCGGCGACCCACATCGGGAACCACTTCGAGATGAACACCATCCCGCGGTCGGCCAGCAGATCCTTGGCGTACTTCGTCCATTCGGCGCGGCCGACGTTGCGGAAGAGCCAGCCCACGTGGGCGTGCCAGAGCCCGGCGAGCTTGCCGCGCACACCTGGGCCGAAGCCGGCGTGCGGCGAGTGCGGGTCTCCGTCCCGGTCGGCGAAGTTGTGGTGCTTGCGGTGGTCGGAGACCCAGCGGATCACCGGGCCCTGCACCGCCATCGAGCCGAGCACGGCGAGGCCGTAGCGGATCGACTTGTACGTCTCGTACGAGCGATGCGTGAAGAGCCGGTGGAAGCCGATCGAGATCCCCAGCGTCGTCAGCGCGTAGCCGACGGCGAAGATGATCATGTCGCGCCAGGTCACGAGGTTCCCCCAGAGGAAGAAGATCGAGGCCAGGAACGCGACGAAGGGCAGCGTGACGCCGACGAGGTTCGTGATCTTCTGCCCCCGCGTCATGGTCGGAGCGACGTCGACTTCGACGTCGGCGACGGGTGCAGGAACGCTGTTCACGTGGGGGAGAGTAGCCGTCCCGTCGGACTTCCGCGTGCGCGTTCCCTCGTTGCCTCTGTCGGGCCACCTGCTTAGGGTGTGCGACGCATGGCCCTCCTCTCGCTGCGGAACGTCACGCGCCGCTTCGGCGGCGTCGTCGCCCTCGACGGCGTCACGTTCGACGTCCAGGAGGGTCAGATCGTCGGCCTGATCGGGCCGAACGGCGCCGGCAAGACCACCGCGTTCAACGTGATCACCCGGCTGTACACACCGAACGAGGGCGAGGTCGAGTTCGATGGGACGAACCTGCTGCGCACCCCGGTGCACGGGATCGTCCGGTCCGGAATCGCGCGCACGTTCCAGAACGTCGAGCTCTTCAAGACGATGACCGTGCTCGACAACGTCCTCGTCGGCGCCCACACGCGCGGTCGCGCCGTCGAGACGCAGGCTCACGAGACGCTCGAGTACGTCGGGCTCGGCGCTCTCGCCGGGCGGCCCGTCGCGGGCCTGCCGTTCGGCACGCTGAAGCGCGTCGAGCTCGCCCGAGCGCTCGTCGCGCGGCCCCGGCTCCTGCTGCTCGACGAGCCGGCGGGTGGGCTGAACCACGAGGAGGTCGAGTCCCTCGGACGCTTCATCACGCAGATCCGGGCGGACTACAAGCTCACCGTGCTCCTCGTCGAGCATCACATGAATCTCGTGATGGCGATCTCCGACCACGTGCACGTGCTCAACTTCGGCAAGCAGATCGCCGACGGGACGCCCGCCGAGGTGCAGTCGAACCCGGCCGTGATCGAGGCGTACCTCGGCACCGACGACGCGCCCGCCGAAGCAGAGGGCACCGAGGGGAAAGCCACGGACGGGGAGCCGGATGGCGCTGCTTGAGCTGACGGACGTCCACGCGCGTTACGGGCAGGTGCGCGCGCTCCACGGCGTCTCCCTCGCGGTCGACGAGGGTCAGATCGTCGCGGTGCTCGGCGCGAACGGAGCGGGCAAGACCACGACTCTGCGGGCGATCTCGGGCACGGTCCGGCGCACCGGCGAGATCGCCTTCGACGGTCAGAGGCTCGGCCGGCGCGGGCCGGAGGCGGTGGCCAAGCTCGGGGTCGCGCACGTGCCGGAGGGCCGTGGCACCTTCGCCGAGCTGTCGGTGGCCGAGAACCTGAAGCTCGGGGGGTATACGCGGCGAGGCTCGATCGACGCCGACGTCGCGCGCATGTCCGGGTACTTTCCCTGGCTCGAGGAGCGCAGCGGCCAGCATGCAGGGACCCTGTCGGGGGGCGAGCAGCAGATGCTCGCGCTTGCACGCGCCCTGATGAGCCGCCCGCGGCTGCTCCTGCTCGACGAGCCCTCGCTCGGGCTCGCGCCGCTCGTCACCCGTGAGATCTTCCGCATCGTGCGCGAGCTGAACGAGCAGGACGGGCTGACCGTGCTCGTCGTCGAGCAGAACGCGGCGATCGCGCTCGAGGTCGCGTCGCACGCCTACGTGCTCGAGGTCGGCGCCGTGGCCGTGTCCGGGACGAGCGAGGAGCTCGCCCGCGACGAATCCGTCCGCAAGTCGTACCTCGGGTACTAGGGCGGCAGATGTCCCAGTTCTTCCAGCAGGTCGTCGCCGGTCTCGCCTCGGGCGCGATCTACGCCGCGCTCGCCCTCGCGCTCGTCTTGATCCACCGGGCGACGGGCGTGATCAACTTTGCGCAGGGCGAGATGGCGATGTTCACGACCTACATCGCGTGGGCGCTGTACACGAATCACAGCTTCTCCTACTGGCCCGCGTTCGTCGCGACGCTCGCGATCGCGTTCGCCGGCGGCGTCGCGATCCAGCGCGTGGTCATCCGGCCGATCGAGCGTGCGCCGATCCTGACGACCGTGATCGTGACGATCGGCCTCGTGCTGATCTTCAACGGCCTCGCCGCCTGGATCTGGACGGCCGAGGTGAAGGCCTTCCCGAGTGCCTTTCCGAACGACACGGTGACCATCGGCGGTGTCGCGATCTCGATCCAGGACCTCGGCACGATCGGGGTCGTGCTCGGGCTCGTCGTCCTGCTCTGGCTCTTCTTCGAGTTCACGAGGGTCGGGCTCGCGATGCGCGCAGCGGCCCTGAACCCCGACGCGAGCCGACTCGTCGGCGTCCGCGTCGGCTGGATGCTGGCGATCGGCTGGGGGCTTGCGGCGCTGCTCGGCGCCGTCGCCGGAATGCTCGCCGCGCCGAGCATCTTCCTCGACCCGAACATGATGCAGGCGATCCTGATCTACGCCTTCGCCGCCGCCGTGCTGGGCGGGATCGACTCGCCGTTCGGGGCCGTGGCCGGAGGGCTGCTGCTCGGCGTGGGCCTGAACCTGATCGGCACGTACGTCGACTTCGTCGGTGCCGACCTACGCCTGCCGGTGGCGCTGCTCGTGATTCTCGTCGTCCTGCTCGTGCGGCCGGCGGGTCTCTTCGGCAAGCCGGTGACGAGGCGCGTGTGAGCCGGCCTAGCCTCAGCTGGCCCAGCCTCACCCGCGGCGAGCTCGTCAAGATCGCGCTCTTCCTCGTCGCCGCGCTCGGCGTCCTCTTCCTGCCGCGGTTCATCAGCGACTTCCGCGCCCAGCAGTACGCCTACGTCGGCATCTACCTCATCGCGCTGCTCGGCCTGAACATCCTCACGGGCTTCACCGGGCAGATCTCGCTCGGACACGGTGCGTTCATGGCGATCGGCGGCTACACGACCGCGATCCTGATCTCCGACCAGGGCCTGAAGCTCGGCTCGCACACCTTCTCGGGTGACATGACGGACTACTGGACGATTCCGCTCGCCGGCCTGCTCGCCGGGATCGCCGGCTTCCTCTTCGGTTTCCCGGCGCTGCGGCTGACGGGGCTCTACCTCGCGCTCGCGACCTTCGCGGTGGCGGTCGCGACTCCCGCGGTGATCCGCAAGTTCGAAGACTTCACGGGCGGTGGGGCCGGGATCAACCTGTTCGAGTCGCCGGGGCTGACGGGGGTCGGAGGGACCGACCCGATCACCTTCGAAGAGGTGCCCGGCGGCGTCGAGATCTGGCGCTTCTCCATCCCCACGTTCAACGAATGGCTCTACTACCTCTCCTGGGGGGTCGCGCTCGTCATGTTCGCCGTCGCCTGGGCGCTCCTGCGCGGCCGCGTCGGGCGCGCTTTCCGGGCGGTGCGCGACAGCGAGCTCGCCGCGGCCTCCTCGGGCGTCAACCTCGCCCGGTACAAGACCCTCGCGTTCGGGATCAGCGCCTTCTACGCCGGCGTCGCCGGCGCCCTGCTCGCGATCGCGACGACGTTCGTCAACCCGGAGACCTTCCCGATCACGCTCTCGATCTTCCTGCTCGTCGGGGTCGTGGTCGGCGGGCTCGGGTCGCTGTGGCCGCTCGTCTTCGGCGCGATCTTCATTCAGTTCCTGCCCCTCTGGGCGCAGACCCTGAACGATCCGCTCCCCGATTCGATCCTCTGGTTCGACGTCCCCGACTTCCGCGCTCCCGGTGCGCCCGCGGTCGTCTACGGCGTCGTCCTGATCCTCGTCATGCTGGCGCTGCCCGGCGGCGCGGCCGGGCTCTTCCGCAAGATCAGCGCGTTCTCGCGACGCCTCGCCCAGCGCGCGTCCTGACCGGCTCCGAGCAGGTTCGCCGGCCTTCCCGGAGCGCCGGCCGAACCGCCGATCCGAGGCCGGTAAGCTCGCCGTTGTGACCTCGAAGCTCCTGACCGCGCCGCTCGACGAGCTCCTGGCAGCGGCAAGCGAGCGGCGTCGCGGCGCGGGGCTCGTCACCTACTCGCCCAAGGTCTTCGTCCCGCTCACGATGCTCTGCCGCGATGTCTGCGGCTACTGCACCTTCGCGCGGCCACCGCGCCGTGGCGAGCGCGCCTACCTGACGCACGACGAGGTGCTGGAGCTTGCCCGCGCCGGCGCAGCGGCCGGCTGCACCGAGGCGCTCTTCACGCTCGGCGACAAGCCCGAGCTGCGCTACAAGGTCGCGCGGGAGGAGCTGCGCGCGCTCGGCTGCGCGACGACGATCGAGTACCTGGCGCGGGTCGCCGGGCTCGTGCTCGAGGAGACCGGTCTGATGCCGCACCTCAACCCCGGGGTGATGAGCCGCGCCGAGCTCGAGCTGCTGCGGCCGGTCTCGGCCTCGATGGGGATCATGCTGGAGACGACGGCGGAGCGGCTGGCGCAGCGGGGCGGCCCGCATTGGGCCTCACCGGACAAGCTGCCCGCCGCGCGGCTCGAGACGATCGCGCTTGCCGGTGAGCTGCGTATCCCCTTCACGAGCGGAATCCTGATCGGGATCGGCGAGACCCGGGCGGAGCGCCTCGATGCGCTCCGGGCGCTCGCCGACCTGCACGAGCGGCACGGACACCTGCAGGAGGTGATCGTGCAGAACTTCCGCGCCAAGCCGGGGACGCGGATGGCCGAGCACGCCGAGCCGAGCCTCGACGAGCACCTCTGGACGATCGCGGCGGCACGCCTGCTGCTGCCCGAGGACGTCTCCGTGCAGGCGCCGCCGAACCTCGCCTACGACGACTTCCCGCGCCTGCTCGACGCCGGGATCGACGATTGGGGCGGCGTCTCGCCGGTGACGATCGACCACGTCAACCCCGAGGCTCCCTGGCCCGAGCGCGCGCGCCTTGCCGACGCGACCCGGTCGCGTGGGCTCGAGCTCGCCCCGCGCCTGCCCGTCTACCCGGGCTTCCTCTCCGGCGAGTGGCTCGACCCTCGCGTCCTGCCGGCCGCGCTGCGCTCCTCCGACGCGCTCGGGCTGGCGCGCGAGGACGGCTGGCATCCCGGCGAGAGCGGCGGCGTCCCGTTCACGGTCTCTCGCGGCGCGCTCCCGGTGGACACCCGCGACGAGCTCGGCGAGGAGGAGCTCGTCCGGCTCTTCGCCGCTCGAGGCGAGGAGCGGCAGCGCGTCTTCGCCGCCGCCGACCGGCTGCGCCGCGAGGTGTGTGGCGACGAGGTCAGCTACGTCGTGACGCGGAACATCCAGTACACCAACGTCTGCTACTTCCGCTGCGGCTTCTGCGCGTTCTCGAAGGGCCGGCTGGCCGCCAACCTGCGCGGGGCCCCGTACCTCGTGCCGCTGGAGGAGATCGTGCGCCGCTCCCGCGAGGCGTGGGAGCGCGGCGGGACCGAGGTGTGCCTGCAAGGCGGGATCCACCCGGCGTTCACCGGCGACTACTACGCGTCCGTCGTCGAGGCGATTCGCGCCGAGCTGCCCGAGCTGCACATCCACGCCTTCTCCGCGCTGGAAGTGTGGCAGGGAGCGGCGACGCTCGGACTGGAGCTCGAGCCCTACCTCGAGCGGTTGCGAGACCTCGGCCTGGGCTCGCTGCCCGGAACGGCGGCTGAGATCCTCGACGACGAGGTGCGGGCGGTGATCTGCCCGGACAAGGTCACGACGGAGCAGTGGCTCGCGGTGCACGACGCGGCGCATCGGGTGGGTCTGCGTTCGAACGTGACGATCATGTTCGGCCACGTCGAGACGCCGCGGCACTGGGCGCGGCATCTCCTGCGCGCGCGGGAGCAGCAGCGCGAGTCGGGCGGCTTCACCGAGTTCGTCCCGCTCCCGTTCGTGCACATGGAGGCGCCGATGTGGCTCCGGGGCCAGGCCCGTTCGGGCCCGACGTTCGGCGAGACGCTGCTCCTGCACGCGGTTGCGCGGCTCGCGCTGCATCCGGAGATCACGAACATCCAGGCCTCCTGGGTGAAGCTCGGCGCGCGCGGGGTGGCGGAGGTGCTCGGCGCCGGAGTGAACGACCTGGGCGGCACTTTGATGAACGAATCGATCTCGCGGGCCGCCGGCTCCGAGCACGGACAGGAGCTGGCACCGGAGTCGATGGAGGCGTTGATCCGCGCCAGCGGCCGCGTGCCGCGCCAGCGCACGACGCTGTACGCCGACGCACCGGCGGAGCGCCGGGCCCGCTCCTTCGGCGCGGCACCGCTCGCCGAGCCGCAGAACCCGCCCGTCCAGGACGCGGGTCTGAAGGCGCCGCCGCGGCTCGTCCGCCCGGGTCTGCTGGCGCGCGCCCGCTGACGAGTCAGCGCTGGTCGGCGAGCGCGCGGCGGAGTCCGAAGAGCCAGCGCGGAATGCGCCGGCGCGCGGTGGCGAGTGCGCGCTCCACGGCTGCGCCGTCCGCCAGACCTTCACCGTGGCCGACGAGCGCGTGCCGGACGTCGAGTCCGCGGAGTGAGCGAGGCGGCCAGAGCCGCAGCATCGGATGCACGCCGATCGGCTCGTCGCCGGCGCGGAAGAAGGGGATCGTGCCGAGAGCATCGGCGCAGACGAGGATCCGCCGCTCCGGCCACCAGAGCGCGACCTCCCGCCAGACGCGCAGGCGCACGACGGGCCGGAGCTCGAACGGCGAGCCGGGAAGCGAACGCGGGACGACGTGCAGCGGCACGCCGAGCCGGGCTGCGAACGCCGCGCAATCCCGCTCGTGGCGGTCGAGCAGCTGGATCACGCCCGCCGGCGCGCCGAGTGCCCGAACGCGCTTCTCGACTCCCTCGCCCTCGATCGGGTCGACGAGCCACACGCGCCCGTCCGCGGCCAGGGCATGCGAGGTCCTCCGCATGCGTGCGTCCTCGATCCAGCCGACCACGCCGTCCAGCTCGTCCACGAAGCTGATGCTCATCGCTCGAGGCTAACCGCGTCGGCGATCGTGAAACGACCGCGCCAGAGCGCGCTGCCCGCAACTGCGCCCTCGCAGCCGAGCTCGCGCACCGCCCGCAGGTCGTCGAGCGAGGCGATCCCGCCGGCCGCGATCACCGGCAGGCCCGAGGCGAGCACGAGCTCGAGCAGCGCCAGATCGGGGCCGGTCAGCGTTCCGTCGCGACGCGTGCTCGTCACGAGCAGTCTCTGCACGCCGGCCTCGCTGCAGGCCCCCGCGAGCTGCTCGGGGGAGACGTCCGACGCCCGTGTCCAACCGTCGACGGCGACGAGGCCGTCGCGGACGTCGACGGCCACGGCCAGCCGGGGGCCGAAACGAGCGGCCGCGGCTTTGAGGAACGCGGGATCGAGTGCCGCGGTGCCCACGAGCACGCGTGCCGCACCCGCATCGAGAGCGGCCTGCACCGCCCCGGCGTCGCGGTAGCCGCCGCCGACCTGCACCGGCAGGCCCACCGCGGCGACGCCCGCCACGAGCTCGAGCGATGGCTGCGAGGAGAACGCACCGTCCAGATCCACGAGGTGCAGCCAGGTCGCCCCCTCCCGGCGGAAGCGGGACGCCGCCTGGAGCGGGTTGCCGCCCTCAACCGTGACGCGGCCCCGCTGGCCCTGCTCGAGGCGGACGACGCGCCCTTCGAGCACGTCGATGGCCGGATAGACCGTGAAGCCTGGGGCGCTGCCGTGCGCTTGTGTTATCACGTTAGCATGCTAACATGCAAGCACAATGACCGTGGACGACCAGACGCGCGCGGTCGAGCCGCTGCCCGGCCTCGACGAGCTCGCAGACGCCGTGCTCAGCTTGCGTAACCGCGACGAGGCACAGCGCTTCCTGCGCGACCTCTGCACCCTCCCCGAGCTCGAGGCGCTGACCCACCGCTGGCAGACGGTGCGCTTGCTGGAGGAGCACGTGCCGTACCTCGAGATCGCGGAGCGCGTGCCCACGAGCACGGCGACGGTCACGCGTGTCGCCCAGTGGCTGCGGCACGGCACGGGCGGCTACCGAATCGCGCTCGAACGGGTCGGCCGGAAGCGCTGATGGCGACGAACGGCTTCACCCGCGCCGGAGCGGACGGCCGGCTCACGCTCGCCGTCCCGTCCAAGGGCCGCATGTCCGAGCCTGCGCTGCGGCTCTGCGCCGATGCGGGGCTGCGCTTCGAGGCGACCGACCGGGCTCTGCTCGTCCCGTGCGTCAACGCCCCGGTCGACCTACTGCTCGTGCGGGCCCACGACATCCCGGAGTACGTGCAGGACCGCGTGGTCGACCTCGGGATCACCGGCGCCAATCTCGTCGCCGAGACGGCACGGGACGTCCTGACGCTGGCGGAGCTCGGCTTCGCCCGCTGCACGCTCCAGGCGGCCGTTCCCGAGGATGCGCCGCAGACGGAGCTGGCCTCGCTCGACGGGCTGCGCGTCGCGACGGCCTATCCGGTCTCCACACGCGCGTCCCTCGAGCGGCTCGGAGTCTCGGTCAACCTCGTCACGGTGTCGGGCTCCGTCGAGGCCGCACCGCGGCTCGGCCTCTCCGATGCGATCGTCGACCTCGTGTCCACCGGGTCGACGGCAAGCGCGAACGGCCTGCGGCTGATCGGGGCGCTGCTCGAGTCGCAGGCGGTGCTCGTCGGCTCGGCCGCAGCACTGGAGTCGAAGCAGGTGCAGGTCGAGCAGCTCCAGCTCATGCTCGGCGGTGTGGTCGCCGGACGCCGGCGGCGCTACCTGATGATGAACGCGCCCGAGTCGGCGCTCCCGGCGATCCGCGCCGTGCTGCCGAGCATGGGCGCGCCGTCGGTGATTCCGCTCGCCGACGAAGGACAGATCGCGGTGCACGCCGCCGTCGACGTCGACCAGCTCTGGAGCCTTCTCTCTCCCCTGAAGTCGGCCGGCGCGTCGTCGATCCTCGTGCTCCCGGTCGAGCGGCTCGTGCCGTGAGGGGCGCAGGGCTGGAGGAGGTCCTCCCCCAGGTGCTGGAGATCGTCGCGGACGTCCGCACGCGCGGGGACGAGGCGCTGCTCGACTGGACGGAGCGGCTGGACGGCGAGCGGCCCGAGCTGCGGGTCTCCCAGGAGCGGCTCGAGGCCGCGCGGCTCGACGACGACGTGCTGACGGCTGTGCGCGAGCTGGCGCGTGCGGTCGCCGAGTTCTGCCGCCCGCAACGGCCGCCGGACACGGACGTCGAGGCAGTTCCGGGGATTCGCGCCGAACGGCGCTGGCTGCCGCTCTCCTCGGTCGGCGTCTACGTCCCCGGGGGTCGGGCCGCGTACCCCTCGTCGCTCGTGATGACGGCGGTGCCGGCGCTCGTCGCGGGCGTCGAGCGGATCGCCGTCGTCACGCCCCGGCCCTCCGACGCGACGCTGGCCACCGCGCGCGAGCTCGGCCTCTCCGAGGTCTACGCGGTCGGCGGCGCGCAGGCGGTGGCCGCGCTCGCGTACGGCACCGACACGATCGCGCGCGTCGACAAGATCGTCGGCCCGGGAAACCGATACGTGACCGCTGCGAAGCTGCTCGTTTCGAGCCGGGTCGCGATCGACCTACCGGCCGGGCCCAGCGAGGTGGTGGTGATCGCGGACTCGTCGGCGGAGGCGGAACAATGCGCCGCCGACCTGCTCGCGCAGGCAGAGCACGGCGCCGACAGCGAGGCGATCCTCCTGAGCCTCGACCCGGCTCTGTCCGTGGCCGTTGGTCGGCTGGTTTCCGGATTCGACAACGTGTCTGTGGTGGACACGGCCTCGCTGGAGGAGGCGCTGGCTCGGGCCGAGGCGTATGCGCCGGAGCATCTCGAGCTCTGGATCGACGGCGCCGCCGATGTGGCCGGCCGTGTCCGCAACGCCGGCAGCGTCTTCGTCCGCACGTCGGCCGTCGTCGGCGACTATGCGGCCGGGGCGACGCACGTGCTCCCGACCGGGGGCCTGGCCCGCGGCTGTGGCGGCCTCGGCCTCGAGACGTTCCTCAAGCCCGTCCAGTTCGTGTCCGCGAGCAGCGAGGGCGTCGAGCGGGCGCGCGAGATCGCGCTGCCGCTGGCCAGGGCCGAGGGCCTGCCGCTGCATGCTGCCGCCCTGGAGTCGCGGTGATCCCACGCGCGCTTCCGGCCGATTTCCGTGCCTACGCCTGGTCGCCGAGCTCCGAGCAGGTGGCCGCGAGGCACGGGCTCCACCCGGAGCAGGTCCTGCGCTTCGACCAGAACACGCCTCCGGTACCGGGAGTGCCGCAGGTGCCGCTCGCGACCAGCTTCGCCCGCCTGAACCAGTACCCGGACGGCCTGTATTCCGAGTTGTGCGCCGCGGCAGGGGACTACTGTGGCGTCGACCCGGCCCGGATCGTCGTGGGCGCGGGCGCAGACGACCTGATCGCGATCTGTGCCCGGACCTATCTCGGTCCCGGCCGTCGCGCGGCGATCACGCCGCCCACGTACGGCCTCTACCGGCTCGTCTCGCTACTGGAAGGAGCGCAGGTCACGACCGACCCTGCGGGCACGTCGCTGATCTGGCTCTGCAACCCCAACAACCCAACAGGAGAGCTGCGCGATCCGTCCGAGCTCGCGGCCGTCGCCCGTAACCATCCCGAGGCGGCGGTCGTCGTCGACGAGGCGTACTTCGAGTTCTCCGGAGCCACCTGCGTCGGCCTGATCGAGGCGCAGCCGAACCTGATCGTGCTGCGCACGCTCTCGAAGGCCTTCGGCTTCGCCTCGTTGCGTGTGGGCTACGCGGTCGCGTCCGCCGACGCCGCAGCACAGCTGGAGCTGCGCCGCCCGCCCGCGAACATCAGCGGCCCGGCCGCGGCGATCGGCGCCGCGGCGCTCCGCAATCCCCGCGTCGACGTCGGCGCGACCGCGGCGGAGCGAGACCGGCTGCGGACGGCGCTTCTCGCCGCCGGCTTCGACTGTCCCGAGAGCGCGGCGAACTTCGTCTTCATCCGCAGCACCGAGCCGCTGGGCGAGCGGCTCGAGGCGCAGGGGCTCGTGGTTCGGGTCTTCGACGAGGGGATTCGGATCACCGTTCGCCAGCCTGCGGAGAACGATCTCCTCCTCGCTGCGCTGGGCGCCGACGGCGGCGCGCACGCGGGCCGGTCGGCGTTCGTCGTGCGGACGACGACGGAGACCGCGCTGCGCCTCTCGCTCGACCTGGACGGGTCGGGTCGGGCCGACATCGACACCGGCCTCGGCTTTCTCGACCACCTGCTCACGCTCTGCGCATTCCACGGCGGCCTCGATCTCGAGTTGCTCGCAGCGGGCGATCTCGACGTCGACGAGCACCACCTGGTCGAGGACTGCCTGGCCGCTCTCGGAGACGCGCTCGCGCAGGCGCTCGGCGCTCGGGAGGGTGTCGCGCGTTACGGCTCGGCGACCGTGCCGATGGACGAGGCGCTCGCCACCGCAGCTGTCGATTTCGTCCGCCGCCCGCATGCGGAGATCGAGCTGGCGTTCTCGGGCACACGCGTCGGCGCAGTGGCAACCACCCTGCTCGCGCACGCGCTCGAGCGCTTCGCCATGCAAGCGGCGATCACCCTGCACGTCTCGTCGGCCGGGGCTGACGACCATCACGTGGCCGAGGCCGCCTTCAAGGCGCTCGGGCAGGCGCTCCGGCAGGCTTGCACGACCGAGCGGGCCGGCGTGCGGTCGACGAAAGGCCTCGGATGAGCGTGGTGCTCGTCGACTACGGGGCCGGCAACCTGCGCAGTGTCTGCGCCGCGCTCGCTCGCGCGGGCGCGGCGCCGGTCGTCGCGACGGATGTGAACGTCGTGCGCGAGGCGTCGCTCGCGGTCATTGCCGGCGTCGGCAACGTCAGGAGTGCGGCGCTCGGGCTCGCGCACGTCGCGGACGTCCTGCGCGAACGGGCTGAGCGCGGCCGGCCGACGCTCGGAATCTGCGTCGGCATGCAGCTCCTGTTCGAGGCGAGCGAGGAGGGTGGACGCGGTCTCGGACTGCTCCGAGGCCCGGTGCGGAGGTTGCACGCACGCCGTGTCCCGCATATGGGCTGGAACACGCTCGACGTGCTCCGGCCCTCGCCGCTCCTCGAAGGTCTGGACGGGGCCGACGTCTACTTCGCGCACAGCTATGCGGTCGAGCCGGCCGGCGATGTTGCGATCGCGGTTGTCGACCATGACGGCCGGGTCGTTGCGGCGGTCGAGTCGGGGGTCGTCGCGGGCGTCCAGTTCCATCCCGAGCGCAGTGCCACGGCGGGCGCGCGCGTGCTCGAGAACGCGTTGAGATGGTCACGAAGCGCGTGATTCCCTGCCTGGACGTCGCCGGCGGCCGGGTCGTGAAGGGTGTGCGCTTCCGCGAGCTTCGCGACATGGGCGATCCGGTCGAGCTCGCCGACCGCTACTCCGAGCTCGGCGCCGACGAGATCGTCTTCCTCGACATCACGGCGACGCTCGAGGGTCGCGGGCCGCTGCTCGACCTGGTCGAGCGCGCCGCGGAGCGGCTCGTGGTGCCGTTCACGGTCGGTGGTGGGATCTCGGGGCGGGAGGATGCGCGCGCGCTCCTTCGCGCGGGCGCGGACAAGGTCGCGGTGAACCGCGCCGCAGTCGACGAGCCGAGGCTGCTGACGCGGCTGGCGGACGAGTTCGGCAGTCAGGCCGTTGTGTGCGCCATCGACGCGCGCGGCGGCGAGGTGGTCACGCACGGCGGCCGGGAGGCGCGCGGCCGGAACGCGCTCGCCTGGGCGCGGGAGGCGGTCGAGCGCGGCGCAGGCGAGCTCCTCGTCACTTCGATCGACGCGGACGGGACGCGGACCGGCTACGACCTCGAGCTCACGCGGGCCATGGTCGAACAGGCGACGGTTCCGGTGATCGCTTCGGGCGGCGCGGGCGCCGCGAGGCACCTCGCGGACGCGTTCGCCGCCGGCGCGGAGGGAGCGATCGTCGCCTCGATCGTGCACGAACGGCCCGAGCGTCTGCCCGAGCTGAAGGCCGAGCTGAGGGGGGCCGGATGGCACGTCAGGATCTGAAGCCGGCGATCGTTCAGGACGCCGAAAGCAACCGCGTGCTGATGCTCGCGTGGATGGACGCAGAAGCATTGCGCCTGACGCGCGAGACCGGCGAGGCCTGGTTCTGGAGCCGTTCCCGGGGCCGCCTCTGGCGCAAGGGCGAGACCTCCGGAAACACGCTGGCCGTGGACGAGTTGCGGGACGACTGCGACGGCGACGCGATCCTGCTCCGCGTCCGGCCGGCAGGGCCGACCTGCCACACGGGCTCGAGCTCGTGCTTCGCACCATGGCTCTGGCGCCGGATCAAGGAGCGCGAGCTCGAGCGTCCGGCGGGCTCGTACGTCGTCTCGCTCCTCGACGATTCCGCCCTGGCCGCGCGCAAGGTGGGGGAGGAGGGGCTCGAGGCGGCGCTCGCCGGAGCGGGCGAGTCGGACGAGCGCGTGGTGGAGGAAGTCGCCGATCTCCTCTTCCACAGCTACGTGCTGCTGGCTGCGCGCGGGCTCGACCCTGAGCTCGTCGAGGCCGAGCTCGCGCGCCGGGCTGCCGGCTAGGAGGCCGGGATCAGCACCGAGTTGAGCACGTGGATGATCCCGTTCGATGTCCGGATGTCGGCCTTCGTCACCTTCGCCTTGTCGACGAAGACGTTCTTGCCGCTCACGCGGATGCGGACGGAGGGCCCGGCGAGGGTCTTCGCCGAGCGGAGCTGCACGACCTTCGCCGCCGGGACCTGCCCCTTGACGACGTGGTAGAGGAGGACGCGCTTGAGGAGCGCCTTGTCCTTGCCGAGCTTGGCGAGCGTCGCCTTCGGCACCTTCTTGAACGCGGCGTCGGTGGGGGCGAAGACAGTCAGCTTGCCCGGGCCGGACAGCGCTCCGACGAGGCCCGCCTGCTTGGCGAGGGCGAGCAGTGTCGTGAACTGCCCAGTGCCGGCAGCCGTCTGGACGATGTTCGCCTTCGGGGCGGCCGCTCGGTCGGGTGCGGCCAGGGCCGCTGCCGGGAGGGCGACGGCGAGGACGAGGAGTGCTGCGATGCGCTTCATGGATCTCATTCCTTTCGGTTGGGTCTCTCTAGGCAGCGGCGGGCGACCAGCGGCGGCGGATGGCCGCCTGCTGGGCGATCTGGTAGGCGGCGCCCAGGCCGACGAGGCCGTAGACGATTCGCGTGACGGCATTCGTCTCGCCGAATTCGAGCCCGAACAGCGTCGCGACGAGGTCGAACTCCGCCAGGGCGACGAGGCCCCAGTTCAGCCCCCCGACGATGACGAGTACAGCTGCGAGGACGTCGAGCTTCTTCATGTTGTCCACCTCCTTGTTCAGGGTTTGTCCAAGGATGGTAGACGCAGGTGGCCCGCTTGTCAAATCTTCGTCCAAGGTATGTACACTGATGCACATCGCGGCAGACCTCCGCATCGGCGAGCTCGCACGACGCGCAGGCGTCAGCCCGGAGCTCCTGCGCGCCTGGGAGCGCCGCTACGGCTTGCTCCGGCCCGAGCGGTCGGCCGGCGGCTACCGGCTCTACTCCTCCGAGGACGAGCGGCGCGTGCGCACGATGACCGCCGCGCTCGGACGGGGCATCTCCGCCGGCGAGGCCGCGCGGCTCGCGCTGGACGACGGCCAGGACGCCCCCTCGGCGGAGACGCTCGTCGAGGCGCTCGTCGCCTTCGACGACATCGGCGCCCACGCTGCGCTCGACCGCCTCCTGTCCGCGCTCACTCTGGACGCCGTGCTGCGCGACTGGGTGCTCCCGGCCCTCCACGAGCTCGGCGAGCGCTGGGAGCGCGGCGAGATCACGGTGGGCCAGGAGCACTTCGCGAGCCATCTGCTGCGCGGACGGCTGCTCGGCCTCGCGCGCGGCTGGGATCGCGGCTCCGGCCCGCGTGTCCTGCTCGCGTGCCCAGCGGGCGAGCAGCACGACCTCCCGCTGATCGCGTTCGGGTTGGCGCTGCGAGAGCACGGCTGGCGGATCACGTACCTCGGCGCCGACACGCCCGTGGCGACGATCGACGAGACGGCGAGCGCGCTGCGCCCGGACCTCGTCGTGTTGGCAGCTGTCAACCCGGCGCGACTCCGCTCGTGCGTCGAGCCGTTGCGGGACCTCGGCTCGCGCTTCCCGCTCGCCCTCGCCGGTGCCGGCGCCGACGACGCTCTCGCAGCCGAGATCGGTGCGCGCCGGCTGGGAGACGGGCCTGTCGAGGCCGCCGCCGCGGTCGCATCCGGCTAGATGTCCCGACGGAGCAGGTCGTCGACCGTCTCGCGGCGGAGGATCGCCCGCGCGTGCCCGTTGCCGACGAGCACCGCCGCCGGTCGCGGCAGACCGTTGTAGTTGGAGCTCATCGCCAGCGTGTACGCGCCGGTGGCCGGAACGGCCACGAGGTCGCCGCGTCGCGGCTGTGGCAGCGCGACGCGGTCGATCAGGACGTCGCCCGACTCGCAATGCTTGCCGGCGAGCGCGAACTCGGACACCGGCTCCTCGTCGGCCCGATTCGCGAGCAGCGCGGTGTAGCGCGCCTCGTAGAGCTGCGGACGCGGGTTGTCCGACATGCCGCCGTCGATCGCGACGTAGCTCCGCTCGCCGGTGAGCTTCAGCGCGCCGACGCGGTAGAGCGACACGCCGGCCGACCCCACGAGCGCGCGCCCGGGCTCGAGGATCAGCCTCGGTGCCGGCAGGCCACGCGTGTCCCAGTCGCGGGCGACGGCCCGCACGGCCAGGTCGACCAGCGCAGCCACCGGCGGCTCCTCTTCTTCGAGCACGTGCCGAACGCCGAAGCCGCCGCCGACGTCCACGACGGCGGGGGTCCAGCCGAGGTCGTCGCGGCAGCGGGCGGCGAAGTCTGCGAGCAGCTCGATTGCCAGTAGGTGCGCGTTCGCATCGCCAAGCTGCGAGCCGACGTGCACGTGCAGGCCCTCGACGTCGAGATTCGCTTCGCGCGCTTGCCGGATCGCCTCGAGCGCGTCGTCCGCATCGAGGCCGAACTTCGAGCCGCGGTGGCCGGTGCGGATCGCCTCGTGCGTGACTGCGTCGACGCCGGGCGTGACGCGGACGAGCACGCGCCGCACTCCGGCGGCCGCAGCTCGCAGCGGCTCGTCGAGCGCGTCGAGCACGACGAGCGCGTTCAGCTCCGCGGCGGCCTGAAGCTCCTCGTCCGACTTGTTGTTCCCGTGGAAGACGATCCGGTCGCCGCCGATCCCCGCGCGCCGCGCAAACTCCAGCTCGCCCGAGCGTGGAGACGTCCGCGCCCAGGCCCTCCTCGGCGAGCAGACGCAGCACGGCGACGTTCGCGAACGCCTTCGTGCCGTAGACGACGAGCGCGCCCGGTGCCGCGCTTAGAAACAGTCGCGCGCGCTCGCGCAGCGTCCGCTCGCAGTAGACGACGAGGGGCGTGCCGAAGCGGTCTGCGAGCGCCGTTGCCGCGACGCCGCCGAGGTGGAGCTCGCCCTTTTCGACGCTGGCCGACGACGGGAACAGTGCTAGCATGAGCGCAGTGAAGCAGCTTCTTACCTGACGCAGGAAGCCAGCGCGGCGGGGCCGCGACAGCTTCCTACGGGCCTCTCTCGCGAGAGGCTTTTTTGTATCCGGAGACAGTGATGAGCGAGCGCTACGACGCAGCCAAATACGAGCCAGGGCAGATCGAAGCCAAGTGGCAGCGGGTCTGGGAGGACGAGCACGCCTCCGTCGTCCCCGACCCGGACGACGCGTCGCGTGCCGCAGGCCGCAAGAGCTACGTCCTCGAGCAGCTGCCGTACCCGTCCGGCAGCCTCCACCTGGGGCACTTGCTCGTCTACACGATCGGCGACGTCGCGACGCACTTCAGGCGGCGCAACGGCTACCACGTGCTGCACCCGATGGGCTTCGACGCGTTCGGCCTCCCGGCGGAGAACGCCGCGATCCGCGAGGGCGGCCACCCCCGGGAGATCACCGAGCGGAACATCGAGGCGATCACGCGCTCGATGAAGCGCATCGGCTGGTGGATCGACTGGTCGCGCGAGCTGTCGACGCACCGGCCCGACTACTACCGCTGGCAGCAGTGGCAGTTCCTTGCCTTCCTCGAGCGCGGCCTCGCCTACCGGAAGGGCGCTCCGGTCAAGTGGTGCCCGAACGACCAGACGGTGCTTGCGAACGAGCAGGTGCTGCCGGACGGGACCTGCGAGCGCTGCGGCGCCCAGGTGGAGTCGCGGGTGATGGAGCAATGGTTCTTCAAGATCACCGACTACGCGCAGGCGCTGCTCGACGATCTCGAGACCGTCGACTGGCCCGAGTCGATCAAGGCTCGTCAGCGAAACTGGATCGGCCGGTCCGAGGGTGCCGAGCTCAGCTTCCGGATCGACGAGTGGGGCGAGGACGTCTCAGTCTTCACGACGCGCCCGGACACGCTCCACGGTGCGACGTTCTTCGTGCTCGCGCCGGAGCACGAGCTCGTCGGGCGCGTCGACTCGGACGAGGTGCGGGCGTACGTCCGCCAGACCGCCGCGAAGAAGACCGAGGAGCGGGCCGCCGCGGAGGAGAAGACCGGCGTCTTCACCGGGCTGCACGCCGTGAACCCGGTCAACGGCGAGCGGATCCCGATCTACGTGGCCGACTACGTCCTGATGGACTACGGGACTGGCGCGATCATGGCGGTGCCGGGGCACGACCGGCGCGACTTCGACTTCGCGCGCGCGTTCGACCTGCCGGTCCGTCACGTCGTCAGACCGGTCGACGGTGAGGTCGACGAGAGCGAGCCGTACGTCGAGCACACAGAGGGAGAGGTGCTCGTCAACTCGGGCGATCTCGACGGGCTCCCCGCGCCCGAGGGCGGTCGCCGGATCGTCGAGCGCCTCGACGGCGACGGGCGCGGTCGCTTCGCGGTCAACTTCCGCATTCGCGACTGGGGCTTCTCGCGCCAGCGCTACTGGGGCTGCCCGATTCCGGTGGTCTACTGCGACGCCTGCGGGATCGTTCCCGTCCCGGAGAGCGCGCTGCCCGTCGTCCTGCCCGACGTCGAGGACTACAAGCCGCAGGGGAGGCCGCCCCTGGCGCAGGCCGAGGAATGGGTGAACGTCGACTGCCCGGCCTGCGGCGGGCCTGCCCAGCGGGAGACCGAGACGATGGACACCTTCGTCGACTCCTCCTGGTACTTCCTGCGCTACTGCGACCCAGCCAACGACAAGGCTCCGTTCGACAGGGCGCTCGTCGACTACTGGAACCCGGTCGACCTCTACATCGGCGGGGTCGACCACGCGACGATGCACATGATCTATGCGCGCTTCTGGGTCAAGGTCCTGAACGACCTCGGCCTCGTCGGCTTCCGCGAGCCGTTCGCGAGCTTCTTTTCGAACGGCTGGGTGACGAGCGGGAAGACGAAGATCTCGAAGCGCTCCGGCAACGCAACCGGACCGGACGAGGCCGTCGAGCGCTACGGCGCGGATGCGGTGCGGCTCTGCATTCTCTTCCTCGGTCCCGCTGATCAGGACATGGAGTGGACCGAGGAGGCCGCGGAGGGAATGGCGCGGTTCGTCCGCAGGCTCTGGCGTGTCGTGAGCGAGGTCGCAGCGGGTGCCCCGCACGGGGGGCCTGCGAACGGGCCGCTCGCGCGGAAGGCGCACGAGGCGATCGCCAAGGCGACAGACGACATCGGGCGCCGTTTCGCGTTCAACACGGCGATCTCCGCGGTGATGGAGCTGGTCAACGAGCTGTCGCGCGACCGGACCGGGCCCGACGCCCGGTTTGCAGCGGAGACGGCGGTCTCGCTGATCCAGCCCTTTGCGCCCCACGTCGCAGAGGAGCTGTGGCAGCAACTGGGCCACGAGCGACTGTGGGAGCAGCCCTGGCCGGTCGCCGACGACGGGATGCTGGAGCGCGAGACGGTCGAGGTGGTCGTGCAGGTGAACGGGAAGCTGCGCGACCGGCTCCAGGTGACCGCGGCGCTGGCCGAGGACGAGCTCGTCGCGCTGGCACTGGGCTCGGAGCGCGTGCGGGCGCACTTGAACGGCGGTGAGCCGCGCAAGACGATCGTCGTGCCCGGCAAGCTCGTCAACTTCGTGGTCTGAGCCGGTCCGCCGGGGCGCGAACCGACACACATTCGGCACGGAGCTGGCACACGGCCGTGACGGTTCTCCCGGCAACGTGAAGGCATGCCCTCGCTGCCGATCCCGCGACGCCAAGCGCTCGTCGCCGCGGGCGTGCTGCTCGCGGTGCTGGCGCTCGCCGGCCGGATGCTGGCCGGCGCCGGCGCACCGTCGACGCAGCCGGTCGCTCCGCTCGTGGCTGAGCCGGCGGTCGCGCAGGAGCTGCTCGTCGTGCACGTCGCCGGCGCGGTCCGCCGGCCGGGGCTCTACGAGCTGAAAGAGGGCAGCCGGGTCTCCGACGCCGTGGCTCGCGCAGGCGGTGCGGTGGCGAAGGCCGACACGGCCGCCGTGAACCTCGCCGCGCCGCTCGCCGACGGGATACAGGTGCTGATACCGCGTCGGGTCGCCGGCGCGGCGGGGGCAGGCGGCGGCGGTGCCGGAGGCGTCGCGCCGCGCGTGAGTCTGAGCAGCGCGACGATCGCCGACCTCGACGCGCTGCCCGGCATCGGGCCCGTGACGGCGCAGAAGATCGTCGACTACCGCGGCCAGCACGGCGGTTTCAGCTCCGTCGACGACCTCGACGCGATCTCCGGGATCGGGCCGGCGCGAATCGAGCAGCTCCGCGACCTGGTGACGCCGTGATCGCGCGCTCGTGGCCGACGCTCCTGATCCTCGCTGCCTGCGTCGGGATGGCCTTCGCCCTCGTCGCCCGAGCCCCGGCGGCGATTCTGGTCGCCGTCGTCGGCTCCGCGGTCGCGACGGTTGCCGCCGCTCCGGGCCGCACCCGTCTCCTGGCGTGGTCGGTGGTGCTCGTGCTGGCAGGCTGGTGGTGGGGAAGCGCTCGGCTCGACACCTTCGATCGAAGTCTGCTCGAACACGAGCTGGGTCGCTCGGCGCCCGTCCAGGCGGTCGTGACCGGGCCGGCGCGCCGAACGGAGTTCGCGCTGCGCGTCCCCGCAGAGACGCGGCGCTTCGGCGCCGAGCGCGTGCGGGAGCGCGTGCTCCTCCAGCTTCCCGTTGGCCGGTCGCCGCCTCAGGGCGCCGTCATCGCCTTCCGTGCGCTCGCGGTCGCACCACGCGGGCCTGACGGCGGCTTCGACGAGCGCGGCTGGCTCGCGCGCCGCGGCGTGCATGTCGTCCTCCGCGCGGGCGACTGGCGGGTGGTGGGCCAGCGAGGCGGGATCGGCGGGCTCTCCGACCGCCTGCGCACGCATCTGGCCGACGCGGTCACGGCCGGGCTCTCCGGAGAGCGCCGCGCGGTCCTCGTCGGGATCGTGCTCGGAGAGGACGAGGGGCTCCCGCCGGAGCTTCAGGAGAGCTTCAAGGTCTCGGGGCTCTACCACCTGCTGGCCGTGTCGGGACAGAACGTCGCCTTCATCGCGGGGGCCGCGCTCGCTCTCGCCTGGCTCCTCGGCATCTCTCGATTCGTCGGGCAGCTGGCGGCGCTCGCCGCGATTCTCGGCTACGTCCTCGCCGTCGGCTGGCAGCCCTCGGTCGTGCGCGCGGGCGTCGCGGGCGCGCTCGCATCACTCGCATGGCTGCTGTCGCGGCCGCGCGACCGCTGGCACTTCCTCGCGCTCGGGGCGGCCGTGCTGCTCGCGTGGACGCCAGCCTCCTTGCTCGAGCCAGGCTTCCAGCTCTCCTTCACGGCGGTCGCGTCGATCTTCCTGCTCGTTCCGCCGCTCGTCCGGACGCTCGAGGGCTATCCGGTCCCACGCGCGCTCGCGCTCGTCCTCGCGGTGTCGACCGCCTGCGGCGCGGCGACCGCCCCGATTCTCTGGTTCCAGTTCGGCGAAGTGCCGCTCTACTCGCTGCTCGCCAACGCGCTCGCAACCGGTGCGATGCCGCTACTGCTGGGACTGGCGCTGATCGGCGCGCTCGTCGAGCCGGTGCTGCCGTCGGCCGCGCTCGCCCTGGCTTGGACCAACGGTTGGATCGCCGCCTACGTCGCGACCTGCGCCAGGGCGGTCGCCGAGCTTCCGTATGCTCAGGTCGGCTCCGGCTACGCGATCGCCGCTCTGCTCGGTGTCCCTTCAGCGCTGCTCTTGCTCCGGACGCTTCCGCGCTGGCGCCGGCCGATTGCGGCGGCCTGGGCGGCTGCGTTCCTGCCGGTGTTGCTCGTCTGGCAGCTCTGGCCTGCGCCGACGCTCCCACCGCCGACGGGACTGCGAATCACGTTCCTCGACGTCGGCCAGGGCGACGCCGTGCTCGTCCAGGTGCCCGAAGGTGCCATCCTCGTCGACCAGGGACCACCCGAGGGACGCGTTGCCCGGCAGCTCCGAGAGCTCGGCGTGAACCGGCTCGCAGCGCTTGTCCTGACCCACCCGCAACGCGATCACATCGGCGGCGCCGGAGACGTGATCCGGCGCGTCGGCGTAGAGCGGATTCTCGATCCCCGGCTCGCGAGCTCCAGCCCGTACTCGGAGGATGCGCTCGCCGCCGCCGAGGCGAGGGGCGTCCCGGTCGTGGAAACGAGAGCAGGCGCGACCTGGCGACTCGGGGCGCTCCGGCTGCGCGTGCTCTGGCCGGACCGGCCCGGGCTCGTGAGCGAAGACCCGAACCGGCTGCCGATCGTGCTGCTGGCAACCTATGGCACGGTTGATGCGCTGCTCACGGCCGACGCCGAGACTGACGTCACGGCACGCCTGCTGTCACGTCGCATCGAGATCCTGAAGGTTGCCCACCACGGCTCCGAGGATCCAGGGCTGGCAGCTGAGCTGGACGAGCTGCGCCCGGCGATCGCGGTGATCTCGACCGGCCGTGACAACCGCTACGGGCATCCTCGCCCGGAGACACTTGCGGCTTTGAGCACCGTCGACGGTCTGAGCGTGTACCGGACCGACCTCGACGGCCGGGTCACGATCGAGTCGGACGGTCGGACGCTCGGCGTACGAACCGCCGAGTAGGCTGGGGCGATGGCAGCCGCGACCGAGTTGAAGCCCGCCTACCTGCTCACGGGCAGCGATCGACCGAAGATCGGACGTGCGCTCCAGCGCCTCAAGGCGCGCGTCGGCGACCAGGCGATCGAGCACCTCGATGCGCCGCCGGCGGGAGGCGACGACGCCGTCGCCGCCTGCAACGCGCTCGGCTTCTTCTCCGGGGACGCGAGGCTCGTGATCGTGGCCGGCGTGGACAAGTGGAAGGTGGCCGACGTGAAGGCCGTCGCTGCGTATCTGGAGAGCCCGGCGCCCGGCACCGTGTTGACTCTGGTCGCGAGCGATCTGAAGGCGGACTCGCCGCTGGCCAAGGCAGTCGCGAAGGCGGGCCAGGTACTGGCCTACAGCGTCCCGAAGCGCAATCTCTCGCACTGGGTCGCCGAGCAGTTCAAGGCGGCCGGTGCGCGGGCGGAGCCCGACGCCTGCGCCGCGCTCGTGCAGATCGTGGGCGACGACCTACACCAGCTAGCCACCGAGATCGACAAGCTTGCGACCTGGGCCGGCGGCGAGCCCATCGGCGAGCGCGAGGTCGAAGCGCTGGCGGCGGCAGTGGCCGAGACGCCGACGTTCGCGCTCACGGACGCCTGGGGGGCACGCGACGTCGCGCGAACGCTCGAGGCGAGCGAGACGATCTTCGAGCGCGAGGGCAAGCCGCGCCGTGACACGGCTCCGCGGCTGGCCGCGGCGCTCGGAAACCACGTCGGCCGCGTGCGGCAGTGCCAGAAGCTCGCCGCCGAGGGGGTCCGGCCGCGCGATGCCGCCGGCAAGCTGAAGATGCATCCGTTCTATGCCGAAAAGATCTTCGGCCAGGCCAAGAACTTCTCCGAGGAGGAGCTGCGCGACGCGCTCGTCCGTCTCTCGCGACTCGACCTCGCACTCAAGGGGAAGAGCAGGGTCGCGCCCGACCTCGAGCTGCAGCGCGCCCTCGTCGACCTCGGTCGCTAGGAGGTCTTAGCGAGGCGCGCCGCGCGCGCCTTCTTGCGCGCAGCGGTGTTCTTGTGCAGCGCGCCCTTCGAGGCCGCCTTGTCGATCAGGCGGACGAGCTCGAGGTGCTCGGCGGCGACCTTGTCCTGGTCGCCGTCCGCCGCGGCCGTCTCGAGGCGCTTCGTCACGGTCTTGACGGTCGAGCGGTAGCGGAGGTTCTCGTCGCGCTGACGCTCGGCGATCCTGACGCGCTTGATCTGTTGCTGGATGTTCGGCATGTCGAAGAAAAGCCCGCGCTCGGCGGGCGTCGGCCACTGTAGCAAAGCCGCAACCGCGGCGGCTGGCCCCGTTCCTAGGCTGGGCCATTCCTATACTCGGGCGCGTGGAGACGCGAGCCAAGGCGCACAGGCTCGCGTGGTCGACGGCGATCTTCTCCGCCGCTACCGGCCTCTCGCGCGTCCTCGGCCTGCTACGGGAGGTCGTCGCTGCGAACTACTTCGGCGCGCGCGGGCAGATCAATGCCTTCACCGTCGCGTTCCAGATCCCGAACCTCGTCCGGGCGCTCGTCGCCGACGCGGCGCTCTCGTCGGCATTCGTCCCAGTCTTCAGCGAGCTGCTGGAGAAGGGCGAGAAGGCGCGCGCGTGGCGGGTCGCCTCGACCGTCTTCTGGCTCTTCCTCCTGATCGTCGGCGGCATCACGGCCCTGTTCGTGCTCGCGGCGCCGGTGCTGATGCCCCCGCTCACCGGCGCCTACGACGACCTGACCGTCACCCTGTCCCAGATCCTCTTCCCGATCGTCGTCCTGATCGGCCTTTTCGGGGTCGTGACGGGGATCCTGAACAGCTACGAGCAGTTCACCATCCCCGCGCTGACCCCCGTCTTCTGGAACCTCGCGATCATCATCGGCCTCGTGCTCGGCGTCCCGCGGGCAGACACGGAGAGCGGCAAGCTCTACGTCTACGCGGGCTCGATCGTTGTGGCCACGCTGATCCAGCTCCTCCTGCCGCTGCCCTGGCTGCGTGGCCTCGACGGCCGCCTGCGGCTCGCCCTCGACGTGCGCGATCCGGCCGTGAAGCAGGTGTTCAAGCTGATGTTCCCGGTCATGCTCGGGCTCGGGCTGATCAACGTGAACGCCGTCATCGGCACGATCGTCGCCTCCAAACTGATCGACCCCGAGCTCGCTCCAAGTGCGATCGACAAGGCGTTTCGCGTCTACATGCTGCCGCAGGGCATGTTCTCGGTGGCCGTCGCCACCGTCCTCTACCCCTCGCTGGCCCGGCTCTCGACGCGGGGGGACATGGCCGGCTTCCGGGCGACGGTCTCCTCCGGCCTGCGTCAGATCAACTTCCTGCTCATCCCGGCCGCGGCCGTCTCGATCGTGCTCGCCGAGCCGATCGTCCGACTGCTCTACGAGCGCGGCGCCTTCGAGCCGGATCAGACGACCGTCGTCGCGGGCGCGCTGGCCGCGTTCTCGATCGGCCTCACCTTCAACGGGATGATGCTGATGCTGAACCGCGGCTTCTTCAGCCTCCAGGCCCCCTGGGTGCCGACGTTCGTCGCGCTCGCCGTGGTCGTCCTGAACACGGCGCTCTACTTCGCCTTGTACCGCGTCGGCGTGTGGGGAGTCCCGCTGGCGATCTCGCTCGCGAACATCGCCGGAGTCGTGCTCCTCTTCGTGGCACTGCGCCGCCGGGTCGGTCGAGTCGACCTGTCCCAGACGACGCGCTCGTTCCTACTCGTCTGCGTCGCCTCGGCCGCCCTGGCGGTCGTCGCGTTCGGAGTCTGGTGGGGGCTCGACGACGTGCTCGGCCGCTCCTTCCCCGCCCAGCTGGTCTCGCTCGGGGCTGCGCTCATCGCCGGCGGCGGCGTCTACCTCGCGGCCTGCCGCGCGCTCGGGGTGCCCGAGATGGCGACGCTACTATCGCTGCGAGACCGCTTCCGTCGGGACTGATCACGCATGGACCAGGCACACATCCGCAACTTCTCGATCATCGCCCACATCGATCATGGGAAGTCGACGCTCGCGGACCGGATCCTCCAGCTCACCGATACGGTCGCCGACCGCGACATGAAGGAGCAGCTGCTCGACTCGATGGAGCTGGAGCGCGAGCGCGGGATCACGATCAAGGCGCAGGCGGTGCGCGTGCTCTGGAAGGGCCACCAGCTGAACCTGATCGATACGCCCGGTCACGTGGACTTCACCTACGAGGTCTCGCGCTCGCTGCAGGCGTGTGAGGGAGCGCTGCTCGTCGTCGACGCTGCGCAGGGGATCGAGGCCCAGACACTCGCCAACGCGTACCTCGCGATCGAGAACGACCTGGAGATCGTCCCGCTCGTGAACAAGATCGACCTGCCGCAGGCCGACCCGGACGGGGCCGCCGCGGAGGTCGCCGAGCTCGTCGGCGACGATCCGGACAACGTGCTGCGGATCTCCGCGAAGACCGGCCAGGGCGTGGAGGACGTGCTCGACGCGATCGTCGCGCGGATCCCGGCTCCGGTCGGCGACCCCGGCGCGCCGGCGCGCGCCCTCATCTTCGACTCCTCGTACGACCAGTACCGCGGCGTGATCGCCTTCGTCCGCATCGTCGACGGGCGCTTCGAGACGCGCGACGCGCTCCGCGCAATGGCCCAGGGCACGCGCTTCGAAGCCGAGGAGCTCGGCTTCCTCTCGCCCGACCGCCGCCCGGTGCCGGCGCTCGTGGCGGGGGAGGTCGGCTACGTCGTCACGGGGCTGAAGGACGTCTCGAAGCTGCGCGTGGGCGACACGCTGACGGCCGAGAAGCGCGCCGCCGCCGAGCCCCTGCCGGGCTACAAGGAAGTGAAGCCGATGGTCTTCGCCGGGCTCTTCCCGACCGACTCCGACGAGTACCCGGAGCTGCGCGACGCGCTCGAGCGCCTGAAGCTGAACGACGGCGCGCTCTTCTACGAGCCCGAGACGTCGCAGGCGCTCGGCTTCGGCTTTCGCTGCGGCTTCCTCGGCCTGCTGCACATGGAGATCGTGCGCGAGCGCCTCGAGCGCGAGTTCGACCTCGACCTGCTCGTGACCGCGCCGAACGTCGCCTACCGCGTGCAGCCGCGCCCCGACGCGGAATGGGTGGAGGTGCACAACCCGGCCGACATGCCGCGCGAGCTCGAGGAGGTGGAGGAGCCGTACATCAAGGCATCGGTGATCGTGCCGAAGGAGTACGTCGGCGCCGTGATGGAGCTCTGCAACGAGCGGCGTGGCAGCTTCGACCACATGGAGTACCTCTCCGAGGAGCGCGTTCACCTCGTCTACGAGCTGCCGCTCGGCGAGATCGTGCTCGACTTCTACGACCAGCTGAAGTCGCGCACACGCGGCTACGCGAGCTTCGACTACGACATGGCCGGCTTCCGGGCGGGCACGCTCGTCCGCGTCGACGTGCTCGTCGCGGGCGAGCCGGTGGACGCGCTCTCGCTGATCATCCACCGCGAGTTCGCTTACGACCGCGGCAAGCTGCTCGTCGAGCGGTTGAAGAAGGAGATTCCGCGCCAGTTCTTCGACGTTCCGATCCAGGCCGCGATCGGCGCTCGCGTGATCGCGCGCGAGACCGTGAAGGCGAAGCGAAAGGACGTGCTCGCGAAGTGCTACGGCGGCGACATCTCGCGCAAGCGCAAGCTGCTCGAGAAGCAGAAGAAGGGCAAGAAGCGGATGAAGCAGGTCGGAGGAGTCGAGGTGCCGCAGGAAGCGTTCCTGGCCGTGCTCAACCTCGACAGCGACCGGTGAGCGCCCGCCACACAATCGGCACGAAACCGGCGCACAGGCGTGCGGAAATCCTGCCTACGCTTCCGGAAGGGGGCCTCGTCGCCCCCATGGGGGAGGCTGGACCGGCGGGCGCTCGATCGGCGGAGGCCGGACCGGCGGTCGGCCAGGGGGAAACGGGAGCTAGCCACCTCTACGTCCACCTGCCCTTCTGCGCGCACCGGTGTGGCTACTGCGACTTCGTCACGGTCACGCGGCGGGACGGCGCGGCCGGCGGCGAGCACGGCTCCTACGTCGATGCGCTGCTGGCCGAGCTCGAGCTCGAGCGGCTGCACCTGGCAACCCGGCTCCAGACGGTCTTCCTGGGCGGGGGTACGCCGACCTTCACCGAGCCGGCAGCACTTGCACGACTGCTCGCCGCCCTCCCGCCTGCGACCGAGTTCACCGTCGAGGCGAACCCGGAGACGGTCACGCCCGAGCTTGCTGCGCTGCTGCGCGAGCATGGCGTCAACCGTGTCTCGCTCGGCGCGCAGAGCTTCCAGCCGCACCTGCTCGACACCCTCGAGCGCCGCGCGACGCCCGCCGCTGTTCGCGCCGCCTTCGGGCTCCTCCGCGGTGCCGACTTTGACAACGTCTCGCTGGATCTCATCTATGGCATCCCCGGCCAGAGTCCCGCCGACCTCGAGCACGATCTCGAAGAAGCCCTCGCGCTCGAGCCGGAGCACCTCTCCGCCTATGAGCTCGAGGCCAAGCCCGGGACACGCTTCACCCACGCGCACGGCGCGGAGCTGGAGCGGCAGGCTGAGGCGCTGGAGGACTACTTCGAGCGCGTGGTCTCGACCCTGACCGGGGCGGGCTACCGCTGGTACGAGACGGCGAACTTCTGTCGCATCGACCCCGCGCGCGATCTGCGAGCCCACCACAACCTCGGCTACTGGCAGGGCCGCGACTACCTCGGGCTCGGGATCGGCGCCGTCTCGACGGTTTCCGGCCTGCGCTGGCGAAACAGGCCCAGCCTGCCGCGCTACCTCGCCGCGCTCGGTCGCGGCGAGTCCCCGGAGCGCGAGCTCGAGCCGCTCGACGACGCCACCCGCGCAGAGGAGCGCGTCCTGCTCGGCCTGCGCCTCGACGAGCCGCTCGTGCTCGCCGGCCTCGACGCCGCTCTCGATCGCGCCGCCGTGACCCGCCTGGAGCGGCAGGGTCTCGCCCGCCGGCTCGACGGCGGCGCGCGCCTCACGCTCACCGAGCGCGGCCGGTTCCTGGGCGGCGGCGTCACGGCCGAGCTGCTCGCGTAAAATCTCCTGCAAATGAGCCAACTGCAGCCGACCCAGCTCACCGAGCGCAGACGCGACATCCTGCGGCGCGTCGTCGAGGAGTACATCGCGACCGGCGAGCCCGTGGGCTCGAAGGGCCTCGTCGAGCGTTCCGGCTTAACCGTCTCGGCGTCGACGGTGCGCACGGAGCTCGCCGAGCTCGAAGCACTCGGCCTGCTCACACACCCACACACGTCGGCGGGCCGAATCCCGACGGAGTCCGGCTACCGCCACTACGCAGCAGAGGTGCTGGAGCAGCTGGAGCCGCGTCCGGAGCGCTTCCCGCTGGATCTCTCACAGATGCGTAGCGAGATCGAAGCTGCGCTCCAGTCGACGACCGAGATGCTCTCCCAGGTCACCCGCCTGCTCGCGCTCGTCTCGGCGCCGGGGATCGAGACCGCGACCGTCCGGCACGTCGAGGTGCTCGTGCTCCAGCCCACGGTCGTCCTCGTGGTCACGATCACCTCCACCGGCGGGGTCGCGAAGAAGCTGTTCGCATTCGACGAGCCGGTCGACGCAGGCCTGGCTGCGTGGGCGAACGAGTACCTGAACGAGCGGCTCGTGGGCGTGCAGCTCGGCACGCACCTCCTGCGCCGGCGGATCGAGGACACGAGCCACTCGCCGCGGGAACAGCGCTTTCTCGATGCGCTGCGACCCGCCTTCGTCGATCTCGCGATGCCCACCGGCCAGGCGTTCTACATCGGCGGCGCCGCCTCGCTCCTCGACGACGTGCGCGCCGACGAGCTGGAGGCGTGCCGGCGGCTGCTCTCGGTCCTCGAGCAGCGCGCGGCGGTGCTCGAGCTGATGAGCGATGCCTTCGATGTCCGCCGGCCGTTCGTCCGCGTGGGGCTCCCGCATCCCGGTCTGCACGACGTCGCGCTCGTGGGCGCGACGTACGGCCTGCCGACACGGACGCTCGGTACCGTCGGCCTGCTCGGGCCGATCCGGATGGACTACCCCAAGGCGGTCAGCACGGTCCGCGCTGCCGCGGCCGAGCTCTCACGGCTCGTCGAGAGCGCGTACGAAGACGACTGAGTCGCGAGCTACGCTTGAGCGATGGCCACGGCCGAACGTGACTACTACGAGCTCCTGGGCGTCGCCCGAGGAGCGAGCGACGCCGAGATCAAGAAGGCGTTCCGCACGCTTGCGCGCGAGCTGCACCCGGACGTCTCGAAGGAGCCCGACGCGCCCGAGCGGTTCAAGGAGGTCGCGCAGGCCTACGAGGTGCTCTCCAACGCCGAGTCGCGCAGGCTCTACGACCAGTACGGCCACGCGGGCCTGAAGCGTGGCGGCTTCACGCCCACCGACTTCGACCTCGGCAACCTCGGCGACATCTTCTCCGCCTTCTTCGGCGACGACCTCTTCGGCCGAGCGGCCCGCGGGGCCGGCCGAGGCGGCGACGCCGTGGCGCGCGTCCGGATCGAGCTCGCGGAGGCGTACGCGGGCGTGACGAGGCGCGTGGACGTGGACGTGGCTGCGACGTGTGGGCTCTGCGAGGGCGACGGTGCCGAGCCCGGAACGAAGCCGGCGACCTGCACGACGTGCGCCGGCTCCGGGCGCATCCAGCAGGTTTCCCGCAGCGTCTTCGGCGAGTTCGTGCGCACGGGCACGTGCCCCGACTGCGCAGGCGCCGGTCGGATCGTCCTGACACCGTGCAAGGAGTGCGGTGGTCAGGGCCGGCAGCTCAGGACCAAGGGCGTCGACGTCGAAATCCCCGCGGGGATCCACGACGGCCAGCAGATCCGGATCCGGGGAGCCGGTCACGCCGGCGCGAACGGGGGTCCGTCAGGGGATGTCTACGTCGAGGTGCAGGTGGCTCGGGACGAACGCCTCGAGCGCGACGGCAACGACGTCGTCGCGACCGTCCACCTGACCTTCATCCAGGCGGCACTCGGAGCAACGGTGTCCGTGCCCACGCTCGAGGGTGACGTCGAGCTCGCGTTCGAGCCGGGCACGCAGCCCGGTGAGGTGCGCGTCCTCCGCGGCAAGGGCATGCCGGTCCTCCAGCACTACGGCCGCGGCGATCAGCGCGTGCTCGTCGACATCGCCGTGCCGCGGCGGCTGACCCACGAGCAGCGCCGCCTGCTCGAGCAGTTCGAGCAACACTCGACCGAAGACACGTACAAGCGCGACGAGGGGTTCTTCGAGAAGCTCAGAAGCGCGTTGCGTTGAAGGCGCGGAGATGATCCTGCGGCGCGTGTCGGTGGCCGTTCCCGACGCGCGCGCGGAGCAGGCGCGCGCAGTGATGCTCGAACTCTTTCCCGAGGGCTTCGAGGAGCTCGAGTCGAACGGCTCGCTCGAGCTGGCCGCCTACACGAACGCTGCCGGAGAGGAGCGCATCTGGCAGGCCTTCGGCGGCGCGGCGAGCGCCACCGACGTGGACGAGAACTGGGAGGAGCGCTGGCGGCAGTTCCACCGCCCGCAACGGGTCGGCAGCCTCTGGATCGGCCCACCCTGGGAGCAGCCGGATGAGGACGCGATCGCGGTCGTGATCGATCCAGGCCGCGCATTCGGCACGGGTGGGCACGCGACCACGCGGCTCTGTCTGCAGCTGCTCGAGGCGGAGGAGCGTGGCAGCGTGCTCGACGTGGGTTGCGGCTCCGGCGTGCTCTCGATCGCCGCCGCCAAGCTCGGCTTCGCGCCGGTGCTGGGGATCGACTTCGACCCCCAGGCGGTCGAGGCGACGGAGCGCAACGCGTTGGCGAACGAGGTCGAGGTCGAGGTCCGGCTCGGCGACCTGAGCGACGCGGAGCTGCCCGCAGCCGATCTCGCGCTCGCGAACATCGCCGGCGACGCCGTCGTCGCGCTCGGGCCCAGGCTGCGCGCGCCGCGCGCGATCACATCCGGATACCTCGTCAGCGACGAGCCGCCGCTCGACGGCTACAAGCTCGAGCGGCGTGTGCAGATCGACGGCTGGGCAGCGGATCTGCACACAAGGAGCTAGCTGCCGAACGCGAGCCGCTGCCGCAGGCGCCAGCGCCCGCTCGCGTCCCGCTGCATCAGCCACGCCGTCTCGACGCGCGCCTCGATCGGCAGCGCCGGGCCGAGCTCGGCCGCGACGGGTTCCAGGGTCGCGGCGTCGGCGATCGCGACGGTGAGATGGGGGACGAGCTCTGGATAGAGGCCCTCGTAGGGCTGGTGCTCGGGGAAGGCCGCGACGAGCGCGCCGGTGAGGGCGGCGAACGGCGCCGCGGGCTCGGGAGCGAGGTAGAGGATCGGCGGGTCGGCGTCGAACCGTTCGGTCGAGCCGAGAGACACGTCGAAGGCGCTCACACTGCCGACGATCCCGGCCGCCTCGCGCACGCGGGCCGCCGTCAGAAGCGTGCTGTCGGTGAAGGGGTAGAGCAGCGTGATGTGCGGCGGGATGCCCTCGGCGCCGGCCCGGGTCAGGCGCAGTCGGTACGGGTCGACGAGGGCGGCTGCTTCGGGAATCGGAACGAGGAGCACGGTCTCCGCCATCGGCTGACTCTACGACCGACGCGTCCGTGCGTAACAATCGTCCGGCGATGGCGCGGTTCTCGACCCGCTTCCTCGGCTGCAAGGTCTCGCACACCGACGTTCAGGCTGTCCGCGAGCGGTTGCTCGCCGACGGCCACACCGAGGGCGGGGGAGAGGTCGCCGTCGTGAACACCTGCTGCGTCACGCACGAGGCGCTGGCGAAGTCGCGCCAGGCGGCCTCGCGTGCGGCGCGCACCCACAGCCGTGTGTATGTGACCGGCTGCGGTGCGCGGCTTTCGGAGACGGCGTTCGCGGGACTGCCGGAGAACGTCACCGTGGTTCGCGGCCAGATCGAAGAGGCCGTCGAGCGGATCGCGGGCGACGTGGGGGCGATCGGCTGCATCCAGGCCGAGGCACGACTCGAGCGCGTTCGCGCCTTCGTGAAGATCCAGGACGGCTGCTCGTTCGCCTGCAACTTTTGCGTGATCCCGCTCGTGCGCGGCGCCACGCGCAGCCGCAGCGCCACTGCCGTGCTCGCTGAGATCCGGCGCCGCGTCGAGCAGGGTCACCGCGAGATCGTGCTCACCGGGGTCAACCTCGGCTGCTTCCGCGACCGCGCCGCCGACTACCGCCTCGCCCGGTTGCTCCGGGAAGCAGGCGCGATCCCAGGTGTCGAACGGCTCCGGCTCTCGTCGATCGAGATCAACCACGTGGACGCCGAGCTCGTGGCGGCGCTCCGTGAGACTCCCGTCGTCGGCCCGCATCTGCACGTGCCGCTCCAGTCGGGCGACGATGCAGTCCTGCGGACCATGGGCCGCCGCTACTCGGTCGCGACGTACCTCCGCAAGCTGGAGCCGCTCCATGATTTCAACCTCACTGCAGACGTGATCGTCGGCTTTCCGTCGGAGGACGACGCAGCCTTCGAGCAGACGCTCGCGACGGTGCGAGCCGCCGGTCTCACGAAGGTGCACGTGTTCCCCTATTCGCCCAGGCCGGGGACGAGGACCGCGGCCGAGGACACCGTGCCCCCCGGCGTGAAGAAGGAGCGGAGCGCCCGGCTGCGTGCGCTCTCCGACGAAGCGTGCCGCGTGCGCTGGCGTACCAAGGTCGGCCGGGAGGACGTGGTGCTCGTCGATCGCCCCGGTCGCGGCTACGGCGCCGACTACTCGCCCTGGCTCGTCGACGGGCCGGTCGGTGAGCTCGTCTCCGTGCGCGGGCGCGCGGTGACCGAGGAGGGGATCGTCGCTGCCTGACGACTGTCTCTTCTGCAAACTCGTTCGGGACGGCGACCACGTCGCGAAAACGGACGGCTTCGTCGCGATCCGCGACATCAACCCGAAGGCCGACACGCATCTGCTCGTCCTGCCCGAGCGGCACGTCGACACCTTCCGCGAGATCGCGGAGTTCCCGCCGGAGGAGGCGAGGCGGATGCTCGCGTTCGTCGCCGAGACGGCGCGTGCGGCCGGCCTCGAGGACTACCGCGTGCTCGTCAACGTGGGCGAGGGCGGTGGCCAGACGATCTTCCACCTGCACTGGCACGTCCTGGGTGGGAAGATTGCCGGGATGCCCGAATGAGAACAGCATGACTCTGATCGCCGAGATCAAGGAACAGCTGACCGACGCGATGCGTGAGGGCGACACCGCGCGCCGCGACGCGCTACGGCTGATCCTCTCCAGCCTCCAGGGCGCGGAGAAGGAGCTCCAGCGCGAGCTGCACGACGACGAGGAGCTCCAGGTGCTGCAGCGCGAGCGCAAGAAGCGGCTCGAGGCGGCGGACGCGTTCCGCGCGGGCGGCCGGGAGGAGCAGGCCGAGAAGGAGGAGGCGGAGCTCGACGTGCTCGAGGAGTTCATGCCCGAGCCGCTCTCCGAGGAGGAGGTCGAGGAGATCGTCGACGACGTGATCGCCGAGGTGGGTGCGACGTCGATGCGCGACATCGGCCGGGTGATGGCGGACGTGATGCCGCAGGTCGCGGGTCGCGCGGACGGCTCGTCTGTGAGCCAGCTCGTGCGCGAAAAGCTCGCCTGACGCTCGCAACTCTCGTCTTTCCGGCGACGCTGTTGTAGGTTGAGCGCGGGTGAGGGGTCTCCTGGTCGTATCGGCTGCGCTATTCGGCGTGCTCGTTCTGGGCGCGGCGAACGCGGCTGGGCCGAGCCCGAACGGGGTCATCGCCTATGTCGCGGAGGACGGCATCCGAGTCGTCGAGCCTGACGGCACTGCCGACCGGCTCCTCGCGTCCGCGGCTACGGCGGGCGTCTGGTCGCCAGATGGGACGAAACTCGCGATCCTGATCAACCGACGAGTCCGATTTCACGTCCTCTCTTCGGACGGCGGCTCGCTCCATGCGAACTCACTGAACGAGGAGACGGGTGGAGGGGGCGGAGGATATGGCTTGGCATGGGCTCCCGATGGGCGTCGGATCGTCTATCACTCTCGAGCCGGCCTCGTGACGTTCAACGTCGATGGGAGTGACCGTCGCCTGCTCGTCTCCGAACGGGCTGGCGAACCGGCGTGGTCACCGGATGGCGGGACGATCGCGTTCGCCAGCTTCAATCGGGGCGGAATGCTCAGCGTCGACCTGATCGACGCGGACGGGCAGAATCGTCGTCCGTTGCTCGACGTCGAAGGCGACACTCATCGCAGCACACCAAGCTGGTCGCCGGACGGCTCTCGCATCGCTGTGACAAACACGACCCGTGGCGTCTCTCGGATCGAGATCATCGAGGTCGCGACGAAGGAGCGACGCATCGTCGCCTTCGGCCCTCACGACAAGAGCCCTGTGTGGTCCCCGGACGGGCGCTTCATCGCGTTCCAGGCCGATGGCCGAGCACTCGATCTCGTTGCGGTGGATGGTGGCGCCCGCGGCCGAGTGACATTCCGTTCGACCGGGACGATCGTTCCTGTGGGCTGGCGTCCGAACGCAGCGGGTCTCGCAGTGCAGATGGACGACTACGTTCGCGTGAGCGACGATCCCACCGAGATTCCACGAAGGCGGTTCTCGGTCCCCATCCTGGTCAAGTCGATCGGTGGCGCCGACGCGCCGGGCTCGACCCTGACATTGAGGACGTCGAACGGCACGATTGCTTCCGCGAAGTCGGCGAGCGGAGGCTGCATGATCGCCGCGGGACGCGCGACCTGCCCTCTCGGCGACGTGGGGCCGGATTCGACCTCGTCGGTCGTGGTTGGGGTCGTCCCCCGGTCGGCCGGCCGTCTCGTCCTGCGGGCCGCTGTGAACACGGCGGCCCCAGAGCACGATCCGAGCGACAATGTCGCCGAGGTCGTTTACTCCGTCTCGCGGTGCACGGTTCTGGGAACCGACGGAGCGGACTTCCT
Organism: uncultured Gaiellaceae bacterium; assembly: GCA_963735585.1. Taxonomy (GTDB): domain Bacteria; phylum Actinomycetota; class Thermoleophilia; order Gaiellales; family Gaiellaceae; genus Gaiellasilicea. The sequence continues at coordinate 195,405 of CAVTLI010000002.1, read as the reverse complement.
GCGAGGCGGGCCGGGACCCGACGTCATCTGTGGCCTAGCCGGAAACGACGTGATCAGAGCCCGAGGTGGCGGCAGGGACGTCATTAACGGAGGATCCGGGCGCGATCGTGCGACAGTCGACCGAGGCGATCGCGTCACGGCCGTCGAACAGCTCATTCGCTGAGCTCGGCCGCCGGTCTCACCGTCCACAGCCCCGGCCTAGACTGACCGCATGCAGGACGTCCTCTCCGTCCCGAACGAGGTCGCCGCCGAGCTCGCCGGCGTCGGCGACGGCGTGCTCGACGCGCTGCGCTCCCGGCTGCATTGCACGCTGCGCCTCCGCGGGAATCAGCTGACGATCGAGGGGGACGACGACAAGGTCGTCGCCGCGCGCGCGGTGGTCGACGAGCTGGTCGAGCTCGTGGAGGGCGGGCACGAGATCGGGCCGGACACCGTCGGCGCGGTCGTCGCGGCGCTCGACCAGGCCGAGGACATCCGCGAGGTCTTCGACGACGTCGTCTGGCGGCATCGCGGCAAGAAGATCGCGCCGAAGACGATCATGCAGAAGCGCTACGTCGACGCGATCCGCGAGTGCACCGTCACGTTCGGGATCGGCCCCGCGGGCACCGGCAAGACGTATCTCGCCATGGCGCATGCGGTCGCCGCGCTGGCGGACAAGCAGGTTGGCCGGATCATCCTCACGCGCCCCGCGGTCGAGGCGGGCGAGCGGCTCGGCTTCCTTCCCGGCGACATGCTCGCGAAGGTCGACCCGTACCTGCGCCCGCTTTTCGACGCCCTCTACGACATGATGGACGCGGAGAAGCTGGCTGCGTTCATGGAGCGAGGCACGATCGAGGTGGCGCCGCTCGCCTTCATGCGCGGCCGCACGCTGAACGACTCGTTCATCATCCTCGACGAGGCGCAGAACACGAGCCCCGAGCAGATGCAGATGTTCCTCACGCGGCTCGGCTTCGGCTCCAAGGTGGTCGTCACCGGCGACATCACGCAGGTCGACCTGCCACGCGATCAGGCCTCGGGGCTGATCCAGGTGCGCGACATCCTCGGGACGATCGACGGGATCGCGTTCGTCGAGTTCACGCATCAGGACGTCGTCCGGCACAAGCTCGTGCAGCGGATCGTCGAGGCGTACAAGCTGCACGCCGAGGAGACCGGCACGGCGCGCAACCGCTGATGTTCTCGATCGACGTCGAGAACCGGAGCGGGCTGGAGGTCGACGAGGAGAGCGCGGCCGCGCTGGCCCGGCGTGTGCTCGCGGCGGAGGGAATGGAGAACGGCGAGCTCGGGCTCGCCTTCGTGGGCGCCGAGGAGATGCGCACCCTGAAGCGCGACCATCTCGGGATCGACGAGACCACGGACGTGCTCTCGTTCCCGATCGACGGGCGCGATCCGGTGCCGGCCGGCGTGCCGCGCGCGCTCGGCGACGTCGTCCTCTGCCCCCAGGTCGTCGGCGACGCCTGGCGCGACCCGCTCGTACACGGGCTGCTGCACCTGCTCGGCCACGAGCACGGCGCCGAGATGGAAGCGCGCGAGGCCGCGCACCGCGCATGAGCTTGCTCACGTTCCTGGGACGTCGCTCGCGGTGCGTAAGCCGGTGGAACAGTACGGAGGTACGGGCCGCCGGCTGGAGCGCCGCGAGCGGCGTCAGCCTTTCGCGGAGCCCGGCTCTGCCGGGCGGGAGCGAAAGGCGGCCAGGGGCGTGAGCTCCAGGCGACCGCCTTCCGTCCTCGAGAGCTTCAACTACGCCTTCGAGGGGATCATCCACGTGCTCCGCACGCAGCGGAACATGCGGATCCACTTCGCCGTCGCGACGCTCGTGCTGGTCGCCGCGCTCGCCTCGGGCGTCGACAAGCTCGAGCTGATCGCGCTGCTGCTCGCGATCGCGTTCGTCCTGATCACCGAGATGGTGAACACGGCGATCGAGGGCGCGATCGACGTGGCCACGACCTCCTTCGATCCGATGGCGAAGCTCGCGAAGGACATTGCCGCCGGCGCGGTGCTGATCGCGAGCGCGGTCGCCGTCGCGATCGGCTACCTCGTCTTCTCGGGGCAGGTGGCCGACCGGAGCTCGCGGTTCCTCGACCGCCTCGCCGAAGTCCCGGCGGAGCTGACGCTGATCGCGCTCTTCCTGACCACGATCCTCGTGATCGGGACGAAGGCGCTCACCGGCAGCGGCTCGCCCCTGCGCGGGGGCCTCCCGTCGGGTCACTCTGCGGTTGCCTTCGCGGGCTGGATGGCGACGACGCTGATCCTCGACGACACGGACCATCGCTTCCTGATCTCGTCGCTCACGTTCATCATGGCGCTGCTCGTGGCGCAGACCAGGGTCGAGTCGGGCGTGCACTCGTCGATGGAGGTGTTCTACGGCGGCCTGCTCGGCGCGCTCGTCACCCTGGCAGTCTTCCAGCTGACGCCATGACCGACGACGAGCTCCTCACCCGTGCCGACGCGATCGCCGTGAAGGCGTACGCGCCCTACTCGACGTTCAACGTCGGCTGCGCCGTGCTGCTGCGCGACGGCACCGTCGTCGAGGGCGTCAACGTCGAGAACGGCGCCTATCCGCTCGGGATCTGCGCCGAGAAGAACGGAATCGGCACCGCGATCACCGCCGGTTACGGCGTGGGCGACTTCGAGGCGATCGCGGTCAATGCGTCGCCGTGCGGCGGCTGCCGGCAGTGGCTGCACGAGCTCGGCTTCGACCGCGTCATCTTCCGCAACCGCGGCGAGGTCGTGACGCTGTCGCCGGCCGAGCTCCTGCCCGAGTCGTTCGAGCTCTGAGATGAAGTCCGGCTTCGTCGCCGTCGCCGGCCGCCCCAACGTCGGCAAGTCGACGCTCGTCAATGCGCTCGTCGGCGAAAAGATCGCGATCACGTCCCGGGTGCCGAACACGACGCGACGGCGGATCTACGGCGTCGCGAACGGCGAGGACTACCAGCTCGTGCTGGCCGATCTCCCAGGCTTCCAGCGCCCGATGGACAAGCTGACCGAGCGGATGCAGAGCACTGTCGACAGCTCCTTCGCGGACATCGACGTCGTGCTCTTCGTCATGTCCGCGCGCGAGCGGATCGGCGCCGGCGACCGCTTCATCGCGCGCCGCGTCTACGCGCTCGGGATCCCGGTGATCGTCGCGCTGAACAAGGTCGACAACCTGACGCCGAGCCACATCGTCACCGGCATGAAGGCGGCCGCGGCGCTCGGCGACTTCCACGCGCTGCACCCGGTGAGCGCGAAGACGAAGGACGGGATCGACGAGCTGCGCGGCGACCTGATCCACCTGCTGCCCGAGGGGCAGCCGTTTTTCGAGCGCGAGTCCGCCACCGACCAGACCGCCGAGCAGCGGATCGTCGAGCTGATCCGCGAGAAGGCGCTCCAGCTGACGCGCGAGGAGGTGCCGCACTCGATCTCCGTGGAGGTCGACGAGCTCGACCACAAGCTGCTGCGCGCGTTCGTGCTCGTCGAGACCGAGTCGCAGAAGCAGATCCTCGTCGGCAAGAAAGGCTCGGTGATCCGCGAGATCGGCACGCGCGCGCGGCCCGAGATCGAGCAGCTCCTCGGACGCAAGATCTTCCTCGAGCTCAAGGTGAAGGTGCGCGCCCGCTGGCGCCGCGACGACGCGCAGCTCGACCGCTTCGGGCTCTAGCTTGTTGGCGCAAGATCGGAATCTGCGGAAGCAGATTCCGATCGCGCGAAGACCCTGAAGGGGCCGCTTCGCGGCCAAAGACCCGTCCGCATGCTCCGCCCGTTACTCGGTCGCGAACGACTCGTACGTGAGCTCGAGCGTCTCGATCGCGATCTCGTTGCCGAGGCCGTCGAGCCGGGTGTAAGCGAGGCGCACCGGCCAGGCGTCGCGGAGCAGCCAGCGCTGCACCGGGCTGCGCGCCTCGTCGAGCAGGACGATCGCGGCGTTGCGCCGGTCGAGCGTGCCGTCCCGTACTGCGCGCCACCAGTCGTACAGGTCGGTGCGACCCGAGAGCCCACGGCGCAGGACGACGTTCTCGTAGCTCACTCGGCCGGGGAGCTTCCGCGCCGCGGAGGTCTTGTCGCCGCCCTCGCGGTACTCGAGCGTCTCGATCCGGCCGGCCGGAAGATCTGCCTCGGCAAAACCGGCAGAAGCCACTCCGTCGATCTCGACGAGAAAGTTGAAGTTCGAGTACGGATCGTCACGCTGGACCGGCACGGTGGGGAACCTCCCTGTCGATGAACCCGAGGTCGCGGTAGATCTCGAGGTCGTGGTGGATGGTGCTGGAGCGACGCTCGCCCTCCGGCGTCCGCCAGACGATCTCGGCTGTGAGCTGCGTCGGCTCGTCGCGGGCGAAGTACGCAGCGCTGCGGTCGAGGAAGACCGGGATCGACTTGTGTGGCGCGAGGAACTCGAGCTTCCGGAAGAGCGTGAGCCGGTCGATTCGCTTCGTGCCGCCGACGCCGGAGAAGCGCTCGCCGAAGCGAACGCGCACGCGATGGGCGGGCCGGTCGCCGGTGTTCGCGAGCTCGAGGAAGAGCAAGCCGCGGTCGAAGACGACGTCGAGGATCACCTCCGCATCGCTGGCAGGCATGTGACGGAGTCTCCCGCCGGGCGCGACTCGCCGCAACCGCTGGCTAGAGATCTGCGGCGAAGGTGTCGCAGTCGGTCGGGTCGCCGCTGTCGAAGCCCTTGCGGAACCACTCCACCCGCTGCTCCGACGAGCCGTGTGTCCACGACTCGCTGTCGACGCCCCGGCCGGACTGCTCCTGGAGCCGGTCGTCGCCGACGGCGGCTGCCGCGGCGAGCCCCTCCTCGAGATCGCCCGGCTGGAGCACCCCCTCCTTGAAAGCGGTGTGACCCCAGACCCCGGCGAGGCAGTCGGCCTGCAGCTCGAGCCGCACGGAGAGCTCGTTCGCGCTGCCCGGATCCTCCTGGCGCTCGCGGTTCACGTCGTCGCTGACGCCGAGCAGGTTCTGGACGTGGTGGCCGATCTCGTGCGCGATCACGTACGCGCGCGCGAAGTCGCCCGGTGCGCCGAAGCGGTTCGACAGCTCCTCGAAGAACGAGAAGTCGATGTAGACCTGGCGGTCGGCCGGACAGTAGAACGGGCCGACGGCCGAGCTGGCGCTGCCGCAACCGCCCGTCGACACGCCCCGTTCGAAGAGGACGAGCGTCGTCGGCTCGTAGGTCTGGCCGCTGTCCGCGAAGACCTTTCGCCAGGTGTCCTCGACGTCGCCCACCACGAAGCGGACGAATGCCTCCTGCTCGTCGTCGTCCTCCGGTGCGTTCTCGAGTGCGCCGCCACCCGCGGGCGCGGGCCCGAAGCCGCCGGTTCCCGGGTCGACGCCGAAGCCGCCGCCGCCACCACCCCCGGGCAAGCCGCCGGTGAGGAAGACGATCGCGAGCAGGAGGATGATCCCACCGATGCCGCCGCCGGCCTTGCCGATCGGAATCGGCAGCCCGCCGCCGCCGAGTCCTCCGCCGGCGCCGCGCCGGTCGTCGATCCGTCCCTTGCCACCCCGGCTCCACTTCATGCAGCGACACATGCCCGCAGGAGCCGGGCGCTATGCGCGCGTACACTTCGCCCGTGGCCCAGGCGCCCGTTCTCCCACGTGGGTTCGAGCTGCCGCTCGAGCCCCGGCTGCCGCGCATCGGCTCGGTCGACGCCGTGGCGCTCGAGGAGCGCGCCGCGACGCTCGCCAAGCGCTCGATCAAGAAGGAGTCGAAGCTTCAGGCCTTCGAGCTGGCCGTGCGGATGATGGACTTGACGACGCTCGAGGGCGCCGACACGCCCGGCAAGGTGGCCGCGCTCTGCTCGAAGGCGGTGCGGCCCGACCCGGTCGACCGCAGCGTTCCCTCCGTCGCCGCCGTCTGCGTCTACCCGAATCTCGTGCCGACCGCGGTCGCGCGCCTGCGTGGAACGAGCGTGCGCGTCGCGTCGGTCGCGACCGGGTTCCCGTCCGGGCAGGTGCCGCTCGAGTCGAAGCTCGGCGAGGTGCGCTGGGTGGTGGAGCAGGGCGCCGACGAGGTCGACATGGTGATCGACCGCGGCGCTTTCCTCTCCGGCCGCTACGCGAAGGTCTACGACGAGATCGTGAAGGTGAAGGAGGCCTGCGGAGCGGCGCATCTGAAGGTGATCCTCGAGACGGGCGAGCTCGGCACCTACGACAACGTGCGCCGCGCCTCATTGCTCGCGATGGCCGCCGGGGCCGACTTCATCAAGACGTCGACGGGCAAGATCAACCCCGCCGCGACGCTGCCCGTGATGCTCTGCATGCTGGAGGCGATCCGCGACGTCAACGAGGAGACGGGCCGCGTTGTCGGGATGAAGCCGGCCGGCGGGATCCGCACGGCGAAGCAGGCCGTGCAGCACCTCGTCGTCCTGCACGAGACGCTCGGCCTGCAGTGGCTGACCCCCGATCTCTACCGCTTCGGCGCCTCCTCGCTGCTGAACGACGTGCTGATGCAGATCCGCAAGCAGAAGACGGGCCGGTATCAATCCGCCGACTACTTCACGAAGGACTGACGATGGCGGTCGAGCGCACACAGAAGCCGTTGACGCCCGCCCTGACCGAATGGGAGTACGCGCCTGCGCCCGAGGCGCGCGAGATCGTCTCGCTCGAGAAGAGGTACGGCCTGTTCGTCGGCGGCAAGTTCGTGAGCCCGCGCTCCAAGGAGTGGTTCCCGACGATCTCGCCCGCGACGGAGGAGCAGCTCGCCGAGGTCGCGCAGGCGGCCCCCGAGGACGTGAACCTGGCCGTCAAGGCCGCGCGCGCCGCCTTCGAGAACGGCTGGGCGTCGCTCGCGCCGTCCGAGCGCGCGAAGTACCTCTTCCGAATCGCGCGGATCATCCAGGAGCGCTCGCGCGAGCTCGCCGTGCTCGAGTCGCTGAACGGCGGGAAGCCGATCCGCGAGAGCCGGGACGTCGACGTCCCGCTGGCCGCGGCGCACTTCTTCTACTACGCCGGCTGGGCCGACAAGCTCGAGTATGCGTTCCCGAATCGACGGCCGAAGCCGCTCGGGGTCGCCGGCCAGATCATCCCCTGGAACTTCCCGTTGCTGATGCTCGCGTGGAAGATCGCGCCTGCGCTCGCTGCCGGCAACACGGTCGTGCTGAAGCCGGCGGAGACGACGCCGCTCTCCGCCCTCCTCTTCGCCGACATCTGCCGCCAGGCGGAGTTGCCTGCGGGCGTCGTCAACATCATCACGGGCGACGGGCGTGCGGGAGCTGCTCTGGTCGAGCACGAGGACGTGGACAAGATCGCGTTCACGGGCTCGACCGACGTGGGCAAGGCGATTCAGCGCCAGCTGGCCGGCACCGGCAAGAAGCTGACGCTCGAGCTCGGCGGCAAGGCCGCGAACATCATCTTCGACGACGCGGCGCTCGACGGCGCGGTCGAGGGGATCGTGAACGGGATCTACTTCAACCAGGGCCACGTCTGCTGCGCCGGCTCGCGCCTGCTCGTGCAGGAGTCGATCTACGAGCTGACCGTCTCCAAGCTGAAGCGGCGGCTCGAGACGCTGCGCCTCGGCGATCCGCTCGACAAGAACACCGACATCGGCGCGATCAACTCGAAGCTGCAGCTCGAGAAGATCACCGAGCTCGTGGAGTCGGGCAAGGACGAGGGCGCAGAGATCTACCAGCCGCCCTGCCGCCTGCCGGAGAAGGGCTATTGGTTCGCGCCGACGGTCTTCACGAACGTCGCCCAGAGCTACCGGATCGCGCAGGAGGAGATCTTCGGCCCGGTGCTCTCGGTGCTGACCTTCCGCACCCCGGAGGAAGCCGTGGAGAAGGCGAACAACACACCGTACGGGCTCTCCGCTGGCGTCTGGACGGAGAAAGGCTCGCGCATCCTCTGGATGGCCGAGCGCCTGCGCGCCGGTGTGGTCTGGGCGAACACCTTCAACCGCTTCGATCCTGCCTCGCCGTTCGGTGGCTACAAGGAGTCGGGCTTCGGGCGCGAGGGCGGCCGGCACGGCCTCGAGCCCTATCTGCGCTTCGAGGGCTCCGACTGATGCGACGCTTCCACCTTGCGCTCGGAATGGCCGTGGGCGCGCTCGCGCTCGTGCTTGCCGATCGCCGCTTCGGGAGTCATGCATGAGGAAACGCGTGCCCGTCCGCAAGACCTACAAGCTCTTCGTCGGCGGCGGCTTTCCGCGCTCGGAGTCCGGCCGCACCTACGAGGCCGAGGGCCAGAACGTGGCCCGCGCCTCGCGCAAGGACGCGCGCGACGCGGTCGTCGCGGCGCGCAAGGCGCAGCCCGGCTGGGCGGCGGCGACCGCGTACAACCGCGGTCAGGTGCTCTACCGGCTCGCGGAGACGATGGAGGCGCGCGTCGACTCGCTCGCCGCTGTGTGTGCCGGCAAGAAGGAAGTCGAGGCGGCGATCGACCGCGTGGTCTGGTACGCGGGCTGGGCGGACAAGCTCGCGCAGGTGCTGGGCTCGTCCAACCCCGTCGCGGGGCCGTACTTCAACTTCACAGTGCCTGAGCCGACCGGGGTCGTCGCGATCCTCGCGCCCGACGAGCCCGCCCTCACCGGCCTCGTCTCGCGGCTTGCCCCTGCGCTCGTCGGTGGCAACGCGGCCGTGGTCGTCGCGTCCGAGACGCATCCTGTGGCGGCGATCGAGCTGGCCGAGTCGATCGCGACCTCCGACGTCCCAGGTGGCGTCGTGAACATCCTCACCGGCTACCGCGAAGAGCTCGCGCCGATCCTGGCCGGCCACATGGACGTGAACGCCCTCGACGTGACCGGTGCGGACGGGCAGGCGCCCGAGCTCGAGCGGCTTGCAGCCGAGAACGTGAAGCGCGTGGTTCATGGCTCCGCCGAGGAGCAGAGCCCCTGGGCGATCGCGAGCTTCCTCGAGCTGAAGACGATCTGGCACCCGATCGGCCAGTGACGGTTGAGTCAGTGAGGTTGAGTCAGTGACGGCTCGTCGGCTGAGCCACGCGATCTCGCACGGCGAGGGCATCTCGCTGATCGTGCAGGTGGATGGTGCGGAGGCTGCGCGCGACGCCGAGGCGAGCGGGGCCGGCGCGCTGCTCGCCACAGCCCGGATCGAGGAGATCCGGGCTGCGAGCAGGCTGCCGATCGTCTGCCGCGACGGGGGTGGCGACGCCCGCATCGTCCCCGCCGACCACGACGGCGAGCTCGCGGCCGGGGTCGAGCTAGTCGTCCGCGTCGAGCACGAGGAGCAGCTCGCCGACGTGCTCGAGCGGCTCGATCCGCATCTGCTCGTGCTCGCCGCGCGCGACGCCGACGAGCCGCTCGAGCAGGTGCTAGCGCTGCTCACGGACGTTCCCGCCGGCAAGCTCGCGATCGCGGATCTGGCGCAGGTCACGCGTGCCGAGATCGACGAGCTCGAACGCGCCGGCGTCGACGCGGTTCTCCTCCGTGAGCCGCTCCCGACGGCCTAGCTCGCTTCTCGTCCTCGGTGGCCTGCTCGCGCTCGCGGCGGCGCTCCGGCTGCCGGGGCTCGCCTACGGGCTGCCGTTTCCGCTGCTGAACCCGGACGAGCGGTCGATCGTGCCGCGGGCCTGGGAGCTCGTGCACGGGGGCGGGCTCGATCCCGGTTGGTACGACTACCCGTCCCTGCTCTTCGCGGTCCTGGCGCCGTCGCAGCTCCTGTTCGACAACCCTTCCTACGGCGCCGCGCGGGTGGTCGCCGCGGGGATCGGGCTGGCGGGTGTTGCAGCCGCCTGGTGGCTCGGACGCAGCGCGTACGGCGAGACTGCGGGTGTGCTCGCGGGTGCGGCCTGCGCTGTCTCCACGGTTCACGTCGTGTATTCGCACATGGCCGTCACGGACGTGCTGCTGACGACCGGCGTGACGGTTTCGCTGGCCCTGCTCCTGACCGGCCGGCTCGAGTGGGCCGGCGCCGCCGCCGGGCTGGCCGCGTCCGCGAAGTACCCAGGCGTCCTCATGGCCGTGCCGATCCTGCTCGTCGGGTGGGGCCGGTGGCGGCGGCTGGGGCTCGCCGCCGCCGGGGGCGCACTCGCCTTCCTCCTCACGAGCCCCTTCGTGGTGATCCACCCCGGTGCCGCCTGGGGCGACATCGAGCGCGTGCAGCGGCTCGGGCGGGCGGGATGGCTCGGCTTCGAGGACGACCCGGCGACGCCGCTCGCCTTCCTCGACCGGCTCTGGGAGGCGCTGGGCCCGTTTCTGCTGATCGCGCTGGCCGGCCTCTTTGCGGCTCTCGCGGGCGTTGCGTTCCGCAGACGCAAGGCCGCCGATCTGGCGCTCGCGTCCTTCGTCCTCGTCTGGTTCGCGCAGCTGCTCACGCTGAACGCGCACTACGACCGTTACGTCCTGCCGCTCGTGCCCGTGCTCGGTGCGCTGGCGGGCCGGCTGCCGCGAGTGGCGCCGGTGGCGCTCGCGCTGCTCGTCGTCCCGCTGATCTGGTCGGCCGGCGAGGTCCGCGGGCTGACCCGCACCGACACGCGCGTCGTCGCGAGCACCTGGATCGAGCAGAACGTCGCTCCCGACGCCCTCGTCGCCGTCGAGCCCTCGGCGCCCCCGGTCGAGCAACGGCCGACTCTCGGGCTGGAGCTGCCCGGGCCGGACCGGCCGTTCGACTCGAACCGCGACGTCGAGCGCCTTCGGGCCCGCGGCGTCGACTACGTGCTCGTCACGGGGGCCGTCGCCGACCGCGTACTCGCCGCGGCCGACCGCTATCCCCGCGAGGCCGCGTTCTACGGTGAGCTCGAGTCGGCGTCGGAGCGGGTGCTGCTCGTCTCGCCCGGCGGCGAGCTAGGAGGGCCCTGGGTGGCGCTGTACCGCCTGTAGGCTGAGTGGTCGAATGAGGGGAGAGCGTCTCAGCGCGGCCGCGATCGGGGTCGCCGTCTTCCTCGCCGGAGGCGCTCTGCTCAGCCTCGAGATCGCCTCGAGTCGCGTGATGGCGCCCTACTTCGGCAACTCGCTGTTCGTCTGGGGCGCCCTGATCGGTGTCGTCCTCGCCGGGCTCTCCGTGGGCTATTGGGTGGGCGGCATCATCGCCGACCGTCGCGCGACGACGCCCGTGCTCGTCGGCGTCCTCGTGCTCGCTGCTCTGCTCGTGCTCGCGATTCCGTTCGTAGACGACTGGATCCTGGAGCAGGTGGTGGCCTGGAATCCCGGGCCACGGCTGAACCCCGTCGTCGCGACCATCGCCATCTTCGGCGCGCCGGCGGTCGTGCTGGGAACCGTCTCGCCGATCGCGGTGAAGCTGCTTGCGCGCTCGCTGGAGCGTCTCGGGCGGACCGCCGGCCGCCTCTTCGCCGTGTCCACCGCCGGCTCGATCGCTGGCACGTTCGCCACGGCGTTCTTCCTCATTCCGGAGCTCGGAACGGATCAGCTGATCGCGACGCTCGCCGTCGTGCTGTTGCTCGCCGCGGCCGCGGTGGCGATCGTCGAGCGGCTCGTCCTCGCCTCCGTCGTCACCCTCGCGGTGGCCGCTGCGAGCTTCGCCGCCGTCGTCTCGCTCGCACCCGATCAGGGCGGGATCGTGGCCGCCTCCCAGCTTCAGAACTGGTCGCCGGTCTACCGGCAGCGCGCCGCCGAGGACCGGATCGGTGGCCCGGCGGAGGGACAGGAGGGCTACGAGCTCCGCTACGCCAAGGACAGCCAGTACCACCGCATCGCCGTCGTGGACGACGCGGACAGCCGCTACCTCCGCTTCGACAGCTCCTTCCAGAGCGGCATGTACCTGGACGACCCGTACAGGACGCGCTTCGAGTACTCCGACTACCTGCAGCTCGGGCTCGCCTACAACCCGGACGCGCGGAACGTGCTGTTCATCGGCCTCGGCGGCGGCTCGGGGCCGAAGCGGATGTGGCGCGACTTCCCCTCGGTTCGTTTCGACGCGGTCGAGCTCGACCCCGACGTCGTCGACGTGGCGTACCGCTTCTTCGAGCTGCCGCGGGACGAGCGGCTGAATGTGGAGGTAGAGGACGGGCGGCGCTACCTCGTGCAGCAGGACGGCCCGTGGGACGTGATCGTCGTCGATGCGTTCTACTCGGACTCGATCCCGTTCCACCTCGCGACGAACGAGTTCCTTGAGCTCGCACGCTCGCGACTCGCTCCGGGCGGCGTGGTCGTCACGAACATCATCGGGGCGACCCGGGGGAGCGAGTCACGCCTGTTGCGCTCGATGCTGCGCACCTATCGCACGGTCTTTCCGACGGTGGCGGTGCACCCGGTGCGCGTCCAGGGCGACACGGACCTCGGCGGCGTCCGGAACGTCATGTTCGTCGCCGGCGAGGGCGCGGCGCCGTCGAAGGAGTTCCTGACGGAGCGGTGGAACGACGTCCGCCGCCGCGCACCCGGCGCCCCGGATCTGACAGCCGCGATCCGCGACCGCGTCGACCGTCCGATCCCCACGAACGACGTGCCGGTGCTGACCGACGATTATGCGCCGACCGACGCGCTGCTCCTACTCTTCGGTTAGGCGACCGCGTGCGGCATGGGCTGGGAGCCCACCAGCACATCGGAGATGAAGCGTGAGACGGCGGCCGGATCGAACGGCTTCGTGAAGTAGCCCACAGCCCCGATCGCGAGCGCGCGCTCCTCGGCCTCCCGCGTTGCTTCAGCGGTGAGAAAGACGACGGGGACATGGCTCGTGCGCGCGTTCCGTCGCACGGCTGTTGCGAGCTCGAAGCCGTCGAGTATGGGCATGCTGATGTCGAGCAGCACGAGATCCGGGACTCCCTCGTCGATGCGCTCGAGCCCCTCCTGACCGTCCCCCGCCTCGATCACGTCGAAGCCGTCCAGCTTCAGATTGGTGGCGCAGATCATGCGGATGTCGGGGTCGTCGTCGACGATGAGCACACGCGGCCGACGCAACCGCCTGAGCTCACCGGCGGGCAACGCTTCACGGGCTTGCATGGCGGTCTCCTCCTTCAGCAGAACTCGCGCGCCGAGCGGTGCGCGATTGACGCGCCAACCCGGTTGCTGAGGGCGGAGATTGCGGGGCCGGTCTCTTTGGCCCCGCGTCGTACTCGTAGGCCAGCGGCTTTGACCTACCGGTGCATCGTACCGTGCTGTTGTCCAATTGGAAAGCCCGCGGCCGCGCTACAGTGAATCGTCGTGGCCGCCGGTCCTCCTCGCTCGCTCCGGATCCTGATCGCGAACGAGCGGAAGGATCGCCTCGAGCGCATCGCCGAGATCGTCACCGGCCTCGGTCACGAGGTGATCTCGCGGGAGCTGGAGGTCTCGGAGGTGGCGGCGGCGACCGAGCGAGAGCACCCGGACCTCGCGTTCGTGGGCCTCGGCGTCAGCGGCGAGCACGCGCTCGACATGATCTCCGAGATCGTCCGCGAGGCCTCGTGCCCGGTGATCGCCCTGCTCGAGTCGGACGATCCGATCTGGGTCAACGAGGCCGCGAAGCGCGGCATCTTCGCCTACATCGTCAATGGCAAGCCGGAGGAGATGCAGGGCGCGATCGAGATCACGATCAGGCGCTACGCCGAGTACACGAACCTCGAAGGCGCGTTTCGCCGCCGGGCCGTGATCGAGCGGGCGAAGGGCATCGTGATGGCGCGCCAGGCCATCGGCGAGCGCGAGGCGTTCGAGCTTCTACGCGCGCAATCGCAGCGCAGCGGTAGCAAGTTGTTCGACGTCGCAGAGGCCGTCATCGAGAGCCACCTGCTGCTGATTCCCGCCTCCTAGCAACTAGCCGAAGAACGCGCGGGCAGTGTCGAACCAGTCCGGCGGGACGGTCTTCAGCTCGGCCGTCGCCTCGTCGAGCGAGACGTCCACGATCGAATCGCCCTGCAGCGCGGCCATGCGGCCGAACCGCCCTTCGTGCACGAGGTCGGCGGCCTTGAGGCCGTAGCGCGTCGCCAGGACGCGGTCACGCGGGGTCGGCGTGCCGCCCCGCTGGACGTGCCCGAGCACCGTCACGCGCGTCTCGAAGCCCGTGCGCTGCTCGATCTCGCGTCCGAGCGCGTCGCCGATACCGCCCAGCACGACATGGCCGAACTGGTCGGTGTCGCGAGCCTCGCCGGCGACGAGCTTCCGCTCGCCCGTCTCATAGGTCAGCTCGTAGCCCTCGCTGACGACGACGATCGAGAAGTCCTTGCCGCCGGCGTGACGCTGCTCGAGCTGCCGGCACGCTTCCTCGACGGTCGTCGGCTGCTCCGGGATCAGAATCGCGTCGGCACCGCCGGCGATGCCGCTGTGCACGGCGATCCAACCCGCATGGCGGCCCATCACCTCCACGACCATCACGCGGTTGTGCGACTCGGCCGTCGTGTGCAGGCGGTCGATCGCCTCGGTTGCGATCGTGACGGCGGTGTCGAAGCCGAAGGTGTAGTCGGTTCCGGAGAGATCGTTGTCGATCGTCTTCGGAACGCCGACGACGGGGAAGTCGTGCTCGCGGTGGAGTCGTGCCGCGACCCCAAGCGTGTCCTCGCCGCCGATCGCGACGAGGGCGTCGAGCTGCTCGCGCGCGAATGTGGCGCGCACCTGCTCGACGCCACCCTCGACCTTGTAGGGATTCGTCCGCGTCGTGCCGAGGATCGTGCCGCCGCGCGGCAGGATGCCCGCGATCTCGCGCGGGCCCAGCGGCATGACGATGCCGTCGACGAGCCCGCGCCAGCCCTCGCGCACGCCGGCGACCACCCAGCCGCGCTCGAGCGAGCGGCGCGTCACAGCGCGGATGACCGCGTTCAGCCCGGGGCAGTCGCCCCCGCCGGTGAGGATCCCCACTCGTCTGGCCACACGCCGAGTCTACGAAGTGGCGCTCTACACTGGTCGAGCGAGCCGAAGTGGCGGAACTGGCAGACGCGCCGGACTCAAAATCCGGTTCCCTCCGGGGAGTGGGGGTTCGATTCCCCCCTTCGGCATCCGATCGCTACGCGGGTTTCCCGTCAAACCCGTCGCGTCGGGCCGGGAGGGCAATGCAGAGCGGCAACACGACGAGACTGAGGAAGTCAGCTAAATGCCGATCGACCTCGACAATCCGACGCGATAGCGTGCCGTCCATGAGCATGGACCAAGCCGAGCCGGACTCGCGGTCGGACGTCGACGAGTGCAAGCGGCGGGCGACTGCCGAGATCGCCACCCGATCATGCCGCGCATGAGGACGCGATTCACGTCGGCGCTGATCGCGGTCGTCGGGTCCGGGGCACTCCTCGTACCTGCGGCTCACGCCCGCTGCGTCCCCTTGACGGCAGAGCAGCAACAAACGCGTGCGAGCGTCATCTTCGAAGGAGTGGCACTCGAAGGCCCGACGCAGACGGGAGTCCAGCGTTTCCGAGTGACGCGCTACTTGAAGAGCTCCGGACCACGCGTCGTGCGGGTCAAGACGGGCACCACGAAGCGACCGGACGGGACCAGCATGACGTCGTCCGTCGGCTTGTACGTCAAGCGCGGGGACCGTTGGCGCATCTTTGCGCGAGGCTCGGCGCGGACGGTCATGACTTCTGGCCTCTGTGACGGGTCGCGGAAGCTAACGCGGTAAGTCCATCCTCGTCGGTAGAGACGCCGCAGACGCCAAACTCGTTCCGCTGGCCAACGCCACCGACGTCGAATCGGTCGCAAGTGCGATCGACGCCGCGACCCGTTGACGACCCGAGCAACTCTCGCTCGTGTTCCCCCAACTCAGCAGGTTGCGCAGCCGCAGCTTTCGCCGCGCCAGCTCAGGAGGCCCTCCCGGATTGCGAGCCCCGCGATGGCGAGTGCTGCGATCGGATCCAGCCACCACCAGCCGAGCAGCGTGTTCCCGAGCAGGCCGGCCAGGACGGCAACCGCGAGGTAGCCGCAGAGCATGTTCTGGGTGCCTTCGCCGTGGGTGGCGCCGGAACCGAGCTTGTGCGCCAGCTGCTGCTTCGCGCGGCCGAGCAAGGGCATCCCGATCGCGCTCGTCGTCACCAGAGCGATCCCGATCCAGCTCGTGTCCGGCTGGTCGCCGGACACGAGCCTGCTGAGCGCTTCGTAGGTGACGTAGGGCGCCAGGATGAAGAACTGGATTGCGACGATCCGCTGCGCTCGTGCCTCTGCCTTCTCGGAGTGGAGCCGTGAGCCGCTGAAGCGCCAGACAATCACGACGCTCGCGAAGCCTTCGACGAACGCATTGATCCCGAAGCCGGTCAAGGCGATCGAGCCGGCGATCACGCCGGTCGCGATCCCGAGGATCCCTTCGGTGCCCATCCAGGCGAGCGAAAGCCAGGAGAGCATCCGCGCCCGGCGTGCGGCGCGCAGCCATTCCTCCGACCGCGCGGGCGATGAGGGCTGCCCGACGATCGTGAGCTCGCGCATCGTCGTGCTCACGCGCGCGCCTCGGCGGGCAGGACGGCAGCGAGCAGAGCGCGGCCGTCGCTCGTGAGCGAGTACATGACCATCTTCCCTGCGCGGCGCGAGTCGACGAGCCCGTGCGATCGCAGTGCGCGGAGGTGATGGGAGACGAGGTTCTGGGAACGGCCGGCGATCCAGGCGAGATCGCAGACGCAGAGCTCGTCAACCTCGGCGAGCGCGGCCGCGAGCGAAAGCCGAGTCGGATCCGCGAGACCACGGGCACGCTCGGCAGCGTCATGCAGATCGTGCGCGCGCTCGAGCGTGCGCGCACGAATCGCCTCCGCGACCGGAAGGTCGATACAGAGCAGATCGCAGCGATCGTCAGCGCTCATCGCGTTCATTCTAACGGTGGTTGATGCGTTGGTCGCGTCTTGTGGTGCGAGCCGGCGCTATCCGGCGAGCAAGCCCGTTGCGTACATCACGGCGATGCCTGCCATGAAGCCGCCGACGGCGTAGCCGGAGGTGAGGCCGCCGGGGGCCCGGCGGGCGACGAAGCGTCCGACTTCGACGACGACTTCGAGGGCAGCTCCGGCGGCCGCTCCGAAGAAGACGACTGCGAGCAGATCGTTCGAGGCGTAGCCGCCGAGCCAGGCGCCAAGGATCGCCGGCGCTCCGGCGATCAGCACGAGCGTTGCGAGCCGCAGCAAGGAGGGACGAGCTGCGTCGCCGTCGTCTGCGACCGGAGCGGCGATGCCGAGCCCCTCGGTGATGTTGTGGATCATGAAGCCGACGATCAGGAAGGTGCCGAGGGTGAGCTGGCCGAAGGCGAAGGAGGTGCCGATCGCGAGTCCCTCGCCCAGGTTGTGCAGCCCGATTCCGATCGCCACGAGCGTCGCGAGACCGACGCCCGTGAGGGCGCCGCTCCTGGAGGAGGTGCGGTGGGCGAGGAAGGTCATCGTGAGGAAGCTCGTCGCGACGCCCAGGAGCACGAGTCCGGCGCCTCCGAGTGAGCCGGGAAGAGCCGCCTGTAGAGCGAATGCCTCCGAGAGCGCCTCGACGCCGAGGAAGGTGAGGAGACCGGCGGTCAGGGCCATGAAGGCGGCGAGCCACTTCGGGTCGGCCCGTCGGAGCGACGGCAGCCAGAGGAGGCCAAGCGCGACCGGAAGCACGCCGACGAGGAAGCCGATGATCCCGTAGCCGAGGAAGCCCTCGGCCGACGGGCTCGGTGTCTCAACGGCAGCAGGGATCTCCTCGACCGTCTCGATCCCGGTCGAGCTGGTGATCCCGACGCTGATCGGATCGTCCTCGACCCAGTCGTAGGGGATGACGATCGTGCTCGAGCGCAGGCGGCCAAGCTCGGCAGGGCCGTCGAGCGTGAAGGGGACGATTGCGTCGTCGACTGTGACCGAGGCGATCGTCAGGTCATCGGCTTGTGGGTTCGTGACCCGGACGCGGATCTCGCCCGGCTTGAACTGGACGCGGCGGACGTCGAACGCGTCGGCGGGCGGCGGGTTCTTGCCGATCAGATCGACGAGTGAGGAGCCGGTCGTGACGAAGAGCCCGACCACGAGTGCGAGCAGCAGGATCGGCCCGAGCGCCCAGAGCCGCCAGCTGAGGCCGCCGAGGCGTGAGTCCGCTGTCCCGGCTTCCATCAGTCGGTCACGTTGAAGAAGCCCATCCAACCGAGCTCTGCGAACTCGGACTGGTGCGCGTGGAACATGAACATGCCGGTGTTGGCGAAGTCGATCTCGATCACGCCGCGCTGACCCTGGGACTGGACGACGATGTCGGTGTATTCCCAGTTGTCGCCGGTGCCGGTCGGCTGATAGCGGAAGAAGTCCGCGTGCAGGTGCAGGCTGTTGATCAGGTCGAACTCGGTCAGGTTCGCCAGGTAGATCCGCACCGTCTCGGAGCGCTTGACGGTGATCGGGTGCTTGGCGTAATAGAAGCTCAGCCCATTGACGGTGTAGAAGTTGTTGCTGCCGTCGCCGTCGGTGTCGTAGCCGTTCATCACCATCACCAGCTCCTGCGCCGGTGGCCGCGGTTCCTTCGGGTCGATGATGAAAGCGCCGTAGAGCCCCTTGTGGATGTGCTTCTTCAGGGGCGTCGCGTGACAGTGGTAGAGCTGCATCCCGGCGGGCCGAGCCTCGAACTCGTAGCTGAACTCGCCGCCCGGCTGGACGATCTCGAAGACGCCGTCCATGTTCGCCGGGTGGATGCCGTGGAAGTGGATCGTGTGCGGGTGCGAGCCCTGATTGACGAACCTGACCCGGAGAAGGTCGCCTTCGGTTGCCCGGATCACCGGCCCCGGGACGGTGCCGTTGTACGTCCAGGCCGGGAAGAAGACGCCGGGAGCGATCTCGATCTCCTTGTCGATCGCCCGTAGCGTGTATTCGCGCACCCGCCCGGGCTCGTAGGGCAGGGCCGGGGGTGGGTAGGTGAGCGCGTCGAGCGCGTCCGGGCCGCCCACGGCCGGAACCTGGGCGCCGATCATCGCCGCGTGGCCGCTCCGCGCGTGGTCATGCACATGACCCTGCAGATGGCGCTCAGCGGCCTCCGCGTCACCGTTCAGCACCAGCTTGCCGAGCACCGGTGCCGCGGCAAAGGGCGCGGCGACAGCGAGCAGGCGGCCACGCGTGAGCTTTGACTTAGGCAAGACTAAATCTGATCTTACAGATAGACTCAACCTCGTGCTACTCCAGGATCTGAGTCCTGCGGTGCAGGACTACTTGAAGGCGATCGCCAAGGCCGAGCTGGCGGGCGAGCGCGCCACGACGACGCTTGTCGCCGCAGCGCTGGGTCTCTCGGCCCCGTCTGCGACGGCGATGCTGAAGAAGCTCGCCGAGCGCGGGCTCGTCGAGCGGACGCCCTACCGCGGTGTCGTCCTGACCGAGACCGGAAGGAAGCTCGCGCTGGAAGCGCTCCGCCACCATCGACTCCTGGAGCGCTACCTCGTCGAGAGTCTCGGCCTCTCGATCCCCGAAGCGCACGCTGAGGCGGATCGGCTGGAGCATGCGCTCTCGGAAGACGTTGAGGCGCGAATCGACGCGGCGCTCGGATTCCCGGAGAGCGACCCGCATGGCGACCCGATCCCCGACGCGAAGCTGCGCGTGCGCGCCGCTTCGTGGCAGCCGCTCAGTGGCATCGAGGAAGGCGAGAGCCGCACGATCCGGCGCGTCCCCGACGGTGACGAGGAGATGCTGCGGTATCTGGCTGACCTCGACCTGATGCCGGGAGCGCCGGTCGAGCTTGTCCTCGCCGCCCCGTTCAACGGCCCGCTGACGGTGCGCTCGCGCGGGGGCGAGCACGCGATCAGCCGCGAGCTGGCCGCAGCGATCGGCGTCGAGTAACGGAAGGCGCCTCGCGACGACCCAGTTGGCAAGGCGATGCGGCTCGCGGCACAACTCAAAATCCGGTTCCCTCCGGGGAGTGCGGGTTCGATTCCCGCCCTCGGCATCGAACCTTCCGGTGCCTCCCGACGGCCAATAGTTGAAATCCGGTGGTCGATCACCGGATACTGCGTCGTCCCCCGCTGAAGGGGTGGGCCTCGGCGTCCCGAACTCCAGCGGTCTTGGGTCATCCCGGTGATGGAGGAGGAACGCAGTTGAAATTCAGAAAGCGTGATTTGTTGGGCATTCTCGCCCTGCTCGTCGCAGCGTTCGCGCTGCTCGCCGCCGGCTGCGGCGGCGACGACGACGACGAGGCCGGTGGCGCCGCGACCACGGAGACTTCGGACGGCGGCGACGGCGGCGGCGAGACGCTGAAGATCGTCTCCGACCTGCCACTGCAGGGCTCCGACCGCGAGCAGACGGCGCAGATGAACAACGCGATCCGGCTCGTGCTCGAGGACGCCGGCAACAAGGCCGGCGACTACACGATCGAATTCGAGGCCTTCGACGACTCGACCGCGGCCAAGGGCGCGTGGGACGAGGCGCTCTGTGCCTCGAATGCACGCATGTACGCCGAGGACGAGTCGGTCGTCGGCGTCATCGGCACGTACAACTCCGGCTGCGCCGCGCTCGAGATCCCGATCCTGAACGAGGCGTCGGTCGCGATGATCAGCCCGGCGAACACGGCCGTCGGCCTCACGCACGTAGGCGTCGGCTCGGGTGACGGCGAGCCGGAGAAGTACTACCCGTCCGGCACGCGCAACTACGCGCGCGTGGTCGCCTCGGACGACCTCCAGGGCAAGACCGACGCCGAGTTCTTCAAGAACGACCTCGGCGTCACCAAGGTCTTCATCCTCGACGACAAGGAGCAGTACGGGAAGGGCGTCGCCGACGCGTTCGAGAGCTTCGCCGAGGAGATCGGCCTCGAGGTCGTCGGGCACGAGGGCTGGGACAAGAGCGCCCAGAACTACACCGCCCTGATGACGCAGATCGAGGGGACGGGCGCCGACGGGATCTTCCTGGGCGGCATCTCGACGAACAACGGCGGCCAGCTCGTGCGCGACAAGGTGGCCGTGCTCGGCGACAACGAGACCGTCAAGCTGATGGGCTCCGACGGCTTCGTGCTGACCACTCTCTTCGAGGAGGCCGGCCCGGAGAACGCGGAGGGCATGTACGGCAGCGCGCCGGTCATCGCCGCGGACAACCTGACGGGGGCCGGTGAGGACTTCATCACCTCGTTCACGGAGCAGTATCCGGACGAGTCGATCCAGGTCTACACGGCCTACGCGGCAGCGTGCGCGCAGGCGCTGCTGGACGCGATCGAGCGGTCGGACGGCACACGCGAGGACATCGTCGCGAAGCTGTTCGAGACGGACATCGCCGACGGCATCACCGGACCGATCTCGTTCAACGAGAACGGCGATCCGAGTGACGGCCGGATGTCGATCTTCGTCGGTCGTGACGGCGACTGGGCCTTCGAGAAGGCGGCGGAAGTCACCCCCGAATAGCACGAACCGGGAGAGGGGCCGTCATCCGGCCCCTCTCCCGTTCGGCTCATGGCCACTCGCGAGACCTCAGCCCGCCAGCTACCCGGCCGAAGGCTTCCGCCGGCCTCGAGCCTGCTCCTGTGGACCTTCGGCGCAATCCTGATCTTCGGCGTCGGTTACTGGCTGATCGGCGAGGCGATCGCCTCGCCCAGCGCCTTCGTCGAGTTGACGCTGATCGGCTTCACGAACGGGATGATCTACGCCCTCGTGGCGCTCGGCTACACGCTCGTCTACGGGATCATCGAGCTGATCAACTTCGCCCACGGCGACAACTTCATGCTTGGGACGTTCCAGACGCAGTCGATCGTGGTCGACGGGTCGTTCCAGATCCCGCTCCTCTTCACCGTGATCAGCATCCCGCTCGGGACGGCCGCGGTCGGCGGCTCCGACCTGCAGCGCGCGTATGCGATCGCGGCGGCGCTCGTGCTCTCGATGCTCTTCTGCATGGTGATCAACGTCTCCATCGAGCGCATCGGCTACCGCCCGCTCCGTGACAAGCCGAAGCTGGCGCCGCTGATCACCGCGATCGGGTTCTCCTTCATCCTGGCCAACGTCGGTCTCGCCTGGAAGGGGGCAGGGCCGGTGCCGGTGCGCGGAGACATCCTGCCGACCGGCGACCTGTTCGAGATCGCCGGTGTCAGCTACTCGGTCAAGGATTTCATCGTGCTCGTGATCACCGGCTCGCTGCTCGCCGCGCTCACCTACCTCGTCTCGAGCACCAAGCCCGGGAAGGCGATGCGCGCGACCGCTCAGGACCGCGACGCCTCGGCGATGATGGGGATCAACGTCGACCGGACGATCTCGTTCACGTTCGCGCTCGGCGGCGCGCTCGCCGGGGCGGCCGGAATGATCTACATGCTCTACATCGGCACGTCGCGGTTCGATCTCGGTTTCCGGCTCGGGCTCTTCGCCTTCACCGCCGCCGTGCTCGGCGGGATCGGGAACCTCACCGGAGCGGTGCTCGGCGGCATCCTGCTCGGCCTGATCGCCGCCTACAACGAGGGCTTCGCCGACGCTCGCTGGACGACCACGATCGTCTTCTCGATCCTGATCCTGATCCTCGTCTTCCGCCCGTCGGGCCTGCTCGGCGAGCGCACGCCGGAGGGTCAGTGAGCACTCCCGCCCCGGCGGCGCCGTCGCAGCCGGCCAACCCCGCGCGCCGGTTCCTGGACGACGAGCGGGTGCGGCGCTACCTGCTGCCCGGCCTGACGCTCTTCCTCGTCTTCACGTACCCGTTCTGGCCCTTCGAGCCGATCGATCTCGACACCGTGATCGTGATGGCGGTGTACGTCATGCTCGCGCTCGGCCTCAACATCGTCGTCGGCTACGCGGGCCTGCTCGACCTCGGCTACGTCGCCTTCTTCGCACTCGGCGCGTACACGCTCGGCTGGTTCGGCTCGGGGCTCTTCTCGCAGCGGACGATCCATTTCGGCTCCGTCGGCAACACCGAGCTGCCGGGAATCCACCTCAACTTCTGGACGGTGGTGATCATCGCCGGGGTGGTCGCCGGCATCGTCGGCGTGATCATCGGCTGGCCGACGCTGCGCCTGCGAGGCGACTACCTGGCGATCGTCACCCTCGGCTTCGGCGAGATCATCCCGGACGTCTTCCGCAACGGCGACGCCTTCCCGCTGCCGACCGGCGTGCAGGGCGCGCCGCCGTTTCTCGACTTCGACGAGGTGAACCTGACGAACGGCGTCCGTGGCGTGACGCAGATGGACCGGCCCGGGTTCGGGCAGACGCTGAACGACGCGACCGGTGGGGTGCTGCCGGACCGGTTCGGCTCGCTCGAGCTCAAGCCCTGGTTCTACACGATCCTGATCATGGTCCTGATCACCATCTTCGTGAACATGCGGCTCGCGCGACTCGAAGATGGGGCGGGCCTGGATCGCGGTGCGGGAGGACGAGGTCGCCGCCTCGGCCATGGGCGTGCCGCTGATGCGGACGAAGCTCTGGGCGTACGCGATCGGCGCCGTCTTCGGCGGCTTCGCAGGCGCCTTCTACGGCTCGTTCATCAACGGCATCTTCCCGACCAGCTTCTCCTTCCAGATCTCGATCATCGTGCTCGTGATGGTGATCGTCGGTGGCATGGGCAACATCTGGGGGGTGATCGTCGGGGCGCTGATGATCACCTGGCTCAACCTGGAAGGGCTCGACGAGATCGGCAGCTGGGTCAACGACCTGCTCGGCGCGCTCGGCACCGAGGCGACCGTTGAGATACCGAAGTACAAGTTCGCGATCTTCGGCGGCCTGCTCGTCGTGATGATGCTGTTCCGCCCGGAAGGGCTGATCCCGAGCGCCCGGCGCAAGGCCGAGTTCGAGGAGGGAGGCGAGGACGCCGTGCTGTACGGGGCCCGAGGCGAATGAGTGCGTCGGCCGCGCCGCTCCTCGAGGCGGTCTCGGTGCGGAAGGAGTTCGGCGGGCTCGTGGCCGTGAACGACGTCGACTTCGTGATCCCGCAGGGGTCGATCACCAGCCTGATCGGGCCCAACGGCGCGGGTAAGACGACGTTCTTCAACGTGCTCACCGGCGTCTACAAGCCGACGGCGGGCCTGGTCCTCTTCGACGGCAAGGAGATACAGGGGCTGCCGCCGCACAAGGTGACGCAGTTCGGGATGGCACGGACGTTCCAGAACATCCGGCTGTTCCACAGCATGACGTCGCTCGAGAACGTGCTCGTGGCGATGCACAGCCGCATCAAGGGCGGCATCTGGGCCTCGATCCTGCGGACGCCGCGCCTCAAGTCGGAGGAAGTCGAGGCAGAGCGTCGCGGCCGCGAGCTGCTCAGCTTCTCCGGCCTGCGCGGCAAGGCACAGGAGTACGCGAAGAACCTCTCGTACGGCGACCAGCGCCGGCTCGAGGTGGCGAGGGCGCTCGCGACGGAGCCGAAGCTGCTGCTCCTCGACGAGCCGACGGCCGGGATGAACCCCGAGGAGACGGCGAGCTTCACCGCCTTCGTCGCGACCCTGCGCCGCGAGCACGAGATCACGGTGCTCCTGATCGAGCACGACATGCGCGTCGTGATGGGTGTCTCCGACTACGTCACCGTGCTCGACTACGGGGAGAAGATCGCCGAGGGCGCGCCGCTCGACGTGCAGCGCGACCCGCGCGTGATCGAGGCCTACCTCGGCGCGGGGGCGACGTCGTGAGCACGATCCGCGAGCCGATCCTGAGAGTGAAGGACGTGCACACCTACTACGGGCGGATCGAGGCGCTCAAGGGGATCTCGCTCGAGGTGCACGAGGGCGAGATCGTGACGCTGATCGGCTCGAACGGCGCCGGCAAGTCGACGACGCTGCGCTCGATCAACGGACTCAACTCTCCGCGCGAGGGCTCGATCGAGTTCCAGGGTCAGGAGATCACGAATCGGCCTGCCCACGAGATCGTGAAGCTGGGGATCGCGCAGTCGCCAGAAGGTCGCCGCCTCTTTCCGCGCATGAGCGTCGTGGAGAACCTGGAGATGGGCGCCTACCAGCGGAACGACCGCGCTGACATCAAGGTCGACCTCGATCGCGTCTACGGCCTTTTCCCCCGGCTGGCCGAACGACGCGGTCAGCGCGCGGGCACGCTCTCGGGCGGCGAGCAGCAGATGGTCGCGATCGGGCGTGCGCTGATGGCACGGCCGAAGCTGCTCATGCTCGACGAGCCGTCGATGGGTCTCGCTCCGATCTTCGTCGAGAAGATCTTCGAGATCATCCGCGAGATCAACGAGCAGGGCACGCCGATCCTGCTCGTCGAGCAGAACGCCCTGATGGCGCTCGATGCGGCGAACCGCGGCTACGTGCTCGAGACCGGCCACGTCGCGCTCGAGGGTCCGGCGAGCGAGCTGCGCGACAACGAGCAGGTCCGCAAGACCTACCTCGGCGAGGACTAGCGGCTCGATGTGCACGGAATTTGGGCCGCGGGCGGCCCCTTTAGGGGTCTTCGCGCGATGAGCATCCGCTTCCGCGGATGCTCATCTTGCGCCGGCTAGCTCCCGCCACCGACCTCTAACGGGAAGTAGGGCGGCGCGAGCAGCAGTCCGAGGCGCGCTCTCCCGCCGGCGAGGCCGTGCGCCATCTCGAGCGCCGGCGCGATGCCGTGGGTCGGCACGAAGCCGAGCGTCCGCGCGGCTCCGTGGTCGCGGCAGCCCGCGACGACGACGGATCCGAGCCGATCGAGCGCGGGCCGGCAGGATTCCCAGTCGTGGTAGGGCTGCAGCGGATGGCAGGCCCGGCCGGCTCGGTACGCGGCGAGCGCCTGCTCGTCGCGCTCCGCCGCCCGCTCGTTCGCGTGCAGCTCGTCGGGGGTGTGCCCGTCCCGCAAGGCGTGGAAGAGCTGCCGGTAAGGAGCCTGCGTCCCGTGCGCGAAGTGCCGGGACAGCCGGTGCAGCACGATCGCGGTCCCGCCCTGGCGCACGGGAAAGGCGTCGCGCCACATCCGCAGGGCGAGACCCAGCGAGACGGCCGCCACCGTGATCGGGTTGAGGCGCTCCCGCGGGGAGTGGTGGTGCTTCCACGGCATCCCGATCACGATTGCGTCGAGCGGCTCGTCGAGCCGCACCGAGCGGCGCGCAATCCCGCGGAGCAGCGCCTCCGCGTGTGCCACCGACGGCGGCCCCGCGAAGGCGGCCGCGGCTGTCAGCTCCCGGCCCAGACCCTGCAGGATCTGTCGGCGAAGCCCAGAGGGGAGCAACGACAGTCGCCGGAGCGGCGACGACGCGAGCTCCTCGAGCGAGCCGTCCTCGTACGGGTAGCCGCGGAAGCTGCCGGTGAGTCGCGGCGGGTTGAGCACGAGCGAGGCGCCGATCATGGCCACACGCGCCGTGAGCGCACGTTCGACGGCGAGCCCGAGCTGCCAGCCGCTCGACGCCGTCGTCTCGAGCAGCGAGTAGGCGCCGGCCGCACGGATCGTGTCGGCGCCGGCAGAGCCGACGAGGGCACCCGGGCCGCCGTGCAGCACCGTCTCCGACGCGGTCACGGTGACGACGAGGTCGGTGTCGACCAGCAGCCGGTTGACCTGCAGGTCCGCGCTGCCCGCAGGCCCGAGCGAGACGAGCTCCCCGGTGACGTCGTGCACGTCGACCTTGCCCCGGAAAGCCCGGCGCGCGGTCGGGGAGAGGAGCGCCTCGAGCTCGCGTCCGCCGGCGCGCCGTCCGAGCCCACCGGCGAGGAGGATCGTCTGCCGCTGGGACGGGACGCCGAGCCGCGCGAGCTCGTCGATCGTGGCGGCGAGCGCCGCCTGCCGTGGGTCGACCGGCGCACCCGGCAGCGGCAGCGCCGGCGGCTCGACGACGATCGTCGTGCGGCCGCCGCGCGTGACGAGCGCCTCCAGCGGCGAGCCCGAGAGCGGGAAGCGCAGCGCGTCGCGGACAGCGGCACCGACATCTGCGATCGCCTCGGGCGGCAGCGTCGGCCGCAACACGCGGGTGTCCTCCGGAACCGAGAGGACGGCGACGCGCGAGCCCGACGGGATCGGGATCCGCACCGCTAGGGAACTGCGCGGTAGAGCCGCAGGTACGTGGAGCGGAAACCGCGCTTGGGCCAGAAGCGCGACGAGAGCAGGTTGACGCTGCGCCAGTCGGTCGTGATCGAGCGGAAGCCCTGCTCGTGGGCCCAGTTGATCACGAACGCAGTCAGTGCGAGGCCGGCGCCCGTGCCGCGCACCGCGGGGTCCGTGGCGGCGTGGGCGAGATCCACGTTCTGGTCCGGAACGCGCAGGTCTCCGGTCGGGCGCCGGTACATGAGCGCCTCCGCGATCACCTCGCCGTCGCGCTCGATCATGAAGGGCCAGAACGTATCCGGCGAATCGAACGTGTCCTCTTCCCAGTCCGCCTCGAACACGTCCAGTCCCGGCACGTCGAGGTTGGAGAAGCTCGGCGAGCGTGCCTGGTGCGTCCACAGCTCGTGGTCGAGTCGCGCGAGGTGCGGGAGGTCCTCCGCCCGCCCGGGGCGGATCGTCACTCCCGCGTCGAACGGCGGCTCGGCTGTCGCTTCACGTACGCCGTAGGCGAACTGGAGCCCGAAGCCGACGCGAAACCAGGCGTCGACGAGCGCTGCGTCGTGCGCGGGTACGACGACCGCGTACCGCTGCTGCCCCTCCTCGGCCCAGCGTGTGGCCGCCGCTGCGAACAGGTCTCGTGCCAGCTCGGGCTCCCCTGTGGCGTGACCGGCGATGTCGGTGAAGATCCGCGTGCCGCCGCGGTTGTCGTTGGACGCCTCTGCGCCGACGAGGTAGCCCACCGGTGCGCCGTCGCGGACGGCGAGGACGCCGCTCGCTCCTTCGCGCTCCCACTGGCGCTCGACCTGCGCGCGAAAGTCGTCTACGTCGCCGAGCAGCGGCTCTGCCGAAAGGTGCCGCGCGTGCGAATCGCGCAGCAGCGCCGCCGCCGCGTCGAGGTGCTCGTCCGAGAACGGGAGGATCTCCAGCGGCATCGCGCGGACGATACCGTTGCCCCATGCCGAAGACCCTGACAGGGCAGGAGCTCGACCTCGACGACGCACCCGCGCGCGAGTCGGAGCTCTTCCTGGTCGACGGCAACAACCTCGCCTACCGCGCGTTCTTCGCCCTGCCGGAGGAGCTTGCGACGAGCGACGGCTTCCCCACGAACGCTCTGCTCGGGTTCACGAACATGCTCTTCAAGCTGCTCGCCGACTACCGGCCGCGCGGCGTCGCCGTCGCCTGGGACTCGCGGCCGGTGCACCGGGCCGCCGTCGCGGAGGCTGTCGACGTCGTCTACAAGCAAGGCCGCAAGCCGATGCCCGACCTGCTGCGCGAGCAGTTCCCCTACTTCCGACCGATCGTGGAGGCGTTCGGCTACCGGAACCTCGAGTTCGAGGGCTGGGAGGCCGACGACGTGATCGCCACGCTCGCGACGCGCGCGGACGAGGCGGGCGTGCGGACGTGCGTCGTCTCCACCGACCGCGACGCCTTCCAGCTCTGTTCGGACAACGTCTGCCTGATGATGACGCCGCGCGGCGTTTCCGACGTGCACGTCTACACGCCCGAGCGCGTCGAGCTCCGCTACGGCGTGCGCCCCGACCAGGTGCCCGACTTCATCGGCCTCAAGGGCGACACCTCCGACAACATCCCGGGTGTTCCGGGGATCGGCGACAAGACCGCGGGCCAGCTGATCGCGCAGTACGGCTCGCTCGAGTCGGTGATCGAGCATGCCGACGAGCTCTCGCCGGCCCGCAGGAAGAACATCACCGAGCATGCCGACCAGGCGCGCGCGTCGAAGGAGCTCGCGACGATGCGGCGCGACCTCGACATCGACTGGGAGCCGTCGGAGCTCGTGCTCTCGCCGCCCGATCGCTCGCAGCTGCGCGAGATGTTCCGGCGCTTCGAGTTCCGCGGGCTGCTGTCGCGGGTCGACATGCTCGACGAGGCGGTTCCTGCCGCGGCACCCGCGCAGGTGGAGGGCCTCGCCGTGGCGTGGCGCTCCCTCGACGATCCAGCCGAGCTACCGCCCGCCGCGGACTGGGAGGGCTACGCCGTCGACGAGGGCCGCGTCGCCGTCGCGACGTCGGCCGGGGTCGTGCTCGCACCGACGCCGAGCAGCAGCCTGGTGCTGGCGCAGGCCCGCCCCGTCGTCCACGACGCGAAGGCGGTTCGCGCAGACGCCCGCGACGACACGCTGATCGCCGCCTACCTGATCGACCCCGGCCGCGCCGAGTACGCGCTCGACGACCTCAGCGCCGAGTACGGCCTCGAGGTCGTCCCGGAGCCGCCCACGGACGAGGAGACGGCGGCGCTCGTCCGACGCGCCGAGGCACCGCGCCGCTTGATCGAGCCGATGCTGGAGCGCGTGCGCGAGCGTGGCTCCGAGCAGCTCTACCGCGAGATCGAGCTGCCGCTGACGGCCGTGCTCGCCGCGATGGAGGACGCGGGCGTGAAGATCGACACCTACCGCATGGGGGAGATCACCGCGCGGCTCGCCGACCGCGTGGAGGAGCTCGAGGCGAAGGCGTACGCGCTCGCGGACGAGGAGTTCATGCTCGGCTCGACGCAGCAGGTCGCGCGCATCCTGTTCGAGAAGCTCGAGCTGACACCGGGTCGCAAGGGCAAGACCGGCTACTCGACCGACACGCGGGTGCTGCGCTCGATCCGCCACGAGCACGCGATCGTCGAGGTGATCGAGGAGTGGCGGGAGCTCTCGAAGCTGATCAACACCTACCTCGGTCCGCTGCCCTCGCTCCTTGGTGAGGACGGCCGGCTGCACACGACCTTCAACCAGACGGTCGCCTCGACCGGCCGCCTCTCGACGACGGCGCCGAACCTGCAGGCGATCCCGATCCGCACCGAGCTCGGCCGCGAGATCCGATCCGCCTTCGTCGCCGAGGAGGGACACCGTCTCGTCTCGGCCGACTACAGCCAGGTCGAGCTGCGGATCCTCGCGCACGTCTCCGGCGAGCCGGTGCTGAAGGAGTCCTTCGCCCGCAACGAGGACATCCACACGCGCACGGCTGCGGAGGTGCTCGGCAAGGACCCGGCGACGCTGACGAAGGACGAGCGCAACATCGCCAAGATGGTCAACTTCGGGATCATCTACGGCATCTCGTCGTTCGGGCTCGCCGAGAACCTCGAGATCCCTCGCGAGCAGGCACAGGAGTACATCGACACGTATCTCGCGCGCTTCCCTCACGTGCAGGACTTCATCGAGCGCACGATCGAGCAGGCGAAGCGCGACGGCTACGTGACGACGCTGCTCGGCCGCCGCAGGCCGGTGCCCGAGATTCGCGCCATGAACCGACAGACGCGCTCGCTCGGTGAGCGGCTCGCCGTCAACTCGGTGATGCAGGGCACCGCGGCGGACGTGATCAAGGTGGCGATGATCCGCATCCACGACCGGCTGCGCGAGGAGGGGAGAGGCGCGCGGCTCGTGCTGCAGGTGCACGACGAGCTCCTGCTCGAGACGCCGGAGACGGAGCTGAGCGCGGTCAAGGAGCTCGTGCGCGAGGAGATGTGTCGCGCCTACCCGCTCGACCCGCCGCTCGCCGTCGACGTCGGGGCCGGCGACGACTGGAACGAGGCGAAGAGCTAGATGACTGATCGGTAATTCCGGCACAGCCGGATGGCGGCCCCGACGCGGCGCAGCGTGCCGCGCTCGACCGGCACGCGTACTACCGGTACGCCCGCCGGTCGATCACGACACGCTGCTTGGTCGGGGCCGTCCCCGGCAGCACCCCAATTACCGATCAGCCATCTAGCGGCCGAGCTGCTTCCCGCCACTTGGGCCGCGATCGGTTCCAGGCCCCGGGACCTGGCTATACTGCGCAACTCGCAATGGCGAACGACACGATGGAAAAGCCCTTGGAGGCAGAGGACGGAGTCTGGGTAACCGGCCCTGACGGCGACCTGATTCCGGACTACGAGTCCACCTTCCCGACCATCAACGAGGGGGAGGTCGTGCACGGCACCGTCGTGCGCGTGGACAAGGACGAGGTGCTCGTCGATATCGGCTACAAGTCGGAGGGCGTCATCCCCGTCGCCGAGCTTTCCATCCGCCGCTCGGTCAACCCCGCCGACGAGGTGTCGGTCGGCGAGGAGATCGACGCGCTCGTGATGACGAAGGAGGACGCGGAGGGGCGTCTGATCCTCTCCAAGAAGCGCGCCCGCTTCGAGCTCGCCTGGAAGAAGATCGAGGCGGCCAATGAGAGCGGCGAGCCCGTGATCGGGAGGGTGATCGAGGTCGTCAAGGGCGGCCTGATCCTCGATCTCGGCGTCCGCGGCTTCCTGCCCGCGTCGCTCGTCGACATCCGCCGCGTCCAGGACCTGGACGAGTTCATGGGCAAGGAGCTGCGCTCGAAGGTGATCGAGCTGAACCGCTCGCGCAACAACGTCGTGCTCTCGCGCCGCGCCGTCCTCGAGGACGAGCGCAAGGAGATGCGGCAGGCGATCCTCGACCGGCTCAACCCCGGCGACGTGGTCGACGGCACGATCTCGAACATCGTCGACTTCGGCGCGTTCGTCGACCTCGACGGCATGGACGGCCTGATCCACATCTCCGAGCTCTCGTGGAGCCACGTCAACCACCCCTCCGAGGTGCTCGACATCGGCCAGGAGGTCAAGGTCAAGGTGCTCGACATCGACCGCGACCGCCAGCGCATCTCGCTCGGCCTGAAGCAGACGCAATCGGATCCGTGGCAGCAGGTACTCGAGAACTACAACGAGGAGGACGTCGTCGAGGGCCGAGTGACGAAGGTCGTCACCTTCGGCGCCTTCGTCGAGATCCTGCCCGGCGTCGAGGGGCTCGTCCACATCTCCGAGCTCGCGCAGCACCACGTCGAGAACCCGCGCGAGGTCGTGTCGCAGGGCGACGCCGTCAACGTGCTGATCCTCGAGGTCGACGCCGAGCGTCGTCGTCTCTCGCTCTCGCTGAAGCGCGTGGAGGAAGGCTCCGAGCCGCTGCCGCGCGCCGACGGAGCCGAGTCCGTGCACCTGACGCCGAAGCTCGACCTCTCCGAGGACGTCTTCCCGGCGGGTGCCGCGGACGTCGAAGTCGAAGCCGCCGACCTGCCGCTCACCGCGGAGGCCGAGGGCGCCGAGACCGAGGGTGTCGCCGAGCTCGAGGCCGTCGACGAGGTCGAGGCGGTCGACGAGGTCGAGGCGGTCGACGAGGTCGAGGCGGTCGACGAGGTCGAGGCCGTCGACGAGATCGAGGCCGAGGTCGAGACCGCGAGTGAGGCTCCTGCGGGCGAGGCGACCGAGGTTGCCGAGCCTGTGGTCGACGCCACAGAGCCGGCGGACGAGCCGGCACCGGCGAGCGACGCCGTTGCCGAGGTCGAGCTCGAGCTCGAGTCGACGGCAGACGCCGACGGCGCTGCGGGCGACGACCCGACCGACACACCCGACCAGACCGCGTAATTCCCTTGCCGCTCACGGTCGCCATCACCGGCGGCATCGGTGCGGGCAAGAGCGAGGCGCTCTTCGCCTTCCAGCAGGCCGGCGCTGCGACGGTCTCGAGCGACGAGATCGTCCATCACCTGCTGCGCGAGGACGACGCGGTCCGGACCGAGCTGCTGGCCGGGCTGGGGCAGGGGATCCTGGGCGACGACGGGACGATCGACCGGGCGCGCGTCGCCGGGATCGTGTTCGGCGACCGCGACAAGCTCGCTCTCCTCGAGTCGGTGCTGCATCCGAGAGTCGCGGCCGAATACCTGCGCTGGCGCGAGCAGCTCGCGCAGCTGCCGAACCCGCCCGCGGTGTGCGTCACGGAGGTGCCTCTGCTCTACGAGTCCGGCGCGGAGTCGCGCTTCGACAAGGTCGTCGTGATCACCGCTCCCGCCAAGGTGCGCGAGCAGCGCCGCCGCGTCCGCCGCGACGACCGCGAGCAGCGGCTGCTGCCGGACGCCGAGAAGGTGAAACGGGCCGACTACGCGTACGTGAACACCGGCTCCATCGACGAGCTCGACGCCTGGGTTCGCGGTGTGATGGCGGAGCTGACGGCGCTCGCATGAGCCGGATCGCCGGGCTCGCGGTCGTCGTCGCGGTGGTCGCGGGCTTCGCCTTCTACGTGTTCGAGACGGAGCCGCGCTGGTACGAGCGGTTGCGCTACCCGCTCCGCTACGAGGAGATCGTCAAGGGGCACGCCGAGAACTACCGGCTCGAGCCGCAGCTGCTCGCGGCGGTCATCTACCAGGAGAGCAAGTTCGATCCCGACGCCCGCTCGAGCTCGGGCGCCGTGGGCCTGATGCAGCTGCTGCCGGAGACGGGGCAGGGGATCGCCGACCGCACCGGTGGCGAGAGCTGGCAGCCCGAGGATCTGCTCACGCCCGAGCTGAACATCCGCTACGGCTCCTGGTACCTGCGGCACCTGCTCGACAAGTACGACGACGAGACGCTGGCGCTGGCGGCCTACAACGCCGGCCAGACGAATGTCGACGAGTGGCAGCGGCGCGGGGTCGGGATTCAGTTCTCCGAGACCCGCCACTACGTGGAGCGCGTCGAGGAGCTCAAGCGGATCTATGCCGACGCGTATGCGTCCGAGCTGGGCCTCCGATAGCGGACTCGAGGAGCGCGATCAGCTCGTCGGCGTCCGGCGACGGAAAGCCGGCCGCAAGGCGCAGGGCGAGACCGTCGAGGACGACGCCGACGAAGCCGCCGATCGACTGGAGCGGGATGTCGTCGCGGATCTCGCCGGCGTCGCGTGCCGCTTCGAGTCGCTGCTTGATCCGTTCCTCGGCCTCGGGTGCTCGCTGCTTCCAGCGCTCGTGAAAGGTGGCGTCGGTCCGCAGCCGGCGCCCGACCTCGAGATAGGCGCCGAGCCAGGCGGGATCCTCCTCGACGAAGGCGCGGATGACCGCCTCGAGCCCCTCGTCGCCCCAGAGCCGCCCGAGCCGGTTGGCGTCCCGCTCGGCCAGCACGAGGAAGATGTCGTCCTTGGAGGGGAAGTAGTTGAAGATCGCCCCGCGTGAGAGTCCGGTCTCCCGCTCGAGGCGGACGACGGTGGCGCCCTCGTAGCCGTAGGTCGCGAAGCACCGGCGCGCGGCCTCGAGAATCTCGTCGCGTCGCTGCTCCCGGGCTTCCTGGCTGATCTTCGGCACGGTCCTACTTTACAAAACCGTACGGACGTTTTATATTGGCGCGATGGCCGACCCGCGCATCGAGCAGTACGCCAGGCTCCTCGTCGAGACGTGTGTCGACGTCCAGCCCGGCTGGCAGGTGGTGATCTCGTCCTCCACCGGCGACCTCGGGCGGCCGCTCGTCGAGGAAGTCACGAGGCAGGTCGCGCAGCGCGGCGCGTACGCGCTGCTGCGGTCGAGCCTCGCCGCCGATCGCATCTGGATCGAGCACGCGCCGCTCGAGCTCCTCGGCGTGATCGCGCCGCTGGAGCGGCGCGTCCTCGAGGAGGCCGACGCGCTGATCGTGATCGAGGCGCCGGAGAACACACGCGACTCGTCGTCGATCCCCACGGAACGGCAGCAAGCGCTGATGACGGCGGTGCGCCCCGCGATCGAGCGGTTGTTCACGAGCCAGGTGGCGTGGGTCGGCTGCCAGTACCCGACGCCGGCTCTGGCGCAGGAGGCGGGGCTCTCGACCGCCGAGTTCACCGAGTTCCTCTATGGCGCTTGCCTGCTCGACTGGGACGCCGAGCGCGAGCGGATGCAGCAGTACGCCGATCGCTTCGACGCCGCTTCAGAGGTGCGGATCGTCGGCGAGGGCACCGATCTGAGGCTCGGGATCGCCGGCCGGCCGGTCGAGGTGGACGCCGGCGGGAAGAACATTCCGGGCGGTGAGTTCTTCTGCTGTCCCGTCGAGGACAGCACCGAAGGAACGATCTACTTCGCCGAGTTCCCCGCCGTCTACACCGGCCGCGAGCTGAAAGGCATCCGGCTTCGCTTCGAGGCCGGCCGCGTCGTCGACGCCGGCGCCGAGACGAACGAGGCCTTCCTGCTCGAGGTGCTCGACTCCGACGAAGGAGCGCGGCGTCTCGGTGAGCTCGGGATCGGCTGCAACCCCGGGATCACGCGCTACATGAAGAACACGCTCTTCGACGAGAAGATGGATTGCACGATCCACGTCGCGCTCGGGAACGGGATGCCCAATCTCGGCAGCAAGAACGAGTCGACGATCCACTGGGACATCGTCAAGGACCTGCGCGAGGGCGGCCGGATCGAGCTCGACGGTGAGGTAGTGCAGGAGAACGGCGTGTGGAACGTCTGAGCTGGCTGGCGCAAGCTCGGAATCCGCAGAAGCGGACTCCGATCGCGCCAAGACCGCTGAAGCGCCGCTTCGCGGCCGGATCTTGATCCGCACACGCGGACTTCGCCCGCTGCTCGCCGCCGAGGTGATCTCGACCACCGGCGCGCAGATGACGTGGCTCGCGCTGCCGTGGTTCGTGCTCGTCACCTCCGGCTCGGCGACGCGGATGAGCCTCGTCGTCGCGGCGGAGCTGCTCGGTCTCGCGGCTCTCGGCCTCCCGGGCGGGAAGCTGCTGGGGCGCTTCGGCGCCTGGCGGATGATGGTCTTCTGCGACTCGGCGCGTGCGCCGCTGATGCTCGTGGTGCCGCTGCTGCATTGGGCCGGCGGGCTCTCGTTCGCCGCGCTGCTGGCGATCGCAGCCGCGCTCGGTGCCCTTTCGGCGCCTTACTTCGCCGCGCAGAAGGTGATCGTGCCGGAGCTCCTGGGCGAGGACGAGGCGCTCGTCAGCCGCGCGAACGCGCTTTTCCAGGGTGCGACGCGCGCGACGATGCTACTCGGCCCGGTGGCCGCGGGCGTGTTGATCGCGTTTCTGTCCGCCCCCGTCGTGCTCGCCGTCGACGCGGCCACGTATGCAGTCTCGGCGGTGATCCTGAAGCTCTTCGTTCCGCGCCCGGAGCCGCTCCCGGCCGACGGCGAGGACACCGGAGTCCGCCGCGGCCTGCGTTTTCTCGCGCGCGAGCCGCTACTGCGTGTCTGGACTCCCGTCTTTGCCTTCGGCGACGCGGCGTGGGCGGCCTTCTTCATCAGCGTGCCGGTGCTCGTCGTCGATCGCTTCGGAGCCGATCCACGCGTCGCAGGCTGGCTGATCGCCTCGTTCGGAGTCGGCGCGGTGCTCGGGAACGCGGTCGCGTTCCGCTTCCTGCTCGAGCGCGTGCGCGGCTTCAGCCTGATCGCGATGGGCGTGCTCGTCCAGGCACTGCCGCTCTGGTTGCTGACGATCGACCTGCCCGCGGCCGCCTACTCCGCCGCACTGGTCGCGTCCGGGCTCGGGAACGGGCTGTGCAATCCGAGCATCCACTCGCTGATGACGCTGCGCATCCCGCCGGCGCTGAGACCGACCGTGATGACCGCGATGATGGTGCTGTTCGCGCTCGTCCAGCCGCTGGCGGTCTTCGGTGTCGGCCCGGTGCTCGACGCGTTCGGCCCCGACCCGGTCTTGATCGGCTTTGCCCTCGCCCAGACGGTGGCCATGATCGTGGTCGCCGCCTCGGCGCTCGCCGCCCGCTCGGCGGAGACGCCGGGCGTCGCGCGCCCGGCCGGAGCCCCGTGATGCTGCGGGCACGCGGCCTACGCCCGCTGCTCGTCGCGCAGGCGGTCTCGTCGCTCGGCTCGCAGATGACGTTCCTCGCGCTGCCGTGGTTCGTGCTCGTCACCACGGGCTCGGCGACGAGGATGGGCGTCGTCCTCGCCGTCGAGCTGCTTCCGGTGGCGATCCTCGGGATCCCGAGCGGCGCCGTCGTGGCGAGGCTCGGCGCGCGGCGGACGCTGCTCGCCTGCGACGCGGCGCGGGCGCCGGTGATGCTCGCGATTCCACTCCTGCACTCGGCTGGCCTGCTCAGCTTCCCGCTCCTCCTCGTCTGCGTGGCGCTGGTGGGCGTCTTCATCGCGCCGTCCTTCTCGGCGCAGCGGCTGATCCTGCCCGACCTCGTCGGCGAGGACGAGCGCGCCGTCACCCGTGCAAACGCGGTCATGGAAGGCGTCCAGCGGATGACCTCGCTGCTCGGTCCCGTCACCGCGGGCGTGCTGATCTCGCTGCTCGGAGCGACGAACGTGCTCTATCTCGACGCTGCCACCTTCGCGTTCTCGTTCTTCGTCCTCCGCTTCCTCGTGCCCCACCGGCGGCCCGCGGCGGCGAGCGAGGAAAGCCGCGGCGTGCTCGCCGGCGTCCGGTTCATCGCCCGCGACCGCCTGCTCGCGTCGCTCGCCGTGACGTCGCTCTTCCTGAACGCCTTCGGCCAGATGCTGATAGCCGCGCTGCCCGTGCTCGCGTTCCAGCAGTTCGACGAGAGCGCGCGGATCGCCGGCGCGTTCTTCGCGGCCTTCGGCGCCGGCGCCGTGCTCGGCAGCGTGATCGCGGTGAAGCTGGTCCATCGCTTCGATCCGATCAGGCTGGGCGCCGTCTCGCTCATCGCGCTGACGCTCCCGATCTGGATCCTGCCCCTCGGGCTGCCGGCGCCGGGCGTGATGGCGGCGCTCTTCGTCTCGTCGGTCTTCGGGCCGCTCGTGAACGCGCCGCTGATCGGGGTGATCACCATGCGGACGCCCGAGGCGCTGCGGCCGAAGGTGATGACGGCGGTTCTCACGTTCGCGCTGCTCGCAGGCCCGGTCGGCCTGCTCGTGGTCGGCCCCCTGCTCGCGGGGGTCGGTGTCTACAAGGTGTTCCTGGTCATCGCGGTGGGCGAGTCCCTCGCCGCGCTCTTCTTCGCGCTCGCGGCGTTCCGCGCACCACGCGCCGCCCCCGATGGGGCGTTGGAGAGCGTCCCGACGGCGGTGACCTAGCAGCACCGTTGCGAGCCGCCGGCCCGCGAAGCGGGCCCTTCAGGGGTCTTTGCGCCGGCTAGCCCTAGCTCATGTGCTGCCAGAGGTTCTCGAGCAGCTTGCGAACGGGCGGGCAGAACCAGACCGAGCCCCCGAAGTCGAGGACGCCGGCGTTGAAGACGCGCGCGCCGGAGGCGTGCTCGTAGTACGTCATCTGTGCGGTCAAACCCACTCCGAACAGGTCGGGGATCGTCGCGAGGACATGGGTCGCGGGCGGCGAGTCGGGCGTCGTGGCGTCGATCTCGATCCCGTAGCCGCCGATCTCGTTGCCGATCGTGGAGCCGTTCGTGAGCCCGGTGCCCTTGAAGAACCAGGGCGCGACCTCGGCGCCGCTCACCGTGAACAGCCCTTGGCGCTTGCCGTCGTCGTTGGCCCGGTACTGCGAGCCGAGCACACGCACCTCCGGCCGGCCGAGGTTGCGCCACAGCGCCACGCGCCTGATCTGGTTCCCCCGGCGCGAGACCTTCCAGAAGAAGCTGTTCGCGGAGAGGAAGATCAGGTTCCCGCCCAGGTCACGGAACCGCTCGATGATCGTGTAGGCGTGGTCGGTGACGTACTCGGTATGCCCCGGGAAGATGACGAGGTCGTAGATCCGTCTCAGCGCATCGCTGTCGAAGCGGCCGAGATCCTCCTCGCTCAGGAAGTCGGGCGACTTGCCCGTCGCGTGGAGCCAGCGCAGGAAGCCGAGGTCGTAGCGACGGAAGAACGGCGGCACGCCGCGGTTGAGGAAGGGGCGGTTCAGCTCGACGGGCGGGTTGCCGCCCGCGTACCACGTGTCGCCCCAGCCGTCCCCGTCGGAGTCCCGGAAGTTGTAGGCCTGCCAGGTGTTGGTCGGCAGCACCACCGCCACGCGGCTGTTGGCCCCGAACGTGCCCGGGCGGACGATGAACGGCGCGTAGCCCCGCCGTCCGTCGGAGGCGATCAGGCGCGCGAAGTAGAGGCCGCTCGGCCAGTCGCCCAGGCGAACGGTGATCGTTCCGGTGCGGTGCCGCAGCTTGTCCCACTTGATCCGCCTCGGCGGCGCCATCGCGACGCCCTTCATCTCGTCGGGACGATCCGTGTTCGCGGTCTCCGGCCCCGAGCGGAAGATCTGCACCGCGAGCACCTGGGCGTCCGCGGAGACGCGCATCCGCGCGAGCTGGCCCGGGGCGTAGCTCCGTGCGCGGAACGCGGCCTCGATGCCGAGCACCCGGACGACGGGTGCGCGCGCGAAGTCGATTGCGGCCGGACGGCGGCCGCCGTAGACCTTGCGCCGGCCCGAGCCCTCCACCGTGAGCCGCATCAGATACGTGCCCGGCGCGGTGCGCGGGTGCGGCTTCCAGAGAAACCGGTGTGGGCCTGCCGGAAGCTTGGCGCTCGCCCGCCACACCGGAGGCTGCTTCGCCTGGCGCGTCCGGACGGCTTCGACCCGAACGAGAGCTGGGCGGTCGAGCCTGAAGCGGATCGTTGCGCTGGGGCGATCGGGAGAACCGGGGCTGATGGTGGCGAACAGCCGCCGGTCGCCCCGGAACGGCACCTTGCTCCGCACCCTGAGCGCCCGCAGGGCGACCGTGCGGCGCTTCGACGCGACCGCGAGGTCGGGCACGAGCCCGCTCGCGAGCGCGCCGAGCGCGGCAAGTCGCAGCACCGCCCGACGGGTCAGTGACTCGGGCAGGCGCGAGTCGTCCATCCGGCGGAACTGTAGTGCGGGTTTGTATGCGGCGCGTTAGGGATGGCGCGCAGTATCTCGGCCGCGGCGGACGCGCTACCGGCTAGCCCCCGGTACGTCCTTCGAGCTCGTTCGACTTCGCCGTCAGGGCCGCGAAACCCGCCTGGAGGAAGTCGTTCGCCGCCGACGCTGCGAGCGACCACGTCAGCAGCCGCGCCGTGCGCGGCGCGAGCGTCTGGGCGGAGACGAGGCCCGCGGCCGTCCAGGCGCCGATGCAGCGGGAGCAGGTCAGGAGCTCACCCAGCGCCTGGCGCGGGCCGCCGTCCTGAACGGGATCCTCCTTGCCTTCATGGGCCTCGCCCTGGACGAAGGGATCGCGGATGAAGCTCGTCACCTCGTCGCTCGTGATCGTCCGCGAGGCCTTGAAGGTCGCCGCCGAGAGGACCGCGAGGTCGAGCGGCGAGAGACGCTCGGGGCGCCTGCCGAGCAACGTGGTCAGCCCCGCGACGCCGGCCAGGCCGGCTCCGAAGACGCCGACGAGCGTGGCGTAGGTCGCGTACGGCAGGTCTGAGGTCTGGGCGGACACGAGGGGTACCCTGTACCCGGATGGCGGAACTCAAGACATCGGCGGCGTATGAGCCGACCGGCGACCAGCCGACGGCGATTGCAGATCTCTCGCGCTCGCTCCAGGACGGCTCGCGCTACCAGACACTGCTGGGCGCGACCGGCACGGGGAAGACCGCGACGATGGCGTGGATCATCGAGCAGATCCAGCGGCCCGCGCTCGTGATCGCGCACAACAAGACCCTCGCCGCGCAGCTCTGCAACGAGTTCCGCGAGTTCTTCCCGGCGAACGCGGTCGAGTACTTCGTCTCGTACTACGACTACTACCAGCCCGAGGCGTACGTTCCCCAGGCCGACCTCTACATCGAGAAGGACAGCTCCCGGAACGACGACATCGACCGGCTGCGCCACGCGGCGACGTCGAACCTGCTCACGCGCCGCGACACGGTGATCGTGGCATCGGTCTCCTGCATCTACGGGCTGGGCTCGCCGGAGGAGTACGAGAAGAAGGTCGTCTTCCTGACGGTTGGCGAGGAGACCGACCGCGATGTGATGCTGCGCAAGCTGATCGACATCCAGTACGTCCGCAACGACACGCTGCTCGGCCGCGGTCGCTTCCGGGTCAAGGGCGACGTGATCGAGATCCAGCCGGCGTACTCGGAGACCGCCTACCGCGTCTCGATGTTCGGCGACGAGGTGGAGCAGATCACGCACTTCGACCCGCTCACCGGCGAGATCTACGCGAAGCTCGACACGATCACCGTCTTCCCGGCCACGCAGTACGTCACCTCCAAGCCGACGATCGACCGCGCCTACGACGAGATCAAGCACGAGCTGGAGCAGCAGGTGTCGCTCTTCGAGAGCCAGGGGCGGATGCTCGAGGCGCACCGAATCCGCCAGCGCACCGAGTACGACCTGGAGATGATGCGGGAGCTCGGCTTCTGCAACGGGATCGAGAACTACTCGCGGATCCTCGACGGCCGGCCGGCTGGCTCGGCGCCGCACACGCTGCTCGACTACTTCCCCTCCGACTACGTCGTCTTCGTGGACGAGTCCCACCAGACGATTCCGCAGATCGGCGGCATGTACGAGGGCGACCGCTCGCGCAAGCAGACGCTCGTCGATCACGGCTTCCGGCTGCCGTCGGCGCTCGACAACCGGCCGTTGCGGTTCGACGAGTTCCTCGGGAAGGTGCCGCAGCTCGTGTTCGTCTCGGCGACGCCCGGCCCGTACGAGCTGCGCAACTCGGGCGTCGTCTCCGAGCAGCTGATCCGGCCGACCGGGATCGTCGACCCCGAGGTGGAGCTGCGCGCGACGAAGAATCAGATCGACGACCTGCTGAACGAGATCCGCAAGCGCGCCGACGTGGGTGAGCGCGTGCTCGTGACGACGCTGACGAAGAAGATGTCGGAAGACCTGACCGACTACCTGCTCGAGGCGGGCGTGAAGACGCGCTACCTGCACTCGGAGGTGGACACGCTCGAGCGGATCCAGATCATCCGCGAGTTGCGGCTCGGCGACTACGACGTGCTCGTCGGCGTCAACCTGCTGCGCGAGGGCCTCGATCTGCCCGAGGTCTCGCTCGTCGCCGTGCTCGACGCCGACAAGGAGGGCTTCCTGCGCGGCAAGACGGCGCTGATCCAGACGATCGGCCGAGCTGCGCGCAACGTGAACGGCCGCGTGCTCCTCTACGCGGACAAGCTGACCGAGGCGATCAAGGGCGCCCTCGACGAGACCGACCGCAGGCGGACGAAGCAGCTCGCCTACAACGAGGAGCACGGGATCACGCCGGAGAACATCATCAAGGGCGTCTCCGACATCGCCGAGTTCCTCTCGCTCGAGAGCCCGACCGTCCCCGGCAAGCGCCGGCGCGGCGGCGGCCCCAAGGTCGAGGGCATGTCACGCGAGGAGCTGGACAAGCTCGTGATCACGCTCGAGGAAGAGATGTTCGCCGCAGCCGAGGAGCTGCGCTTCGAGTACGCCGCGAAGCTGCGCGACGAGATCAAGGATCTGCGGCGCGAGCTGATGGCACTCGCCAGCACCAGCGCTGCCTGACCGGACCAGGAGGTCTCCCGAATGTGCCGCAACATCAAGGTGCTCCACAACTTCGACCCGCCCGCGACCGAGGAGGAGATCCGTGCCTCGGCGCTTCAGTACGTGCGCAAGCTGAGCGGCACGAATACGCCCTCGCTGGCGAACCGCGAGGCGTTCACGCGCGCCGTCGACGAGGTCGCCGCCGCCTCCTCGAAGCTGCTCGCCTCGCTCGTGACGAAAGCACCGCCGCGGAACCGCGAGGTCGAGGCCGAGCGCGCCCGCGCGCGGTCGGCCGAGCGGTACGCCCGCGCAGCCTCCTGAAGCACGCTCTGCTCTCTAGGCTGGGCCTGTGAGAGCCGACGCCGAGCTGCGGGCCAACGTCCGGCTGCTCGGCGACCTGCTCGGGCGCGTGCTCGTCGAGCAGGAAGGCGAGGAGCTGCTGGAGCTCGAAGAGCGGATCCGTGCGCTCTCGCGCTGGGCGCGGCGCGTCTCGGACCGGAGCGCGCTCGACGAGACGATCTCGGACCTCGACCTGCCGCGACAGGCGCTGGTATTGCGGGCGTTCGGCGTCTTCTTCCAGCTGGCGAACATCGCGGAGCAGCATCACCGCCTACGCCGGCGTCGCGCCTACGAGCACGAGGGCCGGGTCGCGCGGGAGTCGCTCGCCGACGCGTTTGCCCGGATCGAGGCCGCGGGTCTCTCCGGCGAGGAGCTGGCGGCGCGCGCGGCGGGGGTGAGCGTCGAGCTCGTCTTCACCGCGCACCCGACGGAGGCGACGCGCCGGACGATCCTTGCGGCGCACCAGCGCATCGCGACCCTGCTGCGCGAGCTCGACGATCCGCAGCTTCCGCCCTCGCAGCGGACGCGAGTGGAGGAGCAGCTCGCGGAGGAGATCACAGTGCTCTGGCAGACCGACGAGGTTCGCTCGCGGCGGCCGCGCGTCCACGACGAGATCCGGCACGGGCTCTGGTTCTTCGAGCGCAGCCTCTGGAGTGCCGCGCCCGAGCTCCTCCGTGCCTACCGGCGGCGCCTTCCCGACGCGCCACCGCCGCTCCACTTCGGTAGCTGGATCGGCGGCGACCTCGACGGGAACCCAAACGCCGGCGCGGCGACCGTGGAGGCGGCGCTCGACCAGGCGCGGCTCCTCGCGGAGCGGCTCTACCGCGACGAGGTGCGCGAGCTTGCGCAGGCGTGGGGGATGTCGTCGGCGCTCGTCGACCACGATCCGGCGATCGGCGAGGGGCTCGTCGGCGTCCCGGCGGGACAGAACGAGGACGAGCCCTACCGGCGCCGGCTGACATCGCTTTGGGAGCGCTTGGGCGAGCCGGGCGCCCTCTCGGCGAACGAGCTGCTCTCCGAGCTCGACCTGATCGACCGCAGCCTCCGCGAGCACGACGGGATGCGGATCGCCGACGGCCGCCTGGCCGACCTGCGGGCGCGCGTCGAGCTCTTCGGCTTCCACGTTGCGAAGCTCGACCTGCGCGTCCATTCGAGCGCGATCCGCGAGCCCGACGAGCGGCTGAGGGAGACGCTACGCGCCGGCACGCGCGTCCAGCGCCGCCACGGTCGCGTCGCGCTCGATCGGCTGATCGTCTCGATGACCGGGACGGCCCAGGACGTTCTCGACGCGGAGCGTCTCGCGGCGGACGAGGGCCTGGATGTCCTCGGCGTGCCGCTCTTCGAGACGATCGCGGACCTGCGGGCTGCGCGCGGCGTCGTCGAGGAGCTCGCGGCGCGGCGGCCGCGCGAGCGGCTCGAGGTGATGGTCGGCTACTCCGATTCCGGCAAGGACGGCGGCTACCTGACAGCGCAGTGGGAGATCTACCGCGCGCAGGAGGAGCTCGCGGCCGTAGCGGCGGAGCTTGGGGTCGAGCTGACGGTCTTCCACGGCCGCGGCGGCAGCGCGGGGCGCGGCGGCGGGCCGACGCACGCGGCCGTCCTGGCGCAGCCGGCGGGGGCCGTGCAGGGGCGCCTGAAGCTGACGGAGCAGGGCGAGACGATTTCGTTCAAGTACGGCCTCCCGGGTCTCGCGGAGCGGAACCTCGAGGCGGCGCTTGCCGCGACGCTCCTGACCGCCTTCCCGGAGGCGGCGGGGACGGAGCCGCCGAACGCCGGTGCCCGCGACACGATCGAAGAGGTCGCAGAGGCCGCGTTCCGTGCGTACCGCTCCCTCGTCTGGGATGACCCCGACTTCGTCCCGTTCTTCCGGTCGTTCACCCCCGTCGGCGAGCTGGCGCTCCTGGAGATCGGCTCTCGGCCCGTGGCGCGGCCGGAGGCGGGGTCGGCCGGTGCGCTCGAGGCGCTGCGCGCGATCCCGTGGGTCTTCGCCTGGACGCAGAACCGCTGCCTGCTCCCGGCCTGGTACGGCTGTGGCACAGGCCTCGCCGCGTTCGGCCTCGAGGGCGAACGCCTCGCGTGGCTGCGGACTCTCTACGCGGAGTGGCCCTTCTTCCGGGCGCTCGTCGAGAACCTCGAGATGACGCTCGCGAAGTCGAGCTTCGAGATCGCCGCCGGCTACCTCAGGCTCGTGCCCGGGTCACCGGCTCGCGACCGGATCTGGGGCTCCCTCGCGGCTGAGCACGAGCGCACGGTCGCAGCGGTGCTCGCGATCGTCGAGGCCGACGAGCTGCTCGACCGCCATCCGCAAATCCAGCAGTCCGTGCACCGCCGCAACCCGTACGTCGACCCGATGAACGCGATCCAGGTCGAGCTCCTCGCTGCCCATCGGTCCGGAGACGAGGCTGCCCGCCGCCCCCTGCTCCGGTCGATCGCAGGAATCGCCGC
This sequence comes from uncultured Gaiellaceae bacterium, assembly GCA_963735585.1. Classification (GTDB taxonomy): domain Bacteria; phylum Actinomycetota; class Thermoleophilia; order Gaiellales; family Gaiellaceae; genus Gaiellasilicea. The sequence continues at coordinate 151,047 of CAVTLI010000002.1, read as the reverse complement.
CGCGCTGCGCAACACGGGCTGAAACGGCGTCAGGCTGCTGCCAGCGTGCCCAGCTTCTCCTTCAGGTAGCGCGCGTACGGCTTCGCGTCGATCCCGCTCCCGACCACCCGCTCGAGCGTCTCCTGCGGTGTGAACTTGCGTCCGAGGGAGTAGAGGTTCGTGCGCAGCCATCCGTGCAGGGCCTCGAACTCGCCCGCCTCGAACTGCTCGTGCAGGTCCGGGATCTCGGCCAGAACCTTGTCCCAGATCTGCACCGAGACGATGTTGCCGAGCGAGTACGTGGGGAAGTAGCCGAAGCCGCCGCCCGACCAGTGCACGTCCTGGAGGACGCCGAGGCTGTCTGAGGGGACGGGGATCCCGAGGTACTCCTCGAAGCGGGTGTTCCAGACCTCCGGGAGATCCTTGGGCGCCAGCGTGCCGGCGAAGATCTCCTGCTCGAGCTCGAAGCGGAGGATGATGTGGAGGTTGTAGGTCGCTTCGTCGGCGTCGACCCGGATGTACGAGGGCTTCACGCGGTTGATCGCGCGATAGAAGCTCTCCTGCTCGACATCGCCGAGCGTGCCCGGGAACGCGGCCTGCAGTTGCGGGTAGAAGTGATTCCAGAACGGCCGGCTGCGCCCCACGATGTTCTCCCACATCCGGCTCTGGGACTCGTGCAGCGCCGAGGAGACGCCGTGGCAGAGCGGTGTCCGCTCGAGCGTGGGCGAGACGCCGTGCTCGTAGACGCCGTGGCCGCACTCGTGCATCGCCGTGAAGAGCGACGTGAGGTCGTCCTCCTTGTAGCGCGTCGTCAGGCGGATGTCCTGCGTGCCCGAGCTGGCGGCGAACGGGTGCACGGTCAGATCGAGCCGGAAGTACTGCGGGTCGTAGCCGAAGCGCTCGATGATCCGCAGCGAGAGCTGGTGCTGTGCGTCGATGTCGAACGGGCCCGACATGAACGGCTCGTCGGGCTCGGTCGAGCCGACCTCGGCGATCAACGGCACGAGCTCCGTCTTCAGCTCCTCGAAGACGGCCCTGACCTCTGCGGTCTTCATCCCCGGCTCGTAGTCGTCGAGCAGGACGTCGTAGGGCTCGTCGTAGCCCTCGAAGCAGTCGACGTAGCGGCGCTTCAGCTCGACCGCGCGCTCGAGGTGGGGGAGGAAGAGCGCGAAGTCGGAGTCCTCGCGCGCCTTCGCCCAGACGTCGTGCGCCTCCGCGGCTGCGCCGACCATCTCGGCGGCGAGCTCAGACGGCACGCGGCGCGCCTTCTCCCAGTCGCGCCGCGTCGTCCGGACGAGCGACGCCTCGTCGGAGTCGTATTCGAGGCTGTCCTCGTAGCCTCGGAGCCCCTCGAGCAGCTGTCCGACCTCGTCGGAGATGAACTTCTCGTGGGCGACCCGGTCGAGCGTCGTCAGCTGCGCGCTCCGGACGGGGCCGCCGCCGGGCGGCATCATCACCGTCTGGTCCCAGAACAGCACCTCCTGCGCGCGGCGCAGGTCGTGGATCTCGGCCAGGCGTGTCTTCAGGTCGGCAAAGCGCTGCTCCATGAGTCTCCTCGTGCTCGCGGTGGTTGCTTGGACTCTAGCGGGACAGTTTGCGGACGCGGCGTTCTGGACAGAGTGCTGCGCATGGGTGAAATCATCGGACTCATCATCGGCGGCATCATCGTCGGCGCACTGGGACGCCTCATCAATCCCGGGCCCGATCCGATGGGCTGGCTCGTCACGATCGCAATCGGTATCGGCGCGATGCTGCTCGTCGGCTTGCTCGTCGGCGGCATCTTCGGCTTCATCTTGGCCGTGATCGTCGCCGCGGTGCTCGTCACCGTCGTGCAGAAGATTCTGCCCGGCAGCGACCGCCGCGTTACCACCTAGCTTGCGCAGGATGGGCATCCGCGGAAGCGGATGCCCATCCGCGCTAAGACCCCTAAAGGGGCCGCTGCGCGGCCCATCAGCCCACTCGCCAGTCTCTAGCGCGATTCGAAGGCCAGCGGCTCATGGCCGCGCGGGAACGTGCGCACGGCCGTGAGCCCCCAGCCGTCGTCCCGCCAGATGTAGGTGAGCGCCCGCAGGCCCTCGTCCGCGACCTCGTACACGTGGAGCCCGCGCGCTTCGCCGCGCCGGTTCGGCCGCGGTTGTCCGAACCCGGGGGCGATCGAGACGACCACCGCCCGCTCGCCGCCCGCCGTCGAGATCTCGAACTCGCGACGCTCGGCGATCGTGCTCTGGTGGATGTGGCCGGCGAGGATCAACTCCGCGCCCGCATCCACGAGACCGGCCAGCACGACGTTTCGCTTGGCAACAGGCTTCTTGCGCGAGCGCCAGGGGGCTCCGAGCAGATGGTGATGGAGAGCGACGACGCGCAGCGCGCCCTCGGGCGCGTCGCGGAACGCCTCGGCGGCGCGCTCGATCTGATGCTCCCGGAGCCGGCCCGACTGGTGCCGCCACGGCCGGACCGAGTTCAGGCCGACCGCGACGATCTGCGGCGAGCGGTAGACGGGCTCGGTCGTCTCCCAGAGCCGCTCGAACTCCGCCCACGGCTGGGTGAACCGCTTCGGGAACGTGTAGGGGATGTCGTGGTTCCCGGGGATCGAGAGCACGGGCAGGCCGAGCCCACGCAGGAACGCCGCCACCTTGTCGTGCTGCGTCCGCAGTCCGCGATGCGTGAGGTCACCGCTCGCAAGCACGAGCTCGGGGCGGACCTCGTCGATCAGCCGCGCGAGCGCTTCGATCGACTCCGTCTTGTCGTTCCGGCCGAAATGCAGGTCGGAGACGTGGAGGAGACGCGTCGTCACGATGTCGGGAGCCTAAGCCGTCCTACCCGCACGGGGCATCAGAACCACCGGTCTGGGTACTACACTCGAACCATGGCGGACGACACGCCCACCGATACGCCGGAGATCTTCGACGACCTCTACCTCGGATTGCGCGCGGGCGGGGCGCTGCGCAAGCAGCGTCGCGGCGAGTCGCTGACGACCGAGGAGCAGGAGGCGCTCGGTCGCTGGCAGCGGCTGTCGGTTGGTCGCAAGGCGCTGGCACTCGGCGCCTTCTCGGTCGGCACGTTCGGCCTCGGCTTCACCCTCGGCGGGCTGATCTTCGGAAAGTGGCGCAAGGCCTAAGCTCACTACCGTTCGATCCGCACCTGAGCAAAGGCGATCAAGCCGGGCGAATGCCGCGTTGACAGGATCGGCGCATGCGCACCACGACCGACACCTTCGCCCGCTTCGTGGACGTCCTCGCGGACACCTTGGACGACCACGAGGCCTCCGGCGAGGAGCTGGCGTCGCGCCTGCACCTCTCTCGGTTCCATTTCGACCGGCTCGTCTCCGCCACCGCCGGTGAGCCCCCGGCGACGCTGCGGCGTCGCGTTCTGCTCGAGCGGGCGGCCTACCGGCTGATCACGACCGACGACGACCTGCTGCGGGTCGCCCTCGACGCGGGCTACTCCTCGCACGAGGCGTTCACGCGCGCCTTCGGGCGCGCCTACGGGCAGGCGCCGTCGCGGTGGCGGCAGCATCCGACGAGCTTCCGGATCGAGGCGCCGAGCAAGGTGCACTTCAACCCACCGGGGGGCCTGCGTGCTCCCGCGCACAGAAAGGTGACCGCCATGGACCTGCTCATCAAGATGGTCGAGCATCACGTCTGGCTCGTCGGCGAGATGATCGACCGGGCGGACGGACTGGCCGACGACGTTCTCGACGCGCCCGTCGAGATCTCCGTCGAGGGCATCGACGACGAGCCGACGTTGCGCTCGCTGCTCTCGCGCCTCGTCGGGCAGCTCGCGATGTGGGACGCGGCCACGCACGACCGGCCCTACGATTTCGACGTCGAGCGAGGCGAGAGTGTCGCCGGCATGCGGGCCAGGCTGACACAGGTAGGCCCCGCCTTTGTCGCGCAGGTTCGCGCGATCGTCGACGAGGGACGGCTGGACGAGACCTTCGTCGACGCGATCTGCGATCCGCCGGAGATCTTCACCTACGGCGGGATGATCGCCCACGTCCTGACCTTCGCCGCGCACCGGCGCACGCTGGTCTGCGGCGCCCTGATCGACGCCGGCGTCAGCGACCTCGGTGCCGGCGATCCGATGCGCTGGGTCGCGGAGGCGGCCTAGGAGGGTTTGGCGGAATGCCGCTCTTCGCCTGACGGCACAGACTGTTCGCCAAACCCTCCTAGCCCCAGCTCGGCGAGAACTCCGGGCCGGGCGTCGCCGTCAGGCGTCGGAGCCCGCGGCCGTCGGCTCCGACGACGTAGAGATCCGTCGAGGTCGCGATCCGCTCCCCCGGACGCTGGCGCAACGGCATCCGCCGGCCGGCGAAGACGAGCCGGCGCCCGTCGGGTGACCACGCGATCCCGCGGACGAAGCGCGCCGCCGCCAGACGTCGCGCCCGGCCCCCGTCCGCGGGGACGGCGTGGACGCCGTTCTCGTTCGCGAAGGCGAGGAGCCTCCCGTCCGGCGACCAGGCCACCGCGTCGACGAATGGCGGGCCGCCCGCGACGCTCACCGGTGCGGATGCGCCTGTGCGGACGTCGACGAGGGCGAGGCCGACCGCGATCGTGGTGCCGTCCGGCGACCAGGCGATCTGCGCCGTCTGCGCGCGGCGCTCCGTGAGCCTCCGCAGGCCACGGCCGGCGGCGTCGACGAGGTAGACGCCGTCCTCGGAGCCGTCGTCGGTCGGGAAGTGCCGGATGAACGCGACGGAGCGGCCGTCCGGCGACCACGCCGGCGCCGAGTCGGCGTAGCCGTCGGGCGGTCGGGTGAGACGCCGTGCCGGCGCACCGCTCGCGAAGGCGGTCCACACGGACGTGTCGTTCGAGCCGTCGCACGTCGCGGCGTGGCAGACCGGCGTGCCCCGGATGAACGCAAGCCGCCGGCGATCGGGCGACCACGTCGGATCGTCCTCCCACACAGCCGTGCGGGTCAGCCGCCGGCGGAGGCTCCCGTTCGAGGCGATGCTGAACAGATCTGCGGTATACCGGGCCGTCGGTGGCTCGTTCTCGTACTGGGCACTCGAGACGACCGCGGCGAAGAAGATGCGCGGAGCTGGAGGGGCGGCCGACCCGGACGCGGCCACGACGAACGTCGTCACGGCGACGGCGGCGAGGAGGCGTCTCACGCTACGCCGTCTCCGAGTCCCGGGCGGAGAAGATCACCGCCGGCACGTCTTCGGCGGCCGGGTCCTTGCCGCGCACGGTCACGTCGACGAGCGTGGCCAGGACCGCCGCCAGCGGGATCGCGAGCAGGACCGCGAACTCGCCGAACAGGAGCGCGGTGCTCGTGATCGAGAAGAGCACGAGCAGCGGCGAAAGCCCGACGGCGTCGCCGAGCACCCGCGGGATCACGATGTAGTCCTCCAGCAGCCGCACGACCAGCACGATCAGCCCGGCCGCCAGCCCCAGTTGCCAGGAGACGGTCAGCCCGACCCCAACCGCGACCGCTCCGGCGACGAGTGGGCCGATCACGGGCACGATCTCCACGATCCCGGCGAAGACGCCGATCAGCAGCCAGTAGGGCAGCCCGATCGCCCAGAAGGCGAGCGAGAGCACGGTGCCGACAACGACGATCAGGAGCGCCTGCCCGCGGACATACGCGCCGAGCTTCAGGTCGATCAGGTCCCACGTGTCGCGCACCTTCTTCCTGTGCGGCCGCGGGATCAGCGACGTGACGAGCTCGACCGCCTTCTCACGTTCGAAGATCCAGTACGCGGCGCTCGCCAGCACGAAGAAGATGCCGATCGCGATCTCGAAGCCGATCAGCCCGAGCTCGAGTGCCGGGTCGACGAGCTCGTTCGCCGACGGCAGCTCCGCGAGCCGTTCCTGGACGCCCTCGAGTACCTGACGGCGCATTCCGGTCGACTGACTGGCCTGGGCTTCGAGCTCCTCCGGGGAGCTCGGCAGCGACTCGACCGCCCGCGAGACCTGGTCGGTGGCGCGCGGCACGACGAGCCAAAGCAGCGCGGTGACGAAGGCGAAGAACACGAGGTAGTGAAGCCCGATCCCGACGCCGCGCGGGATGCGCCTGCTGCGCAGCGCCTCGACGCCGGGCCGCATCGCGGCCGCGATGATGAAGGCGAAGAAGAGCAGCGCGACCAGGAGCCGGATCTTCCAGAGCGCGAGCGCGAGGACGACGACCCCGCCGACGACGAGAGTCGTGACGGCGGCGCGCTTCGCGTAGTCGGTCACGAGCGCATCGTTCCCGTCGCGGGGCGGCCGGTAACGCCCGACTCTTGCCAGACCCCTATACGAACACCTGTTCGGGCGCTAGAATGATCCGGTTATGGCTGCCGACGAGCTGGTCGTCCACGGGGCGCGCGAGCACAACCTGAAGGACATCGACGTCCGCCTGCCGCGGAACGCGCTCGTCTGCATCACGGGCCTCTCCGGTTCGGGCAAGTCCTCGCTCGCCTTCGACACGATCTACGCCGAGGGTCAGCGGCGCTACGTCGAGAGCCTCTCCGCATACGCGCGCCAGTTCCTGCAGATGATGGAGAAGCCCGACGTCGACTCGATCGACGGGCTCTCGCCGGCGATCTCGATCGACCAGAAGACGACCTCCCGCAACCCGCGCTCGACCGTCGGCACGGTCACGGAGATCTACGACTATCTGCGCCTGTTCTACGCGCGCGTCGGCCGCCCGCACTGCCCGGTCTGCGGCCGGCCGATCGCGGGGCAGAGCCTCGACCAGATCGTCGAGCAGATCCTCGCGCTGCCGGAGGGGACGAAGTTCACGGTCAACGCGCCCGTCGTGCGCGACCGCAAGGGCGAGTTCCGCGACGTGCTCGAGGAGCTGCGCGCGGACGGCTTCACGCGCGTGAAGGTGGACGGCGAGACGCGGCTGCTCGAGGAGGAGATCGTCCTCGACAAGAAGTTCAAGCACACGCTGGAGGTCGTGGTCGACCGGCTCGTGCTGAAGCCCGACCTGCGCCAGCGGCTGACCCAGTCGGTCGAGACGGCGGCGGCGCTCGCGGACGGCCTCGTGGCAGTGGACGTGATCGACGGGGAGTCGATGCTGTTCAGCGAGAAGTTCGCGTGCCCCGAGCACGGCGTCTCGCTGCCCGAGCTCCAGCCGCGGATCTTCTCCTTCAACTCGCCGCACGGCGCCTGCCCGCGCTGCACCGGGCTCGGGGCCCAGCTCGAGATCGACCCCGACCTCGTCGTCCCGGATACGTCCGTCTCGATCGGCGAGGGCGCGCTCGTCCCCTGGACGGTGGCCAACGGCGGCTTCTACGAGTCGGTCATCCAGGCGATCGCCGACCGCTACGAGATCGACCTCGAGACGCCGTGGCGCGAGCTCACCGAGGAGCAGCAGAACCTGTTCCTGCACGGCACGAACGGCGACCGGCTCTATGTCCAGTACCGCAACCGGATGGGGCGGAAGCGCTCGTACACGATGGCCTTCGAGGGCATCGTCGAGTCGCTGCAGCGGCGTTACAAGGAGACGGACTCGGCGCCGCAGCGCGAGCGGATCGAGGAGTACATGAGCTTCCGGCCCTGCCCGACCTGCGGCGGCGCGCGCCTGAAGCCGGAGGTGCTCGCGGTCACCGTCGGCGGCGAGTCGATCCACGCCTTCACGAAGATGTCGGTGACGCGCGCGCTCAGCTTCCTCGACGAGCTCGGCCTGACTGCGACGGAGGAGCTGATCGGCCACCGGATCGTGAAGGAGATCCGCGAGCGGCTGACGTTTCTGGACAACGTCGGCGTCGGGTACCTGCAGCTCGACCGCGCCGCGAAGACGCTCTCGGGAGGCGAGGCGCAGCGGCTGCGGCTCGCGACCCAGATCGGCTCGCAGCTCGTGGGCGTCCTCTACATCCTCGACGAGCCGTCGATCGGCCTGCACCAGCGCGACAACGACAAGCTGATCGGCACGCTCCAGCGGCTGAAGGCCCTCGGCAACACCGTCCTCGTCGTGGAGCACGACGAGCAGATGATGCGTACCGCGGACTGGCTCGTCGACATGGGTCCGGGCGCGGGCGAGCACGGCGGCTACGTCGTCGCCGAGGGCAAGGCGAAGGACGTGATGCGGAACAAGGAGTCGGTCACGGGCCAGTTCCTCTCCGGCGCCCGCAGGATCGCGATCCCGCCGCGCCGCGAGGAGGCGGCGGAGCACTTCACCGTGCGCGGGGCGGCGATGCACAACCTGAAGGGCATCGACGTCGAGTTCCCGGTGGCGAGATTCGTCTGCGTCACCGGTGTCTCGGGCTCCGGAAAGTCCACGCTCGTGAACGAGATCGTCTACAAGGCGGCGGCGAACCGGCTGAACCGGATGCGCGTGAAGCCCGGCGCGCACGACGAGGTCGAGGGGATCGACGTCTTCGACAAGGTGATCGACATCGACCAGAAGCCGATCGGGCGTACGCCGCGCTCGAACCCGGCGACGTACATCGATCTCTTCACCCACATCCGGGAGCTCTACTCGCTCACCCCCGAGGCAAAGGTGCGCGGCTACAAGCCCGGCCGCTTCTCCTTCAACGTCCGCGGCGGCCGTTGCGAGACGTGCAAGGGCGACGGCACGATCAAGATCGAGATGCACTTTCTGCCGGACGTCTACGTGCCGTGCGAGACGTGCCACGGGCACCGGTACAACAAGGAGACACTCGAGGTGCGCTTCAAGGGCAAGTCGATCGCGGACGTGCTCGAGATGTCCGTCGAGGAGGCGCTGACCTTCTTCGCCAAGATCCCGAAGCTGCGCCGCCGGCTGCAGACGCTGCACGACGTCGGTCTCGACTACATCAAGCTCGGCCAGCCGGCGACGACGCTCTCCGGCGGCGAGGCCCAGCGCGTGAAGCTCGCCGCCGAGCTCTGCAAGGTCGCGACCGGGAGGACGCTCTACATCCTCGACGAGCCGACCACGGGTCTCCACTTCGCCGACATCGAGAAGCTGCTGGAGGTATTGCAGCGGCTCGTCGACGCGGGCAACACCGTGCTCGTGATCGAGCACAACCTGGACGTGATCAAGCAGGCCGACTGGGTGATCGACCTCGGCCCCGAGGGCGGCGAAGCCGGCGGCGAGCTGATCGCAGCAGGAACGCCCGAGGAGGTCGCCGAGATCGAGGCGTCGTTCACGGGGCAGTTCCTGCGCGGGGTGCTCGCACAGCGCGAGTCCGTTGCCGCCTAGGGCGTAAGATCCCTCCGATGCCGCAGCTGAACGCGCTCGGGATCGTCGCGTCGGACCTGGCGCGGTCGATCCGGTTCTACCGCGTGCTCGGGCTCCCGTTTCCCGAGACGCCCGACGAGGGGCACGTGGAGGCATCCATGCCGAACGGCGTTCGCCTGATGCTCGACACCGAGGACGTCGTGCTCAGCTTCCGTCCGGACTGGACGCGCGCCACGGGCAACCAGCTCGGGCTCGCGTTCGAATGCGACAGCCCTGCCGAGGTCGACGAGGTGTACGCGCGTGTCGTCTCCGCCGGATTCGACGCCGTGAAGGAGCCGTGGGACGCGTTCTGGGGACAGCGCTACGCGGAGCTCGCCGATCCCGACGGCGTGCAGGTCGCCCTCTACGCCGCGCTCTGAGCGCGGCGCGGCGCTCAGAGACAGGGCGCGGGCGTGAACGCCTGGTGGCCGCGTCCCTGCTGGCAGCTCTGAGCCCAAGATGCCGAGTCGATCTGCCACGTGCCGTCCTGCCGCCGACTGAGCGTCAGGTCGTATCGCCGCGCCCGAACCGAGTCGTCGAGCAACCCGCTGAGCAGGAGCGACGCGTTCGTCGGGCCTCGCCCTCGCCGCCGCTCGTGGCCTGGAAGGAAACCGAAGGCACGTCGATCCGGTCCCGCCCGACGAACTCGTTCGTGGTCGCGGCCACGTCGTGCTCCCAGGGCTCGTCGACGCTTTCGGCGTACGCGTTGAACGCGTCCACCGGCAGCTCTCCGTTGGCCGGGAGCGGCTCCTCCAGGCCATTCCAGTCGCCCGGCTGCGCGGTTGTCGTCTGCGTGGTCGTTTCCGTCGTCGTCGCGGTGACCGTGACCGTGCTCGCAGTCGTGACGGTGACGGTCTGCGAGACCGAGTCGTCGTCGCCGGCGCAGGCGCTCACAACCAGGACGGCGAGCAGCGCGAGCAGCGCGGGCAGCCGGTGCAGCGTCACAGGACGGCCTGCGTCTGCGTGACGCGGGCGACGTGCTTGCCGGCGTCGTCTCGGAGGTCGGTTTCGATCACGATCGTCGTGCGGCCGACGTGGAGTGGGCGGGAGACCGCGACGACGTGGCCCTCGCGGACCGCCCGGAAGAAGTTCGTCTTCGACTCGATCGTCGCCGTGCCGCCCGCGCCCTCCGGCAGGTTGAGGAAGGCGCAGTACGCCCCCGACGCGTCGGCGAGGCTCATCAGCGCACCTCCGTGCAGGATCGCCCCTGCCGTGCAGAGCCGCTCTTCCCAAGGCATTCGCGCTTGCACCTCCTCAGGAGTCGCGGCCAGAAGCTCGAGCCCGAGCGCGCCCGCGAACGGCATCGCCGCGTGAACTTGCGCCGTCAGCTCTGCGTCCGCTGCCACGACGTGACGATACTCGCCTGCAGCCGCCGACTTTCCGTCAACCACGGTTGCGGTGTCAGAGACGAGTCTGGCACCGTGTCAGAGACGAGTCTGACACCGGAGATCGCCGCCGCCGGCTCCCTCGGTTGAGTGTTTCGTGCGGGCGCGGCGCCGTCGATGCGGGCGGCATGAGGCTTCGGCGTGCCCTGCTGCTCGCGATCGCGCTCCCGGCTGCGCTCGTGCTCGCCGGTTGCAGCTCGGCCGAAGGGAAGCGCGCGCAGGAGCTGCTGCTCGCCGCCGACGCGGCTCAGGCGCAGCTGACCTCGTCCGCGTTCGAGGGCGGCCTGTCGTTCGCGCTCGCCGGCCAGCGGGTCGAGCTGCGCTTCGAGGGCGCCGGCTCGAAGGAGCGGGGCTACATGTCGATGCGCTCGAGCGGCCTCCCCGGGGCGAATCTCGACATGCAGGTCGTCGTCCGCGGCGAGCAGATCTGGATGCAGCTGGACGGGCGCTGGCAGAAGCTGCCGGCGGCCGCAGGGCCGGACTTCGGTTCCGCGTCGCTGGGCCCGGCGGCATTCGCCGAGCTCGCGCGGCACGTCGAGGACGTTCGTGTGACCGAGGGCCAGCTCGTCGAGGGGCGGCCGGTCTCGGTCGTCGCCGGCGCAATCGACACGGTCGGCCTGCTCGGGGCCATGTCCAAACTCGGCGGCCTCGGCGACCTCAACCCGTCGGGCCTCGACCTGAAGGAGCTCGGCTCCGGACTCGGCGACATCGAGGCGGTGCTGACGATCGACGAGCGCACGCACCTGCTCGACTCGGCGCTCGTGACACTCTCGATCGACGCCGCCGGCGAGCCGGTCGAGCTGACGCTGAACTACCGCCTGACGAGCGCGAACGAGCCGGTCCGCATCCCGTCGGTTCCGCGCTAGCCACTACGCTCGGGCCATGAGCCCGGAGCGCGAGTGGTGGTTACGCGTTCCCGGGGTCCTGCTCGGCCCACGCGCCGTGTTCGTCGCCATGCGGGACGACTCGCAGGAGGAGGTCGACGCGCGGCAGGAGCCGGTGCTCGCCCTCGCCTACCTCGCCGGGATCGCCGCCGTTCTCGGCACGCGCACGGCCGGTACCCTCTTCGACAATCCCGAGTACGACTCGCTCCTTGCCGCTGTCTGGGCGTTCGTCGCCGGCGGGCTCTACGCCTTCGCCGGCTACTGGTTGATCGGCGGCGCGCTCTATCTCGGAGCCCGCGGCCTCGGCGGGCTCGGTGACTACAGGCGCGCGCGCCACCTGCTGGCGTTCGCGGTGGCTCCGCTGGCGCTCTCGCTCCTCGTCCTCTGGCCGGTGGAGCTGGCCGCCTTCGGCACCGACCTCTTCAGGCGAGGCGGCTCCGACGAGGGTACCGCCGGAACGGTGTTCGACGTCCTGGAGCTGGGGTTCGCGCTCTGGGCGGCTGCGCTCCTGCTCGTCGGCGTGCGCGCGGTGCACGGCTGGAGCTGGTGGCGCTCGCTGGGCGCGCTCGGCCTGGTCGGGCTCTTCCTAGCTGCGTTCGCGTACCTGCCGTCGGTGCTCTAGGCCTTCCTCGAAGACCGCCAGCTCCTCGTCGGGCATCGAATAGGTGTGCTGCTCCTCGGGAAACCGGCGCTCGCGGACCTCGGCGACGTAGGTCGAGACTGCCCGCTCGATCTCGGTCGCCAGGTCGGCGTACTGCTTCACGAAGCGTGGAGAACCGCCCTGGTAGAGCCCGAGCAGGTCGTGCCAGACGAGCACCTGGCCGTCGCAGTCGACACCCGCGCCGATCCCGATCGTCGGAATCGCGAGAGCCTCCGTGATCCGCGCTGCCACGGGTGCGGGCACGGCCTCGAGCACGAGCGCGAAGACCCCGGCGGCCTGCAGTGCCAGCGCGTCGTCGTAGAGCCGCTGCGCCTTCTCCGCGGTCCTGCCCTGCGCCTTGAAGCCGCCGAGCATCGTCGCCGACTGCGGGGTCAGCCCGATGTGGCCCATCGTCGGGACGCCGGCGCCGACGAGCGCATGGACGCGGGACAAAGTCGCCCCGGCGCCCTCGACCTTCACGGCGTCCGCACCCGCCTCCTTGAGGAAGCGGATCGCGTTCTCGAGCGCCGACTCGTCGGAGACCTGGAAGGAGCCGAACGGCATGTCCGCGACGACGAGCGGCCGCCGTGCGCCGCGGTTGACGGCGCGCGTGAGCACGATCATCTCGTCCATCGTGGCGGGCACGGTCGAGTCGTGCCCGAGCACGGTCATCGCGGCCGAGTCGCCGACCAGGATCACGTCGGCGCCGGCGGCGTCGGCGAGGCGACCCGAGGGCGCGTCGTAGGCGGTGATCATCGCGATCGGCTGTCGGCGCGCCTTCAGCTCGGCGAGCTCGGTGAGCGGCAGCTTCCCCGGCGCGGGCGTACCCGGTGCGGGCTGGCGTGGTCGGGTGGTCATCGTGGTTCCTCCTCGAGGACGACGTTGTCGATCAGGCGGGTGGGGCCGACGCGCACGGCGGCGGCGAGCACGGGTGGGTCGAGATCGACGATCTCGACGTAGTCGACTTCGAGGCCGTCGAGCGCGGCGCGGGCGGCCGCGGGATCGCGCGTCGCAAGCGCGTGCGGCAGCGCGAGCGCGCGCTCGCGCTCGGCGGGCGAGAGCAGTGCGTTCCGCGAGGAGAGCGCGAGCCCGTCGGCGTCGCGCACCGTGGGCAGCACGCGCAGCGAAAGCTCCAGCTCGAGGTCGCTGATCATCCGCCGCAGCACGGCGACCTGCTGCGCGTCCTTCTGGCCGAAGTACGCGAGCTGCGGCCGCACGAGGTTGAAGAGCTTCAGGCAGATGGTGGCGACGCCCCGAAAGTGACCCGGCCGGTGCTGGCCCTCGAGCCGCCTGCCGAGCTCGCCGACCTCGACCCAGGTCTGGAATCCGGGCGGATAGATCTCCTCCACGGTCGGCGCGAAGAGCAGGTCGACACCAGCCTCACGGGCCAGGCTCGTGTCCCGCTCCTCGTCGCGCGGGTAACGCGACAGGTCGGTGCCGTCGGCGAACTGCGCGGGGTTGACGAACAGGCTCGCGACGACCGTGTCGCACTCCGCGCGCGCGGCGCGGAACAGGGAGAGATGGCCCTCGTGGTAGGCGCCCATCGTCGGCACGAGCCCGACGTTGACAGCACCCCGACGGGACGGAATGAGCGCGTCGCGCAGCTCGGTGCGCGTCCGGGCGACCTTCACGCGAGCTCCTTCGTGGCTTCGGCGAGAGCGGCGTACATCGGCTCGAGGCCGGGTCGCTCCCGCCGGATCGCGGCGCGGTGCGCGTCCACCGTCGCCCAGTCGCCGCGCGCGATCGGGCCGGTCAGCTCGAAGCCGTTCTCGATCGTGCCCCGCATCAGCGGGTCGAGCGCCTCCGGCGGCGCCCCCGCGGCCTCGAGCAGCGAGCCCGCGGCGCGGCGCAGCGTGACGAGGTAGTTCGAGGCGATCGCAGCGCCTGCGTGGTAGGCGTCGCGCTGCTCCTCGACAAGCGAGAACGGCTTCAGTCCGAGCAGCCGCGCGAGCTCGAAGCCCAGCTCGCGCGCTTCGTCGCTCTCGGCGGTGACCGCCGCGAAGGCGCCGTCGAGCTGCTCCGGGCCGCGCGCGCGAGTGAACGTCTGCAGCGGATGCACGCCGAAGCGCCGCGTGTGCGGCGCGAGAGCCGCGAGCGGTGTGGCGCCGCTCACGTGGGCGACCCAGGGTCCCCGCGTCACGGCCTTCGCGGCCTCGGCGATCGCGCGGTCGGGCACGCAGAGGAGGACGAGTTGCGCGCCCTGTTCGTCGACGCTGACGCCGCGCTCGGCGAGCCGCGCGGCCAGCGCGGAGCCGACGCGCCCTGCGCCGACGACGTGGACTGTCTCGATCATGGTTGGCTCCAGTTCCGGGGACCGGATACCGGGCAGCGCCAGTGTAGCGCTACTAATCTAGATCCAATGCGGATCGGTGTCGGCGACATTCGCCTCTTCTTCGACGCCGACGGCGCGAAGCTGGTTCCGGACGGCCCCTGGATGCGAGAGCGGCCGACCGTGCTGCTGCTGCATCCAGGCCCGGGCTTCGACCACGGCGTCTTCAAGGTTCAGCTCGGCCCGTGGCTCGCGGCGGGGTGCCAGGTCGTGTATCTCGACCAGCGCGGCGGCGGCCGGAGTGACCTCGGGCGCCCTGAGGACCTGCGGCTCGACCGGTGGGCCGACGACGTGCGGGAGTTCTGCGACGCGCTCGGGATCGAACGGCCGGTCGTGCTCGGGCTCGGTTTCGGCGCCGTCGTCGCTCTGCACTATGCGTCGCGCCATCCCGACCATCCGCGTGGGCTCGTGCTCACGGCACCGGTGGCGCGCGTCGTTCCGGAGCGGTCGATCGCGGTGTTCGAGCGGCTCGGCGGGGCGGACGCCCGCGACGCAGCCGTGCGCTTCTACCGCGAGCATGGACGAGCAGGCCTTCGGCGACTTCCTACGTGTCTGCTTCCCGCTCCTGACCGGCTACGAGCTGACAAGCGACGTGATCGTGCGGGCCGACTGGCGTCCGGAAGTGCTGATCGGCTGGATGCGCGGAGAGTCGCGCGAGCTCGACCTGCGCGACGAGCTCGCGGCCATTCGGGCTCCGGCGCTCGTGCTTGCGGGAGAGGACGACGCCTGGGCGCCGCTCGAGTCGGTGCAGGAGGTCGTCGACGGCCTGCCCGAGGGAACGCGCTTCCGCAGCTTCCCCGGTGCCCGCCACTCGGTCGTCCGCGACGCTCCGCAAGCCGGAGAGGAGCTCCGGCTCTTCCTCGACGCGCTCCAGGCCGGTGAGGCGGTTTCGTGAGAGTCTCGGTCCGAGGCACCGAGCTCTTCTTCGACCTGGACGGCGCGAAGCTCGCGCTCGACGGCCCGTGGATGCGCGAACGTCCGACGGTCCTGCTCCTGCACACCGGCCCTGGGATCGATCACACCGTCTACAAGGATCACGTCGGTCCGGCTCTCGCCGAGAGCGCGCAGGTCGTCTACCTCGACCTGCGCGGCTCGGGGCGGAGCGACTGGAGCGAGGCCGAGCACTGGAACTTCGACACCTGGGTGGAGGACGTGCGCGAGTTCTTGGAGGTGCTGGAGATCGAGCGGCCGGTGGTGCTCGGGACGGCGTTCGGCGGCTCGGTCGCGCTGCTGCTGGCCGCGCGGCATCCGGACGCGGTCGGCCGGCTCGTCCTTGTCAGCACGGTCGCCCGCTACGTGCAGGCGCGCGCGATCTCCGTGCTCGACCGGCTCGGCGGACCGGAGGCCGGCGACATCGCAGCGCGCTTCTTCGCTGACCCCTCGCAGGCGACGTTCGCCGAGTTCCTGCGGGTCTGTGTCCCGCTCTACACCCGTCGGCCGCCGTCGCCCGACGTGGTCGCGCGGATCCAGATGAACGTCGAGCTGATCATGGCGTGGGAGCGCGAGAGCAGCCAGCGCTTCGACCTCCGCGAGGAGGCGGCGCTGGTGACCTGCCCGACCCTCGTGCTCGCCGGTGAGGACGACCCGTCGACGACGATCGCGGGCGCCGAGGAGCTCGTTGCCGCGCTGCCGGCGGAGCTCGCCCGTTTCGAGCGCTATCCCGACACCGGGCACGGTGTCTTCCGCGACCGCCCCGACGCGATCGAGCTCGTCCGCGAGTTCCTCGAGGAATCCTGATGCGAGCTGGCTCTGGGCCGCGAAGCGGCCCTTTTCCAGATCGTTCGCCCAGCCGGAACGGGGCGAAGGAGGCTGACGCGGGCTCGCTGGGCCTCCGAGTCGTTGCCGACCCGGCGCCCTGCATTCGTCAACCCGAGCGCCGAGCTCGATGACGAGCCGCTGCTTACGCACTACCGGAACGAGAAAAGTTGAGCGGCGGCCGGCGCCTAGCCCACGAGCCTGAAGACGACGAGGTCGCGGACAGGCCGCCTGCCCATGCGCGTGACCGTGACCGAGCCGCGCGCGTTGTCGTAGAGGCCGGTGCCGCCGACGACTGCGAGGTCGTAGAACTGCCGGAAGGACAGCGAGCCGTCGACGACGAGCTTCCCTCTCGGCAGGAAGTACGTGCCCCGGCAGATGCGGGCGCGCCGGCTGTCGACGAACGTGCAGACGAGCTCCGCTCGACCGATTCGATTCTGCTGCCGGTCGAACAACTGCTGCCGGATGATCTCCAAGTCCCCGGGGGACTTGCTGCGGCGCCCGACGTCGACGCGGGCGACGCTGACCTCCTTGTTCGTGATCCGGATCGTCGCCGGCCCCGTGGACGCGGCTGCACCGGACTCCCACGGGCTGACGACGAGGACGCCCACGAGTACCCCCGCGAGCAGGAAACCGACCTTGGTGATCATCTTGCCGCTGCCTCCTTGTTGATCGTGCCCCTTGTCCGCCGGCGAGGCGTGTGTCAGGACGTCGCTTGGCCAGCCGCGGGATGCGGCTCGGTCATTCCGATGAACGGTCCGGCGGTCTAGCCGGCGATCCGGCGCACCGTCTCGTGCGTCAGGCCCGCGGCCTCGGCGATCGCCCGTAGCGACGCGCCCTTGCCTCGAGCCTTGCGGATCTCGGTCTCGAGCTGCCTACGCCCGCCCTCCGCGTGGCTGGCTGCCTCGCGGACGGGGGTGAGGTCTGGCGTTCCCGAGCTCATGTCTAAAGATTAGACAGGCCCGCACATCCTGAAAGGACCCATCTGGGTCAATTCGACGGGAGGGCCGCTCCGGCGGACCTCCTGTGCGAGAGCTCGACGACGACGCTCGGCCACGCGGATCAGTCACACTTCCGTGATGGCGACCGGCCTGAAAGTCGGCGGCGACGTCGAGCAGGCTCTGGACAGCGTCGGCGTCCCGAGCTACGTCCTGGACACGACGGGAGTCGTGCGGTGGATCAACGCGGCGGCCGAGCGGCTCGTCGGCGACGTTCGCGGTCGCCAGTTCACCTCCGTCGTCGCGCCCGAGGACAGCCGGCGCGCCCGGGAGCTGTTCTCCCGGAAGGTGCTCGGCACCGCCCCGGCCACCGACGCGGCCGGCGTCTTGGTTTCGACCGCCGGCACGCGCGTTCCTGTGGAGATCAGCTCGGTGCCGCTCATGAACGGTGAACGAGTGGTCGGCGTCTTCGGGCTGTTCGAGGAACGCACCGACGACAGGCCGACAGCGCCACCCCCGCATCTCACCCCCCGTCAAGTCGAGGTGCTTCGCCTTCTGGAGCAGGGCCGCTCGACGAAGCAGATCGCCGCCGAGCTCCACCTGAGCACCGAGACCGTCAGGAACCACATCCGTCGCCTCTTCCGGGCCCTCGGCGTCAACTCCCGACTCGAAGCCGTCGCCGCCGCCCGGGGCGCCACACCCCACTGATCGACGAACGAGATTGTCAGGAGCGCGCTGGCTGAGCCCAATTGGGTCTAGCCGCCGTGCCCCGGCCACCCGTACCTTCCTCTCATCGAATCCGCGGCAACCTGCCGCTGGGTAACGGGTTACCGAAAGGACTCTCAAGATGTTGAAGGGAAGGCGTTTTACGCCGGCGATGATCGTTGCGATGATCGCGCTCGCCGTCGCGCTGAGCGGGACGGCGGTTGCCGGCACGACGAAGCTGATCACCGGCAGTCAGATCGCGAACGGCACGATCAAGCTGGCTGACATCCACTCGAGCCTCAAGACGGCGCTCAAGGGCCAGCGCGGCGCGACCGGCGCGCAGGGCCTTGTGGGCGCCCAGGGTCCCAGGGGCCGGTCGGCCCGCAGGGCGCCACCGGCGCGAAGGGCGATAAGGGCGACACCGGGCTGACCGGGTACGAGGTTCGCACCTGGCGCTACTCGACGGACGACGCCAACACGGACATGGATTCGAGTTACGTCGGAGTCGGCGGCGGCGCTATCGCCACGGTCGCCTGCTCGCCCGGCAAGGTCGCGCTTAGCGGTGGCTACCGGTTCAAGTCGCAGGGTGACAACGGGTTCCACTCGCAGGCAATCTCGGACGGAAGCGGCGTGGTCGCGTCCTTCCCCGGTCGCATGGACTGGACCACGAATACGGTCAAGCCGAACGACAACTCTGGCTGGATCGTTCAGGTCAACGACAAGGTGAACGCCGCAGACATGACGATGTACGTCATCTGCGTGAACGCCAAGTAGCAGCTCAGGCCCATTCCGAACCTGAAGGGCGCCGGCGACGGCGCCCTTCGGCGTTTCGGCGACATGTGACAGATCCTGGTCCACTTGGGAGAGGACGACGCACACCCGCCGAGCCGAATTAGGGGTCTCGCGCGCCAACTAGGCGTAGCCGTCGTAGGAGATTCGCGCGCACGTCGGGCCAGTCGTCGTCGACGACGCTGTACCAGGCCGAGTCGCGGTTCTCGCCGCCGCGAACGAGCATGTGCTTGCGGTGGACGCCCTCGAACTGCGCCGGCAGCGCCTCCATGGCGCGGCGCGAGCGCTCGTTCAGCGCGTCCGTCTTCAGCTCCACCCGCCGGCAGCCGAGCCGCTCGAAGGCGTCCGCCAGCATCAGCAGCTTGGCCTCGACGTTCGCCCCGGTACCCCACACCTCGGGTGCGAGCCACGTCCAGCCGATCTCCACGCTCCGATGCTCCGGGCGGAGGGTGAGGAAGCGCGTGCTTCCGACCGCGCGCCCCGTCTCGCGCAGCACCGTCGCGAACGGCAGCTCGTCCGCGCCGAGCGCCGCGTCGATCCACTCGCGCAACTCCTCGCGCGTGCGCGGCTGCACGATGCTGAGCCAGCGCCAGGTGCGCTCGTCCCGCGAGGCCTCCCAGAGACCGTCCTCGTGCGCGGGTGCGAGCGGCTCGAGCCGCACGAGCTCGCCTTCCAGCGTTGTCGCAGTCCACTCGGCCATTAGACTCCTGAGCATGCCGATGTACGAGTACGCGTGCATGGAGTGTGAGTCCCACTTCGAGGAGCTCGTGCGCAGCGCCGAGCAGGCGGTCACCTGTCCGGAGTGCGGGAAGGGGAACGTGCTGAAGCAGCTCTCCACCTTCGCCATCGCGGGCGCGTCGTCCCAGCCGAGCTTCGGCGGCGGAGCCGGGGGCGGCTGTTGCGGTGGCGGCTGCGGCTGCTAGCCCGTCCGCTCGCGACCCTAGACTCCTCCCCGTGAGCGAGACGCTCCGCCCGTCGGATCTAGCCGACTATCGCGACGAAACCCTCGGCTGCACCCGCTGCCCGCTCGCGGCGACGCGGACGCAGGTGGTCTTCGGCGCCGGCGACCCGCACGCCGAGCTGATGTTCGTCGGCGAGGCGCCCGGGTTCCACGAGGACGCGAACGGCGTTCCGTTCGTGGGCCAGGCCGGCAAGCTGCTGGAGAAGCTCCTGAACGGGATCGGCTTGTCTCGTACGGACGTGTACATCGCGAATGTGCTCAAGTGCCGCCCGCCCGGCAACCGCGATCCGCACCCCGAGGAGATCGAGGCGTGCGAGTCGCACCTCTTCCACCAGATCGAGCTGATCCGGCCCACCCTCGTCGCAACGCTCGGAAACTTCGCGACGAAGCTTCTCTCCGGGAAGCCGACCGGGATCACCCGCGTGCACGGCGTCGAACAGGAGGTGACGGTGGGCGGCAACCGCGTCACCCTGTATCCGCTCTTCCACCCGGCGGCCGCGCTCTACACGCCGTCCATGCAGAAGGTGCTCGAGCAGGACTTCGCGCGCATCCCGGAGCTGCTCGGGGCGCCGTTCGACGCGGAGCCGCACGGCCTCGTCGAGCAGGAGCTCGAGCCCGTGCAGGGGCCGGCTGTGCAGCTCGGCCTTTTCTAGGCCGCCCGCGTGGAGGTCGTGACCGCCTCGCCGGCGGAGACCGAGGCGCTCGCCGGCCGGCTGGCCGTGCAGCTCGGGCCGGGTGATCTCGTCACCGTCTCGGGCGAGCTCGGCACGGGCAAGACGACGTTCGTCCGCGGCGCCTGCCGGGCGCTCGGTGTGACGGCGCCCGTCACGAGCCCGACGTACACGATCGGCCACCGCTACGAGGGCGATCCGGACGTGTCGCATCTCGACCTGTACCGCTTCAGCGGCGTCACGCCGGCGGAATGGGGGGAGCTCGAGCCCTACTTCGAGGACGCGATCGCCTTCGTGGAGTGGCCCGAGGCCGCAGGGACGGGTCTGCCGGAGGTCCGCGTGGCGGTCAGCCTCGCGCACGTCGACGTCGAGCACCGTCGGATCCGCCTCGACGCTGCCGACCCGGCATTGGTAGAACGGATCGCACGTGCTGATCCTGGCGTTCGACACGGCGACTGACCGCGCGACGAGCGCGCTCGTCGGCGACGGCGAGGTGCTGGGTGAGCGCGTCTCGCGGGCGGCGACCCTGCTCGAGGACGTCGACGCCCTCCTGCGCCAGGCAGGCGCCCATGCGGGCGACGTCGAGGCGCTCGCCGTCGGGACCGGGCCGGGCAGCTTCACCGGAACGCGCATCGGGCTCGCGGTCGCGCGCGGGCTCGGCCTCGCGCTCGGCCTCCCGGCTGCTGGCGTCTCCACCCTCGACGCTCTCGCGGCGGGAGCGCCCGGTGCGGTGCCGGTGATCGACGCGAAGCGGCGCGAGATCTTCGTCAGCGGCCCGCGCGTGCTCGTCCCAGCCGAGCTCGCACCTGCGCCGGGAACCGTTTGCATCGGGGATGGCGCGGTGCGCTGGCGCGAGGTGCTCGAGGAGGCGGGAGCGGAGGTCCCGCCGGACGACGACGAGCGGCACCTGCCCCGTGCCCGCTTCCACGCGGCGCTCGCCCGCGACTTCGGCTCCGCCGAGCTGCTCGAGCCGATCTACGTGCGCGTCCCCGACGCGCAGGAGGCGGCGGCACGATGAACGTCGAGCTGCGCAAGCTCGAGCTCCGCGACCTCGACGCGATCGAGCGGATCGAGCGTGCCTCCTACCCGACACCGTGGTCGCGGTCGATGTTCGCGACCGAGCTCGCGAAGCCCAGCTCGCTCTCGCTGGGCGCTTTCGAGCTCGAGGGCGGCGCGCTCGTCGGCTACCTGATCCTCTCCCGCTACGTCGATGCCTGGCACGTGATGAACGTCGCCGTCGAGCCGCTGCAACGCCGGCGCGGGATCGCGCGCACGTTGCTCGACCGCCTGTTCGAGGTGACGGCGACCGACGAGCGCCGCGGCTACACGCTCGAGGTGCGCGTCTCCAACGTCGGCGCGATCAAGCTGTACGAGACGCTCGGCTTCAAGGCGCGCGGCGTGCGTCGTGGCTACTACACGGACAACCGGGAGGATGCCCTGATCATGTGGCGGGATCCCCGGCCGGAGGAGCAGCTGGACGCGACGCAAGTGGATGGGGAACGGTCGAACCGGCAGCGCGCCGCCGGATCGTGATTCTCGGCCTCGAGACCTCGTGCGACGAGACTGCCGCCGCGCTCGTGACGGAGGCGGGCGAGATCCGCTCCAACGTCGTCTCCTCGCAGGCCGAGCTGCACGCGCGCTACGGCGGCGTCGTCCCGGAAGTGGCCTCGCGGCGGCACCTCGAGCTCGTCTCGCCCGTGGTACGGGAGGCGCTGGACAGGGCGGGGGCGACGCTGGACGACGTCGAGGCGGTCGCGGTGACGCAGGGGCCGGGGCTCGTCGGCGCGCTGCTCGTCGGCCTCTCGGCCGCCAAGGCGCTTGCCTGGGCTCGGCGGCTGCCGCTCGTACCGGTCGACCATCTCCATGGGCACGTCGCATCGCTCTTTCTCGCGCCCGAGCCGCTCGAGCCGCCGTTTCTCTGCCTGCTCGCGAGCGGCGGACACACCCTCCTGCTGGACGTCACGGAGCGAGGTGGCTACCGGGTGCTCGGCACGTCCGTGGACGACGCGGCCGGCGAGGCGTTCGACAAAGGCGCCCGCCTGCTGGGGCTCGGCTATCCCGGCGGAGCCGCAATCGACCGGCTGGCCCAGAGCGGCGATCCGAACGCGTTCGCGTTCCCGGTCGCAAGGGTCGGCGGCTACGACTTCTCGTTCTCGGGCGTCAAGACGGCCCTGCTCTACACCGTGCGCGACCTCGGCGACCTGGAGGGCAGCCGGGCCGACCTGGCTGCGTCGTACCAGCGGGCGATCGTGCGCGCACTCGCGGAGCGAACGACGGCGGCCGCGGCGGAAGCAGGCCACCACACGATCGCCGTCGTCGGGGGCGTTGCGGCGAACTCGGAGCTCCGCGCAGCACTGCCGGACGCGCGGTTCGCTCCGCTCGCGCTCTGCACCGACAACGCGGCCATGATCGCGTCCGCCGGGAGGTACGGCAGGTCGCTTCCCTATCCTCGTTACCTTGACCTCGATGCCTATGCCTCGCGCAGCTGAGCGGATGCGGCTGTTGCCGGCGGCGCTGCTCGCCGTCGTTGCCCTGCTCCTGGCGGCCGGCAGCCAGGGTGCGCAGAGCCCGATCCCAGCGGTCGTCGGCGCGTCCGCGTGGCGGGGCTTCGTCGACGGTGGCCGGAGCGAGGTTGCCGTCGGTCAGCGGATGATCGTCGTGCTCCGCTACGCGTCGCTGGCCCAGCGCGTGGCGCGTGCGGGCGGCCGGGCGAGCGAGTCCCAGATGCGCCGCTGGACCGCGGCCGCGCTTGCCGGGCAGAAGCAGATTGCGGCGCGACTCTCGCGCGAGGGCGTCCAGGTCGTCCCCGAGTTCGTCTACTCGCGCACCTTCAACGGCTTCTCCGCAGCGCTCGACGCTCGTGGCCTCGCGCTGCTGGAGCGCGATCCCGACGTCGTCGGCGTCTACCCGGTGCGGGTCTCGTATCCCGCGGCGGTCGGACCGGGGGCGCTCCGGGGACGCGAGTACGGCCCGGGCTCCGGCCGCCGGGCGCAGCTGCGCCTGCCCGGTTTCGACGGCTTCGGGATCACGATCGCGCTGCTCGACACCGGAGTCGACCCGACCCATCCGTACCTGCGCGGCCGGGTGCTCGAGGGAATCGACGTGCTCGATGCGGAGGGCAGAGCGGTCGCGCGCTCGAATCCCCAGGACGCCTCGCAGGTCGAGCAACACGGCACCCAGGCGGCCGGGCTCCTGATCGGTCGCGGCGGGCCGGACAAGCTGCAGGGCGCGGCACCCGAGGCCTCGCTCCTGCCGATCCGGGTCGCCGGGTGGCAGCCGACCGCCGCTGGTGGCTATGCGGTCTACGGGCGGACGGATCAGCTGCTCGCCGGCCTCGAGCGCGCCGTCGACCCCGACGCCGACGGCAGCGCGCTCGACGCTGCGCGTATCGCGGTCGTCGGCCTCGCGGAGCCGTTCGCGGCCTTCGCGGACGGGCCGCTGGCACGGGCGGTCGCCGGCGCGATGCGGCTCGACACGCTCGTCGTGGCGCCGGTGGGGAACGAGGGGCCGGCCGGCCCCGGTTACGGCAGTGTCGGCGGACCGGGAGGCGCGCCGGCGGCGCTCACGGTCGGAGCGGCCGACAGCCGCGTCCGCACGTCGTCCGCGCGCGTCGTCGTCCGCGCGGGCCTGCGCGTGCTGCTCGACCGGGAGCTGCCGCTCGGCGGCGCGGCCGACGATCGCCGTGCCCGGGCGCTCGAGGTTGTGCGGCCGGCGGCCGAGTCACGTCCGGATCCCGACGTCGATCCGCTCTCGCGCTTCTTCGACGAGGACGGCTACAGCCTCGTCGCGGGCCGGGCCGCGCTGCTCGCGCGCTCGGCGGCGCCCGCCGACGCCGGCCGCCGGGCGGCGGACGCGGGCGCGGCGGCCGTGCTCGTGGACGGCGTCGTGCCGGCGGGCGCGCTCGGCGTGGACGAGGGGTTGGGCATTCCGGTGATCGGGTTGCCGCCGGCCGTGGCCCGCGACGCCCGCGAGGCGCTGGCCCAAGGGGTGCCGGTGCAGGTGTCGCTCGACGGCCCCGGCTGGGAGGAGAACGACGAGCGCGGCCGGGTCGCGCCGTTCTCGTCCCACGGGCTCGCCTTCGGCGGCGCCATCAAGCCGGAGCTGACCGCGGCAGGGGTCGAGCTCTTGACCGCGGACGTGGGCCGCACGGACGGCCGCCTGCCGCGCTACGGCACCGTCAGCGGCTCCAGCGCGGCGGCCGCGCTCGTCGGCGGGGCCGCCGCGCTCGTGGTGCAGGCGCGTCCGGAGCTGGACGCCGAGGCGCTGAAGGGAGTGCTCGTCGGCACCGCCGTGCCGCTGCGGAGCACGTCCGCGTTCGCTCAGGGAGCAGGGCTCGTCGACCCCGGCGCCGCGGCGGTCGCCGAGGTCGCCGCAGCGCCTGCGACGGTTGCGTTCGGCACCGCCCTGGAGCGCGGTTGGACCTCCGTGCGCCGCGTGCGCATCCGCAACGTGACGAACCGGCGCCTGCGCGTCTCCGTCGCCGCCGAGGTCGAGGGCATCGCCGGGGTCTCCGTCACCGCGAGGCCGAAGCGGCTGTTGCTGCGCTCCGGCGCCGAGAGGGAGGTCGAGCTGACCGCGAGGGTGACCTTCGTCCCGCGCGGGCTCGGTGCGATCACGGGCACAGCTCGGGTCGAGGTGGCGGGCGGCGGGGAGATCGCGATTCCGTGGGCAGTCACGCTGCCCGCCGGGACCGAGCCACTGCTGGCGGATGTGCAGCTCTCCGCCGCGAGCTTCCGTGCGTCCGACCGCGCCCCGGCCGTCCTCAGCGTCCTTGCCGGCAGCGTCCGCGAGCGGGACGGACGCGCGCAGCTGCGGCCGCTGACGCGTCTCGACGTCGAGCTCTGGCGCGGCCCGGAGCGGCTCGGGCTGCTCGCGCGGCTGCGCGACGTGCTGCCGGGGCGCTACGCCTTCGGCGTCACCGGGCGAGGGCCGCGCGGCGGCACTCTCGGCCGAGGGTCGTACCGGCTGCGGATCCTCGCGATCCCGCCCGCGGGCGCGCGCGAGGCGAAGTCGGTCCGCTTCCGGATCCGCTGAGCCGATCGGCGCTGGGCGGCGGTAGACTCCGCGCCGGGATGACCGCGACGGACGCGACGACGCATCTGCACGAGAACCCGTACGCGCTGGCCCGCGAGCAGCTGCGCAAGGTCGGCGAGACCTTCGGCATCGACGCGAACCTGATCAACGTCCTCGAGCGCTGCAAGAAGTCGGTCGAGGTCTCGATCCCGGTCGCCTCCGACGACGGCTCCGTCAACGTCTACACCGGCTACCGCGTGACGCACAACATCGCGCGCGGGCCCTCCAAGGGGGGCATCCGCTACCACCACGGCGTCACCCAGGACGAGATCAAGGGCCTGGCGATGTCGATGACGTGGAAGTGTGCGCTGATGGGCCTGCCGTTCGGCGGCTCGAAGGGCGGCGTGATCGTCGACCCGAAGCAACTCTCCCGCAGCGAGCTCGAGCGGATGACGCGTCGTTACACGAGCGAGATCATCAACGAGATCGGGCCCGAGAAGGACATCCCGGCGCCGGACGTCGGCACCGACGAGAGCGTGATGGCGTGGATCTTCGACACCTACTCGATGAACAAGGGACACTCGGTGCTCGGTGTCGTCACCGGCAAGCCGCTCGCGATCGGCGGCTCGCTCGGCCGCCGCGAGGCAACAGCGCGTGGCGCGCTCTACTGCCTCGCCGACGTGCTGGCCGAGGAGTCGAAGCAGATCGAGGGCCTGCGCGTCGCCGTCCAGGGCGCCGGCACCGTCGGCGGCGGGCTCGCGCGGATGCTCACCGAGGAGGGCGCCACCGTCGTCGCGATCTCCGACTCCAGCGGCGGGCTGCACGCCGCAGGTGGGCTCGACATTCCCGCCGCGCTCGCCTACAAGGCCGAGACCGGCAGCTTCGAGGGCTTTCGTGGCGCGGACGCGCTCACGAACGAGGAGCTGCTCGCGATCGACTGCGACGTGCTCGCGCCCTGCGCGCTCGAGCAGGTGATCACGGCCGACAACGCCGCGCAGGTGCAGGCACGCATCATCTGCGAGGGCGCGAACGGCCCGGTCACGCCCGGTGCGGACGAGATCCTCGAGGACCGCGGCGTGCTCGTCCTTCCGGACGTGCTCGCGAACGCGGGCGGCGTCGTCGTCTCCTACTTCGAGTGGGTGCAGGGCCTCCAGGAGTACTTCTGGAAGGAGGAGCAGGTGAACGCGCGCCTGAACGACATCGTCACCCGCGCCTTCCGGGAGATGTGGGAGACCCACGAGCGGCAGGGCACGAGCATGCGGATGGCTGCCTACGGCGTGGCGGTGCGCCGCGTCGCCGAGGCGACGATCACGCGTGGGCTCTACCCGTAGGCTCCCGAGGGTCGTCCTCTACTCGGGTGCAGGGTGCGGGCTCTGCGACCGTGCGCTCGAGGTCGTCCGCGAGGTGTGCGGCGACGAGTTCGACGTGGTCGAGATCGACGGCGACGAGGAGCTCGAGGCGCGGTACCGCGAGTCGGTCCCGGTCGTGGAGGTGGACGGCGTGCGCGCCTTCACGTATTTCGTGAGCCCCGACGCCCTGAGAGGGCGGCTCGAGCGCGCCTGAACGGTTGCCCCGCGGGCCGGGACGACCCGCTGGCATCATGTGCCTCGTTGTTACAAGCCAGGAAAGGAGCGTCCGGGTGGCGGAACGCTTGACGGTTGGTGTCGCTGCGCGCCTGAGCCGGTACCTCCAGGTGCTGACCCAGGCGAAGAAGATGGGCAAGGACCGCATCTCCTCGCAGGAGATCTCCGACTACACCAACATCAACGCGACGCAGATCCGGCGTGACCTCTCCGGCTTCGGCAAGTTCGGCAAGCGCGGGGTCGGCTACAACATCGATTCGCTGCTGGGTGAGATTCGCAAGATCCTGCGCACGCAGGGACAGCACAACATCGCGCTGATCGGCGCCGGCCGGCTCGGGCAGGCGATCGCGAGCTCGCCCATCTTCGGCGAGCACGGGATCAACATCGCCGCGGTCTTCGACACCGACCCGGACAAGGTGGGACGGTCGATCGGCACCCTCGCCGTGACGCCGTACGCGGGCCTGCGCGACGCGGTGCGCGACAACAACATCATCGTCGGGGTGATCGCCGTGCCCGCCGCCGGCGCCCAGGCCGCCGCCGACGACCTGATCGACGCGGGCGTGAAGATCATCTTCAACTACTCCGAGGCACTCCTCGACGTGCCGGCCGACGTCGCCGTGCACGCCTCGAACCCCGCCGTCGAGCTCCTCTACGCACTCTACTTCCATCTGACGTAGGCGCATCCGCGCCGTGAAGATCCTCTTGTGGCACGGGTACCTGCTCGGTGGAACCGGGTCGAACGTCTACACGCGCTCTCTGGCCCGGGAGTGGACCCGCGCCGGGCACGAGGTCGTCGTGCTCTCCCAGGAGCCGCAGCCGGACCTCTACGACCTCGGCGGCGCGACCGCCGTGCGGCCCGACGTCGGCGGCCTGCTGCCCGTGTTCGTGCTCGACCGCTACGAGGGCTACGAGGTGAAGCGGGTTCAGGACTGCACGCGCGCCGAGCTGGACGCGTGGGTCGAGGCGAACGCGGCGGCCCTGCGCGAGCACCTGCCCGCCGACGCCGTGCTCTGCAACCACGTCCTGCTGGGCGGGCCGGTCGGCGCCGCCAGCGGTGCGCGCTTCGCGGTCAAGGCGCACGGCTCGGAGCTCGAGTACACGATGCGGGGCAACGCCGCGCTGGCGAAATGGGGTAGAGAGGCGCTGGCTGAAGCCGAGGCCGTCTTCGTCGGCTCGGACCACATCCGCGGCGTCCTCGAGGACGTCGTCGGGCATGTGGAGCGGGTGCGCGAGGTGCCACCGGGCGTCGACGTCGACGAATGGCGGCCGCGTCCACGCGCGGTGGCGCTGGCCGGGCTGCTCGACGAGGCCCGCCGTGACCCGCCGAACCCCGGGGACGAGAACGAGCGCCTCCCGGACGAAGGCAACGCCGAGCGGCTCGCCGAGTTCCTGGCCGCTGACGAGCCGACCGTCCTCTACTTCGGCAAGCTCCTCTACAACAAGGGCATCCACGTGCTGCTCGAGGCGCTCCGGGACGTGGACGCACGCGCCGTGATCGTCGGCTTCGGCGACTATCGCGTCGAGCTCCAGCGCCTCGCAGGCCCGAGGACGCTCTTCACGGGGCCTCTCGAGCACCGTCACCTCGTGCACCTGCTGCCGCTGGCGGACGTCACCGTCGTTCCGTCGATCTTCCCCGAGGCCTTCGGGATGGTCGCCGCCGAAGCGGCCTCGGCGGGCTCGGCGCCGCTCGTGGCCCGCCACTCCGGGTTGGCGGAAGTGGCGGCCGGGCTGGAGGAGGAATACCCGCTGCACCTGCGCCACCTCGCCTCCTTCGCCACCGGCGACGCCGCGGAGCTCGCGCTCAAGCTGAACGAGCTGCTGGCGCTGCCTGCCGTCGACCGCGCCGCACTCTCCGAGGCCGCCCGCCGTGCCACGCTCGAGCGCTGGAGCTGGGCGGGCGTCTCGCGGCGGCTGCTGGAACCGTTCAACTACCCTCCGGCTGATGGCTGACCAGCTCTTGCGCGAGGCCCGTGAGCGCTTCGACGGCGCCACCGACTTCACCGTCGCCGTCGAGGAGGAGTTCGCGTTGCTCGAGCCCGGCTCGCTCGATCTCGTCAACCGCTTCGAGGAGGTTCAGGCGGCCGCGCAGGGGACTGCGCTCGAGCCGCACCTCGTCGGGGAGCTGATCGCCTCGGAGGTGGAGATCAAGACGGGCCGGTGCGAGACGTTCGCCGACGTGCCGGCAGCGATGGCCGAGCGGCGTTCGCAGCTCGCCGCGCTCGTCGAGCCGCTGGGGCTGTCGCTTGGCGCGACGGGCACCCATCCCTGGGCCGACTGGCGCGACCAGCGCATCATCGACACCCCGCACTACGCGCGGAACAACGAGCTGCTCCAGTACGTCGTCTGGCGCAACAACACGTTCGGGCTGCACGTCCACGTCGGCATCCGGGGCGCCGACCGCGTGATCGCCGTGACGAACGGGCTGCGCGAGTTCCTGCCCGAGCTCCTGGCGCTGTCCGCGAGCTCGCCGCTCGTCGACCGCTGCGTCACCGGGCTGCACTCGGCGCGCACGCAGATCTTCACGAGGTTCTTCCCGCGTTGTGGCGTGCCGGATGCGTTCGGGTCGTGGCAGGAGTACGAGGACTACGTCCGCTTCCTCTACGCGACGGGCTCGGTCGACGAGCCGACGCAGCTCTGGTGGAGCGTTCGTCCGCACCTCTCCTTCCCGACTGTCGAGATCCGGATCTGCGACGCCCAGCCCGACCTCGCGGACGCGCAGGCGCTCGCCGCGTTCGCGGCCGCGCTCACGGCGCGCATCGCGCGCGCCTACGACGAGGGCGAGCCGCTGCCCGAGCGGCCGCACCGGCTGATCGAGGAGAACCTCTGGCGCGCGATCCGCTACGGCCTCGCCGGCGAGCTGATCGACCTCGGGCGCGGCGACGTGTTGCCCGTACGGGCCAGGCTGGAGCGGCTGCTGGAGTGGGTCGCGCCCGTGGCGGCCGAGATCGGCGCGGCGCCGTACCTCGCTCTGCCCGAGCAGAACGCGGCCGAGCGGCAGTACGCCCGCCTGGAGGAGGGAGCGACGGTGCAGGAGATCTACGCGGAGCAGGTGGGGGTGCCCGTCCGTGGCTGACGAGACCGGCTCCGATCCCGGCGACGAGCAGCTGGCGGCCGCGCTCGAGCAGCTGAAGGTCTCGGACCTGCTCGTGCACTCGCTCTCGACGATCTCGTCACTCGCCTACCACCGCCTGGCCGAGGAGCACCGCGACCTCGAGCAGGCCCGGCTCGCGATCGAGGCGCTGCGCGCCCTCGTGCCCGTGCTGCGGGGCTCCGTCCCCGACGAGCTCGTCCGGGACTTCGAGCAGGTGACAGCCAACCTCCAGCTCGCATACGCCGACGCGGTGGGCACCGGCACGGCCTGACTCCGGGAGCAGGGCACAGCCGCCGCTTGTGATACATAATCCCCCGCGCCGAGACACCTCGGCGTTCACTTTGTGACGACGTACTCGGCGACGGGGCAAGGACGGAGGACGGATGGATTTCTTCAATGACCACGCGGTCGCGTTTGCGCTGATCTGCGCGGCGATCGGCGTGGGCTTCGGGATCTACTTCACGATGTGGCTGCTCCGGCAGCCCGCCGGGAGTGAGCGCATGCAGGAGATCGCGCGCGCGATCCAGGAGGGCGCAGCCGCCTATCTGCGGCGGCAGTACATGACGATCGCGGGCGTCGCACTCGTCCCGTTCCTGCTGCTCGGCTTCTACAACGAGCTGGGCTGGGGAACGGCGATCGGCTTCGCCGTCGGCGCCATCCTCTCCGCGGCGGCCGGCTTCATCGGCATGAACGTGGCCGTGCGCTCGAACGTGCGCACCGCCGAGGCCGCCAAGCAGGGGCTGCGGCCCGCCTTCAACGTGGCGTTCCGCGCCGGCTCCGTCGCCGGCCTCCTCGTCGTCGGTCTCGGCCTGCTCGGTGTCGCCGGCTACTACGGTGTGCTCACCGGAATTCTCGACAACAGCCAGGACTCGGCGATCGACGACCTGATCGGGCTCGCCTTCGGCGGCTCTCTGATCTCCGTCTTCGCGCGCCTCGGCGGCGGCATCTTCACCAAGGCCGCCGACGTCGGCGCCGACCTCGTCGGCAAGATCGAGGCAGGCATCCCCGAGGACGACCCGCGCAACCCGGCCGTGATCGCAGACAACGTCGGCGACAACGTCGGCGACTGCGCCGGCATGGCCGCCGACCTGTTCGAGACGTACGCCGTCACGGCGGTCGCCGTGATGCTGCTGGGCACGGCGTTCCCGGCCGGCAACCTGCCGCTCTTCCCGCTCGCGCTCGGCGGCATCTCGATCCTCGCCTCCGTGATCGGGATCTACTTCGCCCGTGTCGGCCCCGGCGGCTCGATCATCAACGCGCTCTACAAGAGCGTCCTCGTCGCGACCGTCCTGTCGGCGATCGGGTTCATCCCGGTGACGATGGCGTTCGACGAGGGCAACTTCAGCTTCGGCGAGCTCTACGGCTCCGCGCTCGTCGGCCTCGTGATCACCTTCGCGCTCGTGGCGATCACCGAGTTCTACACGGGCAGCCGCTGGAATCCGGTCAAGTCGATCGCCAAGGCCTCCCAGACCGGACACGCGACGAACATCATCGAGGGCCTCGCCGTCGGCATGCGCTCGACAGCCGCGCCCGTGCTCGTGATCGCTGCCGGGATCGTCGTCGCGTACGAGATCGCCGGCCTCTACGGGATCGGTGTCGCCGTGATGGCGCAGCTCTCGATGGCCGGGCTGATCGTCGCGCTCGACGCGTTCGGGCCCGTCACCGACAACGCGGGCGGCATCGCCGAGATGGCCGGCCTGGACGAGTCCGTCCGGGCGATCACCGACCCGCTCGACGCGGTCGGCAACACGACCAAGGCCGTCACCAAGGGATACGCGATCGGCTCGGCCGGCCTGGCCGCGCTCGTGCTCTTCGACGAGTACACGCGCGGCCTCGTCGACGAGGGGCTCGACATCACCTTCAACCTGTCCGACCCCTACGTGATCGCCGGCCTCTTCATCGGCGGGCTGATGCCGTTCCTGTTCGCAGCGCTCGCGATGACGGCGGTCGGACGTGCCGGCGGCGAGGTCGTGGTCGAGGTGCGGCGGCAGTTCAAGGAGATGCCCGGGATCATGGAGGGCACCCAGCGTCCGGACTACAGCAAGGCCGTCGACCTCGTCGCGAAGTCGGCGATCAAGAAGATGCTGCTTCCTGCGCTGATTCCCGTTGCGGTCCCGATCGCGGTCGGGATCATCAGCCCCGAGGCGCTCGGCGGGCTGCTGATCGGCACGATCGTCACCGGCATCTTCCTCGCGATCTCGATGACCTCGGGTGGCGGCGCCTGGGACAACGCGAAGAAGCTGATCGAGGACGGCCTGTACGGCGGCAAGGGCTCGGAGGCCCACGCGGCGTCGGTCACCGGCGACACCGTCGGCGACCCGTACAAGGACACCGCCGGCCCCGCGATCAACCCGATGATCAAGATCGCGAACATCGTCGCGATCCTGATCATCCCGCTGCTGATCTCGATTCACGGGACGTAGCGCAGGAGGGCGGAGAGGGAGTCGCGCCCGCGGCTCCCTCTCCGTCAGCTTGCGACTTCGTCATTTTCCCCCTAGGATCCTCGCGCTTGGGAAGGGCCGCCCGCCGGGCGGCCGATTACCAACAAGGGGAGAGACTGTTCATGATGCGATCACGTCAGTTCGCTCGTTTGGGCGTGCTGCTCGGGTTGCTCGTTCTCGTGGCCGGGAGCACCGGCACCGCGAGTGGCGGCTCGAAGCAGGACCGCACGAGGAAGCTGGACGACGCACTCGTCAAGCAGCTGGTCGACCGGGCCCAGGGCTCGGTTGCGATCAGCAAGGAAACGGCGACGGAGTTCGTCGGGTTCGTACGCGCAGGCCAGAACGGCGACCTGCTTCCGGCCGGCGCGAACTCGCCGCAGGCCAAGGCAGACGACTTCCTCGAGCAATATGGCGCGATTCTCGGCGCCGGTGACGCGGGCTCGACGCTCGTCGAGACGAGCACGGTCAAGGATTCGCTCGGCGCGACGCACGTCACGTACGAGCAGCGCTACAAGGGCGTGCCGGTGTTCGGCGGGACGGTGATCGCTCACCTCGACGCCGCCAACAACCTGACCGCCGTGAACGGCGTCGCGGTGCCGAACATCAGTCTCGACACGACGCCGAAGCTCAGTGCCGCCGGTGCAGCCGCGCGCGCCATCGCCGCGGTTGTCGCGGATCCCCCGGGCGACGCGAGCCTGAGGGCAAGCGACCTCCGGGCCGTCTCCACGAAGCTCTACGTCTATCGCATGGGTCTCGTGCGGGGCGTCACGGGCACGAGCCAGCTCGCATACGAGGTCGAGGTCTCGAACGGCGCGAACGTGCGCGACTTCGTCTACGTGCACGCGCACGTCGGCAAGGTTCTCAATCGCTATTCGACCATTCACGACGCGTTGCACCGCGTTCTGTACGAGTCGAACCCGTCCACGCCGCCGGTGTGGGAGGAGGGCGATCCGTTCCCGGGCGCGCTGAACGGGGATCAGCGGAACCTCGTCAACTTCAGCGGCGACTCGTACCGGTTCTTCGCCAACGCGTTCGGCCGCGACTCGTATGACGGTTTGGGCGCGTTCATGCGGACAGTCAACAACGACCCGCGCATCAGCTGTCCGAACGCCAACTGGAACGGGATCACGACGAACTACTGCAACGGCGTCACCTCCGACGACGTCGTCGCACACGAGTGGGGGCATGCGTACACGCAGTACACGCACGACCTGATCTACCAGTGGCAGCCGGGTGCCCTGAACGAGTCCTACTCGGACATCTGGGGCGAGACTGTCGACCTGATCAACGGTGCCGGCACCGACGCACCGGGCGCCGTACGCACGGTCGGCTCCTGCTCCACGCACACTCCGGCCGTTCCGGTCGTCGTGATCAACTCACCGGCGTCGATCGCCCGGATCTGCGCGGCGGGCACCGCCGCGTTCGGGCCGCCAGTCACGGGTGCCGGGATCACCGGCAACGCGGTGCTGGCCCTCGACCCGGCGGACGCAGCCGGTCCGTCCACATCGGACGGTTGCAGCCCGCTGACGAACGCCGCTGCGATCGCCGGCAACATCGCCGTCGTCGACCGCGGCACCTGCGCCTTCACGATCAAGGTGAAGAACGCACAGAACGCAGGCGCCAGAGCGGTCGTCGCGGTCAACAACACCGGCACCGCCGCATTCGGCATGGCCGGTGTCGACCCGACGATCACGATCTCGACCCTGGGCATCTCGTTGCCGAACGGCAACGCGATCAAGGGCGAGCTCGCCGCGGGCAACGCCGTCAACGTGAGCCTGAAGCTTCGTGGCGGGGCGAATCCGCCCGAGGACTCCTACCGCTGGCTGATGGGTGAGGATTCCACGGCCTTCGGGGGCGCGATCCGCGACATGTGGAATCCGACCTGCATGGGCGACCCGGGCAAGGTGACCGACGCCGAGTACCACTGCGACACGAGTGATGCCGGCGGCGTCCACTCGAACTCGGGCGTGCCGAACCATGGGTACGCGCTGCTCGTGGACGGCGGGACGTTCAACAGCCAGACGATCGGTGCGATCGGTCTCACCAAGGCCGCGCACCTCTACTGGCGCGCTGGGAGCGTCTACCAGACGAAGACGACCGACTTCGACGATCACGCGGACGCGCTGGAAGCGGCGTGCACCGACCTGATCGGCGAGTCGCTCAACAATCTCAGCACGGGCGCGCCGGCCGGCGTGTCCGGTCAGTCGCTCACCGCGTCCGATTGCGGTCAGGTGACGAAGATGATCGCAGCGGTCGAGCTCCGCACCGATCCAACGGCGCAGTGCAACTTCACGCCGCTCCTCAAGCAGAACGCACCGAGCGTCTGCGAGGACAAGAAGCCGAAGGTCCTGTTCAAGGAGGAGTTCGAGAAGAACAAGTCCCTGAACGACTGGACGCTCACGAACCAGGGCGTGTTCGCAGGGTGGGCACCGCCGACCGACTGGGTGCAGACCTCTGCGCTCCCGGGCGGACGTTCCGGCTCGGCCGCTTACGCCGTCGATCGTGACGGACAGTGCGACGGGGGAGCGGGCGACCGCTCCGGCGTGATGCGCATGCAGAGCCCACCGATCGCGCTTCCGCGGCGGGCCGACCATCTCAGCGTCACGTTCCAGCACTACGTCGCCACGGAGTTCGCCTGGGACGGCGGCAATGTGAAGCTCAGTGTCAACGGAGGCGCGTTCACGGTCGTGCCGGCCTCCGCGTACATGTTCAATCCTCCGAACACGACCCTCATGACGGCTGCCGCGGGCAACACGAACCCGCTCGCCGGCCAGCCGGGGTTCAGCGGCACCGACGGCGGCCAGGTCACCGGCAGCTGGGGCGAGTCGCAGATCGACCTGACGGGGCTCGGAGTCAGGGCTGGAGACACGATCAGCCTGCGCTTCGACTTCGGCATGGACGGCTGTGGCGCGGTCGACGGTTGGTACGTCGACGACGTCAAGGTGCTGGAGTGCAAGGCGAAGCGGAGCTCGCTGCCGACGGCGAAGGCGGAGGGCTCGAACGAGCTCGTAGCCTCGTCTGGCGGGTACACGCACTAGACGAGAACGACAACCGGCAACAACGGAGAGGGGCGCCCGCAGCGGCGCCCCTCTTTCGTTCCGGACGTCCTAGCGGAGCCGGTGCGAGGCGAGCACGCGCTCCCGCGGGCCCGCGATCGTCATCTCGACGCTGCGGACGAGCCCGATCCCCGGTGCGAACGTGAGCTCCTCGAGCCCCGCGTCGGCGACCGGCTTCAGCGACCGGAACGTCAGCTTGACGCAGTTGCGCAGCGTCTTGCCGCGCGCGTCGTGAACGACCGCGTCGCGCGACGCGACCGTTACGCGCAGCGATCGCCAGAGCGGCTCTTCCGCAAGGTTGACGACGTACGTCGTCCCGACCGGCGCGCCCAGGCGCAGCAGCTGCTCCCAGCGGCGGTTGGCGGGATCCCAGGCCTCGATCGTGCGTCCGGCCGCGCGCACGCGCAGGTCGGCGGCTCCGGGCAGGCCCTGCAGGACGAGGCCGGACGCCTGCCGGCGCACCGAGACGGTCGCCCGCCCGTTCTGCTCGACGTCGGCCAGGATCCAGCGGTTGCCGTCGGCGAGCGGGAACGCGCTCGGAGGCGCTGCAGCCCCCGCGCACTGGACAGCGACGAGGGTCAGAGCGACGGCTGTGAGTGCGATGCGGCTGCTCATCATGTCGGGGCGCCGCGCGCCCGTGACGAAGCGAGTGTAGCTCTGGAGCGAGCTCTTCCTGCCCGGGTAGCTTTTCTTGTAACCCTCCGAGGTTGCATCTACGATCTGACGGCTTAGGCAGGGTCGCTGCTGGGCGGCCGGGAAACTCTAGGGGAGAGACACATATGCGATTTCGCTCATTGAGCGCGCTTGGCGCGTTCGCGGTTCTCGCGGTGCTCGTTCTCGCCGTGTCGGCGTCCGGAGCACCGGGCGGCGAGGCGACGAAGACGTACGTCGTGCACATGGCTCTGCAGCCCGTCGTGACCTACGACGGCGGCGTGGCCGGGATTCCCGCGACGAAGCCCGCCAAGGGCAAGAAGATCGACCGGAAGTCGGAGAAGGTCACCCGCTACGTGGGCCACCTGAACCGCTCCCACGACCAGGCGCTGGCACAGGTTGGCGGCGCGGAGAAGCTCTACGACTACAGCATCACCTTCAACGGGTTCGCCGCGGAGCTGACCGAAGCTCAGGCGAAGGCGATCGCGAAGGCGCCGGGTGTCATCTCGGTCGAGGCCGACGTGATCTACGAGGCCGATACGGCGACGACGCCGGCGTTCCTGGGCCTCGCCGCCAAGAAGGGCCTCTGGGATGCCCTCGGCGGTCCGACGGGCTCGGCGAACGGCAAGAAGGACGGCGCCGGCGAGAACATCATCATCGGCATCATCGACTCGGGCATCACGCCCGAGAGCATCAGCTTCACCGACCAGAAGATCAAGAAGGACAAGCTGGGCAAGGTCGTCTACGAGCAGGTCCCGCTCGGCGCTCCGCCCGCAGGTTGGGCCGGGATCTGCCAGACGGGCGAAGAGTGGACGGCCGCCCACTGCAACAACAAGCTGATCGGTGCCCGCCATTTCAACGCCGGGTTCGGCGGCGATGCCGGCATCGCGGCGACTCGTCCGTGGGAGTTCACGTCGCCACGCGACTACAACGGCCACGGGACGCACACCGCGTCGACGTCGGGCGGGAACTACGGCGTGCCTGCAACGGGCGCGGCGGCCGCATTCGGCAAGGTGAGCGGCATGGCGCCGCGTGCGCGCATTGCGGCGTACAAGGCCCTCTGGTCGACGCAGGACTCGTCGACCGCACAGGGCAACGGCGTCGATCTGCTCGCCGCGATCGACGCGGCGGTCGCCGACGGCGTCGACGTGATCAACTACTCGATCAGCGGCACGACGACGAACTTCCTCGACGGCGCCGAGATCGCGTTCCTGAACGCCGCCGACGCCGGGGTCTTCGTCTCCGCATCGGCCGGCAACAGCGGGCCGGGCGCCTCGACCGTGGCGCATCCGAGCCCGTGGATCACCACCGTCGCAGCGGAGACGCACGACCGTGTCGGCGTCGGCGAGGCCGTCGTCGACGGCACGTCGTATCCGGGCGCCTCGGCAGGCACCGGCTCCGCGACGGGGCAGCTCGTGACGTTCGGCACCGCCGGCTCCGGCCCGCGGCTCTGCCTGCTCAACTCGCTGACCGCTGCCGCGGCCGGCAAGATCGTCTTCTGCGAACGCGGCGGCAACGCCCGGATCGAGAAGAGCTTCGAGGCTCAGCGGGTGGGCGCGATCGGCATGATCCTCGTCAACCCGCCTGCAGGCGGCTCGCTCAACGCCGACCTGCACTTCGTGCCGACCGTGCACCTCCAGGGTGGCTCGTATGCGGCGATCGAGGCGGCGGCGCTCGCCGGGAAGACGGCAACCGTGTCGGGCGAGGTGCTCTTCGGGCAGCCGGCGCCGTTCACGGCCGACTTCTCCTCGCGCGGCCCGCTGAACGCCGGTGGCGGCGACCTGCTGAAGCCGGATCTCGGCGCACCGGGCGTGGACGTCCTGGCCGCCGTGGCACCGCCCGGCAACCGTGGTCGTGAGTTCGACCTGTTCAGCGGCACGTCGATGTCTGCTCCGCACATCGCCGGCATCGCGGCGCTGTTCAAGCAGCTCCATCCCGACTGGTCGCCGATGGCGATCAAGTCGGCGCTGATGACGACGGCAACGGACGTGCTCAGCTCGTTCGCGGGCACGGCAGCAGCCGACTCGTCCGCGCTCAAGGCGTTCGCTCAGGGCGCGGGTCACGTGCAGCCGAACAGCGCAGCCGATCCAGGGCTCGTGTACGACAGCGACCTGTTCGACTGGGCCGCGTTCATGTGCGGGTCGGCACCGGGCTACTGGACGCCGGGCACCTGCTCGTTCCTGACAGGTCTTGGCTACTCGCTCGACATCAACGACCTGAACGTGCCCTCGATCGCAGTTGGGGCATTGGCCGGCAAGGACACCGTGACGCGGCGCGTCACGAACGTCGGCGACACGACGGCGACGTACACCGCGTCGTCCGCGATCACCGGCATCGGCGTGTCCGTCGCACCCTCGTCGCTCACGCTCGCCCCGGGCGAGACGAAGAGCTTCAAGGTGACGCTCACGACGACGACCGCTCCGCTCAACCGCTACACGGCCGGGTCGCTGACCTGGACCGAGAAGCAGGTCGGCCGGAGGGCCGAGGAGCCGCACGTCGTGCGGATCCCGGTCGTTGCCCGCCCGAGGGCGCTCGGCACTGCCGCCGAGGTGTCCTCGAACGGATCGCCGGTCAGCTGGCAGGTGACCGCGGGCTACAACGGAACGCTCTCGGCCAGTGTCCGCGGCCTCGTTCCCGCTGTGACCAACGCGTTCACGATCGCTCAGGACGCGCAGGCGCAGTTCCCGTCGACCGTTCCGGCCGGTGCGACCTTCCGGGCCGGCATCTACGAGGATGCGATCACGCCCGCGGGCACCGATCTCGACCTCGTGCTGTTCCGGTGTGCTCCCGGCTGCGTGCAGGTGGCAATCGCGGCGGACGGGGACTCGAACGAGGAGGTCACGGTCGTCAACACCGGTGCAGCGGCGACCTACATCGTCCTCATCGACGGCTTCGACACCAACGGGCCGTCGGCCAACGCGACGCTGTTCCGGTGGACGCTCGGTTCGACGGATGCCGGCAACACGACGGTGTCCGGTGTCGGCCCGGCGGTGACCGGCGTCACACAGACTCACACCGCGACGTTCACCGGCCTTGCGGCCGCGACGCGGTACTTCGGCGCCGTCGAGTACAGCGACGGCACCAGCTCCGTGGGTCGGACATATCTGAGCGTCAAGACCCCGTAGCACCAGCAGCAACGACGAGAGGAGGGGCCGGCGGTGACGCCGGCCCCTCCTCTCTCTAGACTCTCGCGGTGCCCAGCCGCAGGAGACGGCAGGTCGAGCTCGAGCGTGTCCTCGGCACCCCGGCGCTCTTCGCCACCGCCTACGGCAACGTCGGTTCGTCGATCTACTACGCGCTCGGCCTCACCGCGGTCTTCGCGCTCGGCCTGACGCCCCTCGTCTTCGTCGTCGCCGGCCTGATCTTCGCCTGCACCGCGGCCACCTACGCGGAAGGGACGGTGCGCTATCCCGAGGCGGGTGGCTCGGCCAGCTTCGCCCGTCACGGCTTCAACGAACTGGTCTCGTTCGGCGCCGGTTGGGCGCAGCTACTCGTCTACGTCGTCACCGTCGCGACGTCGGCCTTCTTCGTGCCGCACTACCTGTCGGTGTTCTGGGAGCCGCTGAACTCGAACCCTTGGGACATCGTCGGGGGCGTGGTCGTGATCGTCGCGCTCGTGACGCTCAACATCGTCGGCGTGCAGGAGGCGGCCAAGCTCAGCATCGTCCTGGCGGTGCTCGACTTCGCGACGCAGTTGCTGCTCGTCGCGATCGGCATGATCGCCGTCTTCAGCCCGGAGATCCTCCTCGACAACGTCCACTGGGGAACGGCGCCGACCTGGGGCAATCTCGCGATCGCGGTGCCGGTCGCGATGCTCGCGTACACCGGCGTCGAGACGGTCTCGAACCTGGCCGAGGAGGTGCGCGACCCAGTCCGCAGCGTCCCGAACGCGTACAAGCTCGTCGCGGCAGCCGTCTTCGCGATCTATTTCACGCTGCCGCTCGTCGCCCTCTCCGCGCTGCCCGTGAAGCTCATCGACGGCGAGCTGACAACGTTGCTGGCGCTCCCGCCGGAAGAGGGCGGCTATGCGAACGACCCGATCCTCGGAGTGGTCGACAACCTCGGGCTGTCGGGCTTCGTGCTCGACGGAATGCAGGTCTACGTCGGCGTGCTCGCGGCGACGATCCTCGTGATCGCGGTCAACGCGGGCATCATCGGCGCCTCGCGGATCACCTACTCGATGGCGACCTACCGGCAGATGCCCGAGCTGTTCCGGCGCCTACATCCGCGCTTCAAGACACCGTGGCTCGCGCTTGTCCTCTTTGCCGGGATCCTGCCGGTCGCGGTGATCCTGCCCGGTGACGTCACCTTCGTGGGCACGCTCTACTCGTTCGGCGCCACGCTCTCGTTCACGATCGCGCACGCCGCTCTCGTCCGGGTGCGGATCCTCCACAAGGACGAGCCCTCGCTCTTCCGGGCGAGGCCGAACCTGCAGCTGGGGGGTGTCGACTGGCCGCTCTTCGCGGTGTTCGGCGGCATCTTCACGGGGCTCTCCTTCGTCGTCATCCTCGTCCAGAACGAGCTCACGCGCTGGGTCGGCCTCGCCTGGCTCGCGGTCGGGCTCGTCGGCTATCTCGTCTACCGGCGGCGGGTCGTGCACGAGCCGCTGCGCGCGACGGTGAAGGCGCCCGCCGCCTTCGGCCCCGCGCTCGCGCTCGAGTACCGGCGGCTGCTCGTGCCGGTGTTGCCGGGCCAGGCCTCCGACGACGCGCTCGACGTGGCCGCGAGCCTCGCGGCCGAGCGCGGCTCGCACATCGTTGCGCTCACGGTCCTCGAGGTGCCACTGGAGCGGGGGCTGATGGCCGAGCTCGCCGAGGAGGAGGCGCTGG
This sequence comes from uncultured Gaiellaceae bacterium, assembly GCA_963735585.1. Taxonomy (GTDB): domain Bacteria; phylum Actinomycetota; class Thermoleophilia; order Gaiellales; family Gaiellaceae; genus Gaiellasilicea. The sequence continues at coordinate 110,218 of CAVTLI010000002.1, read as the reverse complement.
CGAACCGCGAGCTCGACGAGGCGCGTGCGATCGGCGACTCCTACGGCGTCGACGTGATCCCGCGGCTCCTGCGAGCACGCAGCGCCGGGCAGGCAATCGTCGAGGAGGCGACCAGGCGCGAGACCGAGATCATCGTGATCGGCGCGCCGCGCAAGCAGATCGGGCGTCGCAAGCGCGCCGTGTTCGGGCAGACGGTGGACTACGTGCTCAAGAACGCACCATGCCGGGTGATGGTCACCGCGACGGAGGCGGCTGCATGAGCCCGAAGCTCTATCGAGGCGCCGTTGCCGTGTTCGCGGTGGTCTTCGTCGCGATCGGGGTGGCGCTGCTCGTCGTCACGGCCGCTCAGGGCGGCGGCGTCCTCGGCTTCGTGCTCGGAGCGCTCTTCGTCGCGCTCGGCGTGGGGCGGCTGACGCTGCTGCGGAAGGGAGTCTCGAGATAGCGCGCAAGCTCAGCGGCTTCCAGCGGGTGCTCGACGCACCGGTCCTCTTCTCGGTCGCCTACGGGGAGATCGCGTCGTCGCTCTACTTCGCGCTCGGGATCGTGGCGGCGTACGCGCTCGGCTGGACCCCGCTCGTGCTGCTCTCGGCCGGCGCGTTCTTCCTGCTCGTCTCGCTCTCGTACGCGGAAGGCACCGCCGCGATTCCGGAAACCGGCGGCGCAGCCACCTTCGTGCGGCGCGCCTTCAACGACCTGGCCGGCTTCATGACCGGCTGGGCGCTCTTCCTGGACTACCTGATCGTGATCGCGCTCTCGACGCTCTTCCTGCCGCACTACCTCGCGGCGGCGCTGAACGACGAGGGTCTGGCCGGCTCCCCATGGGACGTCATCGTCGCGGTGCTCGTGATCGCCTCGATCGCAGGAGTCCGGCTCGTCCGTCGGACGCGGATCTACCGCGCGGGACTGCTCGTCGCGGCGCTCGACCTTGCCACGCAACTCCTCCTCGTCGTGCTCGGGCTTGCCCTCCTGCTCGCACCGGAGCCGCTCGCGGCCACGATCTCGCTCGGCGAGTGGCCCGGGTGGGAAGCGCTCGCGTTCGCCCTGCCGCTCGCCATGCTCGCCTACACGGGCCTGGAGACCGTCGCGAACCTCGCCGAGGAGACCCGCGAGCCCGGCCGGACACTGCCGCGCAGCCTCTTCTCGGCCATCGGCCTCGTGGTCGTGGTGACCGCCACCATCGGCGTCGTCGGAGTGTCCGCACTCCCCGCGGTCGACGGGGTGAGCCCGCTCGGCGAGGAGTGGCTCCTGGCACCGATCTCCGGGATCGCCGCAGCGCTCGCCGAGCCCCTGCCGGCCGCGCTCGCGGACGCGCTCCGCGTCTACATCGGCCTGGTCGGCGCGCTCGTGCTCTTCGCAGCCGCCACCACCTCGATCTCCGGCTGCACCCGGCTCGCCCACTCGCTCGGCGGCCACGGGCAGCTGCCTCGGTCGTTCGGGCGCCTGAACCGGCGGACGCTCGTCTCGCCGCAGGCGATCGTCTCCGTCGCTCTCGTCTCGATCGCACTCGTGATCGGTGTCGGCGTGTTCGGCGACGACGTTGCCTTCCTCGCGAGCCTGTACTCGTTCGGGGTCCTGCTGGCCTTCGCCGCGGCACAGCTCGCCGTGATCCGGCTCCGCTTCAGCCAGCCCGAGCTGCCGCGGCCGTTCCGGGTCCCGCTCAACGTCAGGGTTGCGGGAGCAGACGTCCCGCTGCCCGCCGTGGTCGGGCTCGTCCTCGCCGTCGCCGTCTGGATCCTCGCGCTCGTGACACATGAAGGCGCGCGGTACGCGGGCCCCGCGTGGCTCGTGCTCGGGCTCGTGGTCTACGGCGTCGTGCGTCGCCGCGAGCGGCACGGCCTGCTGGAGGGGGTCGCTCGGGTCGAGGCGCTCCCGCCCGGAGCGGATTTCCGCCGGCTGCTCGTGCCGATGAAGCTGGGCGTGATCGGCGAGGAGATGGTGGCCACGGCGATCGCGCTCGCCAAGGAGCGAGAGGCGGCGGTCGACGCGCTCTTCGTGATCCGCGTGCCGCTCGAGCAAGAGCTCGACGCAGAGCTCAAAGACCAGGAGGAGGCCGCCGCGGCGTCCCTGGCCGAGGCCGGGCTGCTGGGCGACGAGCACGACGTGGTCGTCAACCCGATCACCGTGCGCGCGCGCTCGATCGGCCAGGCGATCGTCGCCGAGGCGGCTCTGCGCGGCTCCGATCTGATCGTGCTCGGCTCGGCGCCGCGGTGGCGGCGCCAGTCGGGGTTCTTCTCGCCCACCGTCGACTACGTCTTGCGCAACGCGCCCTGCGAGGTGCTCGTCGTCGCCTTCCCGCAAGGCGTCCTCGAGGGTGCGAGCTAGGCTTCCGGGATGAAGCTGGTCGTTATCGGTTGCGGACGGGTCGGCGCCGCGCTCGCGCGCGACTTCAGCGCCGACGGCTGGGAGGTGACCGCCGTGGACGAAAAGGAGGAGGCGCTGTCGCGACTCGGCTCCGGGTGGTCGGGCGGCTTCGTCGTCGGTCACGGCATGGACTCCGAGATCCTGCGCCGGGCGGGCGCCGACGAGGCCGACGCGGTCGTCGTCGCGACGAACGGCGACAACACCAACCTCGTCATCGGCCAGGTGGTGAAGAAGCGCTACGGCGTCGAGTGCGTCGTGGTGCGCATCCTCGACCCGGCCCGCGCCGACTTCTACGCCGCGCGCGGCATGCAGGTCGTCTGCCCGACTCAGACGGCGATCGGGGCGCTCGCGGACAGCGTGCGCAAGACGACCGCCGCCGTGGCGGCCGGCTGATGTACGCGATCGTCGCGGGCGGCGGCAAGGTCGGCGCGAACCTCGCCCGGTCGCTCCTGCGCATGGGGCACGAAGTGACGCTGATCGAGCAGAGCCAGTACCGCTTCGAGCGGCTGCAGGCGGAGCTCGAGCATCAGATCCTGCTCGGCGACGCCACGGAGCTGCACGTCCTCGAGCTCGCCGGGATCGCGCGGCCGCCGGAGCTCGTGCTCGCCGTGACCGGCGACGACGAGGACAACCTGATCATCTGCCAGCTCGCGCGCGAGGGCTATCGCGTGCCGAAGGTCGTCGCGCGCGTGAACGATCCGCGCAACCAGGAGCACTTCGACCTGCTCGGGATCGGCCAGACCGTCTGCGCCACCTCGAACATCCTCGGGCTGGTCGAGCACGAGGTGCCCGAGCACGGGATCGTGCGCCTGCTCGAGCTGCGCAAGGAGAACCTCGAGATCGTCGAGCTCCAGGTCGACCGCGACTCGCCCGCGGCGGGGAAGCGCGTCGCAGGGCTCACCCTGCCGGACGGCTCGCGGCTGATCTCGGTGATGCGAAACGGCAAGTCCGAGCTCGCGCACGACTCGACGGTGCTGCGTCCGGGCGACCAGGTGCTCGCGGTCGTCGAGCCCGGCAAGGAAGACCAGCTCTACCGCATGCTCGTAAAACGCTGAACTAGGTCGAGCGCCAGTAGTGGCGCGTCAAGAGAACCACGATCGGGATCACCTCGAGCCGGCCGAGCCACATGAGCGCGATCATGATCGCCGTCGAGATGTCGCTGAACGGCTCGAGCGATCCGAGCGGGCCGGCGAGCCCGAACGAGGGGCCGATGTTGCCGAGCATCGCGGCCGACACGCCCACCGCGTCGAGCACGCGCAGGTCGAGGCCCACGCGGGCCGCATCCATTGCGAGCAGGGCGGCGCCGACGACGAAGATCCCGATGTAGAGCAGGATGAAGCTGGAGACGGCGCGCAGCGTGCGCTCGTCGACCACGCGCCGGTTCAGGCGCACGGAGCTCATCACCTCCGGATGCACGGTCTGGTCGAGCTCGCGGCGCAGGATCTTGCCGAGCAGCACGTGCCGCACGACCTTCACCGAGCCTGCCGTCGAGCCGGCGGATCCGCCGACGAACATCAGTCCGATCAGCGTCATGATCGCGAGTGTCGGCCAGACGGCGAAGTCGGTACTCGAGAACCCGGTCGTCGTCATGACCGAGACCGATTGGAAGACCGCATGCCGGATCGCTGTCTCGCCCGCCGCGATCCCTTCGCTTTCGAGCTGGAGTCCGAGGATCAGCGCGCCGAGGGCGAGCAGTCCGAGGTAGAGGCGAAACTCCTCGTCGCGCAGCACCTTGCGTCCGTGGCGGCGCACGAACGCCGCGTAGAGGAGCGCGAAGTTGGCGCCGCCGAGGATCATGAAGACGACGATCGTCCACTGCGTGACGGCCGCGTAGTCCTCCACGGAGCGGGCGTTCGTGGAGAACCCGCCGGTGGGGATCGTCGTCAGCGCGTGCGCCACCGCCTCGAAGCCGTTCATGCGCGGGTCGGCGCCCGACGCGCCGAGAAGCCAGAGGATCGCGATCAGGATCGCCGTGAGCGCCACGTACAGGATCCAGAGGCGGCGGGCGGTGTCGCGGATCCGGATGTTGAGGCTCTCGATCTCCGGCCCGGGCAGCTCGGACTCGAACAGCTGCCGTCCGCCGACGCGCAGCCGTGGGAAGACGGCGAGGGCGAGCACGATGATTCCGAGCCCCCCGAGCCACTGTGTCAGCTGGCGCCAGATCAGCAGCGAGTTCGACAGCGACTCGACGTTCGTGAGCACGGTGCCGCCCGTCGTCGTGAAGCCGGCCATGCCCTCGAAGTAGGCGTCGATCGGCCGGTCGAGCTGTCCCTCGGCCGACAGGAGGTAGGGCAGCGCACCGACCGCTGCCGCGACGATCCACACGAGCGACACGATCAGGAAGCCTTCCCGTGCCCGGAGCGTCGACGGGCCGCGCGTGAGCCACTCGAGCAGCCAGCCGCCCCCGCCCACGATCACGCCGGTCAGGAGGAAGGGAACCGGCGTCTCGCCGTAGCCGAGCGCCACCGCGATCGGCACGAGCATGGCGAGGCTGAGGTACTTCGTCATTGCCCCGACGAGGTGTGCGGTACCCCGCACGTCGACCGCGAGCGACCGCGGCCGGCCGATGTGGCGCGACCGACTCGCCTTCGAGCTCACAGGGCCCGCTCGACCTCGGGGACGCGCTTCGACTCGGTGAAGATGATCGCTCGGTCGCCGGCGCTGAGGATGTCGTCGCCGCGCGGGAAGATCGCCCGGCCGTCACGCACGATCGCCCCGATCAGCGCGCCTCGGATCGGCATGTCGCGGAACGACTTGCCGACGTACTCGCTGCTCGGGCGCGTCGTGATGTCCAGCACCTCGAAGCGGTCGTTCTCGAGCATCGACACCTGCTGCGTGCGCGGGTCGTGGGCAAAGCGGACGATCTCCTCCGCGGTGACCGCGCGCGGATTGATCGTCACGTCGATGCCCGCGTACTCGAACACCTCGATCGCGGGCGGGTCGTGCACGATCGCGATCGTGAAGCCGACGCCGTGCACGCGCGCGAGCGTGGCCGCGTAGTGGTTCTTCATGTCGTCGCGCATCGCGAAGACCGCCACCTGCGCGTCGCCGATCCGCTCCCGCTCGAGGAAATCCGGCTCGATCCCGGTGGAATGGAAGACCCGTGCGCGCGGGAGCGTCTCGGCCACGATCCGTGCCCGCTCGCGGTCCGCCTCGATCATCCGGACGCCGATGCCCTGCTCGAGCAGCACCTGCGCGATCGCCGTGCCGGCCCGGCCGGCGCCGAAGATGACGACGTCGGTGATCTTCCCCGAGCCCGGTGCGATCAGCTCGCCCCAGGCCTGCGCCGCGGCCGGAGAGCCGATCACGACGATCCGGTCGCCGGGGCGGATCTCCTCGTTGCCGCCGGGCAGGATCATCTTGTCGTCCCGGATGATCGCTGCGATCTTCGAGTCTCTCGGGATCGGGGCGTCGCGCACCCGCACCCCGAGGAGCGTCGGGCTCGAGTTCTCGTCCACGTCGAACTCGACGAGGTGCACCTGCCCGTCGGCGAAGACATCGGTCTGTCGCGCCGCGGGTACGCCGATCGAGCGCGAGATCGCATGCGCCGTCTCGACCTCCGAGGAGACGATGAAGTCGACGTCCAGCTGTCCCTCGCGCCAGACCTCGAGGTACTCCGGGTTCGTCGTGCGCACGATCGTCGTCGTCCGCGGTGCGACCGCCTTCGAGATCATCGCCGCGACGATGTTCGCCTCGTCGCGCGACGTGCAGGCGATCAGCAGGTCGGCCGAGGCGACACCCGCTTCGGCGAGCACGCTGCGGCTGGCGCCGTTCCCCTCGATCGTGGAGACGTCGTAGCGGTGTGCGAGCGGCTCGAGGCGAACCGGGTCGAGGTCGATCACCGTGACGTCGTGATCGTCGTGGAGAGCCTCGACGATCGTCGTGCCGACCTGGCCTGCGCCGATGACGAAGATCTTCACCGGCGGCAGGTTACTCCTCGTACACGCCGGTGTTGGCTATCGTGACCGCGTGCTGACCGCCGTCGCAGCGTACGCAGCCGCCGCGGTCGCGCTCCTCGGCCCGGCCGGGCCGACTGCGGGACAGACGACCGAGCTCGGGCCGCGCGTCGTCGTGCGCGGCCTCGCCAGCCCCGTCGGCCTCGCTGCGCCCCGCAGCGAGCGTGGCCGGCTCTACGTCGTCGAGCAGGGCGGCACGATCCGCGTCGTCGTGAACGGGAAGCGCCGCGCAGCGCCGTTCCTCGACATCCGCGGACGCGTGCTGGCGGGCGGCGAGCAGGGGCTGCTGGGTCTCGCCTTCCATCCGGATTACGCCCGGAACCGCCGCTTCTACGTCAACTACACGGACCGGAGCGGCGACACGAACGTCGTCGAGTACCGCTCCAACGGCTCGCGCGCCCTGATGTCCAGCGCGCGCAGGCTGCTGCTGGTCGAGCAGCCTTACGCGAACCACAACGGCGGTGGCCTCGCCTTCGGGCCGGACGGCGCCCTGTACGTCGGCATGGGCGACGGCGGCGCCGGCGGCGATCCCGAGAACCGCGCGCAGGACATGGACACGAGGCTCGGCAAGCTGCTCCGGATCGACGTCGACCGGCGACCGAGCCCGGTCCAGATCGCCGCGCTCGGGCTGCGCAACCCCTGGCGCTTCGCCTTCGACCGCCGCACGGGCGACCTCTACATCGCCGACGTCGGCCAGAACGCGCTCGAGGAGATCAACTTCCTGCCACGCGCCCGCCTGGGGGCGCTCCAGAACTACGGCTGGGATGTCTACGAGGGCCGCTCCAAGTTCGAGGACAAGGCGCTCGGCCCCGGCCGGCTCGTGCTGCCGGTCGCGCAGTACGGCCGCAGTCAGGGGTGCTCGGTCACGGGCGGTGTCCCGTACCGCGGCTCGGCGAAGGCGCTGCAGGGTCGCTACTTCTACGGCGACTACTGCAGCGGCAACGTCTGGAGCCTGAAGGTCGCCGGTGGCCAGGCGCGAACGCTGCGCAAGGAGCGCTTCCGCATCCCGGGTGTGACCTCGTTCGCCGAGGACGCAGCCGGAGAGCTCTTCGCCGTCTCGCACGACGGAACGCTCTACCGGCTGACGCCCTGAGGCGGATTTCGTGAACTGGGTCTGCGTCACCTGCGCCGCGCAGTTCGGCGACTCCGAGACGCCGCCGGAGCGCTGCCCGATCTGCGAGGACGAGCGCCAGTACGTGGGGCAGGGCGGCCAGCGCTGGACGACGCTCGAGGAGCTGGCGCGCGAGCACGCCTGCGAGGTGCGCGACGACGCGGGCTACGTGGGCGTGGGCATCGAACCGGCGGTGGCGATCGGCCAGCGGCTCGTCCTCGTCGAGAGCGGAGAGGGCAACGTGCTCTGGGACATGATCCCGCTCGTCGACGACGCCGCACTCGAGGCTGTGCGGACGCGCGGCGAGGTGCGCGCGATCGCGATCTCGCACCCGCACTACTACTCCGGGATGGTCGAGTGGAGTCGCGCGCTCGGTGACGTTCCGATCCTGCTCCACGAGGCCGACCGTGAGTGGATCATGCGCCCCGACCCCGCGATCGAGCTCTGGTCGGGCGACGTGAAGGAGCTGTGGGGTGGGCTCACCTTGCTCCGGTTGGGCGGTCATTTTGCCGGGGGCACCGTCCTGCACGACGCTCCTCGTTCGACGCTCCTCTCCGGCGACATCGTCCAGGTGATCCCCGACCGCCGCTTCGTCAGCTTCATGTGGAGCTACCCGAACCTCGTGCCGCTGCCGGCTCAGGAGGTGGAGCGGATCGCTGCCGCGCTGGAGCCGTGGCCGTTCGAGCGGATTCTCGGCGCCTGGTGGGACCGCCTCGTGGCCCCCGACGGAAGCGAGGTCGTGCGCCGCTCGGCTGAGCGCTACGTCCGCGCGCTCGCCAACACGCTCGGCTAGCCGGCTCCCGCTCGCGAGACGGCCCTGATTCCGCTTGATAGGGCTGGTGGGCCGCGAAGCGGCCCCTTCAGGGTCTTCGCGCGCTGAGCAGCCGCTTCCGCGGATGCTCAGCTTGCGCCGACTAGGGGGCTGGTGGGCCGCGAAGCGGCCCCTTTAGGGGTCTTAGCGCGCTGAGCATCCGCTCCCGCGGATGCTCAGCTTGCGCCACTAGCCTGCGCGGCGGCGGCGGACGGTGGGGCTCTGGCCGAGGGCTGCGTAGGCGAGCGCGTTCAGCGACTCGTTCAGGTTGCGCAGCTCGCGGGCGACGAGGTTGAATCCCTCGCTCGCCTCGGTGTGCCGGTTCAGCCGCTCGAGCTCGGCCGTCATCCGGTCGAGGCGCTCGAGCAGCGCGTCGAACTGCCGGTCGGGCATCTCTTTGGCATCCATCACCCTGAATCTAGCGCGAGGAGCTCGGCGCGCGTGCGGACGACGACCGCATTCCCACCCAGCGCCTCGACCAGCCGCGCCTCCGCGCGGTCGCCGGTCTCCACGGCCTCGATGCGGCGGGCGGCGCCGAGCTGCGTGAGCGCGACGCGCGCCAGCTCCGACCGGTGCGTCCGTGAAGACGCCCACGCGCGCGCCGGCCGTCTGCAGGCGCCTGAGCGCGGCGCTCACCTCGGCGGCCGGGCGCAGATAGACCGGTGCCCGATCCTCCGCGAACCGCTCGAGCAGCGTGCGCCAGTTGCCCGAGCCGCGGGCATCGAGCTCCGCCGCCGCGGCGGCGCGGTCGTCGGGCAGCGACGTGACGTCGAGGACACGCGCGGCGTCGGCGAGCCAGTCGCGCCAGAGCGGTCGCGTGTCGCCGAGCGCGTCGAGCTCGACCGCGATCCTCATCGCGCGAGCCGCCGCCACGCCGCGATTCCGAGCGCGACCCCGACCGAGTCGATCAGGACATCGACGGGTGCGCCGCGCCGTCCCGCCACGAAATGCTGATGCAACTCGTCCGAGGCGGCGTACGCGACTCCGAGAGCGAGCGCGAGCCGGACCCGGCCGGTGGCTCTGAGCAGCAACGCGCCGAGCACGGCGAACTCGGCGACATGCGCGAGCTTGCGGAGCAGCAGGTCCCAGGTGCCGAGGCCCGTGCCGAGGCTCGGGATCGAGGAGAAGGCGAAGATGACCGCGGCCCACAGGACGACGGGCGCCCAGAGACGCAGCGCGGAGGACGACGGCACGGGCCGATGATAGGCTCGCGCTCCACAAGGAGCTCGGAGAGGGAACCCGGTGCAAATCCGGGACGGTCCCGCCGCTGTAAGGGGAGAGGCCCCGCCGCGACACGCCACTGGCCACAGGCCGGGAAGGCCGCGGAGGGGGGAGCCCCGAGTCAGAAGACCTGCCGAGCCTCCTCCATACGAACCCCTCGCGGAAGGAGGATTCGATGCATCGCAGACCGCTCGTACTGCTTCTCTCGCTGGCCCTTGCGGCCGTTCTCGCCGGTGGCGCGCTCGCGGCGAACGTCAAGGTGCGTGTCGAAGGCAAGACGCAGACGATCTACGGCGCCACCCAGCCGGCCCTGCAGGCCGACAACGCCCTGCAGGCGCTCGACGTCGCCAGCGTGGCCGGTGAGTTCCACTACGCGCTGACCACCGCGTCGTTCGGCGACTACGTCAGCCAGATCGGCAAGTACGCCGCAGTCGGGAACGCGGGCTGGGCCTTCAAGGTGAACGGCGCCTCGCCGCCCGTCGGCGCCGACAAGGTCGCGCTGAAGGACGGGGACGTCGTGCTCTGGTACTACGCCACGTTCGGGCCGGCCGGAGGCCCGGCGACGCTCGAGCTGAAACGGCTGCCGGGCAACTGCTACGTCGTCGAGTCCGTGAACGACGCCGGCAAGCGCTCCCGCGCTCGCAACGCGACCCTCGTCTCGGGGAAGAAGCGAGTCCGGGCGCCCCAGGGCCGCGCCTGCATCGGCGCGCACACGGAGCTCGTCCGCGCGATCGTCGCGGGCGCCGTCCGCTCGAACGCAGTTCGGTGAGATGCGGCGTCTCGCCGGCGCGCTCCTCGTCCTGCTCGTCCTCGCCGGCTGCGGCGGCGCCGCCGGCGAGGAGGAGGGGACGGCGACGCTCTGGGTCACCCGCGACCGCGGTGCGACTCTGCTGCTCGAAGCCGAGGTCGCAGCGGGACAGACGCTGATGCGGGCGCTGGCGGCCGAGGCCGACGTCGAGACCCGGTACGGCGGCCGCTTCCTCCACTCGCTCGACGGCCTCGAGGGCGACCTCGAAGCGCAGCGCGACTGGTTCTGGTTCGTGAACGGCTACGAAGGCGATCGCAGCGCCGCCGAGTACCGGCTGCGCGACGGCGACGTGGCGTGGTGGGACTACCGCGCCTGGGAACGAGAGGGCGAGGCACGCGCCGTCGTGGGCGCCTTCCCGGAGCCGTTCCTGCACGGCTACGGCGGGGAAGTGCGACCGGCCGCGGTGCGCTACGCGCCGGGGCTCGACGTGCGCGCGCGTGAGCTCGGCGAGCAGGTGGGCGCGGCGTCGGTCGAGCCGGCTGGAGCGCCTGTCCCAGACGGCGCCAACGTGCTCGAGGTGCGGCCGGGGCCGGACGCCCTGCACGGTGAGCTGCTCGGCGAGTCCGCCGGCGATCCCGTCCGCTTCATCTGGAGCGGCGAGCCGGAAGCCCTGCGGAGGTTCCGCGTCCCGTGAGCCCCGGGCCTGCAGCCGCGCTGCTCGCCGCCGCCGGTGCCGCCGCGCTGCTGGCGGAGCGCGTCGCCACCGTGGCCGCGATCACAGTCGTCCTGCTCGCGATCTGCCTGCGCGCACCGGCCGGCCGCCGCGGCGTCTACCTCTTCGGGGCGCTCTCCACCGGGCTCGGCGTGCTCGTGCTCTCACCGCTCCTGTGGTCGAGCCCGGAGGGAACGGTGCTCTGGGAGGGAGCCACACTGCCCGTGATCGGGCCGCTCGACGTGACGACCGTCGAGCTGCACGAGGCGGCGCTGAACGCGCTGCGGCTGACCGCGCTCGCGCTCGCCTTCTCCGCCTATGCGCTGCTGCTCGACCACGACCGCCTCGTCGCCGCGGCCGGCTTCGCTCGCCGCTCGGCTCTCGCGGTCGCGCTCGCGACGCGGCTCGTGCCCTCGCTCGAGCGCGACGCGGCCGGGCTCGCAGAGGCCGTGCGCGGCCGCGGCGTGCAGCTGCAGGGCGCGCGCGGCTACGCGACGTTGCTCTCGCCGCTCGTCGCCGGCTCTCTGGAGCGCGCCTCGAGCCTCGCCGAGGCGATGGAGGCGCGCGGCTTCGGCCGCACGGGCTCGACGCGCGCGCCGCGTCCCGGCTGGAGCCGCCGCGACCGTCTCGCGCTGCCGCTAGCCGCCGCCCTCGTGCTCGGAGTGGGGCTGTGGCTCTAGCCCGCCTCGACCACGTGACGTACGCCTACCCCGGCGCGCCGGCCGCGCTCGTCGAGGCATCGCTCGAGCTGGAGCCGGGCGAGGTGGTGGCGCTCCTAGGCCCGTCGGGGTCCGGCAAGTCCACGCTGCTGCGCGCCCTCTCCGGGCTCGTTCCGCACTTCCACGGCGGCCGCTTCGCCGGCAGTGCAGTCGTCGCCGGTCTCGACACGCGCACCGCGCGCCCCGCCGACCTCGCCGGCACCGTTGCGACCGTCTTCCAGGATCCGGAGGACCAGGTCGTGATGACGATCGTGGCGAACGAGGTCGCCTTCGGGCTCGAGAATCTCGGCACACCGCCCGTCGAGATCTGGCCGCGCGTGGAGCGGGCGCTCGACGCCGTCGGTGCCCGTCATCTGTGGGGCCGGAAGACGATCGAGCTGTCCGGCGGAGAGCTCCAGCGCGTCTGCCTTGCCTCGGCCCTGGCGCTCGAGCCGCAGCTGCTGCTCCTGGATGAGCCGACGTCCCAGCTCGACCCGGAGGCTGCCGAGCTCTTCCTCGACGCGGTCGAGCGGCTCGGCGCGACGGTGGTGCTCTCCGAGCAGCGCATCGGCCGTGCGCTCGAGCTTGCGACCCGCGTGCTCTTCGTCGAGGGCGGCCGGATCCTGCTCGATGCGCCGCGCGCGGAGGCGCTCCTCTGGCTCGCCGACGAGCGGCCGGCGTACACGAGCGCTTGTGTTCCAGGAACACAAGCAGCCTTCGTCCCGCGCAGCGATGCGGGTGGAGGGGCGGCTTGTGTTCCTGAAACACAAGCTCCCCTCGTCCGGCTCCGGGGCGTGTCGTATGCCTACCGTTCCGCGCTGCCGGTGCTCGACGCGGTCGACCTGGTGGTGCGCCGGGGCGAGGTCGTCGTGCTCGACGGGCCGAACGGCTCCGGGAAATCGACGCTCTCGCGCATCGCCGCCGGCCTGGTGGAGCCGCAAGCCGGAACGGTCGAGCGGGACGGGCGCGTGACCTACCTCTCGCAGGATCCCGGCCGCTACCTCGTGCGCGAGACGGCCCTCGCCGAAGTCTCACTCGGTGTCGGCGGTGACGAGAGCCGCGCCCGGGTCGCGCTCGAGCTGGTGGGCCTGGGCTGGGCGTCCGGGCGGCACCCGCGCGACCTCTCGAGCGGCGAGCGTGAGCGGCTCGGCCTCGCGGCGGTGACCGCGTCTGAGCCGGATCTGTTGATCCTCGACGAGCCGACTCGGGGAATCGACCCGCCCCGGAAGGCAGAGCTGGCCGCCTGGCTCGCCTCCTACGCGGCTGCCGGCCACGGCGTGCTCGTCGCCACGCACGACGCCGACTTTCCAGCGCAGCGCCGCGTCTCGCTGGTGCGAGAGGAGGTCGGGATTGCCGTCTAGGGTCGTCGTCCTTTGCGCCGCGGCCGCGCTCGCACTGGCAGCCTGGGCGGCCCTCGACCCCGCGCGCGGCGGACTCGCCGTCCTGCTGGCGGCATTCGCGGTCGTCGCCGCCGGGTTCGCGTGGCTCGAGGGAGGCACGATGTCGGCGCGAGACCTCACGCTCGTCGCCACGCTCGGTGGGCTGGCCGCGGCCGGTCGCGTCCTCTTCGCGCCGATCCCGAGCGTCCAGCCGGTGACCGTGATCGTGGCCGCCTCCGGAGTCGCGCTCGGGCCGCGGCGCGGCTTCGCGGTCGGCGCGCTCGCGGCGCTCGCGTCGAACTTCTTCCTCGGCCAGGGACCGCACACACCGTGGCAAATGCTGGCGTGGGGCGGCTGCGGCCTGCTCGGCGGCCTCCTGCGACCAGCATTGCGCGGCCGCCTCGCCTTCGCGGCGTTCACGGTGGCGCTCGGCTTCGCCTTCGGGTCCGTCATGGACGTCTGGCTCTGGTACGGCTTCTATCCGCACACGGAGGCGGCGCTGATCGCGCGCCTGGCCGCCGGGCTGCCGTTCAACGTGGCGCACGCCGCCGGCAACGTCGTGCTGGCCCTGGTCGCCGGCCCGGAGCTGCGTCGCGTGCTCGAGCGCTTCGAACGGCGATCTCGGACCGACGTGGTGTGGACATGAGGCTGCTCGCGCTCCTCGCGGCCGGCGTCGCGCTCGCGACGCCGGTGGGCTATGTCGAGTCGCAGCAGCGCGAGGACGGTGGCTTCGGCGATCCGCAGCTCACGGCCTGGGCGACCCTCGGGCTCGCGGCCGCGGGGCGCGAAAACCTCCGCGCCGGCGAATACCTCGCGCGTCAGGATCCCACGGTGACGACGGACGTCGCACTCGTTTCGATGGCCCGGACCGTCACCGGCGACCGGCCCGACGCGCTCCTCGCCCGCCTTCGGGCGCACCGGCCGGGCAAGCTCCTGAACGCCACGATGTGGACGATCCTCGCTCTCCGCCAGGCAGGGGAGAAGGTGCCGCCCGAGCTGGTCGGCTCACTCCGCGGCGCGCAGAGGCCGAACGGGGGCTGGTCCTGGCACCGAGCCTCGGCGCCGGATGCGAACGACACCGCCGTCGCGATCCAGGCCTTGCGCGCTGTCGGGGTGCGCGGCCGGCCGATCGACCGCGCCGTCGCCTTCCTGCGGCGCCATCAGAACCGGGACGGAGGCTTCGAGCTCACCGAGGGCCGCGGCTCGGACACACAGTCGACCGCCTGGGCGATCCAGGGCCTGCTCGCGGCCGGGCGGGCGCCCGGCGCGCCTGCCTACCGCTACCTCGCGCGCATGCGGCGTCCGGACGGGAGCTACCGCTACAACGTGCGCTACGTGACGACGCCGCTGTGGGTGACCGCGCAGGTGCTGCCCGCGCTCGCGGGACGACCTTTTCCGTTGCCCGTTCGGTAAGCGTTCTGTAACGACGTACGCCGCGACCGAACCGCCGTCGCCTGCCTGGACGAACGCCCTGTAAACCAGACCAGGGGGTAACCCATGTCCAGGACACGTGCGCTCACGCTCGTCGTGGCGCTGCTCTGCGCCGCCGGGCTCGGCCGGGCGGCGACCGCCGACGCGGCCGAGCTCCTCTACGGCGTCGACGTCAACAATCGGCTGATCTCGTTCTCGAGCGACCGGCCGACCTCGATCACGCGCATCGCAATCAGCGGGCTGCAGCCCGGGGAGCAGCTCATCGGACTCGACCGCCGGCCGGCGAACGGGCAGATGGTCGCTCTCGGCAGCACCAGTCGCAGCTACCGTCTCGACGTCGCCAGTGGTGGGGCGACCGCCGTCGGCGCGCCGTTCTCGCCTGCGCTGTCGGGCACGTCGTTCGGCTGGGACTTCAACCCGACGGTCGACCGGATCCGGCTGACCTCGGACGCGAGGCAGGATCTCCGCCTGCACCCGGACACAGGTGTCGTCGCCGCGACGGACGGCCAGCTCGCCTACGCAGCCGGCGACCCGGGTGCGGGGACGGCGCCGCGCGTCGTTGGTTCGGCGTACACGAACAGCGTCGCCGGAGCGACGACGACGCAGCTCTACGATCTGGAGGCGGCGCGCGATGTGCTCGTGCTCCAGAATCCACCCAACAACGGCACGCTCGTCACGGTGGGGCCGCTGGGCCTCGATCTCGGAGACAGCGCCGGCTTCGACATCGCCTCGAGCGGCGGGATCGCCTACGCCGCGGTCCACGCTGCCGGCACCGGCACGCCGCAGTTGCACACGGTCGACCTGGCAACGGGTCGAGCGACGCTCGTCGGGCGCATCGGCGGCCGGACGCTCGTGAGGGCGCTCGCCGCCGCCGGCACGGCAGCGGTGGATACCGCGGCGCCGGAGGTCACGGTCGTCGGTCGCGTGACGGCCTCGGCCCGCGTCGGTCAGCTCCTCCGCACCGGCGTCCGGCTCCGTGCGACCTGCTCGGAGGGCTGCACGCTCCGCGCCGAGCTGCGCATCGGCAGCCGCGTCGTCGGCAGCGGCAAGCCGGTCGCCACCGACCTGGCGGGCTCGGCTCCGCTTCGGGTCGTCTTCCGCACCGTCGCGAAGAAGCAGCTCGCGGCCAGCGGCAACCTGGGCGTCACCCTCGTCGTGACGGCCACGGACGCCTCGGGCAACGCCTCGACCGTGCGTCGGACGATTCGCGCGACGCGCTAGGGCGTTGTCGCTACCGGTCGACGGTCGACATGTCGGGATACCGCTCGCCCGCGGCGGCGCCGTGCGGGAAGGCCGCCTCGATCAGCTCTCGCTCCTCGTCGGTGAGCTCGACCGTGACCGCCGCGGCGTTCTCCTCCAGGTACGTGCGCCGCTTCGTGCCGGGAATCGGCACGACGTCGTCCCCGCGGTCGAGCACCCACGCCAGCGCGAGCTGCGACGGCGTGACGTCCTTCGCGGCCGCGAGCTCCTCGATGCGCTCGACGAGGTCGAGGTTTCGCTGGAAGTTGTCGCCCTGGAAGCGCGGACCGCGCCGCCTGAAGTCGGTCTCGTCGAGATCGTCGACCGAGCGGATCCGGCCCGAGAGGAAACCGCGCCCGAGCGGGCTGTAGGCAACGAAGCCGATCCCGAGCTCGCGCACGGTGGGCAGGACCTCGTCCTCGGGCTCGCGCGTCCAGAGCGAGTACTCGGACTGGAGCGCCGAGATCGGGTGCACCGCGTGCGCCCGGCGGATCGTGGCCGGCGCCGCCTCCGACAGCCCGAGGTAGCGCACCTTGCCCTCCGCTACGAGCTCCGCCATCGCGCCTACGGTCTCCTCGATCGGCGTCTCGAGGTCGACGCGGTGTTGGTAGTAGAGATCGATCGTCTCGACGCCGAGTCGGCGCAGCGAGGCCTCGCAGGCCGAGCGCACGTACTCCGGGCTGCCGTTGATGCCGAAGAACTCGCCGGCCTCGCCACGCACGTTCCCGAACTTCGTCGCGAGCACCACCTCGTCGCGCCGACCTGCGATCGCCTTGCCGACGAGCTGCTCGTTCGTGAACGGCCCGTACATGTCGGCGGTGTCGAGGAAGGTGATCGCCGAGCTCGAGCGCGCGGTGGATCGTCGCGATCGCCTCACTTTCGTCTGCGCGGCCGTAGAACTCGGACATGCCCATGCAGCCGAGGCCCAGCGCGGACACCTCCAGGCCCTGCGTGCCCAGTCTGCGCGTCTCCATCTCCCCGAGAGTACCTTCAGCGGTCGAGCACGTAGGCGTAACGGCTGGCCACCGGCCGGTAGCCCAGGCGGCCGTTGATGGCGAGCATCGGCGCGTTCGTCTCGTCGTTCTCCGTCAGCACCTGCGTGATGCCGAGCTCTCCGAGTCGCCGCATGGTGCCCAGCTTCGCGAGCCGCGCCAGGCCGCGGCCGCGATAGGCGCGAAGCGTGCCGGTGTAGGCGTTGAACGCGCGACGCGATGCGAGGTCGACCAGGACGTACGCGACCGCAACCGCCGTCCCGTCGACCACGGCCCCACGGCCGCTGGCGAAGTCGAGGTCCGGATGCTGCCAGTAGTCGCGCACCCACTGGTCGTACTCGAGCGCGTCGACGGACGCGTCACCCGGCTCGTCGAGGACGGACTCCGCGTCGACCGCGAACGTCTGCTCCGGCCCGACCTCCAGCAGCGAGACGATCTGCACCGGCGCCGTGTCGAGCTCGCTCGTGTCGACGAGTCGCGGGTCGACGGCCGACACGCGACTGGTGTGCGTGTGCCGGAACCCGTGTCGCTCGGCGAAGCTGCGCCCGTCCTCGACGGCTTCGCCGTGAAGACGCGGCGCCTCTTGAAGGTGGGCCAGCGCCCGGTCGAGCAGAGCCGTCCCGATACCTGCGCCCCGGTGGGAGGGCAGCACCGTGACGCCGATGTAGCCGCCCCGTGCAGTGGTCTCGTTGGCGACGCTTGCCCCCGCCCACCCGACGAGCGCGCTTCCATCCCGCGCCGCCCACCACGTGCGGCGCGCCTCCGGCGGAGATCCGAGCAACCGGTGCCGGAAACCGGCCTCCGTGATCACGCGGGTGGAGTCGAGCTCGCTCAGCAACCGGGCGGCAGGCGCGAGATCGTCAACGTTCCTCTCCCGGATCGAGACCGCCATCGCGCGTCGACGCTAGCATCGACGGCATGCCTGTCGCCTCGCCCGAGCGTTACCTCGCCGGCCTGAATCCCGCCCAGCGGGAGGCCGTTCTGCACACCGAAGGGCCGTTGCTCGTGATCGCCGGCGCTGGCTCCGGCAAGACCCGCGTGCTCACCCACCGCGTCGCGCACCTGATCACGGCCGCCGGCGTGAAGCCGAACGAGATCCTCGCGATCACCTTCACGAACAAGGCGGCGGGTGAGATGCGCGAGCGGCTGACGACCATGCTCGGACCGGTTGCGCGCGCGATCTGGATCCTCACCTTCCACGCCGCCTGCGGCCGGATGCTGCGGTCGGAGGCCGAGCGGCTGGGCTACAAGTCGAACTTCACCATCTACGACTCGCAGGACCAGGTACGGCTCGTCAAGCAGGTGCTCGACGACCTGGACAAGGATCCGAAGCGCTTCGTCCCGCGCGGCATCCACGCGCAGATCTCGAACGCGAAGAACCAGCTCGTCACGCCGGCGATGTACCGCGAGCGCGTCGCCTCCTTCTACGACCAGACCGTCGCGGAGGTGTACGAGCTCTACCAGAAGCGCCTGCACGCCTCGAACGCGGTCGACTTCGACGACATGCTGATGCTCACGGTCGAGGTCCTGGAGCGCTTCCCCGAGGCGCGCAAGCGCTGGCAGAACGCCTTCCGCTACGTGCTCGTCGACGAGTACCAGGACACGAACCACGCGCAGTACCGGCTGCTGCAGCTGCTCGGCGAGAAGCACCAGAACGTCTGCGCAGTCGGCGATCCGGATCAGTGCTTGGTCGCCGGAACGCTCGTCACGATGGCCGACGGCTCGACGAGGCCGATCGAACGCGTGCGCGTCGGCGACGAGGTGCTTTCGGGGCTGGGTAGCGGCAGATTCGGGCCTGCGACGGTGACGCGGGCCCACGAGTCCTCGGCGTCGGCAGGCATCGCGATCACGACGTCGGGCGGCCGGCGGATCGTCTCGACGCGCGAGCACGTGCACTTCGCAGGCTTCAAACCGGGCAGAACCCCGCAGCTCCACATGACCTACCTGATGTGGAAACGGGGCGTCGGCTTCCGGATCGGCGTTTCCCGGACGTACACGAATCGACAGAACCAGACGATGGCGGGGCCAGCCATGCGCATGAATCAGGAGCACGCCGATGCGACCTGGGTCGTTTCGGTGCATGCGAACGAGCCGGACGCGCGCGTCGCGGAGACGCTCCTGTCGCTGCGCTACGCGCTTCCGACGCTGCCCTTCGTGGCTCGGCCGCGCCGGGGCGCCGAACTCGGCGTCGTCGGCAATCAGGATGCGCTCGACCGCGTCTTCTCTGAGCTGGACACCGAGACCGGCGGCCGTGGTCTCCTCGAGGACGAAGGGCTGAGCTTCGGGCACCCTCACTTTACGGCCGCGACGACGACTGCAGGCAGTCGCACGCGCAGGCGACTCACCCTTGCGCTCTGTGGCGATGCTCGCGGCGGCCGGCCGCTGCATCGGATCTCGCTCTTCGGCTACGACGACGAGGGACGCGAGGCACTCGAAGGGCTCGGCCTCTCGCTGCGGCCGGCCTACCGCGGCTCGTCCGGCTGGCGCTACGAAACCTGCAGCGCCGACCTCCCGCGGCTCGCGAGGACGATCACGGAGATCGAGTCTGCGCTCCCGGTCTCGATTCGCTACACAGCGCGCCTGGGTGTGTCCGAACAAGGTGGCGCCAAGGAGCGCAACTCGCTTCCGTTCATGCCGGCTTCGGCGGTTCGACCCGGCATGGTGATGATCGACGAGCGTGGTGAGTACGACGTCGTCGAACGCGTCGAGCGGGTGGCGCTGGACTTGCCCGTCTACGACCTCGACGTCGAGCGGACGCACAACTTCGTGGCGAACGGGCTCCTCACGCACAACTCGATCTACGCGTTCCGCGGAGCCGATATCCGGAACATCCTCGAGTTCGAGCGCGACTTCCCGGAGACGCGGACGATCGCGCTGGAGCAGAACTACCGCTCCACGAACGCGATCCTCGAGGCGGCGAACGCCGTGATCGCGAACAACAGCGAGCGCAAGGAGAAGCGGCTCTGGTCGGAGCTCGGCGACGGCGACCCCGTGCGGGTGATCGAGGTCGAGGACGAGCACTCGGAGGCGCGCTACGTCGCCGCGCAGATTGCCGGCCTCGTCGACGACGGCTACTCCGGCAGCGAGATCGCGGTCTTCTACCGGATGAACGCGCAGTCCCGGGTGATCGAGCAGGTGCTGCGGCTCCAGGGGATCGGCTACCAGGTGATCGGCGGCCCGCGCTTCTACGAGCGCGCGGAGGTGAAGGACGTGATCGCCTACCTCCAGGTGCTGGACAATCCGCCCGACGCCGTCTCGCTGCTGCGGATCGCGAACAAGCCTCGGCGCGGGATCGGCGACACCACGCTCGCGCGCCTCGTCACCTACGCCGAGGGCCGCGGGATCTCCCTCTACGAGGCGCTCTCCCATCCGGAGGAGGCGGGGCTCGGCACCGCTGCGGTGAAGGCGGTCACCGGCCTCGCGAGCCTGTTCGACTCGCTCCGATCCGCCGCCCAGGAGCTGGAGGTGCCGGAGCTGATTCAGGCCGTCTACGACCGCACCGGGATGATCGACGGCTTCGAGGCGGAGCGGACGATCGAGGCGCGCGGCCGGATCGAGAACCTGGAGGCCTTCGTCGACGGCGCCCGCGAGTACGAGCAGACCGTCGAGGAGCCGACGCTCTCCGGGTTCCTGCAGGAGATCTCGCTCTTCTCCGCCCAGGACGAGCTGACGACCGAGAGCAACGTGACGCTGATGACGATCCACAACGCGAAGGGGCTCGAGTACCGCGCCGTCTTCGTCGTGGGCGTCGAGGAGGAGATCTTCCCCAGCGGCCGCTCGATCGAGGAGCAGGGGATCGAGGAGGAGCGGCGGCTCTTCTACGTCGGTCTGACGCGGGCGCGCGAGCGGCTGACGCTGACCCACGCGTCGTCGCGCCTGCTCTGGGGGCGCACCAACTCGAACCTGCCCTCGCGCTTCCTCGACGAGCTGCCCGACCGGCACGTGGAGCGAGAGCGGCTGCGCGCCTCCTCCTGGCGCAACTACGGCACGCCCGCCCAAACGCGCGACATCCAGCCTCGCGTGGAGCACCCCTCGCTCGAGACCGGCGACAGCGTCCGCCACGGCACGCTCGGCGAGGGCGTGATCGTCCGCATCGAGCCGGGCGGCCTCGTCACCGTCCGCTTCGCGAGCGACGGCAGCGAGCGCAAGCTGATGCTCGACTACGCGCCGTTGGAGAAGATCGCCTGATGGCAATCCAGGTCCGCCCCGCCACGACGATCGACGAGCTCGCCGACGGCATCCGCGCGATCGGCCACTACTTCGGCGGCTGGCCGGCCGACCTCGAAGCCGCCGAGCGCTTCTCGCGCAACCTGCCCACCGAGCGGATGCACGTCGCAGTCGACGACGGCAAGATCATCGGCGGCGCAGGTGCTTTCCCGTTCCAGCTCACGGTTCCTGGCGGCCCCGTTCCCTGTGCCGGCGTCACCGTCGTCGGCGTGCTGCCGACACACAGGCGCCGGGGCGTCCTGAGCGGCATGATGCGCGCCCAGCTCGACGACGTCCGAGAGCGCGGCGAGCCGATCGCTGCGCTGTGGGCCTCGGAGGAGGCGATCTACCGGCGTTACGGCTACGGGATGGCCGCGCTCGGCACCGAGCTCGAGCTCGCGCGCGGCTACCACGAGCTCCGTACGCCGCCGGACCCCGGAGCCAGCCTGCGGCTCGTCACTCTGGACGAGGCCAAGGAGCTCGTGCCGCCGATCTACGATCGCGTCCGGCTGCGCACGCCCGGTATGTACGAGCGCTCAGCCGACTGGTGGGAGTCACGTGTCCTCCACGACCCGCCCGACCGGCGTGAAAGCGGCGCCGTTATGAACGCAGCCATTGTGGAGCTGGACGGCGTTCCAGCCGCGTACGCGCTCTACCGCGTGATCTCGAAGTGGGAGGGGGCCGCCAACACGGGCCACGTCCGCGTGATCGAGGCGATGGGCGACGACGCGGCCGAGGTCGAGCTCTGGCGTTTCCTGCTCGGCGTCGACTGGGTCGCGACGTTCCGCGCGAACCATCTGCCGATCGACCACCCGCTCCTGCACCAGCTCGTCTACCCGCGCCGGGCGCTGCTTCGGGTCTACGACACGCTGTTCATCCGGCTCGTCGACGTCGGGGCCGCGCTCTCGGCGCGCTCGTACGCCTCCGAGGAGCCCCTCGTGCTCGAGCTCGGCGACGCGTTCCTGCCCGAGAACGCCGGCCGCTGGAGGATCGCGGAGGGGCGCGCCGAGCGGACGGAAGACGACGCCGACCTCGAGCTCGACGTGAACGAAGCGGCGTCGCTCTACCTCGGCGGCTTCACCGCGTCGGAGCTCGTCCGCTCCGGCGTGGTGCGAGAGCTGCGCGAAGGCGCTGCGGCGCGTGCCGATGCGCTCTTCGCGACGCCACGGAAGCCGTGGTGTCCCGAGATCTTCTAGCGTCCTGAGATCTTCTAGCGCGGCAGCCGGAGCTTGCGCAGTGCCGCCGTCGCCGCGATCGCGCCCGGGCCGCCGTGGACGCCGCCGCCGGGGTGCGCCGACGCGGAACAGAGGTAGAGCCCCTTCACGTGCGTCTCCGGCCGGCCGAGACCGGGGATCGGCCGGAAGACGAGTTGCTGATGGAGCTGCGAGGTGCCCGCGCTCAGCCCGCCGCCGATCAGGTTCTCGTCCGCCGCCTCGAGGTCGGCCGGCGTCGACACGCGTCGCTGCCTGATCAGCGTGCGAAAGCCGGGCGCGAGCCGCTCGACCCGCGCCTCCATCCGCGCCGCGAGATCGCCGGGATCGGCTTGCTGCGGGAGATGCGTGTAGGCCCAGGCGACCTCCTTCCCGCCGGGCATGCGGGTCGGATCGGCCATCGAGTACTGGCCCAGCACGAGGAACGGATTCGACGGCGCGAGGCCCCGGGCCAGCTCGCTCTGCGTCACGCTCAGCTCGTCGACCGACTCGGCCACGTGGACGACCACCGCCTCGCGTGCCGGTACGGCGGCCCACGGGATAGGCCCGTCGAGTGTCCAGTCGACCTTGAACGTGGCCGGATCGTGCTCGAAGCGCTCGACCGCGCGCAGGACGCGGTCCGGCACGTGCTCGCGCCGCAGTAGCTCGAGGTAGAGCGCGACGGCGTGCACGTCGGCGAGCACCGCCTTGCCCGCCTCGACGTCTCCGGCGCTGGAGCGAACGGCGACGGCGCGGCCGCGCCGCACGACGATCTCGCTCACGCGCGCTCCGCACGTGACGTGGCCGCCGCGCGCCTCCAGCCGCCGCACGAGTGCGTCGGTGAGCCTCGAGGCGCCGCCCTCGACGCAGGGGTAGCCGACGGTCTGCCCGAGGCAGGTCAGCAGCCAGCCGAAGAAGCCGCCGAGCGACGACTCTGGAAGCAGGTCCGTGTGCATCGCGTTGCCCGCGAGCAAGCGGCGCCCGCCCTCGCCCGCGAAGCGCTCGTCGCCCATCCGGCGCACGGAGAGGAGCATGAAGCGCCCGAACTCGGGCAGGTCGCGGCGCAGGCGCAGCGCCAGCTGCGCGCCGGCCCGGACGGGCGGGAACGGTGTGACGAGCGCCCGCAGCAGCTGGTCGCCTACGCGCCCCCAGAGCGCGTAGAGCTCACGCCAGGCGTCCCCGTCGCCGTCCGCGAAGCCGTCCAGCGAGCGAGCCGTCTCGCCGAGGTCTCGCGAGAGCACCGCGCAGCTTCCGTCCTCGGCGGGATGCGCGAGCGCGAACGGACCGTGGGCCCAGCGCAGGCCGTAGCGCTCGAGCTGGAGCCGGCGGAAGGCGGGGGAGGCCACCGCGAGCGGGTAGACGGCGCTGAAGTCGTCGATCACGTACCCGGGTTCGAGCTCGCTGCTCTTGACCGCTCCGCCAGGGCGGTCCTGCGCCTCGAGCACCTCGACGCTCCAGCCCGCGTCCGCGAGCAGATTGGCCGCGACGAGTCCGTTCGGGCCGGCGCCGATCACGATCGCGTCGGGCATGTGGCATCCGTAGCCCGCCCGCGTCCGCTTCAAACCGCTACCCTCCGCCGTCGATGCGGCTTCTCCTTGGGGCGCTCTGCGCCTCGTTCGTCATCTTCGGTCCGGTCCAGAACGCGTACGCCGTCCCGGACGGCCCCCTTCGTCCCTATCTCGAGCATCTCGAGCCGTTCGCGCTCGCCTGGCCGGCCGACGGCACTGTCACCGACGGCTTCGGGCATCGCTGGGGCCGGATGCACCTCGGCGTCGACATCGGCATCCTGCGCTCGCTCGACGTCCGTGCCGCTGCCGCGGGCACGGTCACCGAGGTCGGCTACCTGACCGGGTTCGAGGGCTACGGGAACGTCGTGCTCGTGGACGTCGGCGACGGTTACTCGACGCTCTACGCCCACCTGACCTCCCCGAGCGCGACTCCCGGCGAGTGGCTCGACACGGGCGACCCGGTCGGCGTCGCCGGCTGCACCGGCTCGTGCACCGGCACGCATCTCCACTTCGAGCTCCGCCGGGACGGCGTGCCGATCGACCCGGCGCCGTACCTCTCGAGCTCGGGCTGATCTCCCCCGATCGGGTGAGGAAACGGGCCGGGAGCGGGGCTACCCTGCGGCCTTCCCATGACACGCACGCTCCTCTTGCGGAGCGCGCTCGTCGTCTTTCTTCTCGCCGCCCTCTTCGTCGCTCCGACGGCTTCGGCACGCCTTGACGGCCCCGCGCGTCTCCAGATGGCCTGGCCCGCGAACGGCTCGATCACCGCGCATTTCGGCGAGTGGCGCGGCAACCATCGCCACCACGGCATCGACATCGGCATGCTGCGCACCCTGCGACTGCGCTCCGTCGCCTCCGGCGTCGTGCGTCGAACCGGCTATGCCGGTGGTTTCGAAGGCTACGGCCAGATCATCGTGCTCGACTTGCCAGGCCCGTACACCGCCCTGTACGCGCACCTCTCGCGCGTGAACGTGAGGCCCGGCCAGCGCGTGCGGCGCGGCCAGACGCTCGGCAGCGCGGGCTGCACGGGCAGCTGCTCGGGCACGCACCTGCACTTCGAGATCCAGCACCGCGGCGTCCCGCTGAACCCGCTGCGCTTCCTCGGCTAGAATCCCCGACCGAGGGCGGTTAGCTCAGTTGGGAGAGCACCAGCTCGACAAGCTGGGGGTCACTGGTTCGAGCCCAGTACCGCCCATCAACGAAAGGCCCGCAAATGCGGGTGCTTTCGCCTTCTAAAGCGAGAACGCCGCCGATGCCGGTCCGCGAAAGACTGTCCGCAGGGACTGGCACGCGTGTCGTGCGATCAGATCCGTTCTCGATCGTCCCTCGAACACGGCGGACTGGCGACGATCGTCTTCCTGGGTCGCTCCCTCGAACACGGCGGACTGGCGGTAGCGTTCGTGTGTGCCTTGGCGGCGCTGGCCGCGCAGTCGGCGGTGGCGCACCCGTCGAACTGGTACTGGAGTGCCCACGCCGCCCAGACGGCGCTCATCACAGACGACATCTGCAACGACGGTGCCGCCTAAGGTCTTCACTTTGGGGCGTCGTGCAGCGGGCACATGACGAACCCGATCACTGGGCGCAAGGATTGGATCTGGAGCAAGGATCGGTCGAAGCGCCTCTATCGGCACTTCACTTGCGTCTACACGTACTCGAATGGCGCGGCGTGGAAGGGCACGCTCCACGTGCTGGGGAAGAAAGGCTGGGAGGTTCAGAACCTCACGCTGCTGAGGCGGGCCGGAAGCCCGGTGTCGCCGCCGCCAGCACCGGCACCGTCGCCGCCTTCATCCACCGGCCGCTACCTCGGCGTCGGCGGGGGACATGAACGAGAGACGTGATCAGTCGCGGGAAGCTGATGCAGCGACGTCGAGCCGGAATGGCCGCGCTCGACTCTGCGAAGATCAACTCGAGCGTGCGGCTCGGGAACAGATATCGTCGCACTGCCATCGCCTCGATCAGGATGAGTCGCTCGATTGCGTCGATCACATCACTGTATCTCGAGGGCGGCGTCTACGGCACAGGCTGCTGAACGAGGACGACGCGGAGATCGTGGACCGCCACCTTCCTCGGCTACGCCTCGAGCGCCCGCGCCAACGCTTATTCCTCACCAGGGCTCGGGCGACGCGAACGCGCGCGCGACTCCCGAGGATGCAGTGGTCGAGACTCGCCACACGTCGTCTCGGCTCGATCCGCTCGAGCGCGCCAGAGGCGCCTTGCATGCCGGCTGCTGACGCATGCTCGGGCAGCGCTTTCGCCCTGCCCACGCGTCTCAGAGGCGCTCGTTCGGCACGTCAGCCGCAGCGTGGTGATGATCGTGCCGACGAGGCGCGTCCTTGTCCGGTCCGGATCCAGGCTCGAGCGCGTCGCGGCTAGCCTCGTTCCGGCCGCCAATCGGTTTCGGGCCAGCCGCTTCTCCTCAGGGCCCACGGCGGCAGACGCCCCAGTTGGTGCAGTAGCCGCAGATGTGGTGATGCTCGTGCCCGCCGTAGGCGAAGTCCTTGTCCGGCCGGCTCCAGCAGATGATGCAGACGCGCGGCTCGAGCTTGGCCAGGCTGCCGATGTCGTCTTGGCGCTCCCAGGTCAGCGTGCGCCCGTCGGCAGCAGCGATCTCCTCGAGCTCGGCCTCTTCCTCGGGGCCCGACCCGCCTCGATGAAGACCTGCTTCCCCTCCAGCAGACGGGCGTAGCCGCGCTTCACCCGAACCGCATCGGCGTGGGCTTGCGGCAGCTTGAGCGCTAGCGCTTCCCGTGTGCGGATCACTCTTTCGCGCGATGCGCTTGGGCCACTCGCCGGAAATGATCGTCGCGTGTTTCCTCGGAGGCTGCGTACTCGCTGGAGCCGACGTGACGCGACGACCAGGCTGGGGAACCACCGCCTGTTCAGAGCCGCTCTCGAGCGCCAGCGTGGCGCGGTTGCGCTCGTGCTCATCGACATCGACCGGATGAGGGATATCAACAACGTCTACGGGATCCCGGCTGGGGACGCGGTCCTGCGCGAGCTCGGCGCGGTGATCACGACCGAGCACCCGGAAGCGAAGGCGTTCCTGACAACATCCGCTCGGGTTGGGAACAGAGGCACGAATCCTGCGCCCCGGGGTCGGCTCGACCGGAGGCCGGATAGCTGGCGCGCCCCTCGTTATCGCCGGAGCTCCGTGACCGCGGCGACCGGCTGGAGCGTGGCGGGCGTGCGTCGCGTCGAGCGCGTCGGCCAGCGCCATGTCCTCGGCCGGGAACAGGTGCCCGTAGCGGTTCATGGTGATGCGGATATCGCTGTGGCCGAGGCGGACTGGATCGCCTTCGGGTGCGCCCCGGCGGCGATCAGCAGACTGGCGCAGGTGCGCCGGAGGTCGTGGAAGCGGAGCCCGTGCTTCTCGGCCGGCAGCGCGGCGCGCACCGCGGGTTGGAAGTGGCGCCGGTAAACAGCTTGTGTCGCATCGGCCCGCCCTGCGGCCCGGGGAACACGAGCGCGTCCGGCCCGGTGCCGCCGGAGGACAGGCGGCGAGGTGCTCGGCCAGCAGCTCGCGCAGGAACTTCGGCAGCGCGACCGTCCGCTCGGACTGCGCCGTCTTGACCGGCCCGAAGATCAGCCCTTTGTGCTCGGCCGGTAGGTCGGTGCCGGTGATCTCCTTCAGCGCCCGACGCACGTGGCTGAGCCCTCCCCCGCGGCGCGCGTCGGCCGTCGGGACTCCTGCCGGGGTTGAGAGGCGGCGGCCGTAGACGCACCACTGACCGGGGCGTCGCACCGCCATCCGCCGCTCGAATCTGAACATGAGCATCGCGAGGAGGCGCCGATGCGAGCTTGGGTTCGGCTAACGATGTCCTAACTCACGGCTGGCGCAGTCGGGGCAGTAGAAGGCGAGTCTCGGCTGCTCGTTCGTCTCGGGGTCATCGGCCCTGTACGCCTTCCAGCCCCGCGCCGTCGCGCTGCTGACACGGGGGCACTCGACGCACGCGAGCACATGCACGTCGCCGGTCGTGGAGGGGTCGATCGCCATCCCTCAATGATCGTGTTCGCTTCCCGATTCCACTACTACCCGAAGGGTCGGGCTACCGAGTCAGGTCGGTTAGCACCTGTAAGGCCGATGCGGACCGAAGCAGGTGAAGATCATCGCTCCGATCGAGAGGCGGACGAGCCAGCACATTGCAGCCTGTCCGTACCTATGTGAGTCCTCGGCCGCATACGGAATAGGCCGCGGGCATCCCGGAGCGAGACAATCCCATTCTCGGGCGGCGACCTCGGCACCAAGGATGTGCCGGCGCTCGAGCCTCGCGACGGTCGCCGATCAAGACTCTGGGACGCTCGCGGGTCGGGTCGGGATGGTGTGCGAGCTGGCCGCCGCGGCGGCGGCACGGTCGATCGCTCTCGGGCGTGCCTGCTGATGACGAGCCATCAGCAGCGCTAGCGTGATCCCCAACCCGGCGCAGATCGTCATCAGCAGTGCAGATCGGGAGAGGCCGGCCGCGAGCGCCTCCGAGGCCGACGCGCCCGCAGCGGTCTCCTCGACCGTGACCGAGTTGAAGAGAGTCGCGACCGCGGCGACCACCACCGACCCACCGATGTACCGCGCCATGTTCGAGATCCCGGAGGCCTGCCCCACCTGGTCCTGCGACACCGCTGCAGTCGACGCAGACGACGCCGGCCCGTTGGCCAGCCCAAGCCCGGCCGAGAGCACGACCAACGGGAGGACGAACGCCGCGTACGTCCAGGACGACTCGACGAGCGCCAGCGCTCCGAACCCGGCAGCAGCGAGACCGAAGCCTGCGACGATGGCGAACCTCGTTCCGATGCGGGCCGCGAGCGGCGTGATGAACGGTGTGATGGCGATCATGGCGGCCGCCGCGGGAAGCGTCGCCACGCCCGTCTTCAGAGGGGTGTACCCGAAGGTAGCCGGATCCTGGAAGTAGAGACTGAGCACGTACATCAGGCCATTGATCGTGCCGGCGACGATCAGAATCGCCAATGTCGCCCCGACGAGTATCTGGTTGCGGAGCAGTTCGAGATCGACGAGCGGAGCGGAGACCCGCTTCTCGACCGCAACGAAGAGCACGGCGCCGACAACCGAGGCCACAAGGCATCCGAGTGTGGCCGCCGACGTCCAGCCCCAGTCGCCACCCTTGCTGAACCCGAGGACGAGCGGAACGAGAACGACTGCGATCAACACCGTGCCGGCGTAGTCGATCGAGCGCGCCCGGTCCGGGTCACGTGACTCCTTCACCTTGGCGAGCGTGAGCGGAACGCAGGCGGCGGCGATCGCGGCGTCGATCCAGAACAGACCCTGCCAGCCGCTCAGCTCCACGAGCGCACCGCCGATGAGCGGACCCATGGCCGCCCCGGCCGCCGAAGCGGCACCCCAGACCGTGATCGCCCGCATCTGCCCCTTGCCCGACGACGCGACAGACAGGAGGCTCATGCCACACGCCAGGATCGTCGCGCCCGCAGCACCCTGGATCAGGCGCCCGACGATGATCCCGGCCCCGTTCGTGGAGAGCGCGATGAGCACGCACGAGGCGATGAAGAGCGCGAGACCGGCGAGAAAGACTCGCCTGCGGCCGAACACGTCTCCCAGCGCCCCCGACGTCACGATCACCGCCGCGCCGACAAGCATGTAGCCGGTCACCGCCCATTGAAGCTGCGCGACGGGAGCGCCGACGTCCTCGCTCATCGTCGGCAGCAGGATCGTGACCGCAGAGGTGTTCGCGTTGACGACGAACGTCGACACGCAGGCGGCCGCCAGCACCCCGCCCGCGGCCGCGCGGTCCGTCGACTCGCGCGTGCTCACATCAGGGCGCGGTCGTCGTCGGCACCGGCGGGGCAGGAGTGTGATCGCCGAAGAAGAGGTAGACGATCGCGCAACCCGCGAGCAGGGTGACGATCCAGGCGATCTGCAGCGGAAGCTGGAAGGAGTGGTCGATCACGCGCTTGCCGAGCGTCGTCGTGCCCGTCTCGTCGGCCTCGGCGGCCGCGATCTGGGTGCCGTTGGCCGGCAGGAAGAGGACGCCGGCGACGGCGGTCCACATCGCGATCATGTATCCCGCCCCGATTCCGAGTGTCAGCCCGAGTGGGATCATCGTTCGTGTCGCCGCCGATTGGCTCGTGGTCAGAGCCGCGACGAGGAAGATCGCGATCGCGATCGTGAACGGCCAGTTCTCGGCGAGGCTGCCGAGGGCGGTGACGATCGCGTCCTCGTTGTTGGCGATGAACGTGTCTGCCATCCAGGCGATCCCGAACAGCGCGATCATCGCGACCATCCCCGACTTGAAGATCGGCGCGCTCGCGACGTCGCTGGCCTGCACATGCGCGAGCAGCAGGATCAGAGCGGCCGCGGTGAGCATGAACATCTGAATCAGCGGCGTCACCGACATCGGCTCGACGCCGCCGCCCTCCGCGGCGACCGTCGGTCGCAGAGCCTCGAAGACGCCGAACACGCAGATCGCGGTGACGCCCGCCAGGAAGATGGCGACGCTGCGCTTCGCGTAGGGCAGCAACGTGATCTCACCGGCCGGCGCCGGCGGCTCGATCTCGCCGGCCGCCAGGCGGCGCTGGAACTCGACGTCGTCGTCCAGATCCTTGCCGTAGCCGTTCATGAACAGCGCCATCGCGAAGATGCCGATGATGCTGGCCGGCAGCGTGATCAGCATCACGTCGACGATGTCGTAGTTGTAGATCTCGACGAGCGGCAGCATGGTCGCCATCGCGGCCGCGACCGGGCTCGCCGTGATCCCGAACGTCGAGGCGACGGCTGAGCCGGCGAGTGCGCGCTCCGGCCTGATCTTGTTCGCGTAGGCGAGCTCGTTGATCACCGGGATCAGGGAGAAGAACGTGTTGCCGGTACCCGTCAGGATCGTGAGGAGATACGAGATGTAGGGGGCGAAGAAGTTCAGCATCTTCGGCCGCGCGCGCAAGGCCTTGCCCGCGACCAGGACCATGTAGTCGATGCCGCCCGCCGCCTGCATCGCGGCGGCGGCGGCGATCACGGCGACGATGATCAGCATCGCGCTGATCGGCGGCTCGCCGGGATCGAGCCCGAACAGGAAGACGAGGATGAGCGTGCCGACGCCGCCCCAGAGCCCGAGGCCGATGCCGCCCGATCGCACGCCGAGCGCGATGAAGCCGATCACGACCAGGCCCTCGAGCGCGATCAGGATCCAGTCGGTCGTGCTCATTCAGCCGCCTCCTCTCGGACCTGCTGGCACGTGCTCGAGTCGCGGAACGCAGCGGCGAGCTCAGGGTCGAGCCGGCCGACCTCGACGAGCGTCTGGGCGCCGCTGGCGAGCACGCCCGCGATCGTTCCCGCCGCTCCGGTGAGCTGCTCGAGCGATTCCTCGATCGTCTCCGCTTCGTCGTCGAGCACGTCCTCCGACTCCTCGAGCTCGGTCAGGGCCGAGTCGGCCCAGTCGGACACCCGCTCAGCCGCCTCCTCGCCCTCCTCGGTGTCGGGGATGCCTGCGTTCTCGACGCCCACCACCAGCGTCTCGGCCGCCTGCACGCCCCGCTCGAGGCCCTTGCGGATGTAGCCCGTTCGGCCCTGCGGCGTCTCCGATTGCGGCTCCTCGCCTCCGGCCGTATTGGCGCTGGGCGTCCGCAGGTCGTCGACGATAGCCTCGACCTCGCCCCGCCAGACGCCGACGGCGCCGCACACGTTCTGCGCCCACTCGCCGGCCGTGACCGGCTCGCCTTCCTCGTCGCGGTTCCCGATCAGACCCGTGACGGCGAGCACCAGCACGATCCCGACGGCGACAAGGATCCAGGCGATCGGCCCGCGCGGCATGTCCTACCTCTTCCCCGGAGCGGACAGCTCGTCGACGACGGCGACGAGCAGCTGCCAGAAGCGCTCGACGGTAGGGATGCTCACGCGTTCGTCCGGCGAGTGCGGGAACTCGATCTGCGGCCCGAACGAGAGCATGTCGAGGCCGGACGCCTTCCCGCCGATGACTGCGGTCTCGAGCCCGGCGTGCACCGCGGTCACGATCGGAGGCGCTCCGAAGAGGCGCTCGTACACGACCTTCGCCGAGGCGAGGGCGCGCGAGTCGAGATCCGGACGCCAACCCGGATAGTTGTGCTTGACCTCCAGCGTGCCGCCGGCCAGCCGCGCCACGGCGTCGAGGCCTGCGATCACCTCTGGAAGCGCCGAATCGTTCGACGAGCGCGAGAGGCTGTGGAGCGTCAGCTGGTCGCCCTCCGTGGTCGCCTCCCCGAGTGACGTGCTGGTCTCGACGAGATCGTCGAAGTCCGGGCTCAGCGCGAGCGGCCCGGTCGGCACGAGAGCGACGGCATCGAGCAGCGATGCGGTGCCTGCATCGGTCCACGGGTCCGCTGAGCCTTCGCCGGCGGCGACATCGATCGACACTCCGGCGTCCGTCTTCGCGAACGCGTCGCGGATCGTCCCCGCTGCGGTGGCGATCGCATCCCGGAATGCTTCCTCACGGTCCGCCGAGACCGAGCAGACTGCGATCGCGTCGCGCGGGATCGCATTGCGGCTCTTGCCGCCGGAGAGGGAGACCAGCCGGAACGGCACCGTCGTGAGAGCTTCTCGCAGAGCCCGACCAAGGACCTTGATCGCGTTCGACCGTCCCAGTGCGATGCCCGTTCCCGAGTGGCCGCCTTTCCCGCCGCTGACCGTGACGGCAAGCGTCACCGCATCCTCGGCGGGCTGCTCCCGCGGCGCTGCGATTCGGATCCACGTGTCCGTGCTGCCGGCACATCCCACCGTCAGCCGTCCGTCCTCCTCGCTGTCGAGATTGATCAGAATCGAGCCCGTGACGAGCGCTGGGTCGAGCGCGTTCGCGCCCTCCAGCCCGACCTCCTCGGCCACCGTCATCAGCAGCTCGAGAGGCCCGTGCGGCAGCGACTCGTCCTCGACCAGCGCCATCATCGCGGCGATCGCGACTCCGTCGTCGGCGCCGAGAGTCGTTCCGTCCGCCGTCAGCCACTCCCCGTCGTGGGACGAGCGCGATACGCCCTTCCGTGGGGTCGTTCGGGCTCGAGGGATCGCGCTCGCACACCATGTCCAAGTGCCCCTGGAGCACTACCGTCGGGGCGTGCTCGCGTCCAGTGGTCGCCGGGACGCGGACGACGAGATTCCGTCCGGCGTCCTGCTGAAGCTCGAATCCCTGATGGTCGGCCCACTCGCGAACGTGCTCGATGACCGGCTCCTCATGCCGTGACGGCCGCGCGATCCTCGTCAGCGCCTCGAAGTGTCCCCAGAAGGAGCGAGGTTCGAGTTCCGTCAAGACCGAAGCTTGCGTAGCCATTTAGCTTGCCTCCTGGCTGCCCGTCGACACCGCCGATCCTAAGTGAGCGCCGAACTCCAAGTCCATCACCCTCAAAGGGTGAACACCGACCGCCCGGAGGCCGGTCAGAGGAACGACCCCAGCGTGCTCCAGAGCCGGCTCACGAACTGCTCGCGCACGCCTTCCGGCGGCACGCCGCGCTGCGAGCGGGCGATGTCCGGCTCGAACAGCCGCTCCACGACCAGCTCGGCCGTCTCGGCACTCTGCGCGAGCATCATGATCTCGTTGTTGCGGTAGAGAGCCCAGGCATCGAGGTTGACCGTGCCGAAGCTGACGACGTCGTCTGCGACGACGACCTTGGCGTGGACGACCGTGCCCGGAAGTTCCCAGAGCTCGACGCCGGCCTCGGCCAGCGCGCCGTAGTAGTGCTTCAGCGCGGCCGTCGCCTGCGCGTTGTTGGACGTCTGCGAGACGACGAGGCGCACCGCGACGCCGCGCTGCGCTGCGGCGAGGATCCGGCCGATCATGTCGGCGTCGGTGACGTAGGGGTTCATCACGTCGAGCCGCCGGCGCGCGCCGTCGATCTGCTCCCGGATCGCCTGCGATGCTGCGACGTGGCCGCCGGGAATCACCTGCGCGAGCGCGATCGGCGTCGAGCCCTCGTCGGCGGATTCGGGAAAGTAGGTCGAGAGGTCGGTTCCGAGCGGGCCGCCGTGACCGCGAAAGCTGGTCAGGAAAGCGGCCTGCGCCTGCCGCACAACGGCGCCGGTGACGCGGACCATCACGTCGTGAAAGCCGCCGTTTCGGAAGTGGTCCTCGATCCCCGCGCCGCCGGTCCAGGCGACGGCGCCGTCGATCACGTACAGCTTGCGGTGGTCGGCGCGGCCGACCTCGTCTTGGCGCCAGTCGATGTGCTGGCCGTCGGGAAAGAGGCCGTCGCGATCGAGCGGGAAGACGTCGTTGACCACGATCTGGGCACCTGCGGCAGCGAGGCCGGTGAACATCTCGCGGGCCTGCTCGTACGGTCGCGAGCCGAAGCTGTCCACG
Source organism: uncultured Gaiellaceae bacterium (assembly GCA_963735585.1). Classification (GTDB taxonomy): domain Bacteria; phylum Actinomycetota; class Thermoleophilia; order Gaiellales; family Gaiellaceae; genus Gaiellasilicea. The sequence goes on along the minus strand of CAVTLI010000002.1, from coordinate 76,378 downwards.
ATCACCCTCACCTCGACGCCCTCGGCGAGCTTGCGCCGCAGGAGCGCGGCCATCTCCATCCCCACCTCGCCCTCGCGCCAGCCAAACATCAGGATGTGCACCGACGATTGCGCCGCTTCCACGTCCGCGAAGATCCGCGGAAAGAAGGTGACGCCCTCGACCAACGGCTCGATCGTCGCGGCGGTCGACCATGCGAACGGCAGCGCCGCATCATGCGGTCGGGTGCCGTCGCGGGCCACGAACGCCTCGGTCGCCGCCTGCGCGCCCGCAGAGGTGACCGCATCGGCCGGCGGCGGCCAGCTCGGGCGCTGCGTGATCCCGAGCACCTGCCGGTACACGACAACGAACATCGCCGCGAGCACGAGTCCGGCGATCGCCGCACCGCGCCGTCCTTGGGCGTGCCGCGAGCCAGTGGTAGCGTCGTCGCCCATGAGCGACCCTATCGTGCGTCGTGATCGAGCGGCCACGTGGCGGCTGGCAAGCCGGGTAGCGGTCGTCTCCGTCCTGGTCGGCGTCTTCGTGACGTGGGTCGCCGACGGGCCAGTGAAGCTCGACGGCACACAGGGGCCGAACAACGGCTGGCTGGCGGTGATTATGGCCGCGCTCGCTCTGGTCTGGATCCAAATGCTCGGTTCGTGGCTAGGCGTGATCGGGGTTCTCGGCTGCGGGCTCGTGATCTTCTGGACTGCCCTCGAGAACTGGCTCGACTCGCGCGCGACGATCGGTGCGTCCGCCGCTCCGGGGCTGGTACTCGTGCTAGCGGGGAGCGCCGTCCTGTCCGCTGCCGCTGTCGTACGAGCCGTCGAGCTTGTCCGCGGCGCGCTCAGACATCGGGCGGCCTGACGCGTCGTGTGACCGCCTGGGCACGCCGCTCCGCCCCGAGGAGCCAGCGGTGCAGCTCGACGCCGCAGAGGACGCCCAGCGCGACCGCTGCGATCGCGCCGACCACGGCGAAGACGTCCGCGCCGGAGGCGGAGTCCGGGAAGGCGAGGAAGGTCGTCAGCCCGATCAACCCGAGCGAGCCGGGGACGAGGAGCCAGAACCCCGGTAGGAACATCGCGTACACCGGCATCGTCGAGCGGAACCGGGCGACCTGATACGCGACGAACGTCATCACGACCGCTCCGACGAAGCCGCTCGAGTAAGCGCCGAACAGCGCGTCGCCGAGGACCTGGCCCGTCCACGCGGCGTAGAGCACCACGAGCAGCGACGGCAGCGCACCGGGCGGCGTCGAATGGGCGACCGTGACGCCGACGCCAAAGACCAGCACGCCGAGCCAGGGCGCCCAGCCGCCGAGGAGCGCGTCCGAGCTGGAAAACGCCCGTTCCGCAGGGACCCCAGCCGCGCTCACGCCCGCGACGATGCCGAACGCGAGCAGGCCGAGCTGGGTCGCGGCCCAGACGAGCCGGCTGGAGCCGGAGATCATCTGGCCTTCGGTCAGCTCGAGGAAAGCCGTCGTCAGCGCGACGCCGGGGATGAAGACGACAAGCGCCGCGATCATCGCTCGGAGGCCGGGATCGGTGAGCTCGTGCTTCACCGCGAGCGCGCTCAACGCGGCGACGGCGAAGGCGGCGACGAAGGGCATGAGCACTTCGAGCGAGCGCCGGCCGTGCGCTAGCAGCCGCAGCACGCCGACGACGGTGCCGAGGACGGCGGCGGCCGCGACGTCGCGCGGAGCAGGACGAAGGATCAGCGCGATCCCGATCGTCAGCGTCGTGTACCCGAATACGCTCGGCAGGGGCCCGAAGCGGCTGCTCGTCGCGCGGATCTGCTCGAGCTGCGCGATGCCCTCCGCGGGCTCGAGTGCTCCGCGCTCCGCCTCCTCGGCGAGGCGATGGACTGCAGCGATCTGGTCGAGGCGGGGCGTCGCCGACAACCGCTTCGTCGGTTCGATCGTCGCCGCTTCGCCGCGGGCGAGCGTCAGGAAGAGCGAGGTGGGGAAGACGCTGAAGCGCGCCTCCTCGAGCCCGTAGGCGCGAGCGATCAGGCCGAGGCGCTCCTCGACCGCATCCACCGTCTCACCGGTCGCGCTGAGCGCGGCACCCAGGTCGGCGAGGAAGAGGAGGAGCTCCTTCCCCGGTGCCGTCTGCAGTGCAGGCGAGTGCTCCGGCACCTAGACCGCCGCGGCATGTAGGTCGCTGGCTTGAAGCCATGCTCGCATGGGGTGAAGAATGTCCGAAAGGCGCGGGAGGAGCTGATCACCGGCCTGCCGCCGTCACGCCGAGAGCCGCGTGGAGATCGAGCAGATCGGCGACGGACGCACGCGGATCGTCGATCGAGAGCATCTTCCCGAGTGACGAGGCGATGGAACAGGTCCTCCCGATGGGTATGGAAGAGGGGCTGACGCAGGCGGTCGGTCAGATCGAGCGATCCTCGCGGAGCACGGCGTCCCCCATTGACGGCAACAGACGCGGCGGCCGATGAAATTGACCGCCGCCCCTGGTCTGAAAGGCAAGTAGTCAACCTGTCTTCAAGGAGGAGCGACCATGACCGAGCCGACCACTCATACGCTGGATGTGCCGGGTGCAGTTCTGACATACGACGTCCGGCGTAGCGACTCGAGCAGTGCGCCGGTCCTCGTCCTGATCGGCTCACCGATGGGCGCAGCAGGGTTCGGCACCCTGGCCGGACACTTCAGCGACCGTACAATCGTCACCTACGACCCCCGCGGCGTTGAACGCAGCGAACGCACCGACGACGCCACCGAGTCCACACCGGACGAACACGCCGACGACCTGCACCGGCTGATCTCACAGATCGACGCCGGCCCAGTCGACATATTCGCCAGCAGCGGTGGCGCGGTGAACGCCTTGGCGCTGGTCGCCAAGCATCCCGAACAGGTTAGAACCCTCGTCGCGCACGAGCCCCCCGCCGCCCAGGTGCTACCCGATCGAGAGCCAGCGCTCGCCGCGTGCAAGGACATCCACGAGACCTACCAGCGCAGCGGCATGGGGCCTGCCATGGCGAAGTTCATCGCGATCGTCAGCCACCAGGGGCCGATCCCTCCCGACTACACCAGCCAGCCCGCGCCCGACCCCGCGATGTTCGGCCTACCGACCGAGGACGACGGCTCACGGAACGATCCACTCCTCGGCCAGAACATCGTCTCGTGCACCCACTACCAGTTCGACTTCGACGCACTCGCTGCGGCGTCGACCCGCATCGTCGTCGCCGCCGGCGCCGAATCCGCGGGAGAAATGGCGAATCGCGCCGCAGGGGCCGTCGCCGAACGGCTCGCGACGACACCCGTCATCTTCCCCAGCAACCACGGTGGATTCCTTGGCGGCGAGTACGGCCAGACCGGCGACCCTGACGCCTTCGCCGCCACCTTGCGCCGCGCCCTCACCGCCTGATTCCGTGTCAGCGCGTGTCAGCAGACAGCCGTCGCACCTTGTTCATTCCGACGCGCCACGTCCAGGGTCTCCGTGCCGGGACTTGGCGCCGAGACCTCTTTTGCCCGCGCTGGGTGCCGCGCACCTAGCACTTAGGCGGTCTTGAGTGGCGCGTTCCCGCGCTTGAAGAGGTAGACGGGGAACACGATGATCCAGAGGAAGATCGCGCCCACCACCCATTGCCAGGTCTTGTTGGCGAAGCGGCTGCTGCTGAAGTCCCGCTTGGAGGCGTCGACACCGACCCAGATGATCGAGCCCAACAGGAAGGCGTACCAGGCAAGCATCAATGCGTTCATGTACTGACTCCTTGTGTCCTCGGTTACCTCCTAGCTATCGCCGCCCATCGGCCCAAGGTCATCACTCGTTCGAGTGCCGCATCTCCCGGCGGCCTGCCCGTCCGGGATCAACTCGACAAGCAGGGAATCACTGGGAAACCCGCTGGAAACGGTGGGTTTCTCTTCGCCGCCCTTCCGCTCGCTACTCGTGGAGGTGGCGTTGGTCAGCTGTTGGTCAGGTCCCGAAGTCGATCTGTGCGAGTGGCCACTGGGCGACAAGTGTCGTCACCATGTGACGGTCGTTGAAACGCTGCGTGCCTCGCCGGACAAGTAGAGGATGTGAGAACACTGAACCCAGACCGGGAGGCGCGCTTTCGGGCGCTCTATGCCGACGCATACGCGGACGTGCTGCGGTTCGCGCAGCGGCGCGTGCACCGCTCCCAGGCCGAGGACGTCACAGCAGACGCGTTTCTCGTGGCATGGCGGCGCCTCGATGACGCCCCGATCAAGTCGGACGATATGCGGGCGTGGCTGTTCGGTATCGCCCGCCACTGCCTCCTCAACACCCTCCGCGGCCAGGGGCGACGCGACGCGCTCGCCGTCCGGGTCGCCGAGACCGCGCCGCCCGCTCGCTTGGCGGACGGACTCGACGCCGCTCCCGTCGCGCAGTGGATCGATCTGGCCGCCGCGTGGCGGCGACTGAGGGAGACAGACCAGGAAGCGCTGTCGCTCACCGTCTTCGAAGACCTCAACTCGGCGCAGGCTGCCCAGGTCCTGGGCATCAGCCCTGTTTCCTATCGCCTCCGGCTGCTGCGCGCTCGACGCGCCTTACGCCGCCAGCTCGACCTCACCGAATTTCAGTCCTACGTGCCGAAGGAGATCCAGTCATGAATGCGCACATCGACTCAGTGCTCCGGTCCCTCGACGCATCCGACGCCAGTCTCACTGCTGGCGAGCAGGAGCGAGCCGGGGAAACGCTCGAGCGGATCGTCGCGACCGCGCCATCAGTCGGCGCCTCGCAGCCCGCGGCGCCCGCACCCGCTCGACGATCCCGGCGCCGCCTTCCCCTCGTCGCCGCGGCCGCGATCACGCTGATCGTCAGCGCGGCCGTGATCCAGGGGCGCGGCGGCGGTGACGCGGCATACGCGTCCTGGTCTGCCACCCCTGCATCCGTCGCGAGCGATGAGCTGGACGCGGCAGCGTCTGCCTGCCGAGACGAACTGCACGGCTCCTCCCTCAACCCGGAGAAGGCCAAGCTCGTGTTGGCCGAGCGCCGGGGTGACTACGTAGCCCTGCTCTATCGGACCGACGACCCGGACATCTCAGGAGCATGCTTGGTGCGTAACCCGAGGGGCTCCACGGACGTGGACAACGTTGAAATGGGGGTCGGTGGCAGCTCGGGGCCTGCGCTGAAGGCGCCCGCCAGGGGCTACACCCAAGGCGCGATCTCCCAGTTCGGTGGAACGCAGAAGGCCTCGATCACGGACGGTGCGGTCGGTGACGAGGTGACGGGCGTCACTATCCACGCGGGCGCACTCACGGTGAATGCCTCCGTGCAGAACGGCCGGTACGCAGCCTGGTGGCCCGGCCCCGCGTTCGAGAGTGGCCCTCCCAAGCCGAGCGGGGAAGGGGGACCGGAGCCAATTCTCACCTACGACCTCGTCCTGGCCGACGGCACCGTTATCCAAGACGCCCAGCCGACCCTCCCGTCTTAACGGGCCTGCGACCGGCGGATCGCGCGACCGCCAGGCTCGCCCGATCGCTCGGCTGGCTCTCTGGCTCACGGCGATCGAATGGCCCGGGAGACTTCTCGAGGGTGTCGTCCGCCTCGGTCGCTTCACTTCGAGGCTGATGATCTCCAAGGAAGCGCAACGGGTGGAAGCGGCGCTGGCAGCATTACTGAAGGAAGAGCCGGACGCCGTTCGCACCTACGTCGTCGAAGTGCTCGAGGAGCGCCTGTGGCGCGGAGGGGAAGACCGTTCCCGTGCGACAGGGTTCAGGTTCGTGCGTGGGTCGCACGGTGGTACCTATGTCCGCGATCCGGCCGGTACCGATGTCCTTCCGGCCGGCGCTCAGCCACCGCCCGAGCACGCTCGGCGACGCGCGGCCTGACACCGGCACCCTCCCCGGACGCTCTCGAGCTCGGCGTGCGACGGTTCGTCGCGTCTCCGCGCCGGATCGAACCTTGGTGCGGAAATCGTGTGAACCGTTGAAGGTCGATCGTCCGTATACCCGGACAGATCACCTACCCCAGGAGGACGCATGAGCCGGTTCCGCTTGACCGCAATCCTCGGCCTCTTCGGCATGATCGCAGCTGCCGCGGCAGCCGCGGCCTCGTTTCCCGACGTGATCCCGCTGCCGAACGGGTGGCGTCCAGAAGGCATCGAGGCCGGCCGCGCAAACACGCTCTACGTCGGTTCGATCCCAACCGGCGCCGTCCGGCAGATCGACGCGCGGACAGGCGCGCAATTCACGCTCGTCCAGCCGATCGCGGGCCGATCCGCCACCGGCCTGGAATATGACCGGAACAATGGGCGACTGTTCGTCGCCGGCGGCGGAACGGGCCAGGCCTATGTATACGACGCCGAGACCGGCGCACCGATCGCGGCGTACACGCTCACGCCGACGATGCCGACGTTCATCAACGACGCCGTGCTCACGGACGACGCCGTCTACTTCACCGAGTCGCGGCGACCCTGGCTGTACCGGCTACCGCTCGGACGGCGCGGCCATCTGCCGGCGTCAAGCGAGGTGGAGACGATCCCGCTCTCGGGCGACTACCTGCATGGGACCGGCAACAACCTCAACGGGATCGTCGCGACGAAGAACGGCAAGACCCTGATCGCGATCCAGAGCAACACCGCCACGCTGCTCCGCATTGATCCGGAGACCGGAGTCGCCGACAGGATCGAGATCACCGGCGGCGACGCGACGACGAACGGAGACGGCCTCCTGCTGGAGGGACACACCCTCTACATCGTCCAGAACCGCCTGAACCGCGTGGCCGTCGTCGAGCTGTCGAAGGACTACGGGTCGGGCACTGTGCTCGAGTTCCTGACGCACCCCGAGCTCGACGTACCGACGACGATCGACCGATCGGGCAGCCGCCTCTATCTTCCAAATGCACGCTTCGGCATCCCGGACGCAGACGCGGCCGAGTACGACGTGGTCAAGCTCGGAAAGGGTTAAGGCCGGGCACGGAGGGGGAGCCCACCCGGGCTCCCCTCCGTGCTCATCGCGACGAGGCGAATGCGCGCGGAGAGCCCGGCTCGTACCACTCAGACCGGCAGCGCGTCTCAGAAGAGGGACGCGCCGGGCCGTCTCCTCGTCAGCGCTTCCGCTTCTTGCGCCTGCTCGTTGCCCGGCGTGCAGGCCCAGCGGGCGGTTGTACTGCGGTCAGCTTGCGGCGGGCGGCCCGGTTCGGGGGCTCGGGCGCGTCGGCCTGCTCACCGGACGCCTGCAGGTAGGCGCGACGCTCGCCAGGTGTCAGGCGGGCCAGGGCGCGCTGCGCGGCTTCGGGTGTCGTGGGCGTGCCGAACCGCTGGAGCTTGCGGATGGCGCTCGCCAGCTCCGGGTTCTCCCGTTCGAGGGCGGCGGTCGACGCACGCTCGAACAGCCCTTTCAGGAAGGGCACCTTCGACAGGCCCACGACGATCGGACGCAGGTAGCGCCCGCCGGCGATCCGCCCCAACAGCAGTGTCAGCCCGAAGAGCACGAGCAGCGTGCCGAGCACGATGAGCGGAGTCCAGATGAGCCAGTTCACGGCTGGCCATGCTACCCGGCCCCGAATGGCGGCCGATCGTCAGCAGCGCCAACTGATCAGGATCCCATTCCTTCCGGCGACCGGGGTCGCGCTCAAGCGATCGCGCCGCCGAAGCCGATCTCGTTGCCATCGGCGTCCCGATAGATCGCCTTGCGCGCCTTGTCCGGATAGGTGACCAGCTCATCCGGCTCGATGCCGCGCGAGGCGATCTCCGCAACGCGTGCATCGAGGTCGTCGAGGAAGATGGTATGGATCGCCCGGCCGGCGTCCTCGACGTCCTCCACGATGAACAGCCAGCGATGCTCCGCGAGCTCCCAGACCGCCTCGGTCGCATGCGCCAAGAAGGAAGGCTCCGAGCCGAGCAGCCGCTGATACCACGACTTCGCTGACTCGTAGTCGCTGACGCGGATGCCCGCGAAGAGATCTAGGCCCATGGGACTCACCGTATCTGGCCGACTCGCGCTCGCCGATCTCCCGATCGAGCGCGTGATCATTCCGCACGGCGAGCCGATCCTTGCGAACGGCGCCGCTCGTATCCGCGCCGCGGTCGCCGAGGCACAGAAACGCTAGGTCGCCCGCGAGTTCCGGCGTGAGCCTGGTCTTCGAGGGCGCATATCCTCTGGATATCATGGTGCGGGACGGCACGAGAGAGGACTTCGGGTCGGCGACGGAGCTGCTGAACCGGGTCTGGCCGCAGCGCGTCGGATCAGAGCGGGGGCTCCGACACGCGGCCGCGGCGGAGCCACCGGATGCGCGCCGCCGCTACTGGGCCGCGGAAGACGGCGGCGAGCTCGTCGGCTGGGCGACGGCATCGATCGGCTATGAAAGCTCTGAGCGCCCGGGATTCCTGCAGGCCTGTGTCGCGCCGGAGTCCCGCAGAGCCGGCCTCGGTACTGCACTCCTCGAGCGCTGCGAAGCCCACCTGGGCGACCTTGGCGTCGCAACGGCGCGCTCGTTCACCACTCCCGAGGAGGCGTCGCGAAGCTTCGCCACCGCACATGGTTTCCGGCACACGCACACGATTCGGATCTCCGGCGTCGACCCGCGCACGATCGAGCCGGCGAGCACCCCGCTGGGCGTCGAATTGCGCCCGCTCGCCGAGCTCGACCCGCGAGAGGTGTTCGAGCTCGACTCGGAGGCGATGCGGGACATCCCCGGCGATGCTGGGCTGGACGACGTCTCGTTCGAGCAGTGGCTGGAGGACTACTGGCGCCATCCGGACACGGACCTCGAGGCGAGCGTTGCGGCCGTCGTCGACGGCAGACCGGTGGCCTTCTCGCACCTCCGCGTCGCCCCGGGTGGCCGTGCGGTCAACGACATGACCGGGACGCTGCGGGACTACCGCGGCCGCGGCCTCGCGCTGCTCGCCAAGCGCGCGACCCTCGTGAACGCTGCCAGGCGCGGGGTCGAGTTCGTTTCGACGGAAAACGACGAGACGAACGGGCCGATGCTCAGGGTCAACGAAAAGCTCGGCTACCGGCCTGCCGGCAGCACGCTCCGGTGGTCGCGGCCCTGAGCGGGAACGGCTTCCCGGGTAAACCAAAATCCGATCAGCCATGTGGCCGAACGTATCGCCGACGCGCTCCGGCGCCTGCACGCTCAGATGCTATGAGCGCCACCCGGACCACGATCGCCGGGGTTCCGATTCCCGACGGTACGCTCGCTCGCGAGGCGACCGAGTTCGTGCAGGACGTCTCGACGCAGCTCCTGTTCGACCATTCGCGGCGGGTGTTCCTCTGGGCCTCGCTACAGGGCGAGAAGCTCGGTTTGGACTACGACCCGGAGCTGCTCTACGTCGGCGCCATGTTCCACGACATCGGTCTCGTCGAGGGCCACCGCTCCGAGCACGAGCGCTTCGAGATCGACGGCGCCAACGCCGCCCGCGCCTTCCTCGAGCGCCACGGGCTGCCCGAGGAGCGCGTCATGACCGTCTGGGAGTCGATCGCGCTGCACACGACGCCTGAGATCCCACGTTACAAGCAGCCCGAGGTGCAGCTGGTAACCCTGGGCGTCGAGTACGACGTCCTCGGCCTGCACTTCGACGACCTCTCTGCGGAACAGCGCGGGTTGGTCGTGGCCGCTCATCCCCGGACGGGTTTCAAGACGGGGATCGTCGAGGCCTTCTCGGCCGGCATGCGCGACAAGCCCGAGACCACGTTCGGAACGATGAACACCGACATCCTCGAGGCGACCGTGCCCGAGTACGTGCGACCCAACTTCTGCGACTACATCCGCGACTCACGCTTCGCGGCGTAAGCAGTCGCGTCGCCCTCATCACTGACTCGGCCCGCGGCGGCCATACTGGCGGGCGGCTCCGACATGAGACGTGTCAGCGCAGGTCAGCAGACGCGAGTCTTCGAAAAGACCCGGAAACGAGGCGTTCTGTCGGGAACGGCAGCCCGGTCTTACGGGCTGGGGGCGTCGGCCAGTTCGTGCTCGCGATCGAGGCGTTTCCTCAAGGCGGCGGCGGCCAGCGATGTCTGACGATCGAGGCGTTTGCTCAATGCTGCCGCGGCCAGCGCTGTCTCGCGATCGATGCGCTTCCTCAATGCCGCCGCGGCCACCGATGCCTCGCGATCGAGGAACTTCCTGAATTCGGCATCGAGGCGCGCTTGCTGGCGATCGAGGTGGTCCCCGAGTACGTCGCCGAGGCGTGCACCCTCGCGATCGAGGCGCTTCGTCAGTGCGGCGCCGACCAGGGCTTCCTGGCGAGCGAGACGCGTGCTCAGCGCGGCGCCGACCAGGGCTTCCTCGCGATCGAGACGCCGCTCGAGTGCGGCGCCCAGGCGTGCTTCGGTTCGATCGAGTCGCTTCTCCAGTGCGGAGCCGACGCGCGTTTCAATGCTTTCGACGTGATTCGCGAACGCGTCTTCCCCTCGCCGAACCAAGCTCGTCACGGAAACCGCGCCGACGACAAGTGCGGCCACGACGGCCAGCCCGCCCAGCAGCAGCTTCACAGGCCCGAGCTCCGTGGCGGGTTGAAAGCGAGGACGATCACTCCCCTCAAGATGCATGCGGGGCGCACGTGAGCTGATACCGAGGCCCTATCGCCCACGCGGTAGCCGCATATCGAGCCGGGACGCACGGAAAAGTGCCGGTTGTCACGACGAGCTCCAGCAGCGGCTGCACGGGCGTGCACATCCTGCTCGTCTGCTTCGGGATCGCCTTCCCGGCCATGGTGCTGTTCGCGGACTGGCGCTACCTGCGCACGGCGAATGCTCTACCGCACGCTCGCCAGGCGCTGTCTACCCGTCGGTCGGCCCTTGCAGATCGCGTCGACGTGGTCCGACATGGTGATCGCGGATCGGTCGGCGTCGGCCGACTCGAGACCGGGCAGCGTCACCGCCTGACGTCGTGGCCGTCGGCACTCACGCGGCGGCGACCTTCATCCCCGCCCGCGCCGAGCCGACCCGGGAACCAGGACAATCGGTGCAGCAGTCATTCCTCGACCCTAGCGGGGTGCACAACACGCGCATCCGTCAACCGCGCAGTGCTGCTGGACCCGGCTCCGCGGCGCGTCAGGAGGTCTCCCAGACGTCCCGCGACAGCAAGAAGGTGTTGCCGCTCTCATTCGTACAACGCAAGCCGCTCTCGCTCGACTCGCATTCGAAGCCGGCACGCCTCCACGTCTTGCCGTACTCGAGGACGGGCGCGCTCGGGTCGAATGCGGTGTCACCGGCGCAGTTCGGCCCCGACGATCCTTCGGTTGGAATCACCACTCCCACCCAGTCGAGCTCGCACGTCTCTGCGGGCGCGGGCCGGAGGCCGCTCAGGAGGTCGCAGCGCAGCACGCCGCCGCCGACGACGCAGGCAATGTTGCCAGACGGCATGCGGAACACCTCCGTGTCGAGATCAGCCGCTTCGGGGTCAGGCTCGGTCGCCTCTGTGACAGGTGGCTCTGCGACGGTCGTGCTACCCGTGCCAGGGTCTGAGTCGTTGCCACCGCAACCGGCTGCGAGCAGCGCTGGCACGACGATTGCCGCGAGCAACCCGGTCGTCGTCATGCACTCGATGATCCTGGCCGTGTGACCCGGAGTCAAGGCGCTGCGCCCGCTCCACCAGCGCAGCATTGGTCACCGGCGTTCCGGCATGGCGTTGGAGGTTGCGGCATTGACCTCCCGAGCGAATCGCAGTAATGTGACGATCCGTACAATTCTCGCAGCCGCACTGCGGCGTTTCTTGTTCAGACGGGACTGAATGAGCCGAGCAGCGAGTGAATCGAAAACGCTTAGATCCCGCCAGTCCGGGTGTGGCCGAGGTGTCGTCCGCCGGCCACGCTGGGCTCGATTTCGATAGGAGGAATTATGGCGAGGACTCTGATCCTGACGTCGCCGATGATGGTCGGGGATGACGTACGGAGTTTGCAGAAGGCATTGCAAAATCCAACACGCCCCGATCTGAAGAGTGACGATTTTCTGCAGTCCGATGCTGGGGCAGACGGCGAGTTCGGCGAGGATACGCATCGAGCTGTATATCGCGCGAAATACTGGTTGGGCTATGCCAACCCAGATCACAAGGCGGCAGCGAAGCTGGTCGAGTTCCTCAACGGCGTGAGACCACCGACGACCGAGATGAAAGCGCGACGCAAGAAGAGGGTAGCCATGCGCGAGAAAGAGCCGCATGGCTTCAGAAAGCTGAAGGAGGCGGTCAAGCATCTAGGCGTAAAGGAGATCCCGCCGAACAGCAATCAAGTGATGTTCGCCAGCTGGTATGACGTCGCCGGTCCGTGGTGCGCAATGTTCATCGCGTTCTGTGGTGCGGAAGCAGGAATCAAGACCTATCGCAAGAGGCCACCTGGGCGCTGGGCGTACGTTCCGTTCATGGTCGCGGACGCGAAGGCAGGACGCTACAACTACTCGATCACGACCAAGCCGGTTACCGGCGACGATGTTGCGTTTGATTTCCCGCCGAGGGACGGCGTCCCTCAGCACATTGGCATCTTCGCGAGCGAGCCTGATCTCCGTAAGCTCGCACCTGGTGCGTTGACGAAAGCGATCCAGAACTTCGGTGCGCTTCGGAGCGGCGAGTTTTGGACCGTCGAGGGCAACACGATGGTCGGCAACGACAGCAATGGCGGGGAAGTGATGCTTCGCAAGCGCAGGAAGCAGGACGTTGTGGCGTTCATGCACCCGGGAACCTGAGCCGCCGCCTCGGCCCAAGCTGCGGGTTACGATTCGGCGATATAGGTCGTCCGGCGCGATCGTGCTCGCAATCTTCGCCGCCCTCGTCACGCTGGAGACCCGGCGACTTTTTCCGCGAGACGGTGCAGCGCACGCTCTGGCGCCCGGCACGCGGCGTCCGGGAGCATGAGAAAGGCCCGCAGTTTGCGGGCCTTTCGTCGAAGACGGGTGTGGGTGGCGGTGGCTAGGGTCGCTCGTCCGGATCAGCGGTCGGCGTGGTGGTGCCGAGCGGGTCGACCGGTGCAGGCGGGACCTCGTCGATGGCAAGGTCGTCGAGCGCAGTATCCGAGCTCGTGTCCTGCGCGTCGGAGCCGCCGGAGAACATCGCCTTGATCTTTTCCATGAGTGACATGGGTGCTCCTTCCAGAGCGAGGGAGCAAGGATCCTACTGAGGGTGTCGGGCCCCCGCCGCAACGGAGGCCCGGCCTGCATCTATGCAGCGGAAAACGGCCGCAGTCAAGAGCTGCGGACGAGGAGCGTAGCCCGCATGCCGCGGGCGCGGTGGTCCGCGAGCGAGCACCAGAGCTGGAATCGACCCGGCAGGAAGCGCGCCTCGAGCTCGCCGAGCCCGCCCGGCCGCACCTTGCCGATCCGGTACGTGCGAGTGCCGCCGACGCGACGTAGGCGCAGGTCGTGCTCGTCCTCGCCGAAGTTCGCCAGCTCGACGATCGCAGGCCCCGCCTTGATCGACTGCCGCGAGAGCGAGTAGCGGAACTCGTCGGCGCCGACCTGCAGCCGTGCCGGAGCCGGTGCTGTCGCGATGGCCACCGCGGCGACGAGCGCGGCGATCACTTCAGGATCTTGGGCCGCGAGAACGAGCGGGCCGAGGGGATGATCGCCTCGGCATCGGCGCCGAGCCAGTCCTCGAGGAGGGCTGAGTAGAGCCCGCGGAAGTCCGACGTCGCGCGCAGGTTGCCGTGGTCGTCCAGCTTCCCGAGCCCGGGGAACTCGCCGATCATGGAGCCGCGGACGCGGCTGCCGACGAGGAAGCCGATCCCGGCAGCTCCGTGGTCGGTGCCGTTCGAGCCGTTCTCCTTCGCCCGGCGTCCGAACTCCGACCACACGTGCACGAGCACCTGGTCGGCGAGCCCGCGCGACTCGAGGTCGCGCTGGAAGGCGAGCAGGCTCTCGGCGGTGAGCTTCAACCCGTTCGCGAGCTCGCCCGGCTGGTCGTCGTGGGTGTCGTACATACCGGGGGCGGTCAACGCGACCGCTCGGACGGGCAGGCCGGCGCCGAGCATCGCGGCAAGGCCGGCGAGCCGGCGGGGGAAGTCGTCGTCCTCCGAGCTCGGGTACGCGACGGGGCTCGTAAAGCCGGGCTTGTCGTCCTTCGGCGTGAAGGGCAGGAGCTGCTTGCGCAACTGCGCCGCCTGGCGCGCGGCGGCGGTGGCCTGCGCGAGCGCGGCGTCGCCGCCCGTGGGCAGCGCTCCGAGCGCGCCCATCGCCTCGAGCATCCGCTGCTCGACGTCGCCCCAGACGTTGCGCGTCCAGAAGTCGTACCGATCCGGGCCGTCGATCGAGGCGACCGGCACGCGGGCGGTGGCGAGCGCCGGCTGGAGGCGTGACTCGAGCGAGAGGCCCTGGAGCGGGTTGTCGGGCGAGCCGACGCGGTCGAGCCAGCGTCCGAGCCAGCCGGTGCGCAGGCTCTCGCTCGTTGCGCCGACCTCCCAGAAGTGACGCGAGGTGAAATGCGACTGGTCGGGCCCGGTGTAGCCGACGCCCGGCAGGACGCTCACCTTGCCCTCGCCGTGCAACGTGGCGAGCCCGGCGAGCGACGGGTGCCAGCGCAGCCGCTGATCCTCCGAGAAGACGGCGCCGGCCGAGGCGGGCAGGGCGAGGCGCGGCCGCAGGCTCCGGTAGAGCGGGTCGCCGTCGGGGTAGAGCATCGAGAGCGAGTCGGCGCCGCCGTCGAGGAAGACCGAGACGAGGACGCGCTGCGGGCCGGCCGCGGCCGCTGCCGCGATGCCCTCCTCGAGCGCGCGTGGCAGCACGGATTGCCCGCCGTAGATGGCGAGCGCGAGACCTGCGCTGCGGGCGAGGAAGCGGCTGCGGGAGAGGCCCGTGCCGGCCGGAACGGGCATCCCCGCCTCGATCGCCGGCAGGCCGCGACCCGCCTCGGCGAGGCCTCGGCGGACGAGATCGGTGCGGGAGAAGTCGGAGCAGCAGCGGGCCATAAGCAGTTCAGCAGCTCGGTTCAGCTGGTCTGGAGGTCGGGGGACGTGGCGACGAGCTGGCGCAGCGCGTTCGCGACCAGGACGGGGTAGGAGCGCTTCTTCCAGCTCTGGTTCGCGTCGCCCATCGCGCGGCGCGCGAACTCGAGCAGCGCGCCGCGTGTCTCGGCGCGGATCGTGGGCGAGCCCCAGAACGCGAGCGCGCTCTCGACGAGCGCCTCGGGCTGCGAGGGCACCGAGCCGGCCTGCTTGTCGGTCAGCGAATACGGCCGCGTGGCGTAGTTCGCGACCCACCAGCGGCCGCGGAAGGTGGCGGTGTCGAGCCAGCGCTCGTCTTCCCAGCCGGCGACGTTCGGCGGCATGAAGAGCCGCTGCCCCGCCATCCCGGCCAGCCACGCCCAGTCGTTGGAGTCGATCCCGCGCCCGACGCCGCGCAGCAGGCCGGCGGTGTAGACGGCGGGTGGCTTCACCATGCGCGGGCCGGTGTGGAGCGCGGGGTGCATCAGGATCGCCTCGACGACCGGGCGGATCGCGTGGCTCTTGCCATAGAGCTGCTCGAGCGCGCGCCGCGTGGCGGCGTCGGGCGGCGTGGGCACGAAGTAGCTCCATAGCTTGTCGACGAAGAAGGCCGGGTGGCGCCGGTGCGCGAGGCAGAGCTTGACCGCGTCCTGCCAGTCGTACGTGCCCCGCTTCCCGAAGATGCGCTTCGTGCCGGCGTCGTGACGCTCGCGGTCGTAGTGGAAGTTGTGCGAGCCGACGCCGCTGCGCCAGTCGTTGTCCCAGCCCGTGAGCGCTCGAGCCTGCTCGCGCACGTCCCGCTCGGTGTAGCCGTTCCCGGCGCCCAGCGTGAACAGCTCCATCAGCTCCCGCGCGTAGTTCTCATTCGGCGCCCATTTCGTGTTCTGGGTGCCGGAGAGCCAGAGCAGCATCGCCGGGTCCTTCGTGAGCTCGCGCAGGAGCGTGTCGAAGGAGCCGAGCGAAAGCCGGCGGAGAGTCGCGTTCTGCCTCAGCATCAGCTTCTGCGAGCCCACGCCCGCGAGAGAGGTCGCAAACCAGTCGTGCCAGACGAGCGTCATCCGCTCGACGAGCGGACGCGACGTGCGCACCATCCGGTCGAGCCACCAGAGATGGTCGTGCCCCCACGCATCTGCGGGAGCGAGTGCGCGGCCCTTGGAGTCGCGTGCGGCAGGGCCTGCGAGGCGCTCGGCTCCGGGGCGGGTCAGTGACCGGACGGCGGCTTCGAGCCCTTTCGCGGCGAGCCTCTCGGCCTCGCCCTTGCGCGGGCCGAAGCCGGCGCGCCAAAGCAGGCGCTCGGCCTGTGCGCGCTGGAACGGTCCGGTGTAGGCGGCGACACCCATCCCCTCTCAGGTATCGGCCGGAGTGCGTAGCTCCTTTATTCCGAACGGGTGAAGCCTTGCCTGCCGCGCCCCGTGGAGCGCGGCAGGCAGCCGTTCGCTTACGCGGAGATCTTCTGGACGACCTCGCCGGTGAGCTCGTCGTGGCCGGTCTGCGCCACGTCGGCCTGGGCGAGGATGCCGACGAGCTTGCCGTCCTCCTCGCAGACCGGCAGGCGGCGCAGCTGGTGCTCGGCCATCAGTCGCGCCGCCTCGCCGAGCTCCTGCTGCGGGTCGATCGTGACGACGTCCTTCGAGGCGAGCTCGCCCACCGGCGTGTCGCCGCCCTTGCCCTCCGCCACGAGCCGGAGTGCCAGGTCGCGGTCGGTGATCATCCCCACGAGCCGATCTCCCTCGACGACCGGCAGCGAGCCGACGTCCTTCGACTGCATCAGCCGCGCTGCCTCCTGGGCGGTCGTGGCCGGCTCGACGGTCGTCGGGCTCGAGGTCATCGCCTCGCGAATCGAATGCGTGTGCTGCATGGGTTCCCCTCTCTCGTCAATGTGCGTGTTCAGTCCGCTTGCGGAACGTCTTCGGCGTCGCCCTGCTCCTCTTCCGGATCGGGCACGGGCGAGCCCTCGAGCTCCTCGTTCCGGTCGTCGTCGCGCGGATGCTGCCCCGGTAAATCCGTGCTGCCTGGCTGGGTATCCTGGGTTGTCATGAAGGTCGTTCTCCCCGACTCCACCGAACTCGAACTTCCCGACGGCGCCACCGGCCTCGACGCGGCCCGCGCGATCGGGCCGAAGCTGGCCGAGCAGGCGGTGCTCGTGCGCACGAACGGGTCCGTGCAGGACGTGCGCCTGCCGCTCGAGGACGGGCAGCCGATCCAGTTCCTCACTACGCGGGACGCATCCGATCCGGACGCGCTCTTCGTCCTGCGCCACTCCGCTGCGCATCTGCTCGCGGAAGCCGTGCGCCGGCTCTACCCGGGGGTGAAGATCGCGATCGGCCCGCCGATCGAGAACGGCTTCTACTACGACTTCGAGTTCCCCGAGCCAATCCGCGAGGAGGATCTCGAGCGGATCGAGGCGGAGATCGGCCGCCTGCTCGCCGAAGGTCGCACCTGGCAGCGCGAGGAGATCACGGCCGCCCAGGCACGTCAACGCTTCCTCGAGGAGAACGAGCCCTACAAGGTGGAGCTGGTGGAGACCGCCGAGGGCGCGATCTCGCTCTACAGCCAGGAGGGCTTCACCGACCTCTGCCGCGGCCCGCACCTGCAGGACTCGAAGCCGATCAAGGCGATCAAGCTCACCTCCCTCGCCGGCGCGTACTGGCGCGGCGACGAGCGCAACACCCAGCTGACCCGGATCTACGGCACCGCGTTCTACTCCCAGGCCGACCTCGACGCCCACCTCGAGCGGCTCGAGCAGGCGAAAGCGCGCGACCACCGCAAGCTCGGCCGCGAGCTCGACCTCTTCCACCTCTCCGAGGAGTCGCCCGGCTCGCCCTTCTGGCACCCCAAGGGAATGGTGCTCTGGAACGAGCTGGAGGATCTGCGCCGCCGAGAGAACCTGAAGCGCGGGTACCTGGAGGTGAAGACGCCGCTCATCTACGACACCGACGTTTGGGTGACGAGCGGCCACTGGGAGAAGTTCCGCGACGACATGTTCCTCGTCGCCGGTGAGGGTGAGGAGCCACACGCGGCGCTGAAGCCGATGAACTGCCCAGGCCACATGCTGCTCTTCGGCTCGCAGCTCAGAAGCTATCGCGACCTGCCGATTCGGTACGCCGAGAGCTCGACGCTGCATCGCAACGAGATGGCGGGGTCGCTGCACGGGCTGCTCCGCGTGCGCCACGTCACTCAGGACGACGCACACATCTTCTGCACCGAGGAGCAGGTGCCCGAGGAGATCGACCGGTGCATCGAATTCGCGAAGGATCTCTATGTTCTCTTCGGCGTGGAGCCGACGGCCGAGCTCTCGACCCGACCCGAGGAACGGCTCGGCACCGACGAGGAGTGGGATCGAGCCGAGGGGATCCTGCAGGCGGCGCTCGAGCGGCACGAGATCCCGTTCGTGATCGGCGAGGGGGAGGGGACGTTCTACGCCCCCAAGATCGACCTACATATGAAAGACACGCTCGGTCGCTCCTGGCAGATGGGAACGATCCAGGCCGACGCCCAGATGCCGCGTCGCTTCGGGCTGACCTACATGGGGGCCGACAACGAGGAGCACACGCCCGTCGTGATCCATCGCGCGCTGCTCGGCTCGCTGGAGCGCTTTCTCGGGATCGTGATCGAGCACTACGGCGGTGCGTTCCCGTTCTGGCTCGCGCCCGTGCAGGTGCGGCTGATCCCGGTCGGCGAGGGCCACCGCGACGCCGTGGCGGCTTTGCGCGAGCGCGTCGACGCGGCAGGGTTCCGGGTCGACGTCGACCAGCGCGACGACACTCTTGGCAAGCGGATCCGCGACGCCGAGCTGCAGAAGATTCCCTACACCGTGGTCTACGGCGACCGTGAGTCGGACGAGTCGCTCGCGGTGCGCGAGCACGGCGGCGGGCAGTCCACGAAGACCCTAGAGGAGCTGCTCTCGGAGTTCCGTGCAGCAGTTGCTACGATCAACGCCTGAAAGCAGGAGCGGACCACTGCCCCTCACCTCCCGGGTCACGTGCTCGCGGGGGTTCAACCGAGCCGGTTGGACGAGACCAGTGGACCGCTGCACGCAGCGGTTTTTGTCGTTCTAGCAGAGAGGATCCGGATAGCTTGGTGACGAGCCTTTGAGACCGAGACGGCGCCCGGAAGACCGGCGCGTCCCGCAGCCGCAGGACCGAATCAACGAGAACATCCGCGTCCCACAGGTACGCCTGGTGGGCGAGGACGGCGAGCAGATCGGGATCAAGTCGACGGAGGAGGCCCGCGAGTACGCGTACTCGAAGGGGCTCGACCTGGTCGAGGTCGCGGCGCAGGCGGATCCACCCGTCGCACGGGTCATGGACTACGGCAAGTACCGCTACGAGCAGGAGCAGAAGGCGAAGCTCGCCCGCAAGCACCAGCAGCAGATCAACATCAAGGAGATCAAGTTCAGGCCGAAGATCGGCATTCACGACTACGAGACGAAGAAGGGCCATGTCGTGCGCTTCCTGAACCAGCGCGCGAAGGTCAAGGTCACGATCATGTTCCGAGGGCGGGAGAACCTGCATCCGGAGCGGGGCCGAGACCTGCTGATGCGTCTCGCCGAGGAAATCAAGGAGCTGGCGGTGATCGAGTCGCCGCCGCTGCTCGACGGGCGCAACATGGTGATGCTGCTCGGCCCCACGAAAAACGCAGGAGTGACGACTGATGCCAAAGACGAAGACAGGGAGCGGAGCGAAGAAGCGCTTCAAGGTGACGGGCAGCGGCAAGCTGATGCGCCGGCACGCGATGAAGAGCCACAACCTGGAGCACAAGTCGCCGAAGCGGAAGCGGAGCTTCGGGAAGGATCACCCGGTCTCGAAGACGGACACGCCGCGGATCAAGCGCCTGCTCGGACTGAGGTGAAGGTAGATGCCAAGGGTTAAGCGCTCCGTCCACGCGCGCAAGAAGCGCCGCAAGGTCCTCGGCCAGGCGAAGGGCTACTGGGGGCTCAAGAAGTCGAGCTACAAGTACGCCAAGGAGCAGGTCGAGCACTCCCTCGTCTACGCCTACCGCGACCGCAAGAACAAGAAGCGCACGTTCCGGCAGCTCTGGATCGTGCGGATCAACGCAGCCGCGCGGGCGAACGGACTCTCGTACAACCAGTTCATCTCGGGGCTGCACAAGGCGGGGATCGAGCTCGACCGCAAGGTCCTTGCCGACCTCGCCGTGCACGATCCGGCCGCGTTCACGGCCGTCGCGGAGCAGGCCAAGGCCGCGCACGAGGCCGCGGCGGCCTAGCCCGAGCGCGCTGAGCGAGCAGGCAGAGGTCTTCCGCCGCCAGGCGGAGCAGTGCGCAGGGCGCTCGCCGCTCTACGCCGACCTCTGCCGCCGCCTGGCCGACGACCCACGAGTACCCGGGCTCGTCGGCGAGCTGACGTGGGACGCGCCGCTGCGGCTGCTCGGCGGCCTGCACGCGCTCGTCCTCCGTGACCGCGCGAGCTGGGACGACGTCGACGCCGCGCTCGCCGATCCCGAGCTGCCGCGGCTCGCGCGCCGGAGCGTCCAGACGAACGAGGTACGCCGCTCCTGGTCGCTCCTGCCCTGCTTCCTCGAGCTTGCGCGGCGCACCGGCGAGGAGACGTTCGACCTGATCGAGCTCGGCTCGAGCGCAGGCTTCAACCTGCTGTGGGACCGCTACCGCTACCGGTTCGAGCAGGGGAGCTGGGGCCGGCCGGACGCTCTGCTCGAGCTCGACGGCGAAGAGCGTGCGCCGGTGCCGGCCGAGCTGCTGGCGCTGACGCCGCGGGTGCGCCGGCGAGTGGGCGTCGATCTCGACCCGGTCGACGTGTCGACCGAGGCAGGCGCGCTGACGCTGCGCTCGTTCGTCTGGCCCGAGCAGGAGGGTCGGATGGAGCGGCTCGACCGCGCCATCGCGGCGGCCCGCCGCGAGCCGCCGCCGATCGTGCGCGGTGACCTCGTCGACGTGCTCCCGCGCCTGCTCGTCGAACGGGCGCCGGACGCGCTGACCGTGGTCTTCCAGACGGCCGTGCTCGGCTACCTGGACGATGCCGGCTGGGCGCGCGTGCGCGAGCTGCTCGCCGAAGCGGGGCGCGACGGCCGGTTGGCGTTCGTCTGGACGGCCCGCCCCGGCCGAAGATGTCCACGACCACTGGGGCCTGTGGCTCCAGCTGTGGCCGGGCGACGAACCGCGGGTCGTCGCCCACGGCGACTTCCACGGCGCCTGGCTCGAGTGGCTCGGATGATCACCTCCGCCGCGAACCCGACCCTCAAGCTCGTCCGCAAGCTGCTCGCGCAGAAGCGCAAGCGCGACGAGCTCGGGCTCTTCGTCGCCGAGGGCGAGGATCTCGTCGACTCGGCGCGCGACGCGGGGATCGAGCCCGTGGAGCTGCTCGTCGCGGGTGAGACGGTCGCGCCGGAGCTGCTGGCCGAGCTCTCGACACTCGCTCACCCGGCTCGTGTGGTGGGCGTCTTTCGCGCAGGCGATCTGCCGCGAGGCGCGCGTGAGGTGACGCTCGCCCTCTGGCAGGTCGGCGATCCGGGCAACGTGGGCACGCTCCTGCGCACCGCCGACGCCTTCGGCGCGGCAGTGGCGCTCTCGACCGGCAGCGCCGACCCGCTCGCGCCGAAGGCACTCCGGGCCTCGGCGGGTGCGGTCTTCCGGGTCCCGCTCGTCGGGTTCGACGAGGCACAGGGACGGCGCGTCGCGCTCGTCGCCCACGGAGGTACGCCGCTGAGCGAGGTCGACCTCGCGGGACCGGTCGTCTTCGTGCTCGGCGCCGAGCGGGCAGGGCTGCCGGAGGAGCTCGTTGCTCAGAGCGACGAGCTCGCCACGATCGTGCTTCCGGGGTCGGCCGAGTCGCTCAACGTGGCCGCTGCGGGCGCGGTCGCGCTCTACGAGCGCAGTGAGCGACAGGTCTGAAAATTCCATCTGTTCTTTCCCTCGTAACTGACGTAAGCTACTGAAAGATGGGTGCCGTCTCTGCCGTCGAGGATCCATTGATCCAGCATGCCCTCCTAGGCGAGGCGGTGGATGATTGCCCGGCCGCGATCTTCGTCCTCGGCGAGGACCGGAAGTACGTCGCCGTGAACGCATTCGCGTGCAGGCTGCTCGGCTACGACCGCAGTGAGCTGCTCGCGCTCGACCCGAGCGAGGTGGGGCTGGAGCCGGACTTCGTCGCCCATCTCGCCGCGCGGAACCGGGACGGCGCCACCCGCGGACAGGCTCAGCTCCAGACGAAGAACGGCGAGCTGATCGGCGTCACCTTCCGTGCCTGCGAGACGACGGCGGCCCGGATGCGCTTCTGGATCAGCATCGCCTTCCCGGACTAGTCGGCGCAAGATGAGCATCCGCAGGAGCGGATGCTCAGCGCGCGAAGACCCCTGAAGGGGGCCGCCCGCGGCCCCAAGAACCCGGCTCGCGTGGCGTCACCACGCTCCGCCGCCGCCGCCGCCGCCACCTCCACCGCCGCCGCCCGAGAACCCGCCGCCAAACCCGCCCGAACCCGAAGAGGGCGGAGCGAGCGCCGAGCCGAAGCCGGCCGCCAGATCGCCGATCCCGAGTGACGTCGGGCCGGAGCCGAGCCCTCCGTGCGGGCTGATCCAGTAGAGCGAGCTCGCCTGGGCGAGCGCCTCGGGCATGTGCAGCTGGGCGCCCTGCAGCACCCGCTCCGCGATCCCGAACGCGATGCCGTAGACGAGGAACCGCTCCCACAGCTCGAGCGTCGCCGGCGGCGCCTCCGCGAGCCGCGGAAAGTCGGTCAGGTACCGGCGGAACGCCTCCCAGCGCTCCGCCTCGGCCTGGGCCGCGGCCGAGCGGCGGCGCCACAACCTGCGGTTGAGCAGCGCTCCGCCGAAGGCGACCGCGTTGACGATCGCGCAGGCTCCGAGCGCGATCAGCACGACATCGCTCCACCGCGGCGCGAACGTCTCCAGCCGCCGCAGCCCGAGGAAGAGCAGCAGCGCCCCGAGCAGGCCGAACAGCACCAGTCCGCCCACGAGCGTCACGAGGCCTTCACTTCGGAACCAGCCGCGGGTGGAGACGGCGCTGCCGACAGCCGACTTGAAGTCGCTGAAGCGCTCGGAGTTGGCCTCGCGGTCGCCCTCGATGCGCTCGCGGAACTCGGACAGGCGCTCGGGCCCGCCGGCGAGGATCGCGTCGGCGACGCGGGCCACCGGGGCCTCGAACGCCTCGACCGGCGCCTCGACGTCGGCCAGCGAGAGCTGCAGGTCGGCGACCTGCTCGGTGCGCAGGCCGCCCCAGACCCTGCGCTCGGTCGTGACGGGCTCGGCCTTGTAGCGCCCGCGCCGGATCAGGTCGAACAGCGTCGCCGTGAACTCGAGCGAGCCGGGTGTGCCGCCCTGAGCGAGCAGCGACGGCACGAGCGAGGGCTGTGTCTCGGTCGGCGGCTCCTGCTCGTACTCGCGGTCGTACCCGGTCGCGCGCTCTCGCCCGAAGCGCCACCCGACGAAGGAGATCACCGCGAGCGCCGGCCCGAGCGCGAGCAGCAGCAGGACGAGAAACGTCCTGAGCGGGCTCGAGAGCCAGTCGTCGATGCGGTCGCGGTCGCGCTCGTAGGCGGCAGCGTCCTCCTGCTCCTCGGCGACGATCCGGTCGAGGGCCGCGCCCGACTCCGTCTGCATCCCGAGCGAGGAGTTGAACGCATTCCGCGGGATGAGCGCGCGGAGCTCGACGAATCTGCCGGGAGGCACGTCGATCGCACGCAATGTCACCTGCTCACCGTCCAGCGTCACGTCGCCGCGCACGCTCACCGGATGACCCCAGGCGCGCTCCACGCGGCCGGGTGCGATCAGCGTGGCAGTGAGCCGGTCGAGCCGCTCCTCCCACTCGTCGCCCCACACCTTCACGTTGACGTCGACGACGTCGTCGTAGCCGGTCGCGACCCCGCGGAGCCGGTAGTGGATGCGGAACGTGCGCTGCTCGGAGGTCGCGTCGTAGTGCCAGACGATCCGGGCGCCGCTGTCCGTCTCGGTGGTGCCGAAGGTACCGGGCTCGCCGCTCGAGCCGAGCTCGGCGGAAGCGCCGGGGCGGTACGAGGTCCCGGACTCGAAGACGGCCACCTCGTCGAGGAGCTCCCCGTCGCGGAGCGGGATCTCGCGGAAGGCCCCCCGGTAGCTGCCGTCGAAGGCGAAGGTGATGTTCTCGTCCACGATCAGCGAGCCGTCGGTCTGCACGCGCACGACGACGTCGGCAGCGGGGAGCGAGTAGGAACGGGCGAGCGCGTTACCGGGGAGCGCGAGCACCGCCAGGACGGCGGCTGCGAGCGACGGCGCTAGAACGCGACGCGAGGTGGCTCCCGGACCGCGTCCTCGGCCTCGAAGAACTCGCGCTTCGCGAACCCGAACGGTCCCGCGACGACCACGCCCGGCACCGTCTGGATCGCGTTGTTGTACGTGAGCACGGTGTCGTTGTAGACCTGTCGGGAGACGGCGATGCGGTTCTCGGTCTGGGCGAGCTCCTCCTGCAGCTGGCGGAAGTTCTCGTCGGCCTGCAGCTCGGGGTAGGCCTCGGCCACGGCGAAGAGGCGGCCGAGCGCCTGGCTGAGGATGTTCTCGGCGCCGGCCTGCTCCTGCACTGTTCCGGCCGCCTGCGCGCGGGCGCGCGCCTCGGTCACGGCCTCGAACGTCCCGCGCTCGTGCGCTGCGTAGCCCTTCACCGTCTCGACGAGATTGGGAATCAGGTCGTAACGGCGGCGCAGCTGGACGTCGACCTGCGCCCAGGCGTTGTCGACGCGATTGCGGAGCCGGACGAGGTTGTTGTAGAGGAGGACGAGCCCGACGACGAGTAGCGCGACGACCCCGATCACGATCCACAGCATCGGCTGACCGTACCGTTAGGCTGGGTCGGATGGCAACCGTCGCCGGTCTCTTTAGCTCGCCCGGCCGCAAGAGCGGCGTCTCGACGGCGCACGACCGCCTGCGCGCCGTCGCGGGACACGGCTTCGAAGGCTGCGCGCACGCGAACCCGCCCAAGCGCGAGGTGCTGTTCGTCTCGCACGAGCATCTCGAAGGGCTGGACCTGCAACCGGGCGCGATCCGCGAGAACATCACGGTGGCCGGCGACGACGTCGAGCAGTGGCCGATCGGCCAACGTGTCCGCGCCGGCGAAGCGGTGTTCGAGATCACGATGGTCTGCGATCCGTGCGAGCGGATGGAAGCGCTCCGACCGGGGCTTCGTGAGCGGCTCGAAGGCAAGCGCGGGATGCTCGCGCGCGTCGTCGAGGGCGGCGACGTGGCGGTCGGGGACGAGCTATCGCTGCTGTAGGCCGGATCAACACCACTCCCGTGAAGTCGCTCGGCCTCCAGCATCCGGAGCGCGTCGAGCTGACGGAGCGTGGCGTGCCCGACGACCGGCGCTTCTATCTGATCGATGAGGAGGGACGGCTCGTCGGCGGGGTGAAGCACGGCCCGCTCGTCCGGGTCCGGCCCGAGTGGGACGGTGTTTCCCGGCTCACGCTGACCTTCCCGGACGGCGCACGGGTCGAGGACGACGTGGAGCTGGGCGGGCGGGTCGAGACCGACTTCTACGGAAAGCGCACCGTGGCGGGACGGGTCGCCCGAGGCCCGTGGGCCGAGGCGCTGTCGGAGTATGCGGGCGCGCACCTCTCGCTCGTCCGGGTCGACGAGGGCAGCTACGCGCTCGACATCAGCGTCGCGACGATGGCGTCCGACGGCTCGCTGGCGGCGGTCGGCGGGCTCGACGGCAGGCGCTTCCGCATGCTCCTCGAGCTGGAGGGCTGTGCCGCGTTCCAAGAAGACTCTTGGTCCGGATCCCTCGTGCGAGCCGGCTCGACACTGCTGCGCCTGAGCGGCCCGGTGCCCCGGTGCGCGGTCACCACGCAGGATCCTGCGACCGGTATCCGCGACCACGACACCCTGCGCGCGATCCGTGAGCTACGCGGACTCTCGGAGGACGGAAAGATCTACTTCGGCATGTACGCGGAGGTGGCCGTGCCGGGAAGCGTCGCCGTCGGCGACGCGGTCACTCCGGTTTCGTAGCGACGAAGACCACGTCTTCCTCGTCGACGTAGGGCCGCCGGTCGAACCAGCCGTACTGCGCCTCGATGCTGAAGCCGGCTCGCTCGAGCAGGCGCCTCCACTCGATCGGCGCGAGCCAGGCGAGCAGCATCGTCGAGGCTGAGTCGCCGCGACGCACCGACAGCGTCAGCGTGCGCTCCCCCTCGTCCCAGTCCGCCCGCTCGAAGATCTCCGGCTCGCGCTCGAGCCAGCGTCCGTGCGTCGCTTCGACGTCGTCCGCGCTGGGCGCGAAGACGTCGAAGATCAGCCGACCCCCGGGGAGCAGCAGCTCGTGCGCCGCGCGCAACGCCCGCTCTCGGTCCGCTTCGTTCGTCATGTGCAGCAGCGAGCGAAACGGGATCAGGACGAGCGGCACCCGCTCCGGCACGGGCGGCTCGCGCAGGTCGCCGAGCCGCAGATCGACGAGTGCTTCGACTCCGGCCGCGAGCGCGCGCTCCCGGGCGACGTCCAGCATCCCGCGCGAGCCGTCGATGCCGATCACCCGGATCCCCGCCTCCGCGACGGGTACCGCGATCCGGCCGGTGCCGCAGGCGAGCTCGACCACCGGCCCACCCGAGGCCAGCGCCGCCTCGACGTAGAACTCGATGTCCTCGACGACGCTCAGGCTCCACGGGTCGTAGAGCCGCGCGATCGCGTCGTACGGAGATTCGTGACTCATTCGTGCTCGAATCGGCACACGGCGGGAGCGGCGCGCACAGTACGCTGAAAGCGGGGTGGAGGAGCGGCGGCCCCCTTGGCGGTGGCGCTCACGCCGGCCGGCGGGCGACCCAGACGAACTCGCGCGCGCCCTCGCCGAAGGGGGTGCCGTCGAACCAGCCGTGCAGCGACTCGACCTCGAGCCCGGCGATCTCGATCAGCCCTTCCCACTCGGAGCGGTTCACCCACCAGAGCGAGGTGCCGCCGCCGTCGTCGAGCACGATGTCGAGCCGGTTGTCGTGCGGATGGTGGTGGACGACGTGCCCGATCCCGTTCTGCACCTCGTGCACGCCGTCGTTGCCGGCCGCGACGTGCGGGCTGAAGACGAATGCGTTCCAGGCGAAGCGCCCGCCCGGTTCGAGCGACGCCGCGACCCGCTCGAACACTCGGCGGCGGTCTGCCCACGTCGGCAGGTGCAGGAGCGAGCGGAAGGGGCAGTAGATCAGCGCCGCCGGCTCGTCCAGGTCGAGCTCGCGCATGTCGCCGTGCCGCAGCTCGAGGTCGACGCCTTCCGCCTCGGCACGCGAACGGGCCTCCGCGAGCATCGCCTCCGAGAGATCGATGCCGAGGATCTTGCAGCCGGTGGCGCGCGCGGCCGGAATCGCCACGCGCCCGGTGCCGACGGCGAGCTCGACGACCGGGCCGTCCGCCTCGCCGACGAGGTTCGTGTACCAGGCGACGTCCTCGGTCATCTCGGACGCCCACCGGTCGTAGACGGGCGCGAAGACGTCGTATTCCGAAGGGGCCAAGAGGGCGATGATACAGTCGCCGCCGTGGACGCTCAGGCTCTGCAATCCGAGGCGCAGAGCGCGATTGCGGCCGCCGGAGGCCTGGGCGAGCTCGAAGCAGCGCGTGTCCGCTACCTCGGCCGCAAGAGCGACCTGAAGCTCGCACTGCGCGAGGTTCGCGACCGCGAGAGCGGGATGGCGCTGAACGAGGCGCGGGTCGCGATCGAGGCCGCGCTGGAGGAGAAGGAGCGGGAGCTCGCTGCCACGGCGGTCGTCGCCGACACCGACTTCGACGTGACGCTCCCGGGCGCGGCCGCTCCGCAGGGGAGCCTCCATCCCGTCACGCAGATCCGCCGCGCCGTCGAGGACGCGTTCGTCGGTCTCGGCTACGAGGTGCGGGACGACCGCGAGGTCGAGACGGTCGAGTACAACTTCGACAAGCTCGCCTTTCCGGCCTGGCACCACGCCCGCTCGCCGCGCCAGACGTTCTTCTTCGACGAGACCCGCGTCCTGCGCACCGAGACCTCGGCCTCGCAGATCCACATCATGGAGGAGCGCGAGCCGCCCATCTACATGGTCTCGATCGGCCGTGTCTACCGACGGGACACGATCGACGCGACGCACTTCACGATCTTCCACCAGTTCGAGGGCCTCGCCGTCGACAAGGGGCTGACGCTGGCCGACCTGAAAGGGACGCTCCTGCACGTGATGCGCGCCCTCTACGGCCCCGAGCGCCGGGTTCGCTTCCGGACGCACTATTTCCCCTTCACGGAGCCCTCGATCGAGCCGGACGTCTCTTGCCCACTCTGCGACGGCGCGGGTTGTCGAGTCTGCAAGCAGTCCGGCTGGCTCGAGATGGGCGGAGCGGGCATGGTCGACCCGGCCGTGTTCGAGAACGTCGGTTACGACCCCGAGCAGTGGAGCGGCTTCGCCTTCGGGATGGGGCTCGAGCGGACGGCGCAGCTGCGGCATGCCATCCCCGGGCTGCGCCCGCTCTGGGAGAACGACCTCCGCGTCCTCAGGCAATTCTGATGCGCGTCCCGCTGAACTGGCTGCGCGACTATGTCGCGCTCCCGATGTCGCCGTCCGAGCTCGCCGACCGGCTCAGCGTCGCCTCGGCCGAGGTGAACACGATCGAGCGGCGCGGGCCCCGCGACGAGGACGGCAACCTTGCGCTCTTCCGGGTCGCGCGCGTGCTGGAGGCGGGCAAGCACCCGAATGCAGACCGACTCCAGCTCTGCCAGGTCGATGTGGGGGAGGGGGAGCCGCGCCAGATCGTGTGTGGCGCGTGGAACTTCGGCGCGGGCGACACCGTCGCCGTCGCACTGCCCGGCGCGCGCCTCCCGGGAGCGGACGAGCCGCTGGGCGAGGCGAAGCTCCGTGGCGAGGTGTCGCGCGGGATGATCCTCTCCGAGCGCGAGCTCGAGCTCGGGACCGACCACTCCGGGATCATGGTTCTGCCCGCAGGGGAGCCTGGCACCCCGCTCGCCGACGTCCTCGAGCTGACGGAGACGATCCTCGACGTCGAGCCCACCGGCAACCGCGTCGACCTGCTCTCGGTCTACGGAATCGCTCGCGAGGTGGCGGCGCTGTACGGGCTGGAGCTCGCCCCGATGCCAGGTCGTGAGCCCGAACGGAGCGGCGACGAGCCGGTCGATGTGCGGATCGAGGATCTCGTCGGCTGTCCGCGCTACATCGGTCGCACCTTCGTGGGCGTCCAGATCGCCCCCTCGCCGCTCTGGCTGCGCGCACGGCTGACCGCTGCGGCAATGCGTCCGATCTCGAACGTCGTCGACGTGACCAACTACGTCATGCACGCGCTCGGCAACCCGCTGCACGCATTCGACCGCACGACCCTCGCCGAGGGGCGGATCGTCGTGCGCCGGGCCACCCGGGGCGAGACGCTGCGGACCCTCGACGGCACGCTCCGCGAGCTCGTCGAGGACGACCTCGTGATCGCGGATGCAGAGCGTGCCATCGCGTTGGCGGGGATCATGGGCGGGGAGGAGACGGAGGTGAAGGAGCAGACGACGGAAATCCTCCTCGAGGCTGCGAACTTCGAGCCGGTCGCCCTGCTGCGGACCTCCGAGCGGCTGAAGCTGCGCACGGAAGGGTCGAACCGCTGGGAGAAGGGCGTCGATCCGCACCTGGCGCCGCAGGCGGCGACCTTCGCCTCGCAGCTCCTCGTCGAGCTCTCGGGTGCGCGGTGGACAGGGGCGACGGACGCCCACGGCGCTCTGCCGGAGCGGCCGGTCGTGCGCCTGCGCCCGGAGCGCGCCGACGCCCTGATCGGGCTGGCGACGCCGCCGGCCGACCAGCGCCGGGTGCTCGAGGGCTTCGGCTTCGCGGTCGACGACGACTTCGTCGTCACGGTGCCGACCTGGCGAGCCCGCGACGTCACGCGTGAGGTCGACGTGATCGAGGAGATCGCGCGGGTCCGCCTCGACGACGTCCCGTTCACGCTCCCCGAGCGCCGGGCGATGTTCGGCGCGCTGTCACGCGAGCAGAGGCTGCGCCGCCGGGTCGAGGACACGCTGGTTGCGGCCGGGTTCGCGGAGGTCTACACACCGTCGCTCGTCCCGGCTGCGACCGAGCCGGACGGGCTCGCGCTCCCCGAGCCGATCGGCGACCAGGCGACGCTGCGCACGACCCTTCTGCACGAGCTCGTGCAGGCGGCCGAGCGGAACCTTCATGCCGGCAACGAGCGGATCGCGCTCTTCGAGATCGCGCGTGTCTACCTGCCGGCGAAGGACGGCCTGCCCGACGAGCGTCCGCATGTGTGCGGGATCGTCGAGGGCGGCTTCTCGCGTGCGAAGGGGGCGGTGGAGGCGGTCTACGCGGCGCTCAAAGCCGAGCTCACGGTCGAGCGGTTCGACCAGCCCTTCCTGTACCCCGGCCGGGCCGCGCGCTGCGGAGCGGGGTGGTTCGGCGAGCTCCATCCCTCGCGCGCGGACGGGACCTGGGGTGTGTTCGAGCTCGGCCTGGAGCAGCTGTTCGCCGCCGCGCGCGAACCTGTGCAGTACGAGGACGTGATCACGTATCCCGCCGTGAAGCAGGACCTGGCCTTCGTCGTCGATCTCGGCGTTCCGGCCGAGGCGCTCTTCGCGGCGGTCCGGGAGGCAGCCGGCTCCGAGCTGCGCGAGGTGCGGTTCCTGAGCGACTTCCGCGAGCCGCCGATCCCGAAGGGGAAGAAGTCGCTCGCGTTCCGGGTCGAGTTCCGCTCGCCGGAGCGGACACTCTCCGACGAGGACGTGGCGCCGATCCGCGAGCGGATCGTGTCCGAGCTGGCAAAGCGCTTCGACGCCGAGCTGCGGGCCTAGAGCGCGCTGGTCAGGGCCGCGAAGCGGCCCTCTTCAGGGGTCTTGCCGTGGGCATGGCTGGGCCATGCGCACGCAGCTTTTGACCTGGCGCGAGCGCGGGCTTTGCCCGTGTCTCGCTGCGGCTAGAGCGCGCTGGTCAGGGCCGCGAAGCGGCCCTCTTCAGGGGTCTTGCCGTGGGCATGGCTGGGCCATGCGCACGCAGCTTTTGACCTGGCGCGAGCGCGGGCTTTGCCCGTGCTCGCTGCGGCTAGAGCGCGCTGGTCAGGGCCGCGAAGCGGCCCTCTTCAGGGGTCTTGCCGTGGGCATGGCTGGGCCATGCGCACGCAGCTTTTGACCTGGCGCGAGCGCGGGCTTTGCCCGTGCTCGCTGCGGCTAGAGCGCGCTGGTCAGGGCCGCGAAGCGGCCCTCTTCAGGGGTCTTGCCGTGGGCATGGCTGGGCCATGCGCACGCAGCTCTTGACCTAGCGCGAGCGCGGGCTCTGCCCGTGCTCGCTGCAGCCAGCTAGAGCGAGGACGGCGCCAGCCGGTCGGCCAGCGCCTCGAGGACCCGGAGCTGGATCCGCGGCGAATGGTCGAGCAGCGACCGGAAGCGACCGTCGGTGATCACGAGCAGCTGCGAGGGCGAGGTGGTGGTCACCGTTGCGGTGCGCGGTGAGCGCGAGACGAGCGCGATCTCGCCGAAGAAGTCGCCCGGGCCGAGCACGTTCACCTTCCGGCCGCCGCGCTTGACGATCGCGGAGCCTTCGAGCAGGACGAAGAACTCGCGGCCGCGATCGCCCTCCCGGGTCAGATCCTTGCCCTCCGGGATGTCGATCTCGTCGGCGATCTTGGCCACCTCGGCCACCTCGGCGCGGGTGCACCGCGCGAACAGCGGTACGCCGCGGATGTGGTCGATCTTCGCGTTTCGCCCGAGACCCATCGCGAGGCGAGTCTAGGCCATCGCGGGCCTCAAGCCAATCCGGATCGTGCGAAGCCGCGTATCTCGAAACGATGCGCCTCCGCACCCTCCTCGTGCTCGCGCTCGGAGCGGCCCTGTTCGCTCCCGGCGAGTCCCGTGCCGACAACCCGAAGCTGACGGCGACCGTCGGTCCCGGTTTCACGATTCGGCTGCTCGGGCCTGGCGGGCAGGGCGTCACGCAGCTCGACCCGGGTACGTACGACATCGTCGTGAACGACCTCTCGGAGGAGCACAACTTCCACCTGCAGGGCCCGGGTGTGAACGAGACGACGAGTCTCGAGTTCGTCGGCACCGTCATGTGGACGGTCACGTTCGTCGAGGGCCGTTACACCTTCGTCTGCGATCCGCACAGCGCGCAGATGCAGGGCCGCTTCGTCGCCGGCGATCCTCCGCCTCCTCCGCCCCCGCTGCCGCCGCCCCTACAGAAGATCGTCGCCACGGTCGGGCCGCGCGCCACGATCACCCTGCGGAACGCGAAGGGTGGGCATCTGCACGGCCTGAAGGCCGGCCGCTACACGATCGTCGTCCGCGATCGCTCGAAGGTCCACAACGTCCACCTCACGGGAGCCGGGATCAACCGCA
This sequence comes from uncultured Gaiellaceae bacterium, assembly GCA_963735585.1. Taxonomy (GTDB): domain Bacteria; phylum Actinomycetota; class Thermoleophilia; order Gaiellales; family Gaiellaceae; genus Gaiellasilicea. The sequence continues at coordinate 44,292 of CAVTLI010000002.1, read as the reverse complement.
AGACGGCGGCCGCGGGTACCGGCACGTTTACGTGGCAGGTGCGGCTCCGGAAGGGAACGCTCCGCTTCTTCTCCGACACGAGCCCGGCGAAGCTCAAGGGCAGCGTCCGCATCGGGTGACCTACCCGCGGCGGCTGGGCTTGACGAGCCCCGCGTCTGGACCGCCCGCCGCGTGGATCTCGGCCTCGCGGTCGAGCTCGGAGTTCAGCTCCGCACCGAAGAGCAGCGCGAACGCGGAGTAGTTGAGCCAGAGCAGGAGCACGATCCCGCTCGCCAGAGCGCCGTAGGTCTTCGAATAGGAGTCGGAGAAGCTCGTGTAGAGCGCGAAGAGGCCCGAGAGTGCCAGCCACGACAGGGCGCCGACGATCGAGCCCGGCGAGATCCACTTCCAGTTGCGGACATCGACGTTCGGGGCGAGGTAGTAGACGATCGCGAAGAAGAGCAGGATCGCCACGAAGGCGATCGGCCAGCGGAGGACCGCCCAGACGACGTCGAAGGCGCCGCCGAGGCCCGCCTGCGCGGCGATCGCCTGTCCGAGCGGGCCGCCGAAGACGATCAGGAGCAGGACTCCGGCCGTCGTCAGGCCGGTCAGCACGACGAGCAGGATCGCGATCGCCCGCGTCTTCCAGAACGGCCGCGTCTCGACGCGGTCGTACGCGCGGTTGACGGCCTTCAGCACCGCACCCATCGCGCCGCTCGCGACCCAGGTGGCGCCGGCCGCGCCGACCAGGAACGCGACCACCGACGTGCTCGTCGACGTGTCCGACTGGAGCGTGTCCACCGTCTCGAGCACGGCGCCGGGCGCGATCGGCGCGAGAAAGTCGCGCAGCCCGTCGTATGCGTCGATCAGATCGAGCAGACCGACGAGGAACACGACCGCGGGGAAGAACGCGAGCAGCGAGCTGAAGGCGATCTGCTGCGCGAGGCCCATGCAGTCGTCGCGCAGGAACGAGGCGAACGAGCGCTTGAAGACGGCGACCCACTCGCGCCCCGAGAGCCGGTGCGGGCCGGACGGGATGGTTCCGACGCTGGCCCGCTCGGCGCGGGAGACCATGTCTAGCGCTCTCGGCCCTTGCGGGCGAGCAGGCGCATCGTGGCGCCGATCCCGCCGGCGAGGAAGAAGCCGGCGCCGAGGGCGCCGGCCGCCACCGCAGGCAGCCTGGCCCGCAGCTTGCCGGCGACGTCCGTCGCGTCGCCGAGCCCTTCTCGCAGCTCCTCGACCGCGCGTGCGAGCTGCTCGCGCTCCGACTCGATCTCACGACGGACGGCGTCGGGCGTGCGCCCGTTGGCGCTAGCGGTTGCCATTGGGCTTCAGCGCCTCCGACGTCAGCTTCGCTTCCCGGATCGCCTGCTCGGGTACGGGCGGTGTGCCGCTCTTGATTCGCGAACGGGCCAGCAGGCCGAGGATCCCGGCGAGCGCAAGCACGCCGACGGTCACGATCAGGAGCGCAAGCCAGGTGTCGAGCACGAGCGCCAGCGCAGCGGCGATCGTGGCGAGCCCGAAGCCGAGTGCGAAGAACGCGAACAGGCCGGCGGCGAGCCCCAGACCGGCGCCGGCGCCCAGCGCGCCCGCCTTGCGCTTCAGCTCGAGGCCGGCGAGCTCGAGCTCCAGCCGCGCCAGCGCGCTCGCGTGCTCGGCCACCTGCTTGGCCGCGCCTCCGACGCCCTGTTTCTCGCTAGCGCTTGGGGTGGGCATGTCCCCTCCAGTCGATCAGCTTCGCGAGCACGGAGCCGACGGCGAAGGCCGCCCCCGCCACGACGAACGGGCTCGGCCCGCTCTTGCCGCGCTCCGGCTGCCTTGCGCCGAGCTGGACGCCGCCGGGGCTCGGGCGCGCACCGGCTCCCGGTTCCGCGTTCTTCGGAGCCTGGCCTTTCGCACGCGCGACGATGAGCGAGGGCTTCAGCTTGCGCAGGAAGCTCGCGTCGTCGGCGAGCTCGTCGGCCAGCTTCCCGGGGACGCCGCCCTTTGCGGCCGCCTTGTGGGCCAGCGTGTCGAGCTTGTCGGCGCCGCCTTCGACGATCCGGTCGCCCTTGGTGCTCATTTCTTCGCGGGCGGTTTCTCGCCGGTCGCCACGCGCCAGATCCCGGCCGCGGTGCGCCGCGCCACCATCGTCGCGGCGGCGGCCAGGGCGCTGTACAGGCCCAGCCACAGTGCTTTACGAAGCATGCGCAAGAGGTTGCCGTGGCCAGGGTTCGGCAAACATCCCCGGCGGGGCCGGCCGGTCGGTGGCAGACGTATCCTCCGCTCCATGCAGACCGAGGGACGCGGCCTGGGCAAGTCGGATCGGCAGCGGCTGATCGAGAGCGTGATCGGACGGCGGCGGATCGGGACCCAGCACGAGCTCGGGGAGGCGCTCGCGGCGGCGGGCTGCTCCGTCACGCAGGCGACGCTGTCTCGTGACCTACGTGAGCTGGGCGTGGAGAAGGTGCGCGACGGGCTCGGACTGCCGCGCTTCCTGCTTCCGGGAAGCGCTCGGCCCACCGAGCCGCGTGCCGCGCTCGCGGCGATCCTGGGCCGGCACAGCCGCAGCGTCAGCGCGGCGCAGAACATCGTCGTGATCCGGGCGGAACTGGGCAGCGCCGGCGCGATCGCGCGCGCGCTCGACCGCGCCGCGCACCCGCTCGTGGTCGGGACGCTCGCCGGCGACGACACCTGCCTCGTGATCGCGGCGGACGCCGCCGGCGCCGCCGAGCTCGCCCGTGAGCTCGCCTGAGCGCGCAGGGCGAGTTCTTGGGCCGCGAAGCGGCCCCTTCAGGGATCTTTGCGCGATGAGCATCCGCTTCCGTGGATGCTCATCCTGCGCCGGCTAGCTCGCCTGAGCGCGGAGGGCGAGTTCTTGGGCCGCGAGGCGGCCCCTTCAGGGATCTTTGCGCGATGAGCATCCGCTTCCGTGGATGCTCATCCTGCGCCGGCTAGCTCGCCTGAGCGCGGAGGGCGAGTTCTTGGGCCGCGAGGCGGCCCCTTCAGGGATCTTTGCGCGATGAGCATCCGCTTCCGTGGATGCTCATCCTGCGCCGGCTAGCTCGCCTGAGCGCGGAGGGCGAGTTCTTGGGCCGCGAGGCGGCCCCTTCAGGGATCTTTGCGCGATGAGCATCCGCTTCCGCGGATGCTCATCCTGCGCCGGCTAGGGCAGCTCCGTGGTGTCCGGGCGGATCTGGGCGCTCGGCGGAAGGTCGCCGTGCTCGTCGAGCCGGTCGAACTCGTCGCGGTCGAGCTCGAGCTCGACGCGGCCCTCGACGATTCGCCCCACGCGCTCCGCGGGCACGTAGCGCGCGGAGCGGAGGAAGCCCGGCGAGACGGCGAGCCCGTTGAAGATGTCCTCGTCCGTGTCGCCGATGACCTCGTGCACCGTCCCGAGGTCGCTACCGTCGCGGCCGGTCACTGCCCAGCCCTTGTCGACGAGGAACCACGAGACCGGGTCCCTGCTCATACCGGCTTTCCCCCGACGTACCAGACCGGCCCCTGCGTCGCGACGTTGTGTGTGTCGGAGAGCGAGCGCAGGACGGCGACGCGCCCCCGAATCCCGTCTTCGTCGACGCGCTCGAGGCAGCGGCGCACCATCTGGGCCGAGGCGCCGTAGCCGAAGCGGTGGGCGACGCGGAAGCGGAACGCGACCTTGGCCGGGTCGCGCGTCGGGTTCAGGGGCGAGAGCAGGAGCGCGGTGCGCTGGAGGTAGTCGCTGGAGTCGACCTCGACCTCGCAGAGGAGGTCGCTCCAGTCGGCCGGAAGGGTTGCGAGCGTCGTCTCCCAGGCTGCCGCGAGGGTCGGGGCGGTCTCGAGCTCCACGACGGCCGGTTGGACGCTGGAGAGCAGAGTCAGCGTGCCGGCGATGCGCTCGTCGTCGAGCCGTCCGAGCAGCCGGCGCACGGCTTCCGGGCCGGCTCCGGCGCCGCTCCGGCTCGCCACGATCACGAGCGCGTTGTGCCTGCGGCCGGGATTGGCGGGGCCGAGCAGCGCCGCCGCGCGCGCGAGCTTGTCCTCGTGGCGAACCTCGACCGAGAGCCGGGTATCGCTCCAGCCGGCAGGGAGCTCGGACTCGATCCGGCGCCACTGTGCGACGAGCCTCATGGGACCTCAGCTTAAATGAAGCCGACATGGCGAAGGTCGAGAGGAAGCCGAGAGCGGACGAGGCGCTGTCCGACGAGCGACTGCGGGAGCTCTTCCGCGAGATGTTGCTGATCAGGCGCTTCGAAGAGAAGGTCGAGGAGCGCTTCCGCGCCGGAGAGCTGCCCGGCTTCCTCCACGTCGCGATCGGCCAGGAGGCGGTCGCCTCCGGCGTGATGGCCGGCCTCGAGGAGGACGACACGATCATGTCGACCCACCGTGCGCACGGGCACACCCTGGCGAAGGGTACGCACCCGAACGCGATCATGGCGGAGCTCTACGGCAAGCTGGAGGGCTGCTCGCAGGGCTACGGCGGCTCGATGCACCTCTACGACGTCGAGCGCGGGATGCTCGGCGCCAACGCGGTCGTCGGCGGCGGCCTGCCGCAGGTGACCGGAACCGCGCTCGCATACAAGTTCCGCAAGCAGCCGCGCGTCTGTGTCGCGTTCTTCGGCGACGGCGCCACGAACACTGGTGCCTTCCACGAGTCGCTGAACCTCGCCCAGCTCTGGAAGGTGCCGGCGCTCTTCGTGCTCGAGGTCAACGGGTGGGCCGAATCGACGCCGATGAGCCAGCACGCTCCGATCGAAGACATGTCCCAGCGGGCCGTCGCGTTCGGCATGCGCTCGATCGACGTCGACGGCCAGGACGTCGAAGCGGTCCACGCCGCGACGCGGGAGGCGCGCGCTCACGCCGTCTCCGGCGCAGGGCCTGTCTTCCTCAACGTCCGCACCCACCGGCTCGTGGGCCACTACATCGGCGACCCGCAGGTCTACCGCGAGAAGGAGGGACTCGCCGAGGAGCGCGAGACGAAGGATCCGATCGAGCTCCTGCGTGCGCGTCTCGAGCTCTCGGACGAGGAGTTCGAGTCGTTCGACACCGAGGTGACGGGGATCGTCGAGGCCTCCGTGGAGTTCGCGAAGGCGGGCACCGACCCGAAGCCCGAAGACGCTCTGAAGTACGTCTATGCCTGAGGCCACGGGACAGCTGACACTCCCGCCGGGCGGAGCCCGGCTCCGCGGCGGCTTCGCGACGCACCAGGAACCTCAGGATGCCTGAGCTGACCTACCGCGAGGCCGTCCGCGACGCGCTCTCCGCCGCGATGCGGGAGGACGAGGACGTCTTCATCATGGGCGAGGACATCGCCGAGATGGGCGGCTCGATGGGCGTGACGCAGGGGATGCTGGCCGAGTTCGGCGCCGAGCGCGTCCGCAACACGCCCATCTCCGAGATGGCGATCGTCGGCGCCGGGATCGGCGCGGCAATGCAGGGCATGCGCCCCGTCGTCGAGATCATGTACCAGGACTTCCTCACGCTTTCGATGGAGCAGCTGGTCAACCAGGCGGCGAAGCACCGGACGATGTCGGGCGGCCAGCTGAAGGTGCCGCTGACGGTCCGCACGCAGGGCGGCGCCGGCTGGAGCCCGGGCGCACAGCACGCGCAGCAGCTCGAATCGTGGTTCGTGCACGTCCCGGGCCTGAAGGTGGCGTTTCCGTCCACCCCGGAGGACGTCCGCGGCCTCCTCTGGAGCTCGATCTACGATGACAACCCCGTCGTCTTCTTCGAGCACCGGCTGCTCTACCCGCTGAAGGGCGAGGTCCCGGAGAAGCTGGAGCCGATCCCGTTCGGAAAGGCGCGCATCATGCGGGAAGGCACCGATGTGACGGTGATCGCGATCGGCCGGATGGTGCCCGAGGCGCTGCAGGCCGCCGAGCAGGCCGAGGCCGAGGGAATCTCGGTCGAGGTGCTCGATCCGCGCACGCTCCTGCCGCTCGACGAGGAGGCGATCATCCGCTCGGTGCAGAAGACGAATCGCTGCGTCACGGCCCACGAGGCCGTCACGCGCGGCGGCTTCGGCGCGGAGCTGACCGCCGTCGTCCAGCACGGGGCCTTCGACTACCTGGACGCGCCCGTCGAGCGCGTGGGCGCGAAGTTCGCGCCGCTCGCGTTCGCGCCGGCGATGGAGCAGTGGGTCGTGCCGCACGCGGCCGACGTGCTCGCCGCGATCAAGCGCACGGTGGCCCGCTCCTAAGTGGCTACCGAGGTCAAGCTGCCGCGGCTGGGCCAGGGGATGGAGTCCGGCACGATCGTCAAGTGGCTGAAGGGCGAGGGCGAGCCGGTCAAGAAGCGCGAGCCGCTCTACGAGCTCGACACCGACAAGGTGACGCAGGAGGTCGAGGCCGAAACAGACGGGGTCCTGCTGAAGATCGTCGTCGACTCCGGCGAGGTCGAGGTGGGACGCACGATCGCGTTCATCGGCAGCGAGGGCGAGGACGTCCCGTCCGGGAACGGTGCTGCGCCCGCTGCGAAGGACGGCGAGTCACCCGCGCGGGCCGCGGCCGACGACGCGACCGAGGCCGACGAGAGCGGGCAGGAGGAGGGCTCGCCCGCAGCCGAGATGGGCGACGAGCGCGAGCGCGGCCGCGCGGCCGCCGCCGCGACCGCCGAGGCGGAGCCGGTCGCCGCCGCCACGGGCGCCGACGGACGCGTCAAGGCCTCGCCGCTCGCGCGCCGGCTCGCCCGCGAGAAGGGGATCGAGCTGACGCAGGTGCGCGGCAGTGGGCCCGAGGGCCGGATCGTCGCCGAGGACGTCGAACGCTTCCAGCCGACGCCGCAAACGGCCCCGGGAGCTGCTCCCGCAGCGGCCGAGGTCGAGGAGATCGCCCTCACGTCGACCCGCAAGACGATCGCCCGACGGCTCACCGAGGCCTGGCAGGCGCCCGTCTTCCAGCTCACCGTCTCGGCGGACATGACGCGCGCGCTCGAGCTGCGGGAGCGGCTCGTCGGCCGGCTCGCCGAGGGCGAGACCAAGCCGACGGTGAGCGATCTGTTGACGAAGGTCTCGGCGGCGGCGCTCGTCCGCCACCCGGCCGTGAACGCACACTTCACCGGCGACGCGATCCGGCGCTTCCCGGTCGCTCACGTCGGCATGGCCGTCGCGGCACCCAACGGGCTGATCGTCCCCGTCATCCGCGACGCCGACCGCCGGACGATCCAGGAGATCGCGGCCACGCGGGCCGACCTCGTCGCCCGCGCACGCGACGGCAAGCTCCAGCGCGGCGACCTCGAGGACGGCACCTTCACGATCTCGAACCTCGGCATGTTCGGGATCGAGCAGTTCATCGCCGTGCTCAACCCGCCGCAGGCCGCGATCCTCGCGGTCGGCGCGACCGAGGAGCGGCCGGTCGTCCGCGACGGCCAGGTCGAGGTGCGGCCGATGCTGACGCTCACGCTCACGTGCGACCACCGCGCGATCGACGGCGCCGACGGTGCGGACTTCCTGCGCACGGTCAAGGAGCTGCTCGAAGAGCCCGCCCTGGCCCTCTGATGGGCTGATCGTGGCCACGGTCTGGTACCGCGTCCGCGACCTCGACGCCGCGCGCGCCTTCTACCGCGACGTGCTCGGCTTCGAGGAGACGTTCGTGGATTGGGACGACCGCTGGGCGAAGTTCGTGCACGGCGAGATGGAGCTGGCGCTCGCTGAGGGCGAGCCCGGGGTCGAGGGCGGCGTCGCACACGTCGACGTCGTCGACGTGAAGGCCGAGGCCGAGCGGCTGCGCGCCGCCGGCGTGGAGGTCGGTGTCGTCTTCGAGCTGACCGGGGAGATCAGGCTCGTGGACGTCTTCGATCCGGACGGCAACCGGATTCAGCTGGCGCAGTCGCTCTGACATGGGTCTCGTGATCCGCAGAGCAGGGACGCAGGACGGTCGCTTCCTCCGCGACATGCTTCATCACGCCCTCTACTGGCGCGAGCGCGTGCCCGGCTCGCGCACGTCCCGCTACGTCCGCGGGTGGGGTCGTCCGGGGGACACCGCGCTCGTCGCGCTCGAGGGCGGCTTCGCGGTCGGCGCGGCGTGGTACCGGCTCTTCGCCGCCGACGAGCCCGGCTACGGGTTCGTGGACGAGCACACCCCCGAGCTCGCGATCGCCGTGGTTCCGTCGAAGCGGGGTCACGGGATCGGCGAGCAGCTGCTCACCGCGCTGATCGAGCGCGCGCGTGTCGGGGGCTACGAGGCGCTCAGCCTGAGCGTCGAGCCAGGCAACCCCGCCCGCAAGCTCTACGAGCGAAACGGCTTCGAAGTCGTCCAGCAGGGGGACGAGGCCTGGACGATGCGCGCGTCGATAGCATCGCCGGCGACTACGAACTGAGCCAAGTCGTGACTGAGGAGTTGAGCAGACATGGAATGTGACGTCGCCGTCCTGGGCGGAGGCCCCGGCGGGTACACGGCAGCGATCCGCGCAGCCCAGCTGGGGGCGAGGACGGTCTGCATCGAGCAGGAGCCCGAGCTCGGCGGCACGTGCCTGCGCGTCGGCTGCATCCCGACGAAGGCCTGGGTGCAGACCGCGCACGCGATCCACCAGGCCGAGGACACATTCGGAAAGCTCGGTGTCAGGGTCGGCGCGCCCGAGCTCGACTTCGGCCAGGCGGCCGAGTGGAAGAACGCGGTCGTCAAGCAGATGACGGGCGGCGTCGCCGGCCTGTTCAAGGCGAACGGCGTCGAGTGGGTCAAGGGCCGGGGCCGCTTCACGGGACCGAATACGATCTCCGTCGAAGGCGGGGAGGACGTCACCTTCCGCTCCGCGATCGTCGCGACCGGCTCGTACCCGCTGCGCCCGCCGATCGAGGGGCTCGACTCGCCGCGGTGCGTCGACTCGACCGGCCTGCTCGCCGCGACCGAGGTGCCGCGCCGGCTCGTCATCCTCGGCGGCGGCATCATCGGCTGCGAATTCGCCTCCATCTTCCAGCGCTTCGGCTCCGAGGTGACGATCGTCGAGATGCTCGAGACGCTGATCCCGCAGGAGGACGCCGACGCGGCGAAGGAGCTCGCGAAGGCCTTCGGCAAGCGCGGGATCGCGCTCCAGCTCGGCAAGCAGTGCACGGGGGTCGAGGACGACGGCTCGCAGCTCACCGTCCACTTCGGCGAAGGCGAGTCGCTGCAGGCCGACGTGATGCTCGTCTCCGTCGGGCGCGGCCCGGTCGTGGAGAACCTCGGCCTCGAGGAGCTCGGCGTCGAGCTCGACCGGCGCAAGGGAATCGCGGCCGACGAGCACCGCCGCACGACCGTCCCGCACATCTACGCCGTCGGCGACTGCGCGGGCTACTGGCAGCTCGCGCACACCGCGTTCCGCGAGGGCGAGGTCGCCGCGGAGAACGCGACGGGTCACGAAGCGACGGTCGGCAGCCCCGCCGTGCCGCGCCCGATCTACACCGATCCGGAGATCGCGGGCGTCGGCCTCACCGAGGCTGAGGCGCGCGAGCTGCACGGCGACGCGGTCGCCGTCGGGATGTTCCCGTGGGTCGCGAACGCGCGCGCCGTGATGCAGAACGAAACGGTCGGCTGGGTGAAGTCGATCCACGAGACCAAGTACGGCGAGCTGCTCGGGATCGTCATGGTGGGTCCGCACGTGACCGACCTGATCGAGGCCGGAACGGTCGCGATCGACGCGGAGGCGACCGTCGAGACGGTGGCCGACGGCATGGCCGCGCATCCCACGCTCTCCGAGGCGATCAAGGAAGCGGGCCTCGTCGCCCTCGGCCGCGCGATCCACATCCCCAACAAGAAGCGGGCGGCAGCTCAGGCGTAGCAACGACGTGTCGCGGATCCGGGCTTTGCCCGGTTCCGCGCGCCTCGGCTTGTCGGCGAGAGAGGGGCTCGTGGGGGAACCGGGTTCCCCACGAAGGTCAAGGAAGCGGCCTCGTCGCCCTCGGCCGCGCGATCCACATCCCCAACAAGAGGAAGGCGGCGGCGCAGGCGTAGCTACAGGCGCGCTGCGGCGAGGGGCGGGGCCACCGGCTCCGTCTCGAGCTCGCTCTCGATCGGGACAGGCGGTGCCGGCTCGACGCGCCTCAGGTGGCGCACGCTCGGGACGAGCAGCAGCCCGATGTTCGCCACCACGCTGACGCCGGCGGCGAGCGCGAGCGTCAGATCGAGCCCGATCGCCTCGGCGAGCGGGCCGGCGAGGACGTAGCCCAGCGGCATGAAGACGAGCGAGATCGTCCAGTCGAGCGCGCTGACGCGCGAGATCGCGCGCTCGGGGATGTGCTGCTGCAGCATCGTGTCCCAGAGCGCGTTGCCGACCGCGATGCTGGCGAACGCGAGCGCGGCGACGACCATCAGGCCCACGATCGGCAGGGGTGGGATCAGCGCCGCGAGCTGCACGGAGACGAAGAACATGAGCAGGAAGGCGGGGATCAGCGGGCGGGCCGGCTTGTAGCGCAGCGCAACCATGCTCCCGATCAGGCCGCCGATCGCCCCTCCGGTGAGCAGCAGGCCCCAGTCGGAGGCCCCGCCCAACTCGCGCTCGACGATCAGCGGGCCGAGCACGAAGTACATGGCGATCGTCACATTCGAGATCGAGAAGACGATGAAGGACGACCAGAGCCAGGTACGGGAGAGCACTTCGCCCAGCCCCTGCCGCACGTCGGCGAGGAAGCTCCTTCGCTCGAGCCGCTCGATCGCCGACGGAAGGCGCATGCCGACGAGGCAGATCGCGCTGGCGACGAAGGTGAGCGCATCGACCGCGAAGATCGGCCCGAAGCCGACGAAGACCACGAGCGCTCCTGCGGTCACGGGCCCGAAGATCTGGATCGCGTTCTGGGACATGCTGATCAACGCGTTCGCCTCCTGGAGGCGCTCGGGGCTGACGGTCGTCTTCACGAGCCCGGTCGAGGCGGGGCCGAAGAACGCGCTCGCGCCGCCCAGGACGAACGCCGCCGCGATCAGGTGCCAGAGCGCGACCGAGTCGGTGAAGAAGGCGAGCGCGAGCAGCGCCTGGACGCCGCCCCGAACCAGGTCGGCGGCGATCATCACCAACTGGCGCGGCAGCCGGTCCGACCAGACGCCGCCGACCAGGATGAAGATGACCCGTGCGCCGAACATCGCCGCGAAGACCAGCCCGAGGTCGGCGGCTGAGCCGGTCAGGTCGAGCACGGCGAACGTGACGGCGAGCGGCACGAGCGCGTCGCCGAGCGCGGAGATCGCCTGACCGAGCCAGAGCAGCCTGAATTGCCGCTCTCTGAGCACGTCGAAACTCGCGAGCAGCCCCGTCACGCGCAGGATTGTTTCACGTCCCACGGTCGAAACCAACAAAAGGCGAGGGCGCTCTGCGGCAGCGGGGCCGGGAACGGCGCCGGACAGATCACCTTCCGCGTTCCGAGCCGTGGCACGGCTGTCAGACCCTCGACAACGAAGCGAGGCGCCCCCTTTGCGGCAAGAGGGCGCCTCTGGGAGAAGGCGGGCAGCCGGGCCAGGCAGCCCTGCTGCGCGAAGCTCCTCGGACGTAGAGACGCCCTCCCCTCGGAAAGCTTGCGCCGGTTCGGTTAGCCTCCGCGCATGAGCATCGTGAACAGGCGCAACGCCATGCTCGGCTGGCTCACCTGGCTGACGGCAAAGCGGGTCCTGAGGAAGAAGGCGCAGGACGCCGTGCCGGGCACGGTGGAGGGGTCGAAGCGGCCGAACAGGGGCGCCATCATCACCAGCCTTGCGGCGCTCGGCGGCGTGCTCTGGTTCTGGCGCCGCAAGAGCTCCGACGAGACACCGCCCGCCGAGGGCTAGCTTCGCGGTGAGCCTCTTCCGTCCCGCCCTCGACGGGCTCGTTCCGTACGAGCCGGGCAAGCCGGAGGAGGAGGTCCAGCGCGAGCTCGGGCTCGAGCGCGTCGTCAAGCTCGCGTCGAACGAGGGGCCGTGGGGCCCGTTTCCGGCGGCGCTCGAGGCGCTCGAGCGCAGCGCGCCGTTGCTCAACCGCTATCCGGACGGCGGCACGTACCACCTGCGCAATGCGCTCGCGGAGCGGCACGGCGTGCGCCCGGACGAGATCGTCACCGGCGCGGGCGCGGACGCGATCATCGGCCATCTCTCGGTCGCAGCACTTGACCCGGGCGACGAGATCGTCACGGGCTGGCCGTCCTTCATCAGCTACGTCCTCGACGCGCTGAAGCTCGGGGCGACGCCCGTGCGCGTGCCGCTGCGGGACCACCACCTCGACCTGGAGGCCATGCTGGCGGCGATCGGGCCGCGGACGAAGCTCGTCTACATCGCGACGCCGAACAATCCGACCGGCACGATGACCGGCCGCGCCCAGCTCGACGCGTACTTCGAGCGGGTGCCCGAGCATGTCTTGACGGTGCTCGACCAGGCCTACCTCGAGTACATCGACCAGCCCGACTACCCGGACGGGATCGAGGAGTACGCGAAGCGCGGACGGCGCGTGCTCGTCCTGCGTACCTTCTCGAAGATCTACGGGCTCGCCGGCCTGCGTGTCGGCTACGGCGTCGGCTCGGCCGAAACGATCACGGCCATCGGCAAGGTGCGCCGCGCCTTCGACGTGAGCACGCAGGCACAGGTGGCCGCGCTCGCCAGCCTGGACGACCAAGCGGAGCTCGGGCGGCGCCGCACCCACAACGCGGCGGGGCGCGACGCGCTTGCGCAGTCACTGCGTGCCCACGGGCTCGAGCCCGCCGGGCCTGCCGTCGCGAACTTCCTCTTCGCCGAGGTGGGGGAGGACGCACGCCCGCTCTTCGAGGTACTCCTGCGCCACGGCGCAATCGTGCGGCCGATGGGCGCCTTCGGCGCGCCCGGCGCCCTGCGGATCACCGTCGGCACACCGGAGGAGAACGCCTTCTTCGCCGACGCGCTCGCCTCGGCCATGGCCGCGCGGCTTACCTAGCCGTCACACCCGTCGGCTATCCTGGCCCCTTCGCCGGCGCCCGCCGTCGGTGACGCCCCCATGCGGACGACCACGAAGAGAGGGATTGGCCGCGCCGCGGCTGTGAACGGGAACGGCAGGCCGGTCCTGCCGCCGGGCGCACTCTCCCCGATCACGGTCTACCGGCAGCCGGAGCCCGTCCGGCGCAGCCGCTGGAAGCTCGTCCGCACGGCGTTCCTCTGGCTCTTCGTCTTCCTGCTCATGTGCGCCGGCGCACTCGGTGGCGGGGCGTATCTCTGGTTCCACGAGAGCGTGGCCGCTGTCGTCGCGAAGACGCCCGACGTGAAGGTGGCGGCCAAGCGCCTCGACATCCCGCTGCCGGGGCAGCCCGCCACCGCGCTCGTCGTCGGGTACGACAGGCGGAAAGGCGAAGGCCCGGGTGTGCAATCGCGCTCGGACACGATCATGCTCGTCCGGGCGGATACCGAGACGGACTCCGTCTCGCTGCTCTCGCTGCCGCGCGACCTGCTCGTCGACGTCACCTGTCCGGGCAAGCCGAGCTATCAGGGCCGCATCAACGAGGCCTATGCGAACTGCGGCACGAAGGGGACGCTCGAGACCGTCCGGAAGTACACCGGGCTGCCGATCCACTACCTGATCACCGTCAACTTCCGTGGCTTCCGCCAGCTCGTGGATGCCTTCGACGGGATCTGGATGGACATCGACCGCCGCTACTTCAACGACCGCAGCGGCCCGACGGGGTACGCGACGATCAATCTCGTTCCGGGCTACCAGAAGCTGACCGGCTACCAGGCGCTCGACTTCGTCCGCTACCGGCACACCGACAACGACTTCACCCGACTCGCGCGCCAGCAGCTCTTCGTCCGGAGCTTCAAGTCGCAGATCAAGTCCGAGTTCTCGGCGACGCGGGTGCCGAAGGTGATCAACACGATCACGAAGAACGTGGAGGTCGCGCGCGGCGGGTCCGCCGAGATCGACCTCGACACGGTGGCCAGCTACGCCCTCTTCGCCTACGGCCTGCCTCCGGGGAGCTTCTTCCAGCCCAAGCTCGAAGGCTTCGAGGAGGACTCCCAGTTCCGGGTCTTCGTGCCCGAGGAGAACGTCAGGAAAGCCGTGCAGGAGTTCTCCAACCCGGATGTCGAGTCGCCGGAGAAGGCCACCGCTGTCGCGCTCGGCGAGAAGCCGAAGAAGGCGAAGGCGCCGCCGGCGCGCGACACCACGATCACGGTCCTGAACGGCAACGGCGTCACCGGCTCGGCGTCGAACGCGAGCTACCTGCTCTCGCAGCGGGCATACGCGATGATCCATCCACCCGACGGCCAGCCGGCGAACGCGCCCAACTGGAAGTACTTCAAGACGCAGATCTCGTACGACCCGGACCAGGCGGGTGCGGAGGCTGCCGCGAAGAAGGTCGCGACCCTGTTCGGCACGGACGATCTCGTCGAGCTGAAACCCCCGCTCACGGCGCTCGCCAACGGCGCGATGCTCACCGTCGTCGTCGGCCAGACCTTCCACGGCACGATGGCGCCGGCGCCGGTCGACAAGACCCCGCAGCGCCAGCAGGCGATCGTCACTCCCGGCAAGGACGCATCGATCGCGTACCTCCGCGAGCGCGCGCCGAAGGTGAAGTTCCCGCTGATGGTGCCGACGGTGATCGAGCGCAGCTCGTGGATCGACCAGGAGCGACCGGTGCGGATGTACTGGATCGACGAGCCGGACAACGAGCACAAGACGATCCGGCTCACCTACCGGACGGGCGCGAGCGAGTACTGGGGCGTGCAGATGACCGACTGGGAGGACGCGCCCGTGCTCGCGGAGAGCAACGTCACGCGGACGATCAAGGGCCGGCGCTACGAGCTGCACTACACGGGCCCGAAGCTGCACATGGTCGTCCTCCGTGAGGGCGAGGCGACCTACTGGGTCGTCAACACGCTGCTCAACACGCTCTCGAACGAGACGATGCTGGCGATCGCCAAGGGCCTGAAGCCGCTGGCCAGCATCAAGTAGGTAGGTTCAGCGCGTGTCCAGAGTCGCAGTCTTCGGCGCCGGCTACGTCGGCCTCGTCACGGGTGCTTGCTTCGCCGACGTCGGCCACGAGGTGACGATCCGCGACGTGCTGCCGGAGCGGATCGAGGAGCTGCGCCGCGGCGAGGTGCCGATCTACGAGCCGGGCCTCGACGAGCTGCTCGAGCGCAACGCCGAGCGGCTGACCTACACCCTCGACGTCGCCGAGGCCGTCCGCGACGCCGACTTCCTCTACGTGGCGGTCGGGACGCCGCCGACCTATTCCGGCGATGCCGATCTCTCGGCCGTCTGGACGGTCGTGGACGAGCTTCGGGGGCTCGAGCGGCCCGCGGTCGTCGTGATGAAGAGCACGGTCCCGGTGGGAACCGGCGCGACGGTGCGCCATCGGCTGGACGAGGCCGGGCTCGGTCACATCGGGTACGCCTCGAATCCCGAGTTCACCGCGGAGGGCAACGCGATCAGCGACTTCCAGCATCCCGACCGGATCGTCATCGGCGCGTTCGACGAGGCGCACGGCGACGCGGTCGCCGAGCTGCACCGCGGGATCGACGGCCCGATGGTTCGCTGCGACGTCGCTTCCGCGGAGATGATCAAGCTTGCAGCGAACGCAGCGCTGATGACCCGGATCAGCTTCATCAACGAGATCGCGAACGTCTGCGAGGCGACCGGCGCGGACGTCGTCCAGGTCGCCGAGGGCATCGGGCTCGACCGCCGCATCGGCCCGAGCTTCCTGCGCGCCGGAATCGGCTACGGCGGCTCCTGCTTCCCGAAGGACTCGCTCGCGCTGAAGCAGCTCGCGGCGAGCTCGGGCTACCACTTCCAGCTCCTGAATGCGGTGATCGAGGTGAACGAGCTGCAGAAGCGGCGCGTGATCGGCAAGCTGAAGCGCCACCTCGGCAGCCTGCGAGGCACCTCGGTGGCGCTGCTCGGGCTCGCCTTCAAGCCGAACACCGACGACACACGCGAGGCCCCCAGTCTCGTGCTGGCCGGGCGCCTCGCAGCGGAAGGGGCATCCGTGCGGGCGTGGGACCCGATCGTGGACGGCCACGCGATCCTGCCGCAGGCCTCGATTCACGCGACCCCGCTCGAGGCGCTCGCAGGCGCCGACGCCGCCGTCCTCGTGACGGAGTGGTCGGAGCTCGCACACCTCGACTGGGCGGAAGCTGCGCGGACGATGGGAAACGCGCTGCTCGTGGACGGGCGCAACATGCTCGACCCCGCCGAGCTGCGCGCCGCGGGCTTCGTGTACGAGGGCATCGGCCGCAACGGTCGATGAGCGGGCGCCGGTGAGCCTGCCCGCTGTCATTCTCGTCGGTGGCCTCGGCACGCGCCTGCGGCCGCTCACCGACGAGACCCGGAAGGACATGCTGCAGCTCGTCGACCGCCCGCAGCTCGCCTACACCTTCGAGCACCTGCGCCGGCACGGCGTGACGCGCGCGATCATCTCGTGCGGCTACCTGCCGACGCAGATCCAGGAGCGCTTCGGCGACCGCTACGGCGATCTCCGCCTCGAGTACAAGGTGGAGGAGGAGCCGCTCGGCACGGGCGGGGCGATTCGGTTCGCCGCGGCGGGGATCGACGAGCCGTTCTTCGCCCTGAACGGCGACTCGCTGCGCGAGACCGATCTCGGTGCGCTGATCGCGTTCCACCGAGAGCGTGAGCGCCGCGCGACCATCCTGCTCACGCCGGTCGAGGATCCGACCCGCTACGGGCTCGTTCGCGTGAACGGCGAAGGCCGCGTCCTCAGCTTCCTCGAGAAGCCGCGTCCGGAGGAGATCGACACCGACTTGATCAACGCGGGCCTGTACGTCCTCGAGCCCGACGTCCTCGACCTGATCCCCCCGGACCGGGCAGTGTCGATCGAGCGCGAGGTGTTCCCCCTGCTCGTCGAGGAGGAGTCCGTGTACGGAGTGGCGCTGCCCGGCTACTGGCTCGACGTCGGCACCCCGGATGCCTATCTGCAGGCGCACCGCGACGTGCTCGAGCGGAACTTCGTCACGGAGCTCGGTGACGAGCTCGGCCCCGGTTACATGCTGGTGGCGGAGAGCGCGCAGGTCAGCCCGCAGGCGCGGCTCGTCCCGCCCGTCTACGTCGGCGCGGACGCGGTCGTCGGCGCCGGTGCGCGGATCGGCAGCCTGGCGGTGATCGGCGCCGGCGCGCACGTGGGCGAGGGCGCGTCCGTGGAGTCCGCCGTGATCGGCGCCGGAGCAACGGTCGGCCGCGACGCGCACGTCTCGGGCTCGATCGTCGGCGAGCGGGCAGAGCTCGGCGCCGGCTGTGTCGTCACCGGGCTCTCGGTCGTAGGCCCTGGCGCCACGGTGGGTGACGGGAATATGCTCGACCACGGGATCCGGATTGCAGCGGGCGAGACGATCGCCCCCGAGGCGCTCCGGTTCTCATGAGCCCCGACGTGACCCCCGACATCGACTCCCCGAACCTCGCCTCCCTCGACCGCTGGGCCTTCGAGGTGCGCAAGGTCGAGAAGCCCTGGGGGCACGAGCTGATCTGGGCGCTTTCGGAGCGCTACTGCGGCAAGGTGCTCTTCGTCAAGGCGGGCAGCGCGCTCAGCCTCCAGTTCCACCGCCAGAAGGAAGAGTCGTGGCTCGTGCAGTCCGGGAAGGCGAAGCTCGAGCTCGGCGAGGTGGGGCAGGGGGTGCTGACCGAGGAGGTGATCGGCTCGGGCGACGCGTTCCACTACCGTCCGGGCACCGTGCACCGGGTCACCGCAATCGAGGACACGACCATCCTGGAGGTCTCGACGCCGCACCTCGACGACGTGGTCCGGCTCGAGGATCTCTACGGCCGCGAGGGTACCTCGGACGCCTGAGCCGATCGAGGTTCTTGAACCGGTCGTAGAGCTGTGCTAAGAGTCACGAAGTGGGTCTGCGGCGATCCATCGTGATCCTCCTCGTCGTCCTCGCCGGCATCGCCGTGACGGCCGCGGCGGCGGGCGTCCCGGTGCCCCGCTTCCCGGCGGACGGCGCCAGCGTGAAGGTGACCCCGCCGAAGGGCTTCGCCAACGGTGACGTCCTCTTTCGCTGGTCGATCACCTATCCCGACTGTCCCGGGCCTGCGAGCATCCACAGCTCGTACGTGGAGTATCGCCAGGCCGGCGTGGGCGGGTTCCTCGGGACGACTCGAGGCGGGCCGTTCCTCGGTGACGGAACGTTCGTCACGCCGGGCAACGTCTTCCCCAAGGCGAAGCCGGTGAAGTACGAGTGGCGCGTCTTCTGGGCCTGTGGGGCGACCGGCGGCTTCGCCGGGTCACAGGGCCGCTCGGGTGTCCAGACGTTCACTCTGCTCCCGCTCGGCGCCACCGCTGCGCCGAAGCCGGCTTGTGCGAGCCTGAAAGGCAAGCCGCGCACCCGCTGTCTCGCGCTCCGACGTCGTAACGCCGAGTTGAAGCGCTGCGCGAAGCTGAAGGTGCCGGCGCGCCGCACTGCCTGCGTCAAGGCGGCGCACGCCGCGTATCGCCGCGCGACCGGCTGATCGGAGACTTTGACACACCTGTGGTAAGGTAGCTCCGATGGGCACCTTGACCGTAGGACAGGCGGCGGCGCAGACCGGGTGGTCTGCCCGGATGCTGCGCTACCTCGAGACGAACGGCCTCGTCGTGCCGCGCCGCACAGCGGCGGGCTATCGCCTCTACGGCGAGCGTGAGCTCGAACAGCTGCGGACGCTTCGCAGCCTGCGGGAGCAGTTCGGCGTCGAGCTCGGCGAGCTCGCGTTCGCCGACCGCCTCCGGAGAGAGCCCGCCCTCCGCAGCGCGGTCGACGCCTGGCTCGCGGCCAGCGGGCCGGCGGCCGACTGGGTCGACTGGGAGCAAAAAAAGCACGAGCGCCTCCTGCTCGTGGCCTGATTTCAACCAGCACAGCGAAAGGACTGCATGGCAACCACCAAGCGCTACGACGTAAAGGATCTCGGGCTCGCCGCGGACGGCGTGCGCCGGATCGAGTGGGCCGACCGGCAGATGCCGGTGCTGGCGGCGATCCGCGAGCGGTTCGAAGCGGAGCGGCCGCTCGACGGCTACCGCATCGCCGCCTGCCTGCACGTGACGACGGAGACGGCGAACCTGATGCGCACGCTGAAGGCAGGCGGCGCCGACGTCGTCCTGTGCGCCTCGAACCCGCTCTCCACGCAGGACGAGACCGCGGCCGCGCTCGTGGACGAGTACGACATCTCCACGTTCGCGATCAAGGGCGAGGACAACGACACGTACTACCAGCACATCGAAGCGGCCGTCGACCACAAGCCGCACATCACGATGGACGACGGCGCCGATGTGATCGGCGTGCTCCACAGCGCCCGCCGCGAGCAGCTCGGCGACGTGATCGCCGGGACCGAGGAGACGACCACGGGTGTGATCCGCCTCAAGGCGCTCGAACGCGACGGTAAGCTCGGCTTCCCGGTGATCGCGGTCAACGAGGCGCGTACCAAGCACCTCTTCGACAACCGCTACGGCACCGGCCAGTCGACGATCGACGGGATCATCCGCGCCACGAACGTCCTCCTCGCGGGCAAGCGCTTCGTGGTCGCCGGCTACGGCTGGGTGGGTCGCGGGGTCGCGATGCGGGCAAAGGGGCTCGGCGCACACGTGATCGTCACCGAGGTGGACCCGATGCCGGCCCTCGAGGCAGCGATGGACGGCTTCGAGATCATGCCGATGGCGGAGGCCGCCAAGGTCGGAGACATCTTCTGCACCGCGACCGGCGACAAGCACGTGATCGCCCGCTCCCATCTGGAGCTGATGAAGGACGGCGCGATCCTCTGCAACACGGGCCACTTCAACGTCGAGATCGAGATCGCGGCGCTCCGCTCGCTCGCCAGCGAGACGCGCTCCGCACGCGAGTTCGTGGAGGAGTTCACGCTCGCCGACGGGCGGCGCCTCTATCTGATCGCGGACGGACGGCTCGTCAATCTGGCGGCCGCCGAGGGGCACCCCGCGATCGTGATGGACATGTCCTTCGCGAACCAGGCACTCTCGGCCGAGTACGTCGTGCAGAACGCCTCGTCGCTCGAGAAGAAGGTCTACGTCGTGCCGAAGGACATCGACGACGAGATCGCACGGCTGAAGCTGGCCACGATGGGCATCGACATCGACAGCCTCACTGAGGAGCAGGCGAAGTACCTGGCCTCGTGGGACGAGGGCACGTAAACAATGTGGGGGAACCCATGGTTCCCCCACAAGCCCCCTCCTTCGCCTGCTCGCCGATCAGCCGTAGCGGGCCTCCCGCCGGAGTGAATCCGGCTCCGGCCACTGCAGTGAGCTCATAGGCAATGACGGACGAACGTGTCCATAACGGCCTCGCGCACGTGCGATCGAACGAGGACGGGGACGATGCCTGACCTTGCACCAGAGCGCATCCTCCGTCTGGAGACCGGTGCCGTTGTCCTCCTGGATCAGCGCCGGCTTCCGGACGAGGAGGTCGAGCTCCGCTGCGAGAGCGCGGCGGAGGTGGCCGAGGCGATTCGGGTGCTCGCCGTGCGCGGCGCGCCTGCGATCGGGATCGCGGCGGGCTACGCGTACGCGCTCGCCGCGTCGCGCGGCGAGGATCTCGCCGAGGCCTACCACGTCCTCGCGGCGGCGCGGCCGACCGCTGTCAACCTGGTCTGGGCGCTCGAGCAGCTTCGGGTCGATCCGACGCCCGAGCGCGCCCGGCGACTGCACGAAGAGGAGGTCGAGCGGTGCCGGGCGATGGCCGCCCACGCCGCGGTGCTCTTCGGCCCGGGCACACGGGCGCTCACCCACTGCAACGCCGGCGGGCTCGCAACCGGCGGCTACGGCTCCGCGGTCGGCGCTCTGCGGGCCGCCTGGGAGAAGGGCCTCCTTGCGCACGTCCTCGTCGACGAGACGCGACCGCTGCTGCAAGGGGCGCGCCTGACGGCGTGGGAGCTCGAGACGCTCGGGATCCCGCACGCGGTGATCGCCGACGCGGCGGCGGCACACCTGATGGCAAGAGGCGAGGTGGACTGCGTCGTGACGGGGGCCGACCGGATCGCGGCGAACGGCGACACGGCGAACAAGATCGGCACATACGGCCTCGCCGTCGCGGCTGCTCATCATGGGATCCCGCTGTACGTCGTCGCGCCGACCTCGACGGTCGACCTCGCCACGCCGACCGGCGAGCAGATCCCGATCGAGGAGCGGGACGGCGCCGAGGTGACCGGCCGCTTCGAGGCGCGCAATCCCGCCTTCGACGTCACACCGGCTGCGCTGGTCGCGGCCATCGTGACCGAGGTCGGCGTGCACCGCGCTCCGTTCGAGACCTCTCTGCCGAGACCGATGTACGCCGCGTGATCGAGGTCGACGACGCGACCCAGGAGGTGCTCGACCGCTACGGATTCGACGCGGACCGGTTCGAGCGCCTGCGCGAGCGCGTAGCCGAGGGCACGCTCACGGCCGAAAGCAACATCGTGCACGGACGCGTCGAGCCGCCGGCACCCGACGATCTCGTGACGCTGCCGGAGCGCCCGGACGACGCGGAGGCGCGCGCTGCCGGCCTCGACGCGCTCCGGGCGGGCGAGGTGGCGATCGTCGTCCTGAACGGCGGCATGGCCACACGCTTCGGCGGCGTCGTGAAGGGAACCGTCGAGGTGCTCGACGGTCGAAGCTTCCTCGAGCTCAAGCTCGCCTCGGCGGCGGACGTCGCCGAGCGGCTGGGTGCTGCGATCCCGGCTGCGGTGATGACGAGCTTCGCGACGGACGCCGCGACGCGAGCCTTCGTTGCCGAGCGGGGCCTGCCCGAGCCTCTCTATTTCTCTCAGTCGGTCTCGCTCCGGCTCGAGTCGGACGGCAGGCTCTTCCACGACGCGGCCGGCCGGCCGTCGCTCTACAGCCCCGGCCACGGCGACTTCCTCGACGCATTCCGCCGCTCGGGGATGCTGGAGCAGATGCGCTCGCACGGCGTGCGCTACGTCGTTGTCTCGAACGTCGACAATCTCGGCGCACGCGTCGATCCGGCCGTGCTCGGGATGCACGTCCTCGAGGGGAAGCCGATGACGGCCGAAGTCGCCCGCAAGCAGGGGGACATGGGCGGCGCTCCGGCACGAGTCGACGGTCGGCTGCAGCTGCTGGAGGCGCCGCGCTTCCCACCCGGCTTCGACCAGGACTCGATCCCGGTCTTCAACGTGAACACCGTCACCTTCGACCTCGCCGCGCTCGACCGCGACTTCGACTTGACCTGGCTCTATGTGGAGAAGGAGGTCGAGGGGCGGCCGGCGGTGCAGCTCGAGCACCTGTTCCACGAGGCGAGCGCCTTCCTACCGACGACGTACCTCGAGGTGCCGCGCTCGGGTCCGCGAGGTCGCTTCTTCCCCGTGAAGACGCCCGAGGACCTGGCTGCTGCGCGCGAGCCGCTGCGCGAGCTGCTCGCCGCCTCGCCGCTCGACTGACCGCGCGACCGGCACACATTCGGCACGGAATCGGCACAGACACGTGCAGATTCCGCCGGTAGCGTCGTTCAGGTGCTCGATCTGCTCCTTCCGCTCCACTGCGCCGTCTGCCGGTGTGTCGGCGCGGCCGTTTGCGCCGCGTGCAGGTCACTGCTCGTCCGGCTGGCCCCGCCGCTCTGCGCCCGCTGCGGTGCGCCCGGTGCCTGGCCGGTCCAGCGCTGCGTGGAGTGTGCCGGGAGGCGAATAGCCTTCGCGACGGCCCGGGCGGCGATCGTGTACGACGAGCGCGCGCGGCGGCTCGTCTCGGCGTGGAAGGAGCGTGGCCAGCGGCGGCTGGCCGAGGAGGCGGCGGTGCTTGTCGCCGAGGTGCTCGCCCGGCCTGATGTGACCGCCCTCACGTTCGTGCCCGCTCACGGCGAACGCACGCTGACGCGCGGGCATCGACCGGCCGAGGCGCTGGCACGAGGGCTGGGGCGGCTGTGGGACCTGCCCGTCGAGCCGCTCGTCGGTCGAGCGCGGTCGGTCGAGCGCCAGCGCGGCCTCGGCCTGAAGGAACGGCGGCGGAACGTCGCCGGGGCGTTCGCCCCGGCTCGCGCAGCACCGACCACCGTCTGCCTGGTCGACGACATCTACACGAGCGGAGCGACCGCGACCGCAGCCGCAGCCGCGCTCCGGAAGGGAGGTGCGCGCCGGGTCGACGTGGTGACTCTCGCACGGGCAGTTCGCTGACCGGAAGCGCGGCGACTCGATACTCTCTGAGCACCACCGGACGAGAGGAGACTCATGCGACTTCAGGTCAAAGGCCGGAATGTCGAGGTCAGCGATTCGATCCGGAGGTATGCCGAGGAGAAGCTTGGCAAGCTCGAGCGCCAGCTCGCCGATCCGACACAGGTCGAGCTCGAGCTCGCGGTCGAGCACAACCCGTCCATCGCCGCGAATCACATCGCAGAAGCCACGATCTGGACGAAGGGCCCGACGCTGCGTGCGCGCGAGAGCTCGACGGCGTTCGAGGCGTCGATCGACCAGCTCGTTACGAAGCTCGAGCGGCAGGTGGAGCGGTACCGCGCGAAGCGCAGCCGGCGCGAGACGGCGCGGCGCGCGAACGGATCCGTGCCTGATGAGCCGCAGTTCTCGGCGGAGCAGCTCGAGCAGATGATCGTGAAGTCGAAGCAGTTCGAGCTGCGCCCGATGTCGGCGGAGGAGGCGACGCTGCAGCTCGAGCTCGTCGGGCACGACTTCTTCGTCTTCATCAACGAGACGTCGCGGGCGACGAACGTCGTGTATCGCCGTCGCGACGGCGGGTACGGGCACATCGAGCCGCAGGCGTAAATGCCTCTGTGGCGGCGCGATGAGCCACTGCACGAGCGGCTGCGGCGCGAGGGCGCGCTCGACGCCGCCGAGCGTGCACCGCTCGACACGTCACCGCGCTGGGGCGAGGTCGGGATCCACGGCGTCCACCGACAGCGCGTCTGGGACGCGGTGGCGACGGTCGAGGCGCGGGAGCTCGGCGGGGCGGAGGCACGCTTCGTCGCTCTTGCCGACGGCACGCTGATCGCCGAGACGGACGATCTGGACGTGGGCCCGCTCGCCGACGCACTGGACGGGCAGCTCGATGCGCCGTACCGCGCCGAGGCGGTGCGGCGGGGCGACGGCCTGTGGGCGGTCGCCGCGAGACGCATCGTCGTCGCGGACGTCCGCGAGGAGATCGCCGGGGATCACGTGACCGTGACGATGCGCCAGGGGGAGCGCACGGTCGAGGTCGACGGCGAGCGGACGTTCGGCGGCATCCCGACACTCGAGCAGCTCGTCGGAGACGACGCCGTCGTGACCGCGCACCGTCTCGACGAGACGCTCTGGGAGGTCGAGGTGAGCCCGCTCTAGTCCGAGTGCGCTACGGGATCGGTTGGCGAAGAGTCACGCGATTCCCGGTCGAGGTCGCGAGTCGCGAGCCCTCGACCTGGACGTGCGAGCCGATTCCTACCTGTCGCTGGCGGTTGTCAGCGCTCAATCGCAGCTGGCGGATCTGACCGGCAAAGACGTAGTAGGCGAAGGTCGCATCGGCATCCTCGAGCCGCGCCCTCGCCGGCAGCGGCCACGTACGCGGCCCGCCTGAACCACGGAGCTCGAGCAGCCGGCCGCGCTGCACGAGGAGCGCGTCACCTGTGAGCTCGACCGCCTGCACCTCCGACGCGTAGTTCTCGGTGCGCAGCACCCTGCCGCCCGCGTCGAGCACCGTCACCACGCCGCCCGCGCTCGCAACGGCGAGCTCCCCGCCGAGCGCCGTGAGCGCGATCACCCGCGCCGGTGCCGTCCACGCGAACCGTCTGGCACCGTTCGTCCGCAGAGCGATCACCTCGCGGTCGACCGCGTACGGAAGGATGTCGCCGAGGCTCCCACTGTCGCCGTCTCCGACGACGACCGGAGCAGGATCGTCCGCCTCGCGCGTGACGAGGCGCAGGCGGAGCGGCTTCGTCTTCGTCGTCGTGGCCGTCCAGAGCGTCCAATCGCGGAAGTTGCCGCCGATGTAGTGCGCCCACAGCACCCGGTTGCCGGCGATCGCGAGGCCGGAGATGCCGCTGCCCGTGCTCGTCTCGACGCAGCTCGTGGGTCGCGGGAAGCGTGTGACGCCGCGGGTCTCGAGGTTCCAGACCTGAACCCGGTTGCAATCGTTCGCCGAGCGGCCCGAAGCGTATGCGACACGGCCGGCGTCGAAGGCGAGCGCCGACACCGGAGCGGGGGCGGTGACCGTTCGCGTGGGGGCCGCGAGGGCGGCCGGAAGCAGGAGCAGCGACAGCAGCGCGATTGTGACGGATCGCATCAGAAGCAAACGGTAGCGCCAGCGTGTGACGGGATTGAGCCGTCCATGTAAGGGCTCCGTGAACCCGCTACCCAGCGGGTACCCTGTGCCCGATGCCTTCCGCCGACTTCGGCCGCTTCGACAAGGTTCTGCGCCTCGGCGAGGGACGCCGCATGAAGCGCCTGCAACAGCAGGCGGCCTACATCGCCACCTTCGAGCCGGAGTTCCAGGCCCTCTCCGACGACGAGCTGCGTGGAAAGACGGCCGAGTTCCGCGAGCGGCTGGAGAACGGCGAAGCGCTCGAAGAGTTGCTCTTCGAGGCCTACGCCGCCGTGCGCGAGGCGCGCTGGCGCGAGTCCGAGCAGCGCATGTTCGACGTCCAGATGATGGGTGGGATCGTGCTGCACGAAGGCGACATCGCCGAGATGAAGACGGGTGAGGGCAAGACCTTCGTCGCCGCGCTCGCGCTCTTCCTGAACGGGCTTCCCGGCACCGGCGTCCATCTCGTCACCGTCAACGACTACCTCGCCAAGCGCGACGCGGAGTGGAACCGGCCCGTCTACGAGCGGCTCGGGATGACCGTCGGCGCGATCCAGAACATGATGCCGTTCACCGAACGCAAACGGGAGTACGAGGCCGACATCACCTACGGCACGAACTCCGAGTTCGGCTTCGACTACCTGCGCGACAACATGGCGGTCTCGAGAGACGGGCTCGTCCAGCGCAGCCACGCGTTCGCGATCGTCGACGAGGTCGACTCGATCCTGATCGACGAGGCGCGCACGCCGCTGATCATCTCGGGCGAGCCCGAGACGGCGGCCACGACCTATTACGACTTCGCGCGGATCGTGAAGGAGCTCGAGGGCGCACGCTCCACCCGCAAGGGGCAGAAGGGCGAGGACGAGACGGAGCTCTCGGGTGCCGACTACCTCTACGACGAGAAGCACAAGACGGTCTCGCCGGCCCAGACGGCGATCGAGAAGGTCGAGCGAGCGCTCGGGGTCGACAATCTCTACGACCCGACGAACGTCCAGCTCGTCAACCACCTGATCCAGGCGCTGAAGGCCCAGTCGCTCTACCAGCGCGACGTCGACTACGTGATCCAGGACGGCGAGGTCAAGATCGTCGACGAGTTCACGGGCCGGATCATGGAAGGTCGCCGCTGGAGCGAGGGCCTGCACCAGGCCGTCGAGGCGAAGGAACGCGTGCCGATCCAGGAGGAGAACGTCACCCTGGCGACGATCACGCTGCAGAACTACTTCCGCCTGTACGAGAAGCTCGGCGGTATGACCGGCACCGCGAAGACCGAGGAGAAGGAGTTCGTCGAGATCTACGACCTGCACGTGGTCGAGATCCCGACCAATGTCCCGGTCGCCCGCCGCGACGAGAACGACTACATCTTCAAGACGAAGGAAGCGAAGTTCGCTGCGGTGATCGACGACATCGAGGAGCGCCACGCCACCGGACAGCCGATCCTCGTCGGCACGATCGCCGTCGAGGCCTCCGAGTACCTCTCCGAGCTGATGACGCGCCGCGGGATCAAGCACAACGTGCTGAACGCGAAGGAGCACGAGCGCGAGTCCGAGATCATCAAGGACGCGGGCCAGCCCGGCGCCGTCACGATCGCCACGAACATGGCCGGTCGCGGCGTCGACATCAAGCTCGGCGAGGGAGTCGTCGACAGCGGCGGCCTCTACGTTCTCGCGACCGAGCGCCACGAGGCGCGCCGCATCGACAACCAGCTCCGCGGTCGCTCCGGCCGCCAGGGCGACCCCGGCGAGACACGCTTCTACCTCTCCGCGCAGGACGACCTCGTCCGGCTGTTCGCCGGCGATCGGATCCACGGGATCATGGAGCGCTTCAAGCTGCCCGACGATCAGCCGATGGAGGCCGGGATCCTCTCGCGCCAGATCGAGAACGCGCAGAAGAA
This sequence comes from uncultured Gaiellaceae bacterium, assembly GCA_963735585.1. Lineage (GTDB taxonomy): Bacteria > Actinomycetota > Thermoleophilia > Gaiellales > Gaiellaceae > Gaiellasilicea. The sequence continues at coordinate 17,377 of CAVTLI010000002.1, read as the reverse complement.
GGTCGAGGAGCAGAACTTCGTCTCGCGGAAGAACGTCCTCAAGTACGACGACGTGATGAACATTCAGCGGCAGGTGATCTACGAGCAGCGCCGCCGCGTGCTCGAGGGCGACGATCTCTCGGAGGACGTGCGTGGCTGGATCGAGGAGGTGATCTCCGTCAACGTCGCCAACGCGACCGAGGAGGAGTTCACCGAGGAGTGGGACCTTTCGCCACTCGTGCAGCAGATGCAGGGACTGTACGGCACCGACATCACCGTCGAGGAGCTGACAGAAGAGGTCGAGCTCAGCCGCGAGGGCCTGCTCGAAGAGTTCGTCGAGGATGCGCTCGAGACGTACGAGGAGAAGGAGCGCGACCTCGGCCCCGAGCTCATGCGCGACGTCGAGCGCTACGTGATCCTTCAGGTCGTCGACTCGCGGTGGCGTGCGCACCTCGACGCGATGGACTACCTACGTGACGGCATCCACCTGCGCGGGCTGGCGCAGAAGGACCCGCTCGTCGAGTACCGCGCCGAGGGGCACCTGATGTTCGAGGAGCTGAGCCGCACGATCCGCGAGGAGGTCGTGCTGACGCTCTTCCACGCGCAGATCGAGGTGCAGCAGCCGGAGCTCGAGCGGACGCCGCAGAGCGACAGCAGCCTGCAGTACCAGCACGACACGGCCGCCGGAGCGGACGCGATCGCCGCCGCCGGAGCAGGTGCCGGCACGGCCACCGCCACCGCGCTCGCCCCCGGGCCGACCGCGATGGTCGCGACGCAGGGCACCGTCGTGAACGACGCGCACGAGAACGTCGGCCGCAACGACCCCTGCTGGTGCGGGAGCGGCAAGAAGTTCAAGAAGTGTCACGGCGCCTGACGATCCCTGGTCGGTCGGCTCCCGCCGGGCGGAGCCCGGCTCCGCCGACCTCGCGCGCCTGACGGCACGCGCCCTGAACCGTCAGGTGCTGCCGACTCGACGGCTACGATCGTCAGATGGCCGAGACCGGCATCCCGCTCGACCAGCAGCTCGAGGAGATCAGAGCCCAGCTCGCCTGGGTTCGTGATTACCTTTGACCCCGCTTCCGTCACGACTCGCATAGCCGAGCTCGAGGAGGAGCTGGGGCGGCCCGGCTTCTGGGACGACCAGCGCCATGCCGCGCGCGTCTCGACCGAGCACTCCCGCCTGACCAGGCGCCTCGAGCGCTACGAGCGCCTCCAGCGTGAGCACGACGACGCGGCCGAGCTGCTCGCCATGGATCCGGAGCTCGCGGGCGAGATCGAGGATCAGCTCCGGCCGCTGAGCCAGGAGCTCGAACGGCTCCAGGAGGACGCGCTCTTCGACGGCGAGTACGACAGCGGCGACGCGGTCGTCTCGATCCACGCCGGCGCGGGCGGTACCGATGCGCAGGACTGGGCCGAGATGATGCTGCGCATGTACCTCCGGTGGGCGGAAGACCGCGGCTTCGGTGCCGAGCTCGTCGACTCGAGCCCGGGGGAGGAGGCCGGCCTCAAGTCGGCGACGTTCACCGTCAAGGGCGAGAACGCCTACGGCGTCCTCAAGGCCGAGCGGGGCGTGCACCGGCTCGTCCGCCAGTCGCCGTTCGACAGCGCGCACCGGCGCCATACCGCGTTCGCTCAGACGGTGGTCGCGCCGCTCCTCGCCGAGGAGAGCGACGTCGAGATCGACGAGAGCGAGCTGCGCATCGACACCTACCGGGCCTCGGGCGCGGGCGGGCAGCACGTGAACAAGACGGACTCCGCCGTCCGCATCACGCATCTGCCCACCGGCATCGTCGTCCAGTGCCAGAACGAGCGCTCGCAGACCTCGAACAAGCAGACCGCGCTGCGTATCCTCAAGTCGCGGCTCGTCGAGCTCCAGGAGGAAGAGCGCGAGGCCGAGCTCGCCAAGGAGCGCGGTGCCGCGCAGGACATCGGCTTCGGGAGTCAAATTCGCAGCTACGTGCTCCATCCCTATCAGCAGGTCAAGGATCTCCGCACCGGCTTCGAGGTCGGGAACGCCCAGGGCGTGCTCGACGGCAACCTCGACGGCTTCGTCCACGCCTACCTACTGGCGAAGGCTGCAGGCCAGGTCGTCTAGCCGAGGACGTCGGCTAAACTGATGCAGCCTCCAGAAACCGGAGCGGCACGCCCCGCGGTGGGAGCCGAGCCGACTTCATCCCCTTTTCCGGTGCAGGATCTCGACTTCACACAGCTGACTACGCCCGCAAACGGCGATGTGCCTCCGCTTTCGGCGGAGGACCTCACCGACGAGCTGAAGGAAGCGGCGCCGCCTGTCCCTGGTGCAGGCCCGGGCACGATGATCGTGTTCGAGACGGTGACGAAGGTCTACGAGCCGAACGTCCTCGCCCTGAACGAGGTCTCGTTCCGGATCGACAAGGGCGAGTTCGTGTTCGTCGTCGGCGCCTCGGGCTCGGGCAAGTCGACGATGATCCGCCTGCTCCTGAAGGAGCTGGAGCCGAGCACGGGCCGCATTCTCGTCGGCGGCCGCGACCTGACGCGGCTGAAGCGCTCGAAGGTGCCGCTGCTCCGTCGTAACGTCGGCTGCGTCTTCCAGGACTTCAAGCTGCTTCCGAACCGCACCGCGGCCGAGAACGTGGCCTACGCGCTGAAGGTACAGGGCGAGAGCCGCGCGAACATCCGCCGCAAGGTGCCCGAGGTGCTCTCGCTCGTGGGACTCTCCGACAAGGTGTCCTCGCTTCCCGACGAGCTCTCCGGCGGCGAGCAACAGCGCGTGTCGATCGCGCGCGCCGTCGTCAACCACCCGCCGCTCCTGATCTGCGACGAGCCCACCGGGAACCTCGATCCGGACACGTCCGTGGGGATCATGCAGCTGCTCTACCGGATCAACCGGGCGGGCACGACGATCCTGATGGTCACCCACGACCGCGAGATGGTCGACAAGATGCGCAAGCGCGTGATCGCGCTCGAGGACGGGCGGCTGGCCCGTGACGAGCGTCGCGGAGGCTACGCGTCGGAATGAGGCAAGCACGGTGAGGTTGCGCCTGCTCTTCTCGGAGTCGATCCGCTCGCTCGGTGCGAACCTCTCGACGACGATCGCGGCGACCATGACGGTGCTGATCGGGATGTTCCTGCTCGGGCTCTTCATCGCGCTCGGCTCGTGGGTCGTCTCGTGGTCGGATCACGTCAAGCGCGACTTGCTCGTCAAGGTCTTCTTCGTCGAGGGCGCGAACGAGAACCAGTTCAACTCGATTCAGGCGCAACTCGATGCCGACCCGCGGATCAAGTCCCATGTCTTCGTGACCAAGGCCGACGCACTCAAGCGGATGCGCGAGAAGTTCCCCGAGTTGACCGAGAATCTGCCCTCCAACCCGCTGCCGGCCTCTATCGAGATAGTCCCGAACCGCGCCGAGGACGTCGAGGCGATCGCGAACAGCCTGACACCACTGCCGACGGGGGTGGAGAAGGTCACCTACGGCAAGCAGACCGCCGACCGCATCCTGCGCGTCGCGCGCGTGATCGAGATCGTCTTCCTCGCGGCTGTGCTCGTCCTGCTGATCGCGTCCACGTTGCTGATCGCGAACACGATCCGGCTCTCGATCTTCTCGCGACGCCGCGAGATCGAGGTGATGAAGCTCGTCGGCGCCACGAACTGGTTCGTCCGCGGTCCGTTCATGCTCGAGGGGCTGCTGTGCGGTCTGGTCGGCTCGCTCGTGGCGGTCTTCCTGCTGCTGCTCGGGAAGGAGCTGGCGCTGCCCGCGATCCTCGGCCGGATCGAGTCTTCGTCGGACGTCGAAGCGCTCGCCTTCTCGCTAAACGCGATCGTGCTGATCCTCGTCGGCCTGACGATCGGCGCGATCGGCTCAGGCCTCACCATGCGCCGCTTCCTGAAGGTGTAGCTCGCGATCCTGGCCGGTCGGCTCCCGGCCGGCGGAGCCGGCCTCCGCGCCCTCGCGCCAGGAACGCGAGCGGCGCTCGTCCTCCACCCGCGCGGGTAGCGTGGGGTGATGGCTGCGAGAAAGGAACATCGGGGCAGGCAGAAGCGTCCCGGCCGTGCCAAGCGGCACGCGCGCCGGCGCGACGCAGTGCGCATCCCCGACCCTGAGATCACGCTCCCGACCCGGAGCGTCGAGCCCGAGTCGGTGGTCGCGCATCTCGGGCCGACGAACTCGGGCAAGACGCACGCGGCGCTCGAGTTCCTGGCCGAGTCGGGCCGCGGCGTCTTCGCGGCGCCGCTGCGAATGCTCGCGCAGGAGGCGCACCGCCGGCTGTCCGCCCAGCTCGGCGCAGAGCAGGTCGGTCTCGTCACGGGCGAGGAGCGGGTGAACGAGGACGCGCCGATCGTCTGCTGCACAGCGGAGATGGCGCCGATGCGCGGCGAGGTGCTCGTCGTCGACGAGGTGCAATGGGCCGACGACGCCGAGCGCGGCGCTGCCTGGACGCGCCTGCTGCTCGCGGCCGAGTACCGGCACATCCTGCTGCTCGGCGCCGTCGAGGCGCTGCCGCTCGTGCGCAACGCCTTTCCGGACGTGGAAGTGCGCTTCTTCGAGCGGAAGGCGCCGCTCGACTGGACGGGTGCGGTTGCGTTCGGCAGCCTGCGGCCCGGCACCGTCGTCGTCGCCTTCAGCCGACGCGCCGTGCTCGCGCTCGCCGGCGAACTCGCACGCCGACATCCGGGTCGCGTCTCCGTCCTCTACGGCGCCATGCCGCTCGCCTCGCGCCGCGTCGAGATCGACCGCTTCCTGAACGGTGCCGCCGACGTCTGCGCGGCCACCGATGTGCTCGGCCATGGCGTCAACCTCCCGTGCGAGACGCTTCTCTTCGCCGAGACGACCAAGTTCGACGGCCAGGAGCGGCGAGAGCTTCACTCCTGGGAGATCGCGCAGATCGCAGGCCGCGCCGGCCGCTTCGGCCTCGTCGAGCGCGGCCACGTCGGCGTGCTCACCGGGATCGTCTGGGCGCAGGCCGACCCGAAGCTCGTCGAGTCGGCGCTCGTCCCGCACGTCCCGATCGGCGAGGGGCACTTCGGCTATCGCGTCGTCGACACGGCCCGGATGCGCCCGCGGCTCGAGGATCTGCCGATCGAGTCGCCGATCCAGCTCCCGGCGGCCCTGCGCGCGTGGCACAACGCCGCTCTGCGCCAGTGGGCGACCGAGGGATGGCTCTCGGTGGAGTCGATCGGCCCGCTGCTCGGCCGGCTCGACACCGTCCAGCGCCGGCTGCGCGAGAGCGGCCGCAAGCTCTCGCTGGAGCAGACCTGGAAGCTCGTGAACGCGCCGGTGGACGAGGACAACGCCGAGCTGCTGGGGACGCTTGCGCTCGCCGTCGCGGGCGACCGCCGCCAGCAGCCGGTGCTCGGCTGGCTGCTCGATGCGAACCGCCTACGCGAGGCCTCGCTCGAGGATGCCGAGCACGCCGCTCGGACGGCCAGCATCCTGCGCTGGTTCGCGCTCCAGTATCCGGGCGTCGGCGGTGTCACGATCGAGCGCGCCGCTGCGCTCGAGCAAGCCGCGTCGGAGCGCGTCACCGCCCGCCTGGCGGCGGAAGTGCGTTCTCCCTCGGTTGGGCGGTGCAAGTCGTGCGGGCAGAGCTGCGCGCCCTGGTTCCCGCTCTGCGACCGCTGCTACTCGAGAGGCCGCCGATAGCGGAGCGCGACTGCCATCGTCACGGCGATCACGATCGCGGCGACGACGTTCGGGACGATCAACGCCCAGTTCTCGAGCGAGATTCCGTACGCGAGCCAGAGCAGGAAGCCGACGAAGAGCACGCACATGTAGCCGACCGAGACGCCGTGCGAGGAGCGGTGCTGGACGATCTTCCGGATCTGGAGCACGGGGGAGACCGCCATCGCGATGCCCCAGCCCGAGGCGGCGAACGCGAGTGCCGTGGCCACGAGGGCCACGCTACCTACAATCGCGGTCGTGGCCCGACCCACCGGAACGAAGCCGATCGCCGAGAATCGGCGCTCGCGGTACGACTACGAGCTGCTCGAGCGGCTGGAAGCCGGCATCGTGCTGACGGGCACCGAGGTCAAGTCACTGCGGGAGGGACGCGTCACGCTTGCCCAGGCCTACGCCGACCTGCGCGGGCCTGAGCTCTGGCTCGTCGGTGCCGAGATCGCCGAGTACGCGCAGGGCAACAGCGCCAATCACGAGCCGAACCGCGATCGCAAGCTGCTCCTGCGCCGGCAGGAGCTCGAGTCGCTCGGCGGGCAGGTGCGCGAGAAGGGCCTGACGATCGTGCCGACCCGGATGTACTTCAAGGACGGGAAGGTGAAGGTCGAGATCGCCGTCGGCCGGGGCAAGGACCGCGGCGACAAGCGGCGCACGATTGCCGACCGCGACGCGAAGCGGCAGATCGAACGCGCGCTCAGGTCGCGTCGATAGCTCGTCGCACGATCACGACGCCCGGCTCGACGACGTAGCCGTGGCGCTCGTTGAGGCGCCGGATCGGCTCGTTGCGGGCCTCGTTCGACGTCCGGAGCGACGTGTAGCCCTCGTTCTTCGCCCAGGCGATCTGGGTTCGCTTGAGCGCCGCCGCGATCCCGCGGCCACGCCAGGCGCGACGCACACCCGTCAGGTCGTGGAACGCGCGCTCTCGGTTCCCGCTCGAGAGCGAGAACTTCGCGAAGCCGGTCACCTCGTCTCCCGCCAGGGCGACGAAAACCGCACGCGGGTCGTCGCCAGCGCCGCCCATGTCGCGCTCCAGGAACTCTTCCAGCGAACCGAGGTCGTTCTCCTCCTCGCCGGGAATGTCGAGCGTCGCCTCGGCTGCGACCTCGTAGATGCCCTGTGCGAGCTCGGGCCGGTCTGCCCAGGTGACGATCTCGATTCCGGGCGGCGGGTTGGGCTGTGGCGCCTCGATCGTGGTCAGGTCGAGGACGAGCTGCGAGTTGCGGCCGACCTCCACGTAGCCGCGCCGCTCGGTCCAGCCGATGCTCGCGGCGTCGTCCTCCTGCACAGGCCCCTCGAGCTCGGTCGCTCCGCGCTCCCGCGCCCACGCTTCGAGCGCATGCAGGAGCTCCGTGCCGATCCCGGCTCCGCGGAGCTCCGGTTCGACGAGCGCCGCGCCGATCGCCCGGTGCGGCGGCGTGTGCCAGCCGGTGAGCGCGTAGCCGGCTCCTACGGCGGCGCCGTCGCGCTCGCACAGGAGCCAGACCATCGCCTCGGCCTGGTTGCGCCAGTCGACGAAACCCTCCACCGTGGCGTGCTCGCGCGGTTGCGACGCCTGCGCGATCCGCACGAGCCCGCCGAGCTCTCCCTCCTGGATCTCCCGGATCGCCACGCAGTGAGGCTACAATGCGGCGAACGACATACGGGGGCGACCTGGTTTCGACGTGGTCGATTCTCCGGCAGAGCTGCAAGCCGAGGTCCCCGGTCGGCCTCGTAAATCCACCGGGAACAGAACAAATGCGAAGAATGATCTCGCAATCGCGGCCTAGGTAACCCTAGGACTGGCGACGTCGCCCCTGGCTCGGCCCGAGGTCAGGGATGCGGCGCCAACGTTCGGGCTCGGCACCGAGGGAGAGCCAATCGCCCGAGGTGCGACGCTTCAGGATGGCTAGCCCGTCGGTAGGTCGTCTGCGAACCGGCCGCCGGGCGAAACCAAAGCGCAGACTACGCTTGTAGATGCTTTGTCCGGTGCGTCCGCGGACGCGGGTTCGATTCCCGCCGCCTCCACTTTCTGTCCTAACCGAGCCGTTTCCCCCGACTTCTTCGGGGGGAACGATTCGGCGGATGCGCGGCTTAAGGCGTGCCCCCTGCTGCCCGTCTCGACGTCGTGGCGGAAGGCGGCCCAACCCTCGTCGGTCATCTCGTCGCGCACGAGCTCGCGCAGCCCCTCCCAGAGCTCGTCGAGCATCTGGGCGAGCGGCAGGATCCCGCGCCGACGGAACGCCTCCGGGTCGAGCGCGCGCGTGCCGTGGAAGTAGTAGGCGCCCTCGAGCCGGCCGGCGACGGTCTCGACGTCGGTGCCGAAGCGCTCGAGCACCTCGCGCGGCATCAGCTGCCACGGATCCTCCGTCCATTCCGCGAGCTGCGCCTCGTCGTGCTCGCGCAGGGCGCGCTCGAGCTCGGCCGGGGTTGTCCCAATCGCGGCCTCGAGCGAGGCGAGCGTCGAGTGGAGGTCGTGGCAGTCGAGCCAGAGCACGGCGAGAGGCTACGGGCGCTACTCGCCACAGGAGCGTTTGATCGCAGCCGCTACCGTCGCGATCGCGACCTGAAGCCGATCGCGCCGGCGATCAGTTTGGGCGTGCGCAGCGCAACCAGCGCGCCCTCAACATCAAGCACTTCTCGTCTTTGAACCCCGCGTCATCCCCACTAGCGTTCCGTACCAACTCTCCCGGTAGTAGACCGTCGTGATGTAGGTCGTCGAGTCACGCAATTACGTCTTTCCGTGACTCATGCGAGGGCCCGAGCGCGGCGTGTGCAGAAACGTGACTCGGCGTCATTCGTGGCAGCGTTCACTAGGAGTGATGGTGGTCTCCGCGACGGTGAAGCCCCGTGCGCCCGTGAGGCACACGACCGCGTATGAGCCAGCAGCGCTTCACGTAGTCACCCAATCCTTGCGCGCCTGGGAACGCCTGGTTTTGCGAGGTCTCGCTATCGATCCCGTCGTCGTAGCTAAGGCCGTTGCCTTCCAGTGCGTTGAGCAGCGTTTGCGGCGCTCTTGCAGAGCCCTCTGACGGACTCGAACCGTCGACCCCCTCCTTACCATGGAAGGCCCGGGTGGTCACGCCCGGGTACGCGCGGTCATCGCTGACACGGCTTCTCCTTCAAATCCGGCAGATCTGTGGACGCAGTCCACGTCGGGAGACGTCGCGCGTGTCGTTTCTGATGTGTCCGTATTGTGTCCGCGCTCTGATGTCAAACAAGGCAACTCGCGGTCGCGTGGTCGGAGGGAGCTCGCTGCGGCCGCATTCCGGTGTATGTCGGCCAGACGTGCCTTACCGCGGAGGATCGATTCGCGCAGCACCAGGCGTGCGTTCGAGCTTCGCGGTTCGTCCGGAGGTACGGCATCCGCCTGCGGCCGCGGCTTGCAGGATCGTTCGGCGAGATGGCCACGAGCCGCGAATCGGAGGCGGCCGAGCGCGAGCTCATGCGGCGCCTGCGCAACCGCGGCGGGGGGAAGCGTTACTGCGTCTACGGTCACTAGCTGCGTTTGCGGAGTCGTAGACTCGCGGGGTGAGTTGAGGAGAGAATCGAACGCTCCTCGCCCATCACCGCGAGAGAACCCTAACCGTCCATATCTCGCCGTCGGCGGGCCGTCGCTCCGGGCCGCGAAGGCCGCCGCCCCCGCGCGGCATTCGGTATTCGGCTGTCTAGTTCGCGCTCCCGAGGAACCACGCCAGCGTCGGGGAGACGATCCGGTCGAGCGCGAGCGTCAGCAGCCGGCCCGCCGCGCCGTCGCCGGCGATGTCCTCCGCGGCGCGCTCAAAGCCGGCGCGGAGCGCGCGGTCGATCGTCGGCCGGTCCACGCGGACGCCCTCGACGCCTGCTTCCGGGACAAACGAGAGCACGAGCTCCTCGCGCGTCGTTCCCAGCTCGCAGGCGGCGCCGTCCAGGGCCGTCAGCGCGAACCGCTGCACGGCGCCGTCCAGTCCGCCGCCCTCGAACGTCGGCTTCGAGGTGCACGGATCGGCCAGTCGCCGCTCGCCGACGGAGAGGGCGCCGAGCACGAGCTCGACCGCGATCAGCGCCACCGCTGCGGCGCCGAGCACGGCGAGCACCACGTTGCCCCTACTCGCGCTCATGCGACGGCCTGCCGAGGAGGAGGATGGGTGCGAGCGCGAGCAGCGCGAGCAGCGCCGAGAGCAGGAACGACGAGCGGAAGCTGCGCGTCACGGCGTTCTCGAGCGCGACGACGAGCGAGTCGCGCGTGCGTCGCAGGCGGTCGTCGGCCGCCGCACCGCGCCGGTCGAACGGCTCAGCGAGGTCGGGCACCTGCCCCTTCGCTGTCGCCGCGACCGCGTGCCGCAGCTCGAGCGCGATCGGCACCTTCTGGCGGATCGGCGCGTCGCTGTCGAGCGCGACCTTCGTGGCGCCGAGCAGCGCGTTCGTCCGGCCCTCGGCGAGCGCATGCGAGAGGAGTGGTGCCACGAGCGCGAGCGCGACGACGAGGCCGGCGTGGCGGGCGCCGATCGTGATCGTGCCGTCGTGGACGAGCCCGTCGTCCGGCTGCACGGCACGACCGGTGAGCACGGGGACGGCCAGCCCGAGCCCGATCCCGCAGAACACGAGCGCGAGCGCGGCGATCACGGCGCTCGCTGACGGAAGCAGGGCGAGCGCGACCAGGCCCGCGGCGAGAAGCAGCACGCCGGCGGCCGCCGCGCGTCGCACCGGCAGCTCACCGACGAGAAGATGCGCCGCGAGCGCCGCGAGCGGCAGCGCGCTCACGACGGCGGCGCCCTCGACCGGCGAGAGGCCCCAGCCGGCGATCACGAGCAGGACCGCGAGGAACAGCGCGCCCACGAGCGCGCCGAATAGGAACGCGAGCGCGACGTTCGCGGCGAGCCGTCTTGTCTTGCCGCGGCCGGCGCGGGGATGGTGGTGCGACTCGAACGCGGCGACGAGGGCGGCGAGCGCGACCGGCGCCTGGAAGGCGAAGATCGCGCGCCAGTCGAGCAGCTGCGTGAGGACGCCGCCGAGCGCCGGCCCGGCCGCCGCGCCGAGCGTTCCCGCCGCCGTCCAGAGTACGAGCCCGCGCGAGCGCGATCCGCTCAGCGCGGAGAGCAGCGCGAGTGCTCCCGCGAGCAGCATCGCCGCCCCCGCGCCTTGCACGCACCGGGCGACGATGAGCGCCGGGAGGCTCCACGCCGCGGCGCAGGCGGCCGAGGCCGCGCAGAAGAGCACGAGCCCGACCCGGCTCAGCCTTCCGGCATCGACACGCCCGACGATGGGGACGAGCGCGAAGGCGCCGAGCGCGACGACGAGGTTGTAGGAGGTGATCACCCACGAGACGCCGACGATCGACGTGTCGAACGCGTCGTAGAGATCGGGCAGTGCGAGCACCACGATCGACGAGTCCGCGAACGCGACCGCCACCGCCGTCACGACGGCGAGCGTCAAGACGCGCGGCATTCGCAGGCTATGTAGCCGGGCCATGCCTAAACGATCCGTCAGCTTACGGTCAGCGTGCCCGTCATCCCTGCGGACTCGTGCGGCGTGCATATGAACGTGTACCCACCGGCCTCGAGCTCGACCGTGAGCTGTGCGCTCTCATTCGAGATGAGCTCCGTGCCGGCAACGCGCTCGCCGTCCTTCTCGATGACGAAGTCGTGCGGCATTGCCTCGGTGTTGTTGAAGCGGAACGTCACCTCGCCCGCCTCGGCGCTGAGCTCGGACGGGTCGAAGCGAAGGGCGCCCTCGACCACGCCGACCTCGATCGCGCTGCCGCCCGCTTCGCTGCCGTCGCCGGTGTCCGGTTCGTCGGCGCCGTCTCCGGTAGGGAGAGGCGTGACTCGCTCGCCGTTGAGCTGGAAGGTGACGAGCGCCGGCTTCTGCCCCGCGCCCTGTGGGAAGCCCGCGGCGGTGACGAGCCTGTCTCCGGCGATTGCGAGCGGTGAGTTCGTCCCGGCAGGCAGCCTGGACGACCAGACCTCCGAGCCGTCCTCGAGCGAATGTGCGACGAGCCGCCCGTCGAAGAGCGTCGTGAACAGGAGATCGTTCGAGATGGTGACCGCACCGAGCGGCATCGTGTCGAGCTCGACGCTCCAGTCGATCGCGCCCGTCGCCAGATCGAGCCTGACGAGCTCGCCCCTGCCGCTGGCGAAGTCGACCGCGGGCACAGGCCGGTTCAGATCCGCGGCCTCCTTCACGAGCCCCGGAAGGTTCACGACCGCCGCGTAGACCTTGCCGTCGTGGACCGCCAGGTTCGTCTCGACGCCGCCGTACGCGCCGGGGAAGACCTCGAACGGGGGCGAGAGCTCGAGAGTGCCGTCCAGCTGCTTGCGACTGTCCTCGTCGTGGCCGTTGTGGGTCCCGACCGACGTCTTCCAGACCTCCTCGCCGGTCTCCGGATCGACGGCGATGACGTACCCCAGCTTCCCGCCGGTCACCACGAGGTCCTCGCCGTCCGAGTCCGCGAGCACGGGCGAGAGGTGCAGATCCCAGTCCCAGAAGTCGTTCGGCAGGGCCTGGTAGTACCAGAGAAGCTCTCCGGTCTCGCCGTCGAGCTTCACGAGACTGTTCGTGTAGAGGCGTTCGTTCTGCGTGCTCTTCTGTGCGTTCGGGGAGTAGTAGCCGTTCGCGACCGAGTAGTAGACGTTGCCCTCGTCGTCGACGAGCGGCGTGTTCCAGGCGCCTCCCGAAGCCGTGTCGTCGCCCTCGGGGCTCGTCCGTGGTGTCGAAGGACCAGAGCTGCTCGCCCGTCTCTGCATCGAACGCGAGTGCGCTGCCACCGCCGGCCTTGGCGGCCTCGGACAGGTGCAGGACGCCGTCCCGGACCGCCGGCTGGATCGTGAAGCCGAGGTTCTGGCCCTCCGCGACCCCGGAGTCGTACTCGAGGACCTGCTTCTTCCAGACCTCCTCTCCGGACTCGGCGTCGAGCGCGAACACGTCGCCGTTGGTCACGCCGAAGAGGACCCCGTCCTCGTGGGCGAGGCCGTTCGGCCCGAGCGTGGGCGCGTCGTACTCGACCTTCCACAGCTGCTCGCCGGTCTCCAGGTCGTAGGCCATGACGTTCGAGGCGAGGTCCTGCACGTAGGCGACGCCGTCCTCGCTGATGAGCGGCGTGGAGGCGAAAGCCCCGAAGGTACCGGAGCCGGTGAGTGTCTGCGTCCAGGTGATGTTCAGGTCGTCCACGTTCTCGGAGTCGATCTCCGAGTTCGCGACGCGGGTGTTCTCGTAGCTGGCGTTGGGCGTCATCCACTCCGCCGCGGCCGGCGCCGTGTCGTCGCCGCCGGAGTCTCCGCCGCAGCCGGCCGCCAACGCTGCTATCAGGACGATGATCGAGAGGAGCGCAAGCGCGCGACGCCGCGGGTGGCGCGAGCTCGAAGCGGTTCCTCGCAACAGGCTCTTGAGCCGAGAGCGCATGACCGGATTCCTTTCTGCCGTCACTAGTTCGTCTCCCAGCCATTGCGCGTCGAGCCACTCCGCGCCGCGCCGAACGCGCAGGCAAATCGAACAGACGATGAGGCGTTTCATGACCGTCACAACTCCTTTCATGCCTGGCCGTCGGTGCCGGGCAGGTGGGGCCGGAACTTTCGCCGCGCCGAGCGAACGCGGCATCGAGGCCAGCGCCCCACCCTTGCTGCTGTTCTCCGCAAGTTGCAGTTGCGGATCGCCGCCAGAGCGTTTGGGCGGTGGCCGCGAAGACGTCGGGCTCGGCGGCGGCGAAGGTGCTCCCGATGAGTCCTGCTGCGTTCATCGCGCCCGCGCCGGTGCGCCAGTTCGTCCAGGCCGTTCTGGCGCTGTCAGACAACCCGGGACCGGAAAACATCGAGCGGTACCTCGCCGCGAGCCGCGCCCTCGAGGACTCGAGCTCCAGCAGAAACGTCGCGCGCGAGCTGCGCGGCCTGACGAAAGGACGGGTATGAGCGACGAACTCCAGATCCTTTACACCGCCGAGGCCACCGCCGTCGGTGGCCGGGAGGGCCATGCGCGGACGAGCGACGGCCGCGTCGACGTCGCACTTGACGTTCCCTCTGAGATGGGCGGGTCGGGTGGTCCGGGAACGAATCCCGAGCAGCTGTTCGCCGCCGGTTACGCCGCCTGTTTCCAGAGTGCGCTCCTTCGGATCGCCGCGGGACGGAAGCTCGACGTGAGCGACTCGCGGATCACCGCACGCGTCGGCATCGGCGTCTTGAAGAGCGGTGGCTTCGGTCTTGCCGCTGCGCTCGATCTAGACGCGCCGCAGCTCACTGGCGAGCAGGGTCTCGATTTGATGAGTCGTGCACACCAGGATTGCCCCTACTCGCGGGCGACGCGCGGCAACATCGAGGTCACGCTCAGTGTCCGCGGAGTGCGCGCAGACGAGGCTCGCGCGGCCGCCTAGCGCGTGCGTCGCTTAGCGGCGAGCGGCCTCGTCGCGGAGCGGCAACTCGACGCGCAACCACGTGCCCGCACCCGGCGGGCTGACCAGACGCATCGTTCCGCCGACCGCCTCGACACGATCTTTCAACCCAAGCAGTCCCGAGCCGTTGACGGGATCCGCACCGCCGCGCCCGTCGTCGCGGACCTCCACACGGAGGGCAGCGCCGTCAGCGGCGACCGCGACGTCCACAACCGGAGCATCCGCGTACTTCGCTGCGTTCGTCAGCGACTCCGAGACGACGTAGTAGGCCGTCACCTCGACCGGCTCCGGGAAGCGGCCATCGGCACGGCAGTCGAGGTTGACTCGGAGTGGCGAGCGGGCGATGAGCCGCTTGAGCGCCGGCGTTAGCCCGTCCTCCGAGAGCCCGGCCGGATGGATGCCGAGTGCGACCTCGCGGAGGTCGTCGAGCGCCGCCGTGAGGCCGTCGACGACGCGGCCCAGCTCGCTGCGGTGCTGCTCCAGCTCCGCAGGTACCGTCGCCTGCGCTGCGCGCAAGGCGAGCGCGAGCCAAACGAGCTGCTGCTGTGCCCCGTCGTGCAGGTCGCGCTCGATGCGGCGGCGAGTCGCGTCGGCGGTAGCGACGATTCGTGCGCGTGAGGCGTCCACCTCGGCGCGGCCCTCGGCGTTGGCGATCGCCGTCGCGAGGAGCTGGGTGAACTTCGCCAGCCTGTCTTCCAGGTCATCCGGCGGCGGCTTGGTTTCGCGTGTGCCGACGGCCATGACGCCCCAGAGTGCTCCGTCCACGACGACCGGCACGCCGACCGAGGAGATTGTGCCTTCGTTCCGCGCTGTGGCCGCGATCGAGCCCCGCGTCGGCCGGGTGTAGTCGGCACGCGCCGGGAGGCCGGTCCGGCAGACCCGGGCGACCGCGCTGTCACCCTCGACCGTCCAGCTTCTCTCGATTGGCCCGGGGTAATCGTCAGAAGCTGCGAGCTGGGTCACGGTGCCGTTGCCGTCGTAGCGCAACAGCCCGCTCATCGGAGCGTTGAACATCCGTGCCACCTCGTCTCGGACGGCGTCGAACACACGGTGCGGAGTCGCCCCCTCCGCCACGAGCGTGGCTACCCGTCGCAGCGCCGCCTGTTCGTCGGCGAGTTGCGCCAGTTGCTCGTGTGCTTCGCTGTTTGCGATCGCCGTCGCGAACAGGCCGGCGAACTCGATCAGGCGCCGCTCGGTGTTGTGGGGCAGCGGTTCCTCACTCCTCGACACGACGGCCAACACCCCCCAAGGGCGGCCATCGACCCTGATCGGTGCTCCGACAGACGAGCGCCAGCCCATCGCGAGGGCGGCCTTCGGGCCCTCGCCGGGCATGTCTGCGTAGCGGTCGACACGTCCCGGCCTGCCGGTCTCGAAGATCAGGCCCGAGACCGTGCCTTTGAGCTCGTGGCGCGTCCCCAAGTAGCTGTACCCGCCATCGGTTGTCCAGCCGCTCACGGAGGTCATCGTCCCGTCGTCCTCGTACCGCGTGAGCGCCGAACCGTCTGCGCCGATCAATGCCGCCACCTCCGCGCTGACGGCTTCGAAGACCTCTGCCGGCGGCGCGCCCTCCCCGACAAGCGTCGCCACCCGACGCAACGCCGCCTGTTCGTCGGCGAGTTCCTCAAGCTGGTCATGTGCCTGGCTGTTCGCGATCGCGGTTGCCACCAAATCGGTGAACTCCGCGAGGCGGTCCCTCGAGGTGATCGGGCAGCGGCGCATCAGGCGAGGCGGCGCTGATTGCTCCCCAGACAGAGTTGTTGACGATGATCGGGGCTCCGGCTGTCGCGTTGAGACCGGATTCGCGCGCCCGGGCGGCTACCCGGCCGACAAGGTCTGTGTAGTCCTCGACTCGAGCCGGGGCGGCCTGTCCGTCGTACCTGGGCGACCACCGTGTGGCCGTCGACCGGCCAGCGTGTTCCAGGTTCGAACACGTAGGGACGGTCGCTGCAGGTCGCGATGATCGTTGCCAGGCCGTCGCTGTCGTAGCGACAGAGTACGACCGCCGGCAGGTGCATCACCTGAGCGACCTCGCGCGCGACAGCCGAGAACACCTCCGCCGAGGGCGCACCGGAGGCCACGAGCGTCGCCACGCGGCGCAGCGCGGCCTGCTCCTCCACGAGCCTGTGCAGCTCGATGCCGTCCTCGCTTCGCGGATCCGCTCGCGGGGCGGACGTGCTCATCACGTTACGGTAGCCCATAATCGTTGCGATGAGCACGAATACGACCCGAGTTGTGCTGGCGGACGACGAGGTTCTGATGCGCGAGGGTCTCGCGGGCCTGCTCGAGCGTTCCGGTTTCGAGGTGGTGGGTCAGTCTGGAACGCGTCCGAGCTGCTCGAGTTGGTCCGCGAGCTTCGGCCCGACCTCGTGATCGTCGACATCCGGATGCCGCCTACGCACACGACCGAGGGCCTGGAGGCCGCGAAGGCGATCCGTGAGGAGTTTCCTGATATCGCGGTGGTGGCTCTCTCTGCGCACGTGCAGGTGGAGCGCGCGACCGCGTTGCTCGCGAGTGGCGAGCGGAGCGGCTACCTGCTGAAGAGTCGTGTCACGGACGTCGACGATTTCGTCGACACGCTCGAGCGCATCCTTAAGGGCGCCTCGGTCGTCGATCCCGCGCTCGTCCAGGAGTTGATTGCCGCGCGCGGCGTCCGCGACCCGCTCGACGGCCTGTCGCCGCGCGAACGGGAGGTGCTCGCCCTGATGGCCGAGGGCCGCTCGAACGCGGGTATCGCGCACACGCTGTGGATCACCGAATCGACCGTCGAGAAGCACGTCCGTGCCATCCTCAGGAAGCTGCGCTTGCCTGCCGGGGAGGACGATCAGCGCCGCGTGCTCGCCGTGGTCACGTACCTCAACGCGCGTTAGCGTCCTCAATCCGTCGCGCCGAGGAGCTGCAGGACCGCGGACGCCGACAACTCAGTCTTCGAGATGAACCCCGTTGCCGGGCTCGCCGCGATCTCCTCGGCGTACTCGCACTGCGCGTCGGTTGAGATCAGGATCACGGGGCTGCGCAGCCGCCGTGCGAGATCGAAGCCGCTTTCGCCGTCGAGGCGGATGTCAACGAGCACGACATCCGGCCGAAGCTCCTCCTCGAGCTGCAGCGCCTCGGCGCTCGTCGCCGCAACGCCGACAACCACCGCTCCTTCACGCTCGAGCAGCAGTCGCGCTGCAGCGAGGAACGGTTGGTGGTCATCGACGATCAGGCAACGAATGGGCTTAGTAGCCGCCGCCGTAACCGCCCCCGCCTTGCGGCTGTGAGCGAGGGGCGACCTTGGCGCCGGCAGGGGAGACCGCATACCAGGAGCCGCCGAACGCGCTGATGCCCTCGCCGTTCGTGTCGCCCGGCTTCTTGTCGTTCACGAATGTGTAGAGCGGGTGCCCGTTGTAGGTGAGCTGGCTGCGTCCATCAG